>NZ_JAXAFJ010000002.1:0-621746 GCF_033898525.1 Terrihabitans rhizophilus | reverse complement strand
CGGTTCACTCCGCGCGCCGGGCAACAGCTCGGCCGACACGACGCGCGGGGCACCCGGCCCGCAGAATCTCGGGGGACTGCCGAGCGGCCCGACCGCCGGACCGGTGACGGGGCAGCCCGGCCCTTTGGTGCGACCTGAAGCCGGGGCGCCCATGGTCATCGCGCCCGAGTTCGGCGGCGGCACGCAGGCAGGCGGCCCGCCTCCAGCGTCAGCGCAGGCGGCGGCACGAGGCGGCTCCATGACGGCGAGCGGCAGCGCGGAAGAGGAATATGCGTTGGGCCAGGGCTTCCTCCAGCGCAAGGACTACGAGTTCGCCGAAACGCAATTCAGCAATTTCGTCAGTCAGTTCCCGAAGGATCCGCGCACGCCGGATGCACTCTACGGTCTGGGCGAGAGCTATTACCAGCGCCAGCGCCACAGCGACGCCATAGAGCCCTTCCTGAAGGTGGTCTCGGAATATCCGCAGTCGCCGCGCGCATCCGACAGCATGCTGCGGCTGGGACAGACGCTCGGCGCAATCAACGAGAAGGAACAGGCCTGCGCCACGCTGCTGGAACTGAGCCGGAAATATCCGCGCTCCGCCGCCAAGCAGCAGGGCGACCGGGAGCAGCAGCGCCTGAAGTGCTGATGCCTTCGAACACGGCGTGAGGATTGAGGAAGCCGGGCACGACGCCCGGCTTTTTCGTGCCTAGCGGCGGGCGATGGCCAGCAACTGGTCCAGCCCACGCGGATCGCCGAGCAGGGCGCCGAGTTCGCGCGGCTCAAGATCGCCGAGCACGACCTCCATGGGCTCATCCGCGACGTCCTCCAGCTTTGCGAGGCCGACCACGAGATGGGCGTCCACGCCGCCGCTGCGGCGGCGTGGACGCGCCGGCAGCATGGAACGGTGGGCGCCGAGAAGCTCCGGATCGGCCAGAAGCCTCTGCACGGCGCCGGTGTCGGTCTCATCGACCTGGAGATCCTTCGTGATCGCACGGGCGCGGGCAACTACCGGCGGCGGGCTCGTCTCCTCGGGAATCAGGAACAGGCCGATGCGGCGTGCGCCGATGCCGATGCTGCGCCATGCCGTGAGGGCTGCCAGCGGGATGGCGAGCACCATGCCGAGGATGACAGGCGTCATCCACAGGAACAGCGAAGGCGCCACCTCGTATGCGCCCCATGCGGTGAGGATGCCGAAGGCGGTGTGCCACGCGTAGCGGTGCACGATGTCGCTGAACGGGATGGAGCCGTCGTCACGGCGCTGCGGCTTCCAGCCGGCGTCGCGCCCGATCAGGATGTCGAACACCGCGACCGACTGGATCAGCATCATGACGGGCGCGATGAGGCCCGTGATCAGCGTTTCGAGGATCATGCTGAAGAACGCGCGTATGGCGCCGCCGCAACCCTTGCGGTCCTCCGGCCGTGTCAGCAGCGCGATGTAAGCCAGGAACTTCGGCAGCAGCAGGATGGCCATGGTGCCGCCGAACACCCAGGCGGCGCGCACAGGGTCCTGCGCGGGCCAGCTCGGGAACAGGGACATTTCGTCGCCGAAATATTGCGGCGGGACGAAGCGCGCCTGCAGCGCGATGAGGACGCCCGAGAGAAGGAACGCGAACCAGAGCGGCGCGGTGATGTAGGAGCCGATGCCGACGAGCAGGTGAAGGCGGCTGACGGGATGCAGGCCGCGGGCCGGGAGCACTGCCATGTGCTGCAGATTGCCCTGGCACCAGCGCCGGTCGCGCGCCGCGACATCGGTGAGGGAGGGCGGGCTCTCCTCATAGCTGCCCTGAAGACCGGCGACCATGTGCACCGCCCAGCCGGCGCGGCGCATGAGCGCCGCTTCGATGAAGTCGTGGCTCAGAATGTGGCCGCCGAACGGTGACCGGCCCTTCATGTGCGGCAATCCGGCCTGCTCCGCGAAGGCGCGGGTGCGGATGACGGCGTTGTGGCCCCAGTAATTGCCCTCCGACCCATGCCACCATGCGATGCCGTGCGCGATCAGGGGGCCATAGACGCGACCGGCGAACTGCTGGAGGCGCGCGAACAGGGTGGAGCCGTTGATGATGACGGGCAGGGTCTGGATCAGGCCGACATCCGGGTTTTCCTCGATGCCGGCGGACAGGCGCACGATGGCATCGGCGGTCATGACGCTGTCGGCGTCGAAGATGATGAACTGCTGGTAGGCGGCACCGAAGCGGCGCACCCAGTCCGAAATGTTCCCGGCCTTGCGCTCCACGTTCTTGAAGCGGCGGCGATAGAAGATGCGGGTCTCGCCGCCCGTGCGCTGGCGCAGCGCGAGGAAGGCCGCTTCCTCCGCGATCCAGACCTCGGCGTCCGTGGTGTCGCTGAGGATGAAGAAGTCAAAATGGTCGAGCCGCCCGCTGGCCTCGAGATCCTCATAGACCGCCTGAAGGCCGGCCATGATCCGCGTGGGATCCTCGTTGTAGATCGGCATCAGCAGGGCCGTGCGCTGGCGGAGTTCCGGCAGCGGGCGCGTCGGATCGATGCCGAGCTTCCAGCCGTTGCGGAACAGCAGCGAGATGAAACCCGGCAGGCTGCTGCACAGCGAGAACGCGATCCACGCGAACAGCAGGACGAACAGGATGAGGACGAACCATTCGGGGATGGTCATCCCCGCCACGTTCAGCACGCGGAACATCTCGTTGGCGCCCACGGCCGTGATGGCAAGCGTCGGCAGGAAGATGGCGGCGCGGCGCATGAAGCTGAAAGCCGGCTGCGAGGCCGGCCTTCCACCGCTGGGCGGCTTCTTGAACAATGACTGCACCGGCATTGCGAGCGGTGCTTCATCCGGCAGCGCCCTGAAACGCTCCTGAGCCTGGAGCGCCGCCGGAGCCGTCACTATTTCGTCCATCGATAGACCCAGACCTCGGAGACCGGCTCGTCACCCCGCATGACGACCGCGCGCAATTCGATGACGGGATTGTCATCCGGGATCAACTGGAAGCTGACCCTCCAGCCACCTTTTTCCGGATTGGTCTGCAGCACCGGATGCTCGATCTTGCCGGCGCTGGACGTGACGTCCACGCGGATGTCCGTGATGGGCGTGCTCTCGGTCTTCTGGCCCGCCACGTCGATGACGAAGATACGGCGGTTTTCACCGAAATTGCCGGAGCTGGTCCGCACCATGCGGGCTTGCTCCGGCGTGTCCGTCGGTGCAGCGCCGCACCAGTGCAGGCGATAATTGTAAAGGTACTCGCCGCCCTTCTGCAGGGCGTAGCGCGGGCGCCAGAACGCAACGATGTTGTCGTGGATCTCACCCTGCGTCGGGATTTCGATGAGGTGGACGCCGCCTTCGCCCCAATCGCCGATCGGCTCGATCCAGAGGCTGGGCCGCTTCTCGTACTTGGCCTCGATGTCCTCGTAGTCCGAGAATTGACGCTGACGCTGCATGAGGCCGAAGCCGCGCGGGTTCACGTCGCCGAAGACGCTGACCTGAAGCTGCTGGGGATTCGTGAGCGGGCGCCAGATGCGCTCGCCACGTCCGTTGTAGATGGCCAGCCCATCCGAATCGTGGACGCCCGGACGAAAGTCGTCGATGCCTTCGCGGTCGTTCGCATCGAAGTAGAACATGGACGTCAGCGGCGCGAGGCCCGCCTGGTTGATGTCGACGCGCGGATAGATCGCCATCTCGACGTCGAAAAGGGTGGTCTCGCCCGGGCGGATGGTAAAGCGGTAGGCCGCCGCGGCGCTCTCGCTGTCCAGCACCGCGTGGACGACGATGGACGAGGTGCCGGGCTGCGGGCGTTCCAGCCAGAAGCTGCGGAAGGTGGGGAATTCCTCGCCGGCTGCGTCGGCCGTCTTGATGGCAAGGCCACGTGCCGAGAGGCCGTAGGTCTGGCCCTTGGCCACCGCGCGGAAATAGCTGGCCCCCTGGAAGACCGTCATCTCATCGAAGTAATCGGGGCGGTTGATCGGGCTGTGCAGGCGGAAGCCCGAGAAGCCGAGATTGGCGTCCGGTGCCGGCGGCTTCACGCGCCCAAAGGTGAACTGCTCCGGCGAATACAGGACGGGCCGGCTCTGCCCCTCGGAAACCACGAAGATCTCCACGCGGTTGCTGTAGAGAAAGCCGCGATGGAAGAACTGCGCCTGGAAGGGCAGGTTTTCGCCACGCCAAAGCGCCCTGTCCGGAAGGAAGCGAAGGTCGCGGTAGAGGTCGTAGGAGAGATCGCGGAAGTCTTCCGGCAGGCGGGTATCGGGTGCCTGGTACGGCTTCGACGCGAGATCACGTGCAATCTGGCGAACCTGGGCCGCCGAGAACGGCACGGCATCTCCCGTCTGTGCCAGCGGAACCTGCGCCAGCTGGTACAGAAGACCGGAGGCGAAAGGCAGGGCAGCAGCCCCGAGCAGGAGATCGCGACGACGCAACGAGGTGTCTTTCCGAAAAGTGCTGAACACGTGGGATCGCGCGGGCCATCGCCGACGGGCGAATCACCGCATCTACAATGTGGGGAAGGGCTACCAGTTCCCCTTAACTGCAGGGTTAATTGTTTCCAGTTGCAAATATGTTCCAGAGCGGAATTGTACATGCATCCTGTGACATTCAGAGGGTGTGGCCCGAGGGCGCGGCGGGGTTGGGATCTGACAACGGGATGATCACGATTGGCCCCCAATCACGGCCCCTTGATGGCGCGGAAACAGACCTCCTGATGCGGCCTTTCGCCCCTGTCGAGGGATTGCTGGCGGCGGTGTCCGGCGGCGCCGATTCCATGGCGCTTCTCGTGCTGCTCTCCGACTGGGCGCACAGGCAAGACGTTCCGATGATCGCCGCCACGGTGGACCATGGCCTGCGGCCGGAGAGCCGGGCCGAGGCCGGAACAGTGGCCGCCACATGCGGCCGCCTGGGCGTGGAGCACATGGTGCTGGACTGGACCGGCGCGAAGCCGGAAACCCGGATCGAGGAGCAGGCGCGGACCGCGCGCTACGGCCTCCTGACCGATCTCGCCCGCCGGCGCGGGATGTCACATCTTGCAACCGGACACACCATGGACGACCAGGCGGAAACCGTCCTCCTGCGCCTTGCGGCCGGCTCGGGACTGACGGGGCTTGCCGCCATGCGCGACGAGGTTCCGCGCAGCGGCATCCGCCATGTCCGTCCCTTCCTCAACGTGCCGAAGAACCGCCTTGTCGCCACGCTGGAGGCGGGGGGATTCGACTGGCACGAGGATCCCAGCAATTGCGACGTCCGCTTTGCGAGGGCACGGCTGCGGCAGTCGCGCGCCGTGCTGGAGCGCGAGGGGCTGAGCGCCGGGAGGCTGGCCGTGCTGGCGCGCCGCGTGGCGCGAGCCGAGAACGCGCTGGCATGGGCTGCCGAGGAAGCCTGGGCTCGATGCGCCGCGCTGGGGCAAGGGCGGATCGAGCTGGATCGCGCGGCCCTGCTCGAATTGCCGGAAGAGATCGCGCTCAGGCTGCTCGTGCGGGCCCTCGATGAAGCCGGCGGCGGCGCGGCGATCAGGCTGGCGCGAGCCGAAGCGCTGTTCGAGGCCGTGCTGGGCGCGCTGCGCGCGCGCCGCTCGCTCGCAAGGACGCTTGCCGGCTGCGCGGTGAGGGTGGGATCGGGGCCGGTGCGTATCGAGCGCGCGCCACCGCGTTCCCGCCGGGTGCCGCAGGGTTGAAGAAGAGCGCGCCGCAGCGTCTCTTCGCACCTTGGCAATGCAAAACGGGCCCCTTACATTGCATCCGGGGTCTGCGCTCTTCTTGCGACTTGCGATGCGCCGGCCTGAAAGGCTCAGGATGAACCCGAATTACCGGAATTTTGCCCTTTGGGTCATCATCGTCATGCTGCTGCTTGCGTTGTTCACCCTGTTCCAGGGGCCGAGCGACCGCACCGCTGCGAACGAGATTTCGTTCAGCCAGCTGCTGACGGAGGTGGATAACCAGCGGGTGCGCGACGTGCTGATCGAGGGGCCGAACATCTCCGGCACCTATGTCGATGGACGCACGTTCAAGACCTACTCTCCGAACGATCCCTCGCTGGTCGAGCGGCTTTATACCAAGGGTGTGACCGTGACGGCGCGTGCGCCGCAGGACTCGATGCCCTGGTTCCTGGCGCTGCTGCTGAACTGGCTGCCCTTCGTGGCGCTGATCGGCGTGTGGGTGTTCCTGTCCCGGCAGATGCAGGGCGGGGCCGGCAAGGCCATGGGCTTCGGCAAGTCAAAGGCCAAGCTGCTGACCGAGGCCCATGGCCGCGTGACGTTCGAGGACGTGGCCGGCATCGACGAGGCCAAGGAAGACCTGTCGGAGATCGTGGAATTCCTGCGCGATCCGCAGAAGTTCCAGCGTCTCGGCGGCCGCATCCCGCGCGGCGTTCTGCTCGTCGGCCCTCCCGGCACGGGTAAGACCCTGACCGCACGTGCGGTCGCGGGCGAGGCAAGCGTTCCGTTCTTCACTATTTCGGGCTCCGACTTCGTCGAGATGTTCGTGGGCGTCGGCGCCAGCCGCGTGCGCGACATGTTCGAGCAGGCCAAGAAGAACGCGCCCTGCATCATCTTCATCGACGAAATCGACGCAGTCGGCCGCCACCGCGGCGCCGGCCTCGGCGGTGGCAATGATGAGCGTGAGCAGACCCTGAACCAGCTCCTTGTGGAGATGGACGGCTTCGAGGCGAACGAAGGCATCATCATCATCGCCGCGACGAACCGTCCCGATGTGCTGGACCCCGCGCTGCTGCGTCCTGGCCGCTTCGACCGCCAGGTCGTGGTGCCGAATCCGGACGTTCTCGGCCGCGAGAAGATCCTGAAGGTCCACGCCCGCAAGGTGCCGCTGGCGCCGGACGTGAACCTGAAGACGGTGGCCCGCGGCACGCCCGGCTTCTCGGGTGCTGACCTGATGAACCTCGTCAACGAGGCAGCGCTGATGGCGGCCCGCCGCTCCAAGCGCATGGTCACGCATGCCGAGTTCGAGGACGCCAAGGACAAGATCATGATGGGTGCCGAGCGCAAGACGCTCGTCATGACCGAGCAGGAGAAGATCCTGACCGCGTATCACGAGGGCGGTCACGCCATCGTGGCCCTGAACGTCCCCGCGACCGATCCTGTCCACAAGGCCACGATCATTCCGCGCGGACGTGCGCTCGGCATGGTCATGCAGCTGCCGGAGCGGGACAAGCTGTCCATGTCCTACGAGCAGATGACCTCGCGCCTCGCCATCCTCATGGGCGGCCGCGTGGCGGAGGAGATCACCTTCGGCCCCGACAAGGTGACCTCGGGTGCATCCTCCGACATCCAGCAGGCGACCAAGCTCGCCCGCGCGATGGTGACGCAGTGGGGCTTCTCCGACCAGCTCGGCACCGTGATGTACGGCGACCAGCAGGAAGAGGTGTTCCTCGGGTATTCCATGGGCAAGCAGCCCACGGTTTCCGAGGAGACCGCCCGCAAGATCGACGCCGAAGTGCGCCGTCTTGTGGAGGAGGGCTACGCCACGGCGCGCACCATCCTGACGGAGAAGAACGACCAGCTGGAGGCGCTGTCGCAGGGCCTGCTCGAATACGAGACGCTCAGCGGCGACGAGATCATCGGCCTGCTCGCCGGCAAGCCGCCGGTGCGCGAGGATGCCGACACTCCGCCGACCCCGCGTGGGTCAGCCGTGCCGACGACCGGCCGCACCCGCCCCCGCAACGATCCGGGCCTGGAGCCGCAGCCGCAGGCTTGATCGTCCGCGCACAAAGAACAGGAAGAGCCCGGCCATCGTGCCGGGCTTTTTCATGCGTGGTGCCGCGTGAGAGAGCTTGGCTGCACGTCCGAGGGTATGGGTTCCGGCCTTCGCCGGAACGCCCGGGGAGTGTTCCGGCAGAGGCGGGGACCCATACGCCTTGACGTGGCGGCTCCGGGCTCGCCTCCACTGCAAGCCTGGAACAGGCTCAGCCTCGCCGCGCTGTAATCTTCGCTCACCATTTTTGAACGAAGGCGGACGCAATCTGCGATAGAAGCAGCGATCCGTTCGCGAAGGGCAGGGTTGGAGATGACGCGCAAATATTTCGGCACTGACGGCATCCGGGGCCGCGCGAACCAGGTCATCACTCCGGACCTGGCCCTGAAGGTCGGCATGGCAGCCGGGCTGATCTTCAGCCGTGGCGACCACCGCCACCGCGTCGTGATCGGCAAGGACACACGCCTGTCCGGCTACATGATCGAGAACGCCATGGTGGCGGGCTTCACCTCGGTCGGCATGGACGTGCTGCTGCTTGGCCCGATGCCGACGCCGGCCGTCGCCATGCTGACGCGCTCCATGCGCTGCGACATCGGCGTGATGATCTCGGCCTCGCACAATCCCTATGACGACAACGGCATCAAGCTGTTCGGCCCGGACGGCGTGAAGCTGTCCGACGATGTCGAGGCCGAGATCGAGGCGCTCATGGACGCCGATCTCTCGCCGAAGCTTGCCGCGTCCGGCGATCTTGGCCGCGCCCGCCGAATCGAGGGCGTGCACGACCGCTACATCGAGTTCGCCAAGCGCACCCTTTCCCGGGACATGTCGCTCGACGGTGTTCGCGTCGTGCTCGATTGCGCGAACGGCGCCGGCTACAAGGTGGCCCCCGAGGCCCTGTGGGAACTGGGTGCAGAGGTCATCAGCATCGGCGTCGAGCCGAACGGCTTCAACATCAACAAGGATGTGGGCTCCACCGCTCCGACGGCCCTGATCCAGAAGGTGCACGAGGTGCGTGCCGATGTCGGCATCGCGTTGGACGGTGACGCCGACCGCCTCATCATGGTGGACGAGAAGGGCCGCCTGGTCGACGGCGACCAGCTGATGGCCGTGGTGGCGGAAAGCTGGGCGGAGGAGGGGCGCCTTTCGCGCCCCGGCATCGTGGCCAGCGTGATGTCCAATCTGGGACTGGAGCGGTTCCTCAACGGCATCGGGCTGGAACTGAAGCGCACGGCCGTTGGCGACCGCTACGTGGCCGAGGCCATGCGCGAGGGCGGCTACAATGTCG
Organism: Terrihabitans rhizophilus; assembly: GCF_033898525.1. Classification (NCBI taxonomy): domain Bacteria; kingdom Pseudomonadati; phylum Pseudomonadota; class Alphaproteobacteria; order Hyphomicrobiales; genus Terrihabitans; species Terrihabitans rhizophilus. Next base: position 612,817 of record NZ_JAXAFJ010000002.1, on the reverse strand, counting down.
GCGGCGAGCAGTCCGGCCACATCATCATGTCGGACTACACGACCACGGGCGACGGCCTGCTGGCCGCTCTCCAGATCCTTGCCGTGGTCAAGAAGAAGGACCGGCCGATCTCCGAGGTGTGCCGCCGCTTCGAGCCGCTGCCGCAGATCCTGAAGAATGTCCGCTACCGCTCGGGCAAGCCGCTCGAGCAGCAGGGCGTGATGAGCGCCATCGCGTCGGCGCGCGAGCAGCTGGGCGCGGGCGGGCGGCTGGTGATCCGTCCATCCGGCACCGAGCCGGTGATCCGCGTAATGGCCGAGGGTGACGATCCCGAGCTCGTGGCGAAGGTGGTCAACGACGTGGTGGGTGCGGTGACCGAGGCGGCGGCCTGAGCGCCTGCCGCCGAACATGGTAAAAAAAGCATCCGATGGTTGCACAGGCCGTTAAGGTTAAGCAGCCATTAAGCAATGTGCCCCATCTTCTCCTCATTCGCGGCCGGCTTGAGCCCGGTTCAACGAGATGAGGGGACGGGCACATGCTGAACCACAAGACCTTTGCACTGCTTCTGCTTGGCTCCACGGCGTTGCTGCCGGGCGCTTCCTTCGCAGCCGACATGCCCGACTTCGTCGAGCCGGCGGTCGTCGAGGTCAAGCAGTTCGGCGGATGGTATCTGCGCGGTGACGTCGGCATCACCAACCAGCGCGTGGACGAGTTCACGTCTCCGCTCTTCGAGACGGGCGATTTCGCGGTTACGGAATCCGACTTCGATGCTTCGGCATTCCTGGGCTTCGGCGTCGGTTACCGCATCAACAAGCAGTTCCGCGTGGACGTGACGGGCGAGTACCGCTTCGAGAGCGAGTTCAACGGGCTCGACAATTATGCCGACGAGGATCTGCCGGGCGGTCTGGGCATCAACGACTACGACGGCAACAAGACCGAGTGGGTTGCCCTCGTGAACGGCTATTTCGACCTGCCGACCTACGGCATCATGACGCCGTTCATCGGCGCGGGTGTCGGCGCTGCCCGCGTCGAGATCAACGATTTCACGGACTTCAACCCGGCAGTCCCCGGAACGGCCCTTGGCCTGAGTGGCGACACGGACACCTGGAACTTTGCCTGGGCGCTGTATGCCGGCCTTGCCTTCGAAGTCACTCCTCAGTGGACCTTCGAGGTGGCGTATCGCTACCTGAACCTGGGCGATGCGGAGACCGAGGACCTAGTGACTCCCGAGGGTGCGAACCCGAGCTTCAACCCTTATTCCTTCAACGACCTGACCTCGCACGATGTGAAGATGGCGGTTCGCTACAACTTCAACTGATCGCGACTTCAGCAAGGATCAGATGCCCGGCCATAGAGCCGGGCATCTTTGTTTCTGGAAAGCTTCAGGCGCCCGGATCGCCGACGAAGCCGGCGGCTTCGATGCCGGCCATGGCGGCTGCCTCGTCATTGTCGGAGACGTCGCCCGAGATGCCCACGGCACCAACCAGCGCTCCGTCTCCATCACGAACGAGCACGCCGCCTGGGAAGAAGATGGCCGGGCCGGTGACGGTGTGTGCGGCGGACAGGAAGAAGCGGCGCGCTTCCGGGTAGTTGAACACGGTGCGGGTGCCGAGCCCCAGTGCGATGGCACCATTGGCCTTGCCATACGCCATCTCGTAGCGCTTGAGGCTGCCGCCGTCCTGCGTGATGGCGGCGCGCACGGAACCGCGCGCGTCCAGCACCACGATCCCGAGCGGCTTCAGGCCTTTGTCCTGCGCATAGGCGGCGGCGGCATCCACGATGGTGCGGGCGGCGGCAAGGTTTAGATCCGTCATTTCTGGTCCCTGTGCGATGGCGCACACTTGGCGCCGGGTGGGGGCGGCAGGGGGGAACAAGTCCCGCATCTGCCGCGTAGATGGAGGTGAACCGATAAGCGGTGTCTCACGTCCCCACGTACGCCGCAATCCACGCCGGGAGACCGCCATGCGCGCACTGACCTATCACGGGAAACAGGATATCCGCTGCGAGAACGTGCCTGATCCGACGATCGAGGATGGCCGCGACGCCATCATCAAGGTCAGTTCCTGCGCGATCTGCGGATCGGACCTCCACCTCTATGACGGGTTCGTGCCGGGCATGCAGACCGGCGACATCATGGGCCATGAGTTCATGGGCGAGGTGATGGAGGTCGGCAAGGACAACAAGAAGCTGAAGGTCGGCGACCGCGTGGTGGTGCCCTTCACCATCTGCTGCGGCGAGTGCTGGCAGTGCAAGCGCGGCAACTGGTCCGTTTGCGAGCGCTCCAACCGCAAGAAGGAGCTGGGCGACACAGCCTTCGGCCACAGCACGGCCGGCCTGTTCGGCTATTCGCACCTTACAGGCGGCTATGCCGGTGGGCAGGCTGAGTATGTGCGCGTGCCTTACGCCGATGTGTCGCCCATCGTGATCCCGGACGGCATGACCGACGAGCAGGTTCTGTTCCTCGGCGACATCTTCACCACCGGCTGGATGGCCGCCGTGCATTGCGACATCGAGCCGACCGACTGGGTGGGCATCTGGGGCGCGGGTCCGGTCGGGCAGTTCTGTATCCGCAGTGCCTTCCTGCTGGGCGCCGAGAAGGTCTTCGTCGTCGACAACGTGCCGGAGCGTCTCGCCATGGCGAAGGCGGCGGGTGCGATCACCATCAATTTCGACGAGGAAAGCGTCCTTGAGCGCATCGGCGAACTGACGGGCGGCAAGGGCCCGGAGAAGTGCATCGACGCCGTTGGCCTTGAGGCCCATGCGACGCGGTCGCTCGATTCCGTCTACGACCGCGTGAAGCAGGCCGTGATGTTGGAAAGCGACCGTCCGCACGTGCTGCGCGAGATCCTCTATGTCTGCCGTCCGGCGGGCATCGTCTCGATCCCCGGTGTTTATGGCGGGCTGGCCGACAAGATCCCGCTTGGCGCGATGATGAACAAGGGCCTGACCATCCGCACCGGCCAGACCCATGTGAATCGCTACAGCCAGGACCTGCTGCGCCGCATCCAGGAAGGCCAGATCGATCCCAGCTTCGTCATCACGCACACCGTCTCCATGGAAGAAGGCCCGGGAATGTACAAGACGTTCCGGGACAAGGAGGACGGGTGCATCAAGGTCGTCATCAAGCCGTGAGGGTCTGACATGTATCGCAAGCAACGACACACGACCGCCGATCCGATGGCGCGCGGCCTCGGTTGGTTTTCCATCGCGCTCGGCGCGGCTGAACTGTTCGCCCCGCGCATGCTGAGCCGGGCGCTGGGCATGGAGGACAAGGCGGCATTGATCCAGGCCTATGGCGTGCGCGAGATCGCGACCGGCGTGGCGATCCTCGGCTCCACCGATCCCACGCCCTATGTCTGGGGACGCGTCGCGGGCGACGCGCTCGATCTTGCGACGCTTGCGCCGCACATGGACGACGAGAACCCGCAGCAGGGCAATGTGATGCTGGCCATCGCCGCCGTCGCGGGGGTGACCCTCCTCGACATCGCGTGCGCCACGGCGCTCAGCAATCGAGCGAAGGACGCCATACCATTCCGTGACTACAGCGACCGATCCGGCTTCCCGAACGGGCGGCCGAGGCTGGCCGCTCGCACCGTGGACGAGTCCGAAGCGCATCCTTCGTGAGGCCCGGCACAGCCGTCATCACGGGCGCGTCTACAGGCATCGGGCGGTCACTCGCCCGGTGCTTCGCGCGTGATGGGCACAGCCTTGTCATCACATCGGACGAACCGGACGAACTGGCGGTCGCCGCCCGCGGCTTGCGTCTCGAAGGCTCGCCCCGCGTCGAGACGGTGATTGCCGACCTTTCGACGACGGGGGGACCGCAGCACCTCTATAATGACGTGAAAGCTCTGGGCGTCCGGGCGGACTTCTTCGTGAGCAACGCCGGCAGGGGCGTGCTCGGCCGGTTCGTGGACAACGATCTCGATGCAGAGCTGAACTCGATCCGCCTGAACGTGATGGCGACCACGACACTGACCAAGCTGTTCGCCCGGGACATGGTGCAACGGGGAAGGGGACGGATCATGATCACGTCCTCCCTGGTGGCCTTTGCTCCGGCTCAAAACCTGGCCGTTTATTCCGCGACCAAGGCCTACAATTTCGCCCTCTCGACGGCGCTTGGCGGCGAACTGCGCGAGCGCGGCGTGACCGTCACGGCGCTGATGCCCGACCTGACGGACACGGCCTTTTTCGCCCGCAACGGCATGGCCGACAGCGTCATAGGAAAGGCGCCGAAAGCGGATGTGGATGAGGTGGCGCAGGCCGGATATCGCGCAATGATGCGCGGCGACGACCATGTGGTTGCGCCGTTGACGGCCAAGGTGAAGGCGGCAGCCAGCCATCTGATTCCCTCACGTATTCTCAGCGCCATCGCCCGCGCCAACTGAGCGGCATCCGCCAGTCGAAGGGCGCATTGCCTGGCTGGTCGCCGGCAGCGCAGGAAGGCGTCGCACTGGAGCCGCGCCATGAGCGAAACCGCCGATCCCCGAGACCCGTCACACATTCCATCCCGTGATGGCCGCCCCCTGCGCTGGCTGCTGCTGTTCGTCCTGTCCTTTGGCCTTGTGGTCGTGCTTGAGCTTGCCGGGCTGTCCGCCGCGCTGCTGATCGGGCCCATGCTGGCCGGCATCATCATCGCGGTGACCGGTCCTGCGATGCGCGTGCCGACGCCGATCTTCTTCGCGGCGCAAGGCCTCATCGGCTGCATGATCGGGGAGAGCATCACGCACGAGATCTTGGTGGACGTGCTGGCCAAATGGCCGGTGTTCCTTGGCGCGGTCGTGTCGGTGGTGGCAGCAAGCATGGTGCTCGGCTGGATTCTGGCGGGGAGCAGGGTGCTGCCGGGCACGACCGGGCTTTGGGGTTCCTTTCCCGGAGCCGCCAGCGCCATGACCCTGATGGCCGAGGTCTACGGCGCGGATGTGCGGCTGGTGGCGGTGATGCAGTATCTGCGCGTCGTGCTGGTGGTGCTGGTGGCCTCCGCCGTGATCGGCGTCTTTGGAGGGCAGCCGGGGCAGGCGGCGGCGATGGTCTGGCTGCCGCCGGTGGACTGGCCCGCCTTGGCGGCGACACTTGCCATCTGCTGGGGCGGGGCCCTCGCGGCGCGCCTGCTGCGAGTTCCTGCGGGGCCGTTGCTGGCGCCGCTGGTCCTGACCGTCGTGCTCCAGGACATCGGATGGGTGGACGTGGAGCTTCCTCCGCTCCTGCTTGCGGCGGCCTATGCCGGAGTGGGATGGAGCATCGGCCTCAGGTTCACGCGGCTGATCCTGCGTCACGCGGCACGTGCACTGCCGCGCATCCTTGCCTCCATCGCTCTTCTGATCGCCGTCTGCGGGCTGATGTCCGTTGTCCTTGCGCGCCTCGCCGGACTGGATCCGCTGACCGCTTATCTGGCGATGAGCCCCGGCGGCGCAGACTCGGTGGCCATCATCGCGGCATCGAGCACCATCGACCTGCCGTTCGTCATGGCCATGCAGACCGCGCGGTTCCTGGTGGTCCTGCTCCTGGGCCCAAGCCTGGCGAGGCTGATGGCGCGGATGCATGCGCGGCGGGGCGGACCATAAAAAAAAGGCAGGCCCGAAGGCCTGCCTTGATCCGCTGCCTGGGCAGCGTAGGGGGGGGCAGAGGCCGTTGGGCCTCCGCCGTTCTTATCAGACGGTCGCCGGACGACCCGCAGCAGCCGCGGCCACCGGAGCGAGATCCGGATTTGCGATCCCGGACTTCAGCACGTGGGCTGCGAGCACCGGACGGAGCACCGCGATGGCGAGGAAGGCCGCGAACAGGTCCATGGCGGCGACGGTGTAGAGAACCGTCGACCACGTGCCCGTTGCTTCCATCATCAGGTTGCCGACCGGCACGAAGAGCGCGCCGATGCCCTTGGCGGTGTAGAGCACGCCGTAGATCTTGCCGATGTGCTTGGTGCCGAAGGCGTCGCCGGCCAGAGCCGAGAACAGGGAGTACACTTCACCCCAGGCCAGGAAGACGAGGCCGGAGAGGAACAGGAACGCCCAGGGGTTGGAGCCGAAATAGCCGAGAGCGATGATGCCCAAGCCTTCGAGCGTGAAGGCGATGACCATCGTCTTTTCACGGCCGATATTGTCGGAGATCCAGCCGAACAGCGGACGCGAGATGCCGTTCATGACGCGGTCGAGCATCAGGGCGAGCGGCAGGGCGGCCATGGTGAAGAAGTAGAGGTTGACCTCGAACTCCTTGACGCCGAGATCCTGCGCGATAACGCCGAGCTGGGCGACAGCCATCATGCCGCCGGTGACGACGCAGATGAACATCAGGAACATGAGCCAGAAGAGCTTGGTGTTGAGCGCTTCCTTGAGGGTGTAGTCGCGACGGCTCTGCACCAGCTTCGCGGACGCGTTGAGGGCGCCCTTCGGGGGAGACTTCAGGAACCACGCCGCCACGAAGGCGAGGCCGCCCTGCAGAAGGCCGAAGAAGAAGAACGTCTCCTGGAAGCCCGACGACTCGATCATCGCTGCGATGGGCAGGATGGTGGCAGCCGAACCCGCGCCGTAGCCGCCCGCGGTGAGGCCAACGGCGAGGCCGCGACGATCCGGGAACCACTTCAGAGCGTTGTTGATGCAGGTTGCGTAGATGGAGCCCACGCCGATACCGCCGACGGCCGCACCGATGTAGAAGCCCGTCAGGCTGGTGGCCTGCGAGTTGATGACCCATGCGACGCCGATGAAGACGGCGCCGAAGGCAACCATCAGGCGGGGGCCGAACTTGTCGATGAAGTAGCCTTCAATCGGCGCGAGCCAGGTCTGGACCAGCACGAAGATCGTGAAGGCGATCTGGATGCTGGCGCGTTCCCAGCCGAAGGTTTCCTGAATTTCCGGGACGAACAGCGTCCAGGCGTACTGAATGTTGGCCGTCGCGATCATGCAGACGACGCCGACGATCAGCTGAAGCCAGCGTGTGGATTCCGAGACTGCTGGCCGCAGTGCGGGATTTGCTTTTTCACTCATTGAACGTTCTCTCCTGGGAGGATTTCTTGCGGCCCGGCTTCTTCATGTGCCCGGCTCATCTTGTTGGGCGCTAGTACAGCGTCTGAAAAAGCTCCAGGGCCGCAAATTCCAGCGGCTTCCGGGCCAAGTTCCCTGTCAGCGCGTAACTGTCCGATACGAGCTGCCAGTATGCGGTTGGTTCTCCCTCTGCCTTGGCAATGGTGGGGAGAACGATGGCGACATCCTGCGTGTGACGGGCAAGCAGCAGGAGGCGGCCAAATTCGGGGGTGTCGAGGACGACCTCGAGCGCGGTGCCTTCCTCGGCATCGACGAGGCGCGTGCCGACGACGGTCCAGCCATCCGGGATGCGGGGCAGGCGAACCTGCACGGCGGCGCCAAGCTTGGCCGGGTCGAGATGGGAGGCGTCGATGATGCCGGCATGCTTTGCCGGCTGGCCATCCAGCCCGCGGGCAGCCTCCACGACATGAAGCATGGACGGGGCGGCGGTGGCCGCAGGAGCCGCAGGCTGCACGGCCGCGACCTCCTGGCGATTGAATTCACGGACCCGGTCCCAGCCATGGCTTGCCGTCCAGCCAAGCGCAAAGATCGCGATGCCGGCTGCGATCCGCTGAAGCGGAGCAAGTGCACGACGCATGCGAAGGCCCGAGGACAGGCGACGCGCGGCGGCGAGCGTTTCAGGACGTGGAGGCGCTACGGGAGACGGGATCGCCAGCCGCAGGCTTTCGCGCATGCTGAGATCTGCCATCACGCGAGCCGCCAGATCCGGATGGCGGGCCAGGAAATCCTGCACCTCGACGCAACCGACAGGATCGAGCTGCCCGTCGACGAAGGCGTTAAGTTCGGCTTCGGATACGCGGTCAACCGGCATCGTCAATACCCCCCAAACGGCGGAACGGCACGACATTGGACGGAGCCTCGCCCTCCAGCGCGCGAAGCGCTGCGCGGGCGCGGCCAAGGCGCGACATAAGGGTGCCGACCGGAATGCCGAGCGTGCTTGCGGCCTCCTGGTAGGGCATGCCCTCGATGGCAACGAGGTGAAGAGCGGAACGCTGCTCTTCCGGCAGCGAGAGCAACGCGGCGCGAACCTGGGCGAGCCTTAGATGGCTCTCCTGCGATGCCTGTGCGCTGGTGTCCGCAAGCTCGGCGGCACGCTCCACACGGGCGGCATGCGCCTTGAGGCTGCGCTTCTTGTTGATGAACGTGTTGTGCAGGACCGAGAACAGCCAACGGCGAAGATCGCCGTCCTCGCGGAACGTGCCGAGGCCCTCATAGGCCTGCACCAACGCGTCATGCACCAGATCCTCGGCTTCCACCCAGTCGCGCGTCAGCGTCCACGCATAGCGCTGCAGCGCCGGCAGATGACCGAGGATGTCAAACTGGGTTCGCGAACGATCCATGCGCCATGTACAGGGCTGCTGGTCGTTTTAATCCTGACCATGAAACTTTTTTTTCATCCGCGCGTTGTGAACCCCTGACTCGAAGCTTCTTCAGGCGCTCCGCTGCTGCTGCTCCACAGGGATCTGCCGGGGCATCATTGCCGCAGCGGCGGATGCGCGTACAATGCGCGGCGACCTGCTTTACCTGCGGGACGCGGACGGGCGCGGCGCAATGACGCGCCGCCAGCCCGGATGAGCCCAGACCGGCGGAGAACCGCCTGTGCTGTGCGAGAGGATGCTCCAGCTCCATGCCTGAACTCACCGTCCGGCACGTGACGACCTATGAATATGCGCGGCCCGTCGGGTTCGGAGAGCACCGCCTGATGGTGCGTCCTCTGGAAAGCTACGACCAGAGGCTGATCGACATGACGATCGACATCGATCCGCTGCCGGTCGATCTGCGGTGGACGCATGACGCGTTCGGCAATTGCGTAGCCATCGCGCGCTTCGGCAAGGACGCCTCGCGGCTGCGGTTCGAGAGCAATGTGCGCCTCCAGCACCTGCCGCAGAACACGCCCGAGTTCCGGATGGAGGATTATGCCCGGTACTACCCCTTCACCTACGGCGCGGAGGAGATGCCCGATCTCGCGCGCTCGATCGAGCGTGCTTACTTCGATCCGCACCACGAGGTGAGCCGGTGGGTGCGCCAGTTTCTCGACCGCGACGGAGAAACGGCGACGGGCGAGTTGCTGATGACCATCACCCACGCCATCCGCGAAAGCTTCACCTATATCCCGCGCCATGAAAGCGGCACGCAGGACCCGGCGACGACGCTGCGAAGCGGGCGGGGCACCTGCCGGGATTTCGCGCTGCTGATGATGGAGGCGGTGCGGGCGCTTGGGCTCGCGGCACGTTTCGTGTCCGGCTATCTGTATGTGCCCACGTCCGGCGGACGGCGCGGCGGCGGCAACACGCATGCGTGGTGCCAGGTCTATCTGCCCGGCGCGGGATGGGTGGAGTTCGACCCGACGAACGGCATCATCGGCAATCGAGACCTGATCCGCGTAGCCGTCGTGCGCGATCCGAGGCAGGCGGTTCCGCTGCATGGCACCTGGATCGGTACCGAGGCCGACAGCCTCGGCATGACCGTCGAGGTGGATGTCCAGGAGGTCGGTCCGGGCGCACTGGAAGAACAGCCGCTGCTGCTGCACGCCTAGCCATTTTCACCGGGCGCGAGGCCGAGCCGCTGCTCGCTGCGTCGCAGTATCCGCACGAACAAAGCGGGGTCGTTCATCGCCCGCGCCGTCACAAGGGCGCCCTGAATGGCGGCGATCGCTTCCTCGGCAAGTGCTGCCGCCTCGTCGTCCGAACGTCCGCCACGCCTGAGCGCGGCGGCAAGCGCCTCCCGCCATTCCTTGAAATAGCGGCTGATGGGGCCTGCGAAACGGTCCCGGACATCGTTCAGCGCGAAAGCCCCGACCAGGCAGACGCGATCGCCAGACCGGAAATAGGTCTCCACGGCGGCGAACATGCCGGCTACGGCAGAAGCCGGATCCGCTTCGCTGCGGAGCGGGTGGAAGACCTTTTCCGCGAACCAATGGCTGATTTCGTCCAGCACGGCGCTCGCCATCTCATCCTTTCCACCGGGAAAGAAGTGGTAAAGGCTGCCTTTGCCGAGGCCGGTGGCCTCGGTGATCCGGGCGAGGCTGGCACCCTCGAAGCCGTGTTCGCGGAACACCTCGCCCAGTTTCGGGATGATCTCGCCGCGCTCGCCTGGAGCACGCATGGATCAGAGGCCCAGCGCGCTCAGGCCCGGATGATCGTCCGGGCGGCGGGTCCCGAGCGGCCAATGATAGAGGCGATCGGCCTCGGCGATGGCTAGATCGTTGATGCTGGCGATGCGCAGGCGCATCAGCCCGTTCTCCGCGAACTCCCAGTTCTCGTTGCCGTAGGAGCGGAACCACTGGCCGGAGCCGTTGCGCCATTCATAGGCGAAGCGCACGGCGATGCGGTTGTCGGTGAAGGCCCAAAGCTCCTTGGTCAGGCGATACTCTTCCTCCGTCGCCCATTTGCGGGTGAGGAAGGCGACGATTTCCTCCCGGCCGTTCAGGAACTCGCTGCGGTTTCGCCAGCGGCTGTCCGCCGTGTAGGCGAGCGACACCTTCTGTGGATCCCGCGAGTTCCAGCCATCCTCCGCGGCGCGGACCTTCTGCGCGGCGGTTCCGGCGGTAAACGGCGGAAGAGGGGGGCGTTGCTCGGACATCATCAGCCTCTCTGTACCAGTCAGTACAGGATCCTGCGCTCGCCGGTACGGGACGGTCAAGCCGGAGAGGGAAAGCAGGAACGGTGCGCTTCCGAACGCGTTCGCACTGTACGGCATCTATCTTGCTTCCCACCGGAAGCCGGATGCGTGCTGGCGGAGGATCGGTGATGAAGATCAGGTGCGGTTTCGACATAGGCTTCGACCTGACGCAACCGACGCCGATGGTGCTGATGCTGAGCGTTCGCCCGGAACGCTTCCCCGATCTGCTCACGCCACAGACATTCATGTTCTCCGATGGCGCGCAGGGCCGTGATTACCTCGACGGCTTCGGCAATCTCTGCACACGGGTGCTCGCCCCCGCCGGCCAGTTCACGGTGAGGGCCGATTTTCTCCTGCGCGATCCCGGCCAGTACGACGAGGCCGCGCCGGATGCCGTGCAGCACGCGGTGCAGGACCTTCCCGACGAGGTTCTCGTCTACCTGCTGGGCAGCCGCTATTGCGACACCGAGCATCTGGTGGATCTGGCCTGGAAGGAATTCGGTAACACGCCGCCCGGTTGGGCGAGGGTGCAACGCATCGTGGACTATGCCCACGACCGCATCACCTTCGGCTATGAGCACGCCTGCGCGACACGGACGGCGTGGAGCGGACACCAGGAGCAGATAGGCGTGTGCCGCGACTTTGCGCATCTTGCCGTAACGCTCTGCCGCTGCATGAACATTCCGGCGCGATACTGCACAGGCTATCTCGGCGACATCGGCGTGCCGAAGGATCCGAACCCAATGGATTTCTCGGCGTGGTTCGAGGCCTATCTCGGCGGGCGCTGGTACACATTCGATGCGCGCCACAACAAGCCGCGGATGTCCCGTATTGTGATGGCACGCGGACGAGACGCGACGGATGTGGCGATCTCCACCATCTTCGGCCCGTCCCGGCTGACGACCTTTAAGGTCATCACGGACGAGGTGGTGGAGGAGACCGCCTGACCGTCAGCCGGTGATGGGATCCGGGCCCGGCTCCTCGTAGCGGACATGAAGCCGGTGCGACCATGAGTCCGCCTCCTGCTCCGCCTGCGTACGCTCATAGCCGTAACGGCTCTGCAAGCGGCCGATCAGGGCCTCGCGGTGACCTTCGCGGATGTCGAGGTCGTCATCGGTGAGCTTCCCCCAGGTCTCTCGAGCGTTGCCCTTGAACTCGTTCCAGCGTCCTTCGACCATCTTCCATTGCATGGCTTCTGTTCTCCCTGTGGACAGGAATTCAACGTCAGGCGGGAGAAGGTGTTCCCCAAAAGGGGAATGCGACGAAAGCGGGTGATGCGCATCAACTTGTCATCAACTTTAGGATGCTAGTAATTTGGAATCGGTTGTGCGCGAGCATGGCTGCAGCCGGGGGGCTGAGACTTAATGCCGAACACTTTGCGGGGGCCTCGTGTCGCGACGAGCCTGAAAGCCCGTGTCTTCCTGCTCATGCTCGCGACCTTGATCATCGTTGCCATCCCTGCTGCGGGTGCCTTCGTGTGGATCGTCAACGAGACGGTCACCAAGATCGGTACGCTGTTCGCAGAGAAGCAGATCTTGTTCGACCGCTATCGCGGTCTTGAATCCTTGATGCGCGAAGTATCGCTCGCAGAAACCGTGGCGCGCTCGCCGGCTGTCGTCGACTGGGCGCAGGACGAGGCGGATCCCGCGAAAGCGGCGCGCGGCATCGCGGAACTCGAGCACTACCGGCTCTCCTTCGCCGACCGCAGCTACTTCGCCGTGCTGGGCAGCTCCGGCAATTACTACTTCAACGATGCCGCCAACAGCTTTGCCGGGCAGCAGAACCGCTACCGTGTGCAGCCCGACAATCCCCGTGACGGCTGGTACTACACGACCGTGGCGCATGGCTCCGGCTGCCACCTCAACGTGGACCATGACGACACGCTCGCGGTCACCAAGGTCTGGACCAATTGCGTGATCCGCAGCGGCGACAAGGTGCTGGGCGTGATCGGTACGGGTGTCGACCTCAGCCACTTCATCCGGGAGGTCGTCGACATTCCGCAGAAGGGCGTGCAGAGCATGTTCGTGGACAGCAGCGGGGCGGTGCAGGCGCATCGGGACCCCAAGCTGGTCGACTTCCACAGCCTGACGAAGGACCTCGACGCCAAGAAGACCGTCTACCGGCTGATCGACAGCGAGGGCGACCGCGCCGCGATGGCGGAGATGATCCGCGAGGTCACGCGCGGCGAGGTGACCGTGCAGTCGCGCTTCATGACCTTGTCGGGCCACGATTACCTCGTGGGCGTCGCGTATCTGGACAAGCTTGGTTGGTACAACGTCACCCTCATGGACGTGGACGAGATCGTCGACCGGGAGATGTTCCTGCCCATCGGTCTTCTGCTCGCGGGCATGCTGCTGGCGGCCGCGCTGCTGACCATGCTGCTGTTCAAGCGCTCCGTGCTCGACCGGCTGGGGCGCGTTGAAGAGGGGATGCAGGACGCGCAGCGCGGTGTCTACGATACGGCGCATCTCGACCGCGGGCGTGACGAGATCGGACGGCTGTCGCAGGCCTTCGGGCGCATGGCCCGATCGGTGGGCGACAACACCACCATGCTCGAACAGATGGTGCTGGAACGTACCGGAGAGCTCGAGCGGATCGCCTATCTGGACCCTCTGACAGAAATCCCCAATCGCCGCGGCTTCGTGGACAGCTTCGTGCGGGACATGGTGCAGGCCCGCCGCGCCGTCCGCCCGTCCGGGCTGATGCTCGTGGACATGGACCATTTCAAGAGCGTGAACGACACCTTCGGCCACCAGTTCGGCGACGAGGTGCTGGTGGAGGTGGTGAACCGCGTGACCTGCGCGATCCGCCGCGACGATATCTGCGCGCGCTGGGGCGGTGATGAGTTCATCATCCTGCTGAAGGACTGCGACGAAAGCTCGCTTGCGCGTGTGGGCGCGAAGATCGTGGCCGCCGTCAACAGCCGCACCATGATGGCGCCGGACGCGGTGTCGCCGGTCGATCTGTCCGTGAGCATCGGCGCCTGCATGATCGAGCCGACGGACAGCCTGGTCGATGCGACCGCCAAGGCCGATGCCGCGCTCTACGCGGCCAAGCTGGCGGGCCGTGACTGCCACATCGTCTATGGCGACCCGTCCGCCATTGTGGATCTCACGCAGCTGCAGCTGGCGGTGGGCGCTTCCTAGCGCCCCGCCTGCCGCACCAGTTCGGCATCGGGAAAGCAGGTCGGCTCGCGCCCGCTGCGCTGCTGCCACAGGCCGATGGCCACGCGGGTGCGGAAGCCGACGAGGCCGTCGGTGCCGCCGGCATCGTGGCCCTGCGCCTCCAGCCGCTTCTGCATGTCGCGCACATCGTTGCGGGTGAAGCCGGACAGCGCATCCCAGCCGCCGGCGATGCGGGCATCGCCCCGGTAGCGGTCCGCGAGATGGCCGACGAACAGGGCGTACATGTCCGATTCGTTGTAGCTCTTCAGCACGTAGAAGTTCTCGGACACGAGGAAGGCCGGGCCGTGGCGGCCGGCGGGCATCAGCAGATGTCCCGGTAGTGCGGGTGCGCCAGAAAGGGCGGGGGTGCGGGGCTTGGCTCCGAGCTTCAGCCAGTCCGCCACCGGGCGCGGCTTGTCCGGACCTTCGAGGGTGCAGGCGACGCCGGTGCCAGCGGTGATCTCGGTTCCCCACCAGCGCCCGGCCACCCATCCGTGGCCCTTGAGGTAGTTGGCGATGGAGGCCAGCGCGTCCGGCGTGGAGTTCCAGATGTCGCGGCGGCCGTCACCATCTCCATCCACGGCGTAGCGCAGGAACTTGGTCGGCAGGAACTGCGGCTGCCCCATGGCGCCCGCCCATGACGCCTTGAGCTCGACCAGCGGGATGTGGTCGCCCTCCAGGATCTGCAGGGCGGCGATGAGTTCGGGGTAGAACATGGACTTGCGCGAGCCGATGAAGCCGACCGTGGCAAGGTTTCGGATGGCGCTGTTCTTCGGCTTCACCGATCCATAGGCGGTCTCGCGGCCCCAGATGGCGACCACGATCTCGCGCGGGACACCATAGCGCTTCTCGATGGTGTCGAGCGTGCGAGCCCATTGCTTCAGCGCGGCGCGGCCGCCGCTGACCAGCGCGGGAAACTTGTCCTCGGAGATGTAGCGGCCCGGCGTCTGGAACTCCGGCTGGCGCTGCTCCTTCGGTGGCGGCGCTCCGGGCGGCTGGAGGTCGGGCAGCGACCAGTCGAGCGTCAGGCCCGTGGTGGCGGCGTCGAAGGTGGCGCGCGTGACGCCGGCCTTCTGCGCATCCGGCCAGACGCGCTTCTGGAGCCAGGACTGGAAGTCCCGCTCCACGGCCGTGCGGTCCTGCGCCTGTGCGGCGGCGGGCATCAGCAGGATGAGCAGGAGCAGGACGAGCCGCATGGTTCTTGCCTCGGGGCTGGGATCTGGAGAGTTGTCTAGAGCCCGCATCTGCTGGCGATGCAAGGTGGGAATGTACGCTCTGCCCCGAGAGAGGCGAGGGGGGACGCAGGCTTCGTTCATCCGCTGCGTTCCGGAAGCGCGTGCGCTGTCCGGAACCCATACGCTGTGACCGACGGGCCGAAACTCAACCGCCACCGACACGGCGTATGGGTCCCGGACAGCCGCTGCGCGACTTCCGGGACGCCCGCGGAATACGCAACCTAATCGAACTTGGCGAGGCCTCATCCTGAGCCTGTCGAAGGATGCTGGTCTGCGTGCGTGCGGCTATCCTTCGACAGGCTCAGGATGAGGTCGTGAGGAGGCGCGCATCTCTCCGGCGCATCCTCTAGCTGGCACCGGCGGGCGTCGAGCGGCTGGACTGCACCTCCGGAATGATGATGTCGGAGACCAGCCGGTGCAGGGCCTCCACATATCCGCTGCCGCGCTCGTAGCGTTCGGTGGACGAGGTCATGGCGATGGTGAGGCCGAGATCGGGGATGACGTAGAGCATCTGCCCGCCATAGCCCCAGGCATAGTTCACGCGATGCCCGGCGAGATCGGTCGAGAACCAGCCGAGACCATAGCCGTGGCCAGTGAACATGCTCTGCGTCACCGGCGTCCAGCTGCGGCGGATCCACTCTTCCGAGAGGACGCGCTTGCCGTCCACCACGCCGCCATTGCGGTACAACTCGCCAAAGCGCACCAGCGCGCGCGGTGACAGGGCCATGTTGTTGCCGCCGAGATAGATGCCCTGCGGATCGCGCTCCCAGGCGGGGATGGTGATGCCGAGCGGTTCGCCCAGCCAGTCCCGCGCCAGTTCGAGCGTCGAGCGGCCCGAGGCGCGGGTGAGGGCGGCGGACAGCAGGTGCGTGCTGCCTGTCGAATAGAGCATGCGGCCGCCGGGCTCATCCACGAAGGGGCGGGACAGCGCGTCGCGCACCCAGTTGCGGCTGGAGATCCAAGCGCCGTAGTTCGCGCCCGATGTGCGCTCCAGGCCGGCGCGCATGGTCAGCAGGTCGCCCACCGTGATCCGCTGCAGGCGCGGGTCGCCGTCCGCGGGCAGGCTGGCCTTCAGGATGGGTGCGACGGGCTGGTCCACGCCTCCCAGCACCCCACGATCGACCGCGATGCCGACGAGAGCCGACATCACGCTCTTCGAAGCCGACTTGATGTTCACCGGGCGGTCCAGCGCCGGACCCTGGAAAACATGCTCGAACAGGATGTTCCCGTCACGCGAGACGATGATGGCGTTGAGGTTCGGCAGGGCCTCGCCGCGTTCGACGAGAGCCGCCAAGGGAGGGGGCTGCTGGGCAGTGGCCGCGACGGGCAGGAGCAGGGCCGGCGCCAGGGAGGCAAGGGTGACGAGTGTTCTCAGCATGAGCGGTAGGTGGCCGGGGCGGGACGGGTGGCAACCGATCGGTGGTTCAACAGTCCGCGAGCAAAGCGGCGATCTTGCCTCTTTCTGATGCGGGCGCTTGTTTTCGGGGCAGCCATCCGCCATGTTGTGTTCGCTGGAGATCGACAGCGACGGCCATGAGCCTGTCGCGACACATCCCTCAGGACGGGCGACCACCCGTTCCAGCAGCCGGCGGGCCTACTCTTTCCGCCGGTCACGATCTTTGGCTCTCTTGCCCCCGGGGAAACCCAGAAGGCGGGCGCTCTCCAAATATCGACTGCGGAAACGCGCTGGAGAGCGCGCACTAAGGAATTGGAATATGTCTCAGACTGGCACCGTCAAGTTCTACAACTCGCAAAAGGGCTACGGCTTCATCAAGCCGGATGCCGGCAGCGCGGACATCTTCGTCCATGCTACGGCGCTCGAGCAGGCCGGCATCTACACGCTGAACGAAGGCCAGAAGGTCTCGTTCGAAGTGGTTGCTGACCGCGGCAAGTCCAAGGCGGCGAACCTCAAGGCCGAGTGATCCCAACGGATCGCATCGCGAACGGAAGCCTGGCCAAGTGCCAGGCTTTTTTTATGGATGCAGGGCCTGGCGCGTGGCACATGGCTTGCAACAAATACAGGCGTGCCACGTTTGACAGCACGCCACGGCTTCGCCAAAGGTGAAGCCGGTTCCGGAGGAGCGTGTCCTGCCCATCAAGCCGCCCGCAGTACCCGCCCTCGAGGCTCGCGGCATCAAGAAGCGATATGGCGCGCTGGAAGTCCTGAAAGGCATCGACATCGAGGCCCGGACCGGCGACGTCATCTCCATCATCGGCACATCTGGCTCCGGCAAGAGCACGCTACTGCGCTGCCTCAATCTGCTGGAACTGCCGGATGAGGGCGCCATCCGCCTGCATGGCGAGGAGATGCGGCTGAAGCGGCAGCGCAATGGTGGCCTCGGCGCCGCCGACGCCGACCAGATCTCACGACTGCGCGCCAATCTCGGCTTCGTGTTCCAGAACTTCAATCTGTGGCCGCACATGACGGTGCTCGAAAACATCATCGAGGCCCCCATGACCGTGCTGGGCCTGAAGAAGGCCGACGCGATCGCGCGGGCCGAAGCCCTGCTGCTGAAGGTGGGCATGGCCGACAAGGCCCGCAGCTACCCCATGATGCTTTCGGGTGGGCAGCAGCAGCGCGCGGCCATCGCCCGCACGCTCGCGATGGAGCCCAAGATCATCCTGTTCGACGAGCCGACTTCGGCGCTCGACCCCGAAATGGTGGGCGAGGTGCTGAACGTGATCCACGCCCTCGCGGACGAGGGGCGGACCATGCTGCTCGTGACGCACGAGATGCGCTTCGCCCGCAATGTCTCGACGCACACCTTGTTTCTGGATGCCGGCCGCATCGAGGAGCAGGGACCGCCGGAACAGATCTTCGACAACCCGAATTCCCAGCGCTGCCGCAGTTTCATGGCCAGCCAGAACGTTCAATCCAGGGAGCTACACGTATGAGTGCACGTTTGTTTGCCGCCGCCGTTCTGGGCGCGGCGCTTGCCTTCTCCGGCCTCTCCCAGGCCAGCGCCGCCGAGAAGCTGCGCATCGGCACGGAGGGCGCCTATGCGCCGTTCAACATGAAGGACGCCAGCGGAAACGTGGTGGGCTTCGACATCGACATCGCGCAGGCGCTTTGCGCCGAGATGAAGGCCGAATGCACCATCGTGACGCAGGACTGGGACGGCATCATCCCGGCGCTGCAGAACAAGAAGTTCGACTTCATCGCGGCCTCGATGTCGATCACCGAGGAGCGCC
Organism: Terrihabitans rhizophilus; assembly: GCF_033898525.1. Lineage (NCBI taxonomy): Bacteria > Pseudomonadati > Pseudomonadota > Alphaproteobacteria > Hyphomicrobiales > Terrihabitans > Terrihabitans rhizophilus. The sequence goes on along the minus strand of NZ_JAXAFJ010000002.1, from coordinate 594,589 downwards.
AGAAGGTCGTGGCGTTCACCGAGCCCTACTACATCAACAAGCTGCAGTACGTGGCCAAGAAGGGCGCGGAGCTCGACACCTCCAACGAGGCCATGAAGTCGAAGAGCATCGGCGCGCAGCGCGCCACGATTTCCGCCGACTGGCTGACCGAGAACCTTGGCTCCGGCGCGAATGTGAAGCTCTACGATACGCAGGAAAACGCCTATCTCGACCTCGCCTCCGGACGCACGGACGCGGTGCTGGCCGATATGTTCGTCTCCTTCGAATGGCTGAAGAGCGATGCCGCCAAGGACTTCGAGTTCAAGGGCAAGCCGGTGTTCGAGAACGACAAGATCGGCATGGCGCTGCGCAAGTCCGACACGGAACTGAAGGCAAAGCTCGACGCGGCGCTGAAGGCCATCGTGGCCAACGGCACCTACGCGAAGATCAACGCCAAGTACTTCCCCTTCAGCATTCTCTGATGTGAGGGGCCGGCGCAGAGCCGGCCCTTTTTCCCACCCATGGACCTTCAAGGCTTCGGGGCGCAGCTCGCGCTCGGCACGTGGATGACGGTGCGGCTCGCCGTCGCCGCGCTTCTGCTCGGGCTCGCGCTCGGGCTGCTGGGCGCGGTGGCCAAGTCGTCTGGCGTGCGCGCATTCCAGTGGATCGGCGGCTTCTACTCGACCGTCTTCCGCGGGCTGCCGGAACTGGTGGTCGTCCTGCTGCTGTATTTCGGCTCCAGCCGCGCCCTGACCACGCTCTCGGAGATGTTCGGCGGCGGCTATGTGGAGCTCAGCCCGTTCGCGGCGGGCACCCTCGCGCTGGGGCTGACCTTCGGCGCCTATGCGACGGAGGTGTTCCGGGGGGCGCTTCTGACCATCCCGCCCGGACAGATGGAGGCGGGGCAGGCGCTGGGCATGTCGCGCGGGCGCATCTTCCGCAGGGTCGTGGTGCCGCAGCTCTGGCGCATCGCGCTGCCCGGCCTCGGCAATCTGTTCATGGTGCTGCTGAAGGACACCGCGCTGGTCTCGGTGATCGGCCTTGAGGAATTGATGCGCAAGGCGCAGATCGCCACCGGCTTCACCAAGGACGCCTTCACCTTCTACCTGGCCGCCGCGCTGATCTATCTGGGCATCACGGTGGTGACTTCCGGCCTGCTGCTGGTGATGGAGCGCCGCGCCAACCGGGGCATCCGGAGGGTCGGGGCATGATCGACTTCGGCCTGATCGTCCAATATTTCCCGCAACTGCTGCGGGGCGCGCTGCTCAGCATCCAGCTTGTGGTGCTGTCCGGGCTGCTCGGCCTGTGCATCGCGTTTCCGATGGCGCTGGCGCGGGTTTCGTCCAATCCGCTCATCTGTTCAGGGCCTTACGCCTATATCTTCTTCTTCCGTGGCACCCCGCTGCTGGTCCAGCTTTTCCTTGTCTATTATGGGCTCGGCCAATTCGCCTTCGTGCGCGAGAGCGTGCTGTGGCCCTTCCTGCGCGAGCCCTATTGGTGCGCGGTGCTGACCATGGGCCTGCACACCGGCGCCTATATCGCGGAGATCCTGCGCGGCTCGATCCAGGCCGTGCCGGCGGGCGAGGTCGAAGCGACGCGCGCGCTCGGCATGTCTCGGTGGGCGGCCTACCGGCGCATCATCCTGCCGCGCGCCGTGCGCATCGCGCTGCCGGCCTATGGCAATGAGGTGATCCTGATGCTGAAGGGCTCGGCGCTCGCCAGCACCATCACGCTGCTCGATCTCACGGGCTTGGCGCGCACGATCATCGCCAAGACCTATGCGCCGGTGGACATCTTCCTTGCGGCGGGCGTGATCTATCTCGCGATGTCGTTCGTGCTGGTGCAGGGCTTCCGGTTGCTGGAGCGGCACTGGAACCGGCATCTGTTGAGGGCCTGAGCCTGAGGGATGCGGGTTGCGCGTGCGTCCCGGAAGGCGCGGAGCGGCTGTCCGGGACCCATACGCCGTGTCGTTTTCGGGTGGAGTTCTGGCCGTGAGGGCACAGGGTATGGGTTCCGGACAGCGCGAGCGCTTCCGGAACGCAGATAGCCCTCCGCATCATCCTGAGCTTGTCGAAGGATGCTTGCCTGGCGATTACCCCGCATCCTTCGACAGGCTCAGGATGAGGCTGTGCGTGTTGCGTGCGTCCCGGAAGGCGCGGTGGGTTATCCGGAACGCCGCCTACACCTCGGCCATGCCCGATGCGGCGAGATGGATGAGCGGGAAGGGCTTGCCGAGGTCGTCGCGCTCGGAGCGGCCGACCTCGTCGAACCCCATCCGGGCGTAGAAGGCGCGCGCCGCGTGGTTCTGCTCGTTGACGTCGATGAGCAATGGGCCGCGCAGCCGAAAGGCGTGGGCGAGAAGGGCGCGACCGACACCCCGGCGCAGATGGTCTGGGTCCACGAACAGGCTTTCGACCTTCCTGCCGGCCAGTCCCATGAAGCCCAAAGGCATCCACGGCTCCGCCGCCACCCAGAGTTCGGCATAGGGCAGGTAGCGCGACTGGACGAGCGGCCGGTAAAACGCCACATCGGCCGGTGTGAGGAAGTCGTGCGTGCGCTCCACCGCCCGCTGCCAGATGTCCAGCAGGGTGTCGAGTTCCTCGCGTCGGGCGCGGCGGATGTGGATGTCGTGCATTGCGGGGATAAGTCCGCTTCGTGGTCTGCGGGTGGGCTATAATGGCCCGAGAGGTCCGTTCAAGCTATGCGTTTCACACCCGAATTCATCGATGAGATCCGAGCCCGGCTTCCGGTCTCGGAGGTTGTCGGCCGCCGGGTGAAGCTGAAGAAGCAGGGCCGCGAATGGGCGGGGCTGTCACCCTTCAACAAGGAGAAGACGCCGAGCTTCTTCGTCAACGACCAGAAGGGCTTCTATCACTGCTTTTCCAGCGGAAAGCACGGCTCGATCTTCGACTTCGTGATGGAGACGGAGGGGCTGAGCTTTCCGGAAGCCGTGGAGCGGCTGGCGCAGCAGGCCGGGCTGGAGATGCCGAAATCCGAGCCGCAGGAGATCGAGCGCCAGAAGCGCCGGGCCACCCTGCATGAGGTGATGGACATGGCCGCCGCCTATTACGAGGCGCAGCTGGCCGGGGGCGCCGGTACGGCCGCGCGGGCCTATCTCGACAAGCGCGGGCTTTCGCAACTGACCCGCACCGAATTCCGGCTGGGCTATGCGCCGAACGACCGGATGGGCTTGCGCAACCATCTGGTGAAGCTGGACGTGCCGGTTGCCGACATGGTGGAGGCCGGGCTGCTGGTGCACGGCGACGATGTGAAGGAGCCGTTCGATCGCTTCCGCGACCGCGTGATGTTCCCCATACACGATGCGCGCGGACGGGTGATCGCGTTCGGCGGGCGCGCGCTGCAGGCGGACGTGCCGGCGAAATACCTGAACTCGCCGGAGACGCCGCTCTTCCACAAGGGTGGAGTGCTGTTCAACCATCACCGCGCGCGTGCGGCCGCACAGGCATCCGGCAATGCCGTGGCGGTGGAAGGGTATATGGACGTGATCGCGCTGGCGCAGGCCGGCATCCGCAACGCGGTGGCGCCGCTCGGCACCGCTCTGACGGAGGGGCAGCTCGATCTGCTATGGCGCATGGGGCCGGAGCCGGTGCTGTGCTTCGACGGCGACAAGGCCGGCCAGCGTGCGGCGCACCGCGCCATCGACACCGCGCTTCCGCATCTCAAGCCCGGCCGCTCCCTGCGCTTCGCCTTCCTGCCGGAAGGGCAGGACCCTGACGATCTGGTGCGCTCCGCGGGGCCCGGCGCCGTCGAGGCCGTGCTGGCGCAGGCGCGCGCGATGGACGAGGTGCTGTGGGAGCGCGAGGTGGATCTGGCGCCCGCCGACACGCCCGAGCGTCGCGCCGCGCTGGAACGCCGGCTGTCCGACCTCGTGCGCAGCATCGCCGACGAGACTGTGCGCCGGCACTACGGGCAGGCGATGCAGGACCGGTTCCGCCGGATGGGGCAGGCGGCCCGGCCGCAGCAGCCTTTCCAGCGCGCCGGGGCCAGCCGCCCGGGAAACGGCCCGCGGGGGCGCTTCAACAATCAGCGCGTCGAGCCCCTGCGCGCCAGCGCAGGCTTGCGCAGCAGCATGACCCTGTCGGGCGCCCGCATCTCGGTGCGGGAAGCGGCGCTTGTGATCGCACTGATTCGGCATCCACGCCTCATCGAACGGCATGCGGAAACGATTTCGGAAATCGAGTTGGGCGCGCCGGACCTCCAGAAGCTGCGGATGGTGGCAATCGATTCCGCCGCGCATGGCGAGGCCGAAAGCGTGGAGATGATGGAGGGCGCGATTGCCCGCGCGGGGCTCGCCGCCACCCTGGCGAGGATCGAGGCCTCGCTGACGCCAGGGGACTGGTGGGCACGCGCGGCGGCCGACGATCTGGACGCGGAAACCGGCTTCCTGCACTCGCTGGCCTTGCACCAGAAGGCCCGCGCGCTACATAAAGAGCTCCGCGCGGCAGAGGCTGTCCTAGGTCAGGATCTGAGCGAGGAGAACTTTTCGCGATTGGCCGATATCCAGACCCAGCTGGCGACAGCTGACGGCACCGAGGCCAGCATCGAAGGTTTCGGCGCAGCATCTGGCCGTCCCGGGCGAAGCCTGTAAGGCCTTGGCCGTTACGGTTAATCGCCGATTAATGCGTCGCTTGCCATTATGCGTGAGCGATTCGCTGGATGGTCGATGCGGCCATTTGCGCTATATGTTCCTGAACGACCAATGAATGCCCGTGTTCCTCCCGGCGGGCGAGAGACAAGAAGACATGGCAGCTAACAAGGCCGCGACGAAGGAAGAAGCCGCAGAAACCCCGGCGGCAGATGCCCCCGATGGTGCGGTTCTCGATCTGAACGACCAGTCCGTACGCCGCATGATCAAGGCCGCGAAGAAGCGCGGCTATGTGACGTTCGACGAGCTGAACGAGGTGCTTCCTTCCGACTCCACGTCCCCGGAGCAGATCGAGGACATCATGGCGATGCTCAACGACATGGGCATCAACGTCATCGAGTCCGAGGAAGCCGAGACCGAAGAGGGTGCCGCCGACCGGCGTCAGACCGACGAGGAAGACGACGAGGACACCGGCACCGAAGTTGCCGAGACCTCCTCCTCGTCGCGTGCGGTCGCGACCACCACCGCCAAGGAACCGACCGACCGCACCGACGACCCCGTGCGCATGTACCTGCGCGAGATGGGGTCGGTGGAGCTCTTGTCCCGCGAGGGCGAGATCGCCATCGCCAAGCGCATCGAGGCCGGCCGCGAGGCGATGATCGCAGGGCTTTGCGAAAGCCCGCTGACCTTCCAGGCCATCATCATCTGGCGCGATGAACTGGCGGAAGCCAAGATCCTCCTGCGCGACATCATCGACCTCGAAGCCACCTATGTGGGGCCCGAGGGCAAGGCCATCCCGGCTCCTGCCGAGGGTGAAGGCGAAGACGCACTGCCGGAAGCGGCGGCGCCTGCGCTGGACGCCGACGACGAGGACGAGGAGGGCAATCCCTCGCTCGCCGCGATGGAAGCCGAGCTGAAGCCGAAGGTCGTCGAGACCTTCGACAGCATCGCCGAGAACTACAAGAAGCTGCGCCGCCTGCAGGACCAGAACGTCGAGCAGCGCATGCTGAACGCGCGCCTGACGCCGGCGCAGGAGCGCAAGTACAAGACGCTGAAGGACCAGATCGTCGTCGACGTGAAGTCCCTCTCGCTCAACCAGAACCGCATCGAGGCGCTGGTCGAGCAACTGTACGACATCAACAAAAGGCTCGTTTCGCTTGAGGGCCGCCTGTTCCGCATGGCCGACAGCTATGGCGTCGACCGGCTGGATTTCATGCGCGAGCATCAGGGGTCCGAGCTCGATCCGAATTGGATCCGCCGTGTCGGCAAGCTCGGCAGCCGTGGCTGGAAGGACTTCATCGCCAACGACAAGGACGGCGTGAAGGACCTGCGCGGCGAGATCCAGACGCTCGCGGCCGAGACGGGCCTCGAGATCGGCGAATTCCGCAAGATCGTCCACATGGTCCAGAAGGGCGAGCGCGAAGCCCGTCAGGCCAAGAAGGAGATGGTGGAGGCGAACCTGCGCCTCGTGATCTCCATCGCCAAGAAGTACACGAACCGCGGCCTTCAGTTCCTGGACCTGATCCAGGAGGGCAATATCGGCCTGATGAAGGCGGTCGATAAGTTCGAGTACCGCCGCGGCTACAAGTTCTCGACCTACGCCACATGGTGGATCCGGCAGGCCATCACCCGCTCGATCGCCGACCAGGCGCGCACGATCCGCATTCCGGTGCACATGATCGAGACGATCAACAAGATCGTCCGCACATCGCGCCAGATGCTGCACGAGATCGGCCGCGAGCCGACTCCGGAAGAGCTGGCCGAGAAGCTGGCCATGCCGCTGGAGAAGGTGCGCAAGGTCCTGAAGATCGCGAAGGAGCCGATCTCCCTCGAAACGCCGATCGGCGACGAGGAGGATTCGCATCTCGGTGACTTCATCGAGGACAAGAACGCGATCCTGCCCATCGATGCCGCGATCCAGTCGAACCTGCGCGAGACCACGACCCGCGTGCTGGCGACGCTCACGCCGCGCGAGGAGCGCGTGCTGCGCATGCGGTTCGGCATCGGCATGAACACCGATCACACGCTGGAAGAGGTCGGACAGCAGTTCTCGGTGACCCGCGAGCGCATCCGCCAGATTGAAGCGAAGGCGCTGCGCAAGCTGAAGCACCCGAGCCGCTCGCGGAAGCTGCGGAGCTTCCTCGACAACTGATCCCGCTGACCCCGCGGAGACCAAAGCCCGGCCATGTGCCGGGCTTTTTCGTTGGCCTTTGGTCCGATGAAAAAAGTTGCAGCCTGTGCATCCATACGTACCTCAGACGTGTATCCGCCTCTGACCATGGAGGACTGAATAATGAGGACGGGGCCCAAGCCGCTCGATGTCGCTGACTTCATTGCAAGCATGACCGGGGAACTGTCGAAGATGGCCGCAGCGGCGGATATGGACGTCTTGTCCAATCTGCTCAACGAGGCGGCGCGCGAGGCGCAGCAGCAAGCTGCCGCTTTCACGACCAGGCAGAAGCCGGGCGAAGTCGCTGCCGACAGGCGTTCCGCTTAGGCAAGGCATCCGAAATCTCCCACGAGGAGCGATAGCGGACAGCGGGGAACAGGCAGCCGAATTCTGACTTAGAACAACATGGAGCCAGCTCTGTGTTCTGCTGATCTGACGCGGCGGATATTCCTCGGGGCAGCAATGTCGGCCAGCCTGTTCCTTCCTGCCAAAGCGGTGCCCGGGATGTCCAATGTCGTGCTGCTCGGAGATTCTGTTTTCGACAATGCGGCCTATGTCGGCTCCGACCCCGACGTGGTGGCGCAACTGAGGCGCACGCTCGCCGGGAGCGGAACGGCCACGCTTCTCGCGCGAGACGGTGCCGTGACGGCAGGCGTGCTGGACCAACTGACGCGATTGCCCGACGATGCCACTCACCTCGTGGTCAGCACCGGAGGCAACGACGCGCTGCGGGAATCAAGTCTGCTGCAGGCACGTGCAGGCTTGGTGGCCGAGATATTGACGCGCATCGCCGACATTCGCGACGGCTTCCGCCGCGACTATCGCGCCATGTTGGCGGCACTGAAGGACACGGGGCTGCCCGTGCTGGTTGCCACCATCTACGATCCGCGCTTTTCGGAGCCGCTGCAACGGCAGCTCAGCACCACGGCGCTGTCCTTCATCAATGACGTGATCCTGCGCGAAGCCTTTGCCCACGGGGTGGACGTGCTGGACCTGCGGCTTGTCTGCAGCGAGGACGCGGATTTTGCGAATGCGATCGAGCCATCCAGCCGGGGCGGGGAGAAGATGGCCGCGGCCATCGCGTCTTATGCGGCCGGTCTCCCGCTCGCGGGCTCGCAGGTGCTGATCAGGTAGCCCGTCAGAACAAGCCGGCTACCAAGCCGAGTTCCAGCGCCTCTGCGGCGGGCACATACCAGTTGGTCGTGGAAACCCGGCTGCGCAGTTCCTCCATCGAGAGGTTCGTACCCCTGATCAGCTCCCGGAACCCGACCTCCTGCAGTGCAATGCCGGACTCCAGTTGCGCGATGAATTCGTGGGCCATCTGCAGGTTCGACCTGAGTGGGCCGCTGAATGCGATCTGCTTTTCGATGCGCCGTTCATGGATCAGCAGCACGCAGTCCCGATCCAGGAACCGGCTGCTTGCCGGGAAGGCACCCATGATGGTGACGCCCGCCGAGAACACGCTGGACTTCCCGAGGAAGTAGGCAGGACGTCCACTGTCCTGCACGATCCGAACTTCCAGGGCGATGCGGCGCCCGATATCGGCATCGCCGCCCATGGTCGTAAGATCCATCACCAGCGGCTCATCCGTGGGAAGGGCGGAGATGCCGTCGAGCACCTTGGCGAGCATGGCCTCGTCGACGCTGCCGAAGAGGCGGATGTTCGGCTTCAGCGTCGCGGGATCGACGCCGGGATCTGGGGCTGGGCGAGGCGAAATGTCCTGCATGCTTGATAAAGCCGCAGGACAGGGTCCGGTTCACGCGCGCTCCACTTGGTGCCGAAACGGACGGACGATCAGTCCTCGAAGACCACCGGCAGGCCCTTCTTCACCATGCCGGCCAGCTCCGTGATGTCCCAGTTCGTCAGCCGCACGCAGCCGCTCGACATCGCCTTGCCGACCTTCTCCGGCTCGGGCGAGCCGTGGAGCCCGAAATGCTCCTTGTCGAGGTCGATCCAGGTGACGCCTACAGGATTGTTCGGGCCGGCAGGTACCACGACCTTCTTGTCGGGTCGGTCCTTCTTTCCTTCGAGCTTGAGATCGGGGCTGTAGGTCCAGGTCGGCTTGTCCGCGACGCTCGTGACCTTCACCTCGCCGTCGGGCGCGGGGTTTTCCTTGCTGCCGATGGAGGCGGGGTAGAGCGCGATCAGCGCGCCGTCCTTGGCGAGGACGCGGAGCGTGCGCTCGGATTTGTCGACCACGATCCGTTCGACGTTCTCCTTGTCGGGCTTCTCAGCGTTCTCCGGCTCGACGGCGGCGACGACGATCTCGGTGCCTTCCTTGCTGAAATCAGCCTTCGGGTTCAGGGCCTTCAAGGCGTCCTCGTCCATGTGGAAGCGCTCGGACAAGGCCTCGGTGGGGCCGCTATAGGCGAGGCTGTCGAGCTTTCCCATCTCCTCGATGTCCTCGGGGATCTTCTCGACGAAGGGACCCTTGAGATCGTCGGCCGTGATGGTGTAGCGCGTCAGCACCTCGCCTTCGGCGGCTTCGGAGAGCTTGTCCCAACTGTCCTTGTCGAGCTTGCCGGTTTCTTTCAGGCCGTTGTCCTTCTGGAAGGCGCGGAGCGCGATCTCGGTGGCGTCGCCGAAATGGCCATCGATGACGCCGGGCGAATAACGCTGGCGGTCGAGCAGGATCTGGGCCTTCATCGCGGCGGCGCGGTCTTCCTTGCCGGCGGCTTTTTCTATGACGGCCTTGTTGACGCTCTCGGCGTCCAGCGATGCCGCAAAGGCCGGCGTGGACAGAACGAGGAGAACTGCCGTGCCGATGCAAACCTGCTTCATCTTCCCACTCCAATGACCGGGGACAACACGCGAATCCTCCCTCGGTTGCGTGCCCCATCTCCCTGACGTGAAAAACATGCCCGAGATCATCAACATCAGCGACGCCGAGGATCCGCGCGTAGCGCCGTACCGCGATGTGCGGGAGCGTGATCTCGTGGGACGTGAGGGGCTGTTCATCGCCGAGGGCGAGGTGGTGCTGCGCGGCTTGCTGGATTCGTCAGGGCACAGGCCGCTTTCGCTGCTGATCGCGGAGAAGCGGATCGGCGGGCTGGCCGATCTCCTCGAACGGGTGCCCGCCGACGTGCCGGTCTATGCAGCCGGGCAGGCGGTGATGGACGCCATCGCCGGCTTCCCCATGCATCGCGGGATACTCGGGCTCGGTGCGCGGGCGCCGGGGGTCGCGGCGGCGGACCTGCTGGCCGGCTTGCCCGCCCGGGCGCTGGTGATGGTGCTGGTCGGCATCGCCAACCACGACAATGTGGGAGGCCTGTTCCGCAACGCGGCGGCGTTCGGCGTGGATGCCGTGCTGCTCGATACCACGAGTTGCGATCCGCTGTACCGCAAGGCCATACGCGTTTCCGTCGGCGCGGCGCTGCAGGTGCCGTTCGCGCGGCTGGGGGCGGGCGAGGATGCGCTCGACGTGCTTGAGGCTGCGGGGTTCACCTCGTTCGCGCTGACGCCCTCCGGGACGCTGGCGCTCGCCCAAGTGCGGCGGCCCGCGCGCACGGCGGTGCTGTTCGGAGCGGAAGGGCCCGGCCTGCCGGCTGAGATCATGGCGCGCTGCGCAGGCGTGCGAATTCAGATGTCGGCTGGTTTCGACAGCCTGAACGTCGCGACCTCCAGCGGCATCGTGCTGCATCATCTTGCCGAGGCAATCGCCTAGCAACCCGCCGATTGCCGCTTGCGCTTTATCTGAATTCATAATTCAAATGGGTGATGCCGAACCCAGTTCGGCTGCAAGCCAGTCCGGCCAACGGGCGGCGTTGGGGAGAGAAACATGAAGACCATCAAGATGCTGACATGGTCAGCCACGGCGGCGCTTGCCTGCACGGGAAGTGCATGGGCGGACGATTACTTCCTGGCCACCGGCCGCTGGGACAACACCGCCATCGTGATCGACCTCAAGCAGGCCATCGACCCGAAGAACGACGGCACGCCGAACGCCGTCTTCAGCCGCATTCGCGTTACGCCGGACATCGATGCCAAGGGCACCGGCAAGGCCGACACCATTGCGAGCGGCCAGCCCATCATCATCACCGTGGATGACAAGGGGCGGCGGGCCTATGTGGTCAACCATTCCGGCAAGTCCACGCCCGAGGAGGCCGGAAGCTTCCAGCATGGCTGGCCGGGCTCTGTCACGGTGGTGAACCTCGACAAGGCGCTGATGAGAGCGAACGACGGCACGGTTGGAGCGGTCGAGGGGTACATCGATTCCAAGGGCTTCGGTGCGACCGGCTTCGCGCTGGCTCCGGACGGCAAGCACGGTGCGCTGGCTCATGCCGAGGACAAGGGCAACGAGGACGGCGGACGCCACATCAACATCGTGGATCTGGCCAAGATGGAGGTGGTGCACCGCATCCCGCAGGCCTACGGCAAGCCCGACTGTCCGCCGGCCACGATCCCGCACAAGGCGCCCGATCCGGCGTTCGGCTGCTATGCCGACACCAATGGCGTGACCATCAGCCCGCTGGCGGGCGGCGTGATCTTCACCGCGAACGGCGGCACCAACGACGTGTCCGTCATCAGCCTGCCCAAGGCGCTCGCCGGCGACGAGACCGCCGAGATCGGCCGCATCCCCATGCAGACGGGCGGCTTCGGCATCTCCACCAGCCCCGACGGCAAATACGTGGTCCACGCCTCGCGTGAGGACGCACGCGATGGCAAGGAAGGCAACACCATCTCCGTCATCGATGTGGAGAAGGCCGTGGCCGAGCCTTCGAAGGGCGAGATCAACCGCCTGCTCTCCGGCACCGACAATGAGGGCGAGGCGACACGTCCCTTCGCCGCCGCCTTCACGCCGGACAGCACGCACATCGTCTCCACGAACTTCCGCTCCAACAACCTGACCATCTACGACGCCAGGAAGGCTGTCGCAGGCGAGAAGGCGCTGGTGAAGCATGTGAAGCTGGAGACGCCGAACGGCGAACCGTCGCGGCCGCGCGGCATCGCGTTCTCCTCGGACGGCAAGTACATGGCGATCTCCGGCGCGCCGAAGAGCAAGCCAAACACCGGCGTGGTGTGGGTGCTGGATGCCGAAACCTTCGAGGTGAAGGGGCGCGTGACCGAGATCGGTAACGAGAGCTACCTGATCGGCGGCTTCACCGGCACCGCGAAATAGGCCGAAACCGCGCGGGGTTGCGCCCCCGGCGGTCATGACAAAGAGTGGCGGCGCTTCACCGGTGCCGCCATGCTTATCCGCCATCTCGAATATCTCTGCGCGCTGCATCGTGAGCGGCACTTCGCCCGCGCCGCCGCGGCTTGCCATGTGACGCAGCCAACGCTCTCCGCCGGCATCAAGCAGATTGAGGAGGTGCTGGGCGTGCTGCTGGTGGAGCGCGGGCACCGCTTCATCGGTTTCACCGCGGAAGGCGAGCGCGTGCTCGGCTGGGCGCAGCGCGTGCTGGCCGATTACGAGGGACTGACGCAGGAACTCGGCAGCCTGCGCGAGGGGCTTTTCGGCCGGCTGCAGATCGGCGTCATCCCCACCGCGCTGCCCTTGATGCACCTGCTGACGGAGCCCTTTGCGGAGCGGCACCCGCGAACCGCGACGGCTGTGCTGTCGATGAGTTCAGCCGATATCCAGCGCGGCCTCGACGCCTTCGAACTGGATGCCGGGGTCACCTATCTGGACAATGAGCCGCTGGCGCGGGTGCGCACGGTGCCCTTGTACGAGGAGCGCTACGTGCTGGTGACGCCGGCCGGTGGCGCATTCGACGGCGCTGATGAGGCAAGCTGGGAAGAGGCCGCCGGCCTGCCGCTGGGGCTGCTGACCTCGGATATGCAGAACCGGCGCATTCTCGACATGCACTTCCGCGAGGCCGGCGCCGTGGTGCGGCCCGTGTTCGAGACCAATTCGACGCTGACCCTGATGGCGCATCTGCGCCGTGGGCGATGGTCCACGGTGGTGCCGCACACCTATCTGGGCATGCTGGACGGAGCGAGCGGGCTTGTTTGCCGGCCGATGACGGCGCCGGCTGCGGCCCACAAGATCGGCCTCGTCGTTGCCGAACGAGAGCCGCTTCAGCCTCTTGCGCGGGCGCTGCTTGCAACTGCGGCCTCGGCGGAGGTGACGAAAAGCCTGCAGAGCCTGTTCGCGGCTTGATTGGCCCCTTCTATCAAACGACAAAAACTATCAGTTTGAAGGACCAAAATAATAAGAACAGGCTGACTTCCAGAAGCCGACGCACAACGCGGAAGCATGCGACCAGAAAGTCCAAGGGCACATTGAAGATGTTCTTGTTCCAAACTGGACCGTACAACTGGGAGGCCTGAGCCATGGCCAAAGTAGTTGCTGTTCTTTACGACGATCCGGAAACCGGTTTTCCGCCCAAATATGCTCGCGACAGCATCCCGGAGATAAAGGTCTATTCGGACGGGCAGACCGCGCCCACTCCGAAGGCCATCGACTTCACGCCCGGTGAGATGCTGGGCTCGGTATCCGGCGAGTTGGGCCTGCGCAAATATCTCGAGGGCCTCGGCCACCAACTGGTGGTGACGTCCTCCAAGGACGGCCCGGAGTCCGAGCTTGAGAAGCACCTTGCGGATGCGGAGATCGTGATCTCGCAGCCGTTCTGGCCGGCCTATCTGACGGCCGAGCGCATTGCCAAGGCGCCGAAGCTGAAACTGGCGCTGACCGCCGGCATCGGCTCCGACCATGTCGACCTTCAGGCTGCGATGGAGCGTAACGTCACCGTCGCGGAGGTCACCTTCTGCAACTCCATCTCGGTGGCCGAGCATGTGGTGATGATGATCCTCGGCCTCGTGCGCAATTACATCCCCGCGCACGACATCGTCCGCGCCGGCGGCTGGAACATCGCCGACGCCGTGAAGCAGTCCTACGACCTGGAGGGCATGCATGTCGGCACCGTGGCCGCCGGCCGCATCGGCCTGGCTGTCCTGCGCCGTCTCGCGCCGTTCGACGTGAAGCTGCACTACACCGACCGGCACCGCCTGCCGGAGGCCGTGGAGAAGGAACTCAATCTGACCTGGCATGCGACGCGCGAGGACATGTACCCGCATTGCGATGTGGTGACCCTGAACTGCCCGCTGAATCCCGAGACGGAGCACATGATCAATGACGAGACGCTGAAGCTGTTCAGGCGCGGCGCCTACATCGTCAACACGGCACGCGGAAAGCTGTGCGACCGCGACGCCATCGTGCGGGCCACCGAATCCGGACAGCTTGCGGGATATGCGGGCGATGTGTGGTTCCCGCAGCCCGCGCCGAACGACCATCCGTGGCGCACCATGCCCAATGAGGGCATGACGCCGCATATGTCCGGCACCTCGCTCTCGGCGCAGGCGCGCTATGCCGCCGGCACGCGTGAGATCCTGGAATGCTATTTCGAGGGGCGTCCGATCCGGGACGAATACCTGATCGTGCAGGACGGCGCGTTGGCCGGCGTCGGGGCGCATTCCTACTCCAAGGGGAACGCGACCGGCGGCTCGGAGGAGGCGGCTAAGTACAAGAAGGACAAGGCGGCCTGATCTGTCGAGCCAGATGCCGCCCCGGCTGGCCGATCCGCACCGGCACGCCGAACGAGCTGCATTCGGGCTTGAAGAGGAGGCGCGGGCCCATGGCCCGCGCCTCATTTCGTCTCGTCGTCCTCGACAGGTGCGGTCTTGCCCGAGGGCTCTCCGGCAGTTCCGCCCTTCAGCGAGCTCGTCAGGCGCTCGACCTTCTCGACGACGGCCTCAAGTCCATGGTGCACGATCTCGGCACCATCCTGCGCCAGAGACTTGACGGCGTAGGAAGCCCCGGCGCCGGCCACATGCAGGGCCGCGCCGGGATGATCCGTCACAAGGGTCTTCGCCGCGTGAAGCGCGACGCGCTGCGTCAGCGGGCGTCGGGCCTTGCGCGCCGGAGTTCCGGCTTGAGCGTCAGCGTCGGGTCCCGCAACCGTGCTCAGTGATGTGCGGGACGGGACTTTCCCGCGCGTGGCGTCCGGGTGGTGCTCTTCTGGGCGACTGGCGTCGGGGCCGCTGCGGCCTTCGGCTCCTCTTTCTCATCCTTGTCGTCATTGCCGAGCGCCGGAACGACGGCACGTGCCGCGTCTCCGATGACTTCGGCCATGGCGCCGGTAACGCCCTTCACGACATCCTTTGTCAGCGCACCGGCCTTCACGGTCTTGCGTGCGGCGGTATCACCCGCATCGCCGATCACGTCCTGGTTGTTGTTGGCGAGGATGGCGGCAGCGGCGCTGGCGCCGGCCAGAAGTGCATTGCCGAGAATCTGCCGGCCGGTGTCGCTTGCAAGCAAGGCTTTCAAAACCGGCGACTTGCGGACAGTCTTCGGGACCTTGAAGCCGGCAATCTTCTTCGGGATCTTGTTCTTGGCCAATCTATCTACTCCTGGCATCGTCGGGCGTGGACCCGCGCAGGTGCGGGCCAACGTTCATGATGCAGTCATAGTTCATCGCTTTGTCACAAACGAGCGGCCTTTTGGCCCGCGAATGCACGACGCACCTAAAGGACGATGCTGAGCCGCTTCGCCGCCCGCGTGATGCCGGTGTAAAGCCACCGGGCGCGGCTGTCCTGAAAGGCGAAGCTCTCGTCGAAAAGAACCACGTCATCCCATTGGGATCCTTGGGATTTGTGCACCGTCAGCACATAGCCGTAGTCGAACTCGTCATAGGCGCGGCGCTCTTCCCACGCCATGTCCTCGATGCCGCCGAGGAAGTTTTCGGGCCGCACCGTCACCTTGTTTTCGCGCGCACCTGCATCGTCCTCCGGCTTGATGCGCATGGTGACGAGCTTGGATTTCGAGGCGCGGCGCTCGGTGACGCTCCACAGGCCGCCGTTGAACAGGCCCTTGCGGCGGTTGTTCCTGAGGCAGACCAGCTTGTCGCCGACCTGCGGCAACTCTTCGGTGAAGCCCCGCCGCTCCCGCATGCGCTTGTTGTAGGCGCGGCGCGTGTTGTTGCGGCCCACCAGCACCTGCTCGGCGGCCAGCACGCGGGCAGGATCGAGGTTCTGCCTGGTGACGACTTCCGTCTCGCCATAGATGCCGGGGACCAGTGACTTGCCGGCACGCACGTCCATGGACAGGCGGACGATGGGATCGTCCTCGGCCTGGCGGTGGACCTCCGTCAGCATCACGTCGGGCTCCTGATTGGTGAAGAAGCCGCCGCCCTGCACCGGGGGCAGCTGCGCGGGATCTCCCAGCACCAGCACCGGCACGTCGAAGGAGAGGAGATCGCGTCCGAGATCGGCGTCCACCATGGAGCATTCGTCCACGATGATGAGCTTGGCCCGGGAGGCGGGCGCCTCGTCCCACAGCTCGAAGCTGGGGGTTTCCTGGTCGCTTTCCTTGGCCTTGTAGATCAGGCTGTGGAGCGTGGACGCGCCCTCGCAACCGCGCGAGCGCATGACCAGCGCGGCCTTGCCGGTGAAGGCCGCGTACTTGACCGTGCCGTCGATGTCCTCCGCCAGATGGCGGGCGAGGGTGGTCTTGCCCGTGCCGGCATAGCCGAACAGGCGGAACACCTGTGGCGTGCCGCCCCGGCCGGGCTTGGCTGCGAGCCAGTCCGAGGCGGCCTTGAGGGCGGCGTCCTGATGGGGGGTGAATGCGGGCATGGGATTCGCCCGCGATCCTAGACCTTCCGGACGCGCGGCGCGATGCCGTGGATCAGGGAGCGATCTCCCAGATGACGTTGACGCCCGCTTCGATCTCCTGCTCGCCGCGCGCGACCGGCACATCGGCCGACTTTGCCATTTCGGCACGCATCATCTGCGGGCGCGGCGGCATGGGGGGCGCGACCACATTGTCGGTGAGCTCGCGCACCCGGCCGAGCTTCACGCCGGCTGCCTGCGCGAACAGCTCGGCCTTGGCCCTGGCGTCCTCGAAGGCCTTACGGCGTGCCTCGTCCAGCACGCTCTTCTTGTCCGCGATGTCGAAGGCCAGCCCGTCGATCTGGTTGGAGCCCTCGGTGACCACCCGGTCGAGGATGCCGCCGAGCTTCGCGAGATCGCGTACCTTGACCGTCACGGTGTTGCGGACCTCGTAGCCGGTGATGCGCGGCGCTTCCTGCGTGCCGTCCGGCTTCTGGGCGTAGACGTAGCGCGGCTGGACGGAGAAGCCGGAGGTGGCGATGTCGCGCTCCTCCAGCCCGGAGGATTTGAGGCTGGCGAGCAGCTTCTCCATGGCGGCGGTGTTCGCATCCAGCGCCTCGCGGGCGGTGTTGGCTTCGGTCACCACGCCGCTGGTGAGGACGGCGATATCCGGAGCCGCGTATGCGGTGCCCTGTCCGGAGATTGAGAACAGCGCGGGCTGACGACCATGCGGGCCGTGCGCGGGCGGCGGAGGCGCCGGCTGGGCCAGCGCCGGCGTGGCAGAGAAGAGGGCAAGGCACAGAAGCACGTGGCGCATGGAAGTCTCCAGCTTTGGGGAGGCTGCACAAGAGCGGCCAATCCGGGCGGCTTGAAGGCGGCATGCAGCCGGAAAAGGGAATTTCCGGAGCGGACCGGACCCCGATCCATTAGGCGGATGCTTGAGCGCATCGCGGCGGCAACGCTTGGGCCGCCATCCATCTTCCGAGCGGGGAGAGGGAGTGGCGGCCCGCGCAGGTCGAGCAAGAATGCGGCTCCAGCCCGACAAGGATGTGCAGGATGCCGATGTAAGAAGAACGTGGCGCAGCCGCGCTTATTCCGGTGGCTGCTCGAGAGTTTAACCATGCCGCAGCGGGCGGCCTTGGAGAACGCGAAACGGGGCGGTGGAACATCCCATGAGCCGGCTCGCAAACACAGATGACGACTGCGTTCGCGCAGGATAAGAAGAGTCGTCCCTTGCGACAGGGCCTGTAGCTCAATGGTTAGAGCCGACCGCTCATAACGGTCTGGTTGGGGGTTCGAGTCCCTCCGGGCCCACCAGTTCCACGCCAGCCGCGCGTGGCAACCGGACCGGTAGTCCCGCCCGGTGCTTAGGAAAGCTCCCTCATGTATGCGCGCTCAAGAGCTTGGCTCGAGGAACTTGGCGACCAGTTCTGGCTGCGGCCGGCGCTTGTGGTGACCCTCTGCATCCTGCTGGCGGTGGTGGCCGTGCAGGTGACGAGCGTCCCGGGGCTCGACGAGGAGATCGCCCAGGCTTGGGGCTATTCCGGGGGAGCGGAGGGCGCGCGGGCGCTGCTGGGGGCCATCGCGTCCTCGTCCATCGGCGTGGCCGGCACGGTGTTCTCCATCACCATCGCGGCGCTGTCGCTGGCATCCGGGCAGATGGGCCCGCGCCTTCTGCGCAACTTCGTGCGCGATGCGCGCAACCAGCTTGCGCTCGGCATCTTTATCGGCACGTTCGCCTATTCGCTCGTCGTGCTGCGCACCGTCCGCACGGTGGAGGAGCAGCCATTCGTTCCCCACCTCGCAGTGTCCGGCGCGATTCTCCTGGCCATTCTGTGCACCGCCACTCTTGTCTGGTTCGTCCACCACATCGCAGCCAGCATCAATGTCGAGAACGTCATCTCGTCCGTGCATGACGACCTCAACCATGCCGTTACGGCCAGGACGCTCGACGAGGCCGAGCCTGAGGCTGACGAGATGCCGGGCGGCGTGCCGGTGCGGATCGGCGGCAACCGCTATCTGCTTGCCGTGGATGCGGACGGCCTGGCGAACTGGGCGGAAAAACACGGCGTGGTGGTGAGCCTGACGGTGCGGCCGGGAGACTATGTGCCCAAGGGCATCTCGGTGGCGCGTGTGCACCCGCCGCAGGATGATGCCGAGCAGGCGTTGCAGAACGCGTTGACCTTCGGGGCTCGGCCCGTCGCTCTGCAAGACATCGAATTCTACATCCGGCAGCTAACGGAAATCGCCGTGCGCGCATTGTCGCCCGGCACCAACGATCCTTTCACGGCGGCGAGCGTGGTGGAACGACTGGGGGACACACTCTGCCAAATCGCCGGGCGCCATCTGCCGACCGGCATGGTCCGGCGCGGCGACACCGTCAGCCTGCTCCAGCGCGTGAGCGACTACCAAGGCATCTGCGACGCGATGTTCGACATCATAAGGCAGAATGCCAGCGGCTCGGCCTTCGTCCTGATCCGCCTGCTGGAGGTGCTGACGATGGTCTGCGAGGTCGAGGACGAACCCGCCCGTCGGCAGTGCATACGGGAACACGCCGAACTGGCTCTCGAGGAAGGATTGCGCTCGCTGCAGGACCGCGATGCGCGTGCCGACCTAGAGGAGCGCTGGGCTATGTTCAACCAGCAGATCGGGGCATCGGCGTAGTTCACGCCAGGCCGGCGATCCGCCCTCATAGCCCTGGACGGTGGCGAGGCTGCTGCTGGATCCCACGTGCTTCTGCAACACGCTGATGGATCGGTCGCAGGGGCTTGGCCAAATGGGTGCGGGTGCTAGGTTCCCGGTCGAGAGAGGTCGATATGTTTCGCGCAATCCTGATCGAGAAGAGTGGCGACGAACAAAGCGTGTCGCTCCGGGACCTGCCGGACGAGCGTCTGCCGGAGGGCGATGTGCTGGTTCGCGTCTCGGCCTCCACGCTGAACTACAAGGATGCACTGGCGATCACCGGGCGTGGGGCGGTCGTGCGCGAGTTCCCGATGGTGCCCGGGATCGACTTCGCCGGTGTGGTGGAGGCCAGCGGCCATAAGGGGTTCTCGCCCGGCGATCAGGTGGTGCTGAACGGCTGGGGCCTCGGCGAGTCGCGCTGGGGCGGGCTGGCGGAGCTCTCCCGCGTCTCCGGAGACTGGCTGATCCCGCTGCCGGTCGCTTTCACGCCCATGCGCGCCATGGCGATGGGAACCGCGGGCTACACCGCGGCCCTGGCAGTGATGGCGCTGGAGCGCCACGGCGTGACGCCCGCCAAGGGGCCGGTGCTGGTGACGGGGGCGGGCGGCGGCGTCGGGGGCGTGGCTTTGATGCTGCTCCACGCGCGCGGCTATCGCGTCATCGCTTCGACCGGCCGCGTGCAGGAGGCGGATTACCTGCGTGGGCTCGGTGCCGACGAGATCATGGACCGGGCAGAGCTGGACGTGCCGGCACGGTCGCTGGCCAGGGAGCGCTGGGCGGGCGCTATTGACAGCGTGGGTGGGCAAACGCTTGCGAACGCCTGCGCCGGCGCGGGGCAGGATGGCGTGGTGGCCGCCTGCGGCCTCGCCGGAAGCATGGGCTTCCCCGCCAGCGTGGCCCCCTTCATCCTTCGCGGCGTGACCCTGGCCGGCATCAACAGCGTCTACCGCCCGATTGCGGACCGGATGGCGGCATGGGCGATGCTCGAGCGGCATGTCGATATCGCGAAGCTTGCGGCCATGACCCGGCGCATCGGTCTGGAGGACGTGATCGGCGCGGCGGGCGATCTCCTCGACGGGCGCGTGCGCGGACGACTCGTGGTGGACATCGCACAGAACGGATGACGCGGAACGTGTGCACCTTGCCGGGCGTTTCCCTTCGAACCCGAAGGAAAAACCATGGCCGGAAAGAGCTTCAAGTCCGGCGACAAGGTGAAGTGGGACACCTCGCAGGGTGAGACCCACGGCCATGTCGTCAAGACGATCACCAAGCCCATGAAGATCAAGAGCTACACGGCCAAGGCGTCGAAGGACGATCCCAAGATCCTCGTGGAAAGCGAGAAGACCGGGGCGAAAGCCGCGCACAAGCCCGAAGAGCTGCGCAAGGGCTGATGTCGATGCTGCGCCTCGGCTATCACGCCTCTCACGAGCAGTTCACGCCGCGCGACCTGCTGCGCCATGTGCAGGAGGCGGAAGCTGCGGGCTTCGACTGCGCCATGTCGTCCGAGCACTTCGCGCCCTGGAGCCTGCGGCAGGGCGAATCGGGCTTTGCCTATTCGTGGGTCGGAGCCGCCTTGCAGGCGACCTCGCTGCCGATGGGGATGCTCGCCATTCCCATGAACCACCGGTTCCATCCCGCCATCGTGGCACAGGCCGGCGCAACCCTGGCGCAGATGTTTCCCGGCCGGTTTCGCTGGATGGCGCTCGGCACCGGCGAGGCTTTGAACGAACACATCACCGGCGAGCCGTGGCCCGCGAAGCCCGAGCAGCGCGAGCGCCTGAAGGCTGCGGTCGAGATCATCAGGGCGTTGTGGCGCGGCGAGACGGTAACGTCGGACGGACCCGTTCCGACGAACCGGGCGCGCCTGTACACGCTGCCCGAGGAGGCGCCCAAGCTGATCTGTCCGGCCTTGAGCGAGGAGACGGCAAGGATCGGCGGCGCGTGGGCGGACGGACTTGTCGTCATAAACCAGCCGCTGGACAAGCTGACGGCGTTGATCGAGGCATTCCGGCAGGGGGGCGGCGAGGGCAAGCCGCTGCATCTGCAGATGCACCTGTCCTATGCCGCCACCGAAGCCGAGGCGCGCGCCAATGCCTTCGATCAATGGCGCAGCAACATCATGACCCCGGAAATGGCTGCCAATTTCAGCATGCCAGAGGAGTTCGATCGAGCCGCCGAGGACGTGAGGCCCGAGGACATGGACGAGGCCGTCTTCATCTCGGCAGACCCGGAACGGCACGTCGCGCAGATTAAGGAATATGCGCGGCTAGGATTCTCGGAGATCTACCTCCACAATGTGGGGCGCAATCAGACGGAATTTATCGAAGTCTTCGGGCGTGAGGTTCTACCTCATTTCGGGGCCCGAGACGCCAAGGCGGCTTGAACCGCCTCTATGCCGGGCGCGCAGCCGGGCAGGTTAGGAGTTTACGTGTTGGACGAAGAGAAGAAGGCAACCGCGGAGCGCGCGGCAGTGCGCGTGCAGAAGGCGCAGGACCGCGAGCGCGAAGGCGCGAAGGCCATGGCCGAGTACCAGGCCGAGACCAAGGCCGTCTCGGACCGCACGGCGAAGCTGCGCGAGCAGCGGCTGGCTCGCGAGGCCGAGGAGGAGGCTGCCAAGGCTGCTGCGCCGCCGGCACCCACAAAGGCTGCGAAGCCGAAGGCCCCGAAGCCGGTTCGGTCGAAGTCCGTCGCGCTGTAAGCGCTAATCCAGAGTGTTCGGATCGAACGGATCGCTGTTGGGATGGCTGGGTACCTTGCCATCCTTCCACATCTCGTCATGAACGGCAGTGCCCTTGTCGGTGACGCGGTAAAGCCGCTCGCCGGCATCGTCACGTCCGCGCTCTTCCAGAAGTTTGGCAACCACCAGCGCTTTGATGGCTTCGCTGTTGATCTCCGGCCAGTGACTGGCCGGGGACTCGAAGTCGTGCGAGCGCACGAAGCGATCCAGCGCCCGGCGCTGTGCGGTGTTGAGGTTCTTGTAGTGCATCGGCGCTGACTTAGGGGGCGGCGGCCTGGGCCGCCAGCCCCCAATTGTCTCAGGCGACGAGAAGAACCGCGCCAATAACCGCAGTGGCTGCGCCGGCCATCCGCACGACCCTTGCGCTGCGAACCGCGAGGCCAATGCCCAGACCGAGGGCGTGGAGCAGGGCCGTACCAAACGCGAAGCCGGCGCTATAGTCGAACGCACCCGCGCCGAGCGGCATTTCCGCGCCATGCGCATGGCCGTGGAAGATGGCCAAGAAGCCGACCAAAGCCATGGCAGCCGCAAGCGGCAGCGATCCGCCGAACGCGGTCACCCCGCCGATGACGATGATGGACGCGGTGATGCCGAGTTCCACAGCCGGCAGTTCCACGCCGGCCATGCCGAGCGCGCCGCCGACCAGCATCATGCCAACGAACGCCAGCGGCACCGCCCACAGGGCGCGTCCACCGAGGAGGCAGGCGAACAGGCCGACCGCAACCATGGCCAGAACGTGATCCATCCCTCCGATGGGATGAGCCAGACCGTGGATGAAGCCGTGCGCGTCACCCGCGCCGGTGTGCGCGAAGGCAGGCGTTGCGGCGAGCGAGGCGGCGGCGGCCAGCGCGAAGCTTCGTGATGTCGTGATCTGCATGATGGTACCCCCCGGATGTGTCAGGCTGCGGCGGCGAGGCCGCCGGCGCGGATGATGAAGGCGGCGACCTCTTCCACTCCGACACCGCCGCGAATATTGGCGAACACATATGGGCGCTGGCCGCGCATCCGTTTCGTGTCCTCTTCCATGATGCCGAGATCGGCACCGACATAGGGTGCGAGGTCGATCTTGTTGACGACCAGAAGGTCCGAGCGGGTGATGCCGGGCCCACCCTTGCGCGGGATCTTCTCTCCGCCGGCCACATCGATGACATAGATCGTGATGTCGGCCAGTTCCGGGGAGAAGGTGGCTGCGAGGTTGTCGCCGCCGCTCTCGATCAGCACCACGTCCAGCGCCGGGAACTTGCGGCGCATGTCGGCCACTGCTGCGAGATTGATGCTGGCATCCTCGCGGATGGCCGTGTGCGGACAGCCGCCGGTCTCCACGCCCATGATTCGCTCCACCGGCAGCGCGCCGGCCACCGTCAGCAGGCGGGCGTCTTCCTTGGTGTAGATGTCGTTGGTGATGGCGCAGATGTCGTAGCGGTCGCGGAAGGCTTTGCAGAGCGCTTCCATCAGCGCCGTCTTGCCGGAGCCGACAGGGCCGCCGATGCCGACGCGCAGGGGACCGTTGGGGGAACTCA
This sequence comes from Terrihabitans rhizophilus, assembly GCF_033898525.1. NCBI lineage: Bacteria > Pseudomonadati > Pseudomonadota > Alphaproteobacteria > Hyphomicrobiales > Terrihabitans > Terrihabitans rhizophilus. The sequence goes on along the minus strand of NZ_JAXAFJ010000002.1, from coordinate 571,343 downwards.
TGAGCGGAACAGCCTCGTATATTGGGTTTCGTGCTGGAAGGAGCCGAGATCGGCGCGCAGAAGGCAGGAGCCGAGATCGTCGAGATTGGCGGTTTGAGCTTCGTCCGCAATGCGCCGGATGAGCGGCATCAGCGCCGTGATGGTGCGCATGCCCGCCGTCTGGCCAATGGGCGCGGAGCGGATGGCGGCGGAGACGAGGTTCTGCGCGAAGGCCAGCAAAAATGCCGGTGCGGCGTCGGCCAGGCTGATGCGGTGCGCGGCGGCGGCCATTCCGAGGGCTACCGGGTAGGCGACCCGGTCCACCGGCTCCGCCAACGCTGCGAGGTCCGGCTGCGGCCATGCGGCGAGGACGGCGTCGAGGAAGCTGCGGCCCTGCTGCGCGGTCTCCAGAAAGAGTTCGGCCGATGGGGCGAGCGCGAGCGCCAGTTCGTTGATTCCGGCGAGTGCCTCCGCGTCTCCGGTGGTTGCCGCACGATGGGCGCAGGCGAGCAGGATGGTGTCGTTGCGCCCGGCCCCATGGGCCAGAGTGTCCTCAAGCCAGATGAGCAGGGACGCCTCGTCGCGGATGTCGCCATCCTCCACCGCCCATTCCAGGCCGTGGGAATAGGCATAGGCTCCCACCGGGAAGGAGGGGGAGAGCCAGGCAAGGAGGGGGAGGTGCCTCATGCGCTGTCCGCGTCAGCCATGCGTGTGGCCGCAGCCGCATCCCGCGCCGTGCTCATGCTCGTGATGCTCGTGCACCTCGGCGTGGTCATGACCATGCCCGTGGACGTGCAGCACGTCGCGCGGGGGCTCCGGGTGCTCGTGATAGGCGCCGCGCTCGGGCCGGAAGGCACGGCGGACCGGCTCGGCCTTGCCGCCCAGGCCGCGCACCATCTCCACCAGCACGTGGTCGGGCGCGATGTAGAGCGCGTCGGCGGTGATCTCGGCCGGTACGTGGCGGTTGCCGAGATGCCAGGCCAGCTTCATCAGCCGCAGCGGGTTCGAGGTGGTGATCTCGATGAGATCTTCTTCCGCCGCGACGACCTGAACGAGGCGCTCGTCGTCCAGCTTCAGGGCGTCGCCGTCCTCCAGCACCGTGGCCTGCCCGAGATCGAGCAGGAACTCGGTGCCGCGATCCGCCGTCATGGACATGCGGCGGCGGTGGCGGGCCTGATGGTCGAGCGTGATGGTGTCGGCAACGCGGTCGGGCTTCACGGCCAGCTTGCGGACGATCTGGGTGGCGCGGTTCATGCGGCGATCCTTTGTGATCCGGTGCGGGTGTAGGCGCTGGTCACAACGTAGTCCTTATTCGGCCCGCTGACGCGGTTGATGATGGTGAACGTGCCGTCCGGCGCGAAGCAGTAGGCCGTGACGTAGAGGTCGTTACCGCAGGGGTGTGGAGCTTCGCCCGTCCATGCGCCATCCGGCATTCGACGCAGTTCGACGCGGTGGAAAAGGCGCGGCGCGGTGTCCACGAAGTGGACCGTGAAGCCGGTCTCGTGGGGCTCGAACCGGTAGCGCCGCTCCGCTGCGAAGCGGCCCGTGGGCAGCACCAGTTCTCCCTGTTCCGAATAGCCGAGATCGCCGTCTGCCCGCTGGACGAAGGTGGCCGCGCCGCGAAAGCTCCCATCGGGCGAGATGCTTCGCTCGATGGTCCAGGTGCCGATGAGGCGCGCGAGCAAGGCCGCAGGGGTGGGGACGGATGCACCATCCCCTGCGGGAACCATCTCAGCCGCGCGCCCTTCCGTCATCGTCAGGAGGCGTTGTCGCCACGGATCTGGTTGGTCTCGAAGAGGAACCACAGCCGCCGCTCGGCATCGTCGATGAAGTTTTCCAGCAGGCTCGCGGTGGCGACGTCCCCCTTCTCGTCGCAGACCTCGTGCGCCTCGCGCATGGACTGGATGACGGATTTGTTGTCAGCCATCAGCTGCTCGAACATCTGCTGCGGTGCCAGGAACGGCTCCTCGCTCTCGGTGAGCGTGGCGAGCTTCAGGATCTCTCCATAGGAGTGAACCGTCGGCGCTCCCAGCTTGCGGACGCGCTCGGCCAGCGGGTCGATGGTGGCGTAGATCGCCTCGGCCTGCTCGTCGAGCATGAGGTGGTAGTCGCGGAAGTGCTTGCCGCTCATGTGCCAGTGGAAGTTCTTCGTCTTCAGGTACAGCACGAAGGTGTCGGCTATCACCGGGTTGATGGCGCCCGAGATGGCGGCAACGGCATCGTCGGACATGTCGGTGGGGGTTGCGAGAGGCGGGGCCTTTGCCTTGCCGGCCCCGGATGATGGATTACGAGCCATGATGATGCTCCGGACTAAGTGTGTGTTTCGGGGAATGTCCCGAAGGATGGATTTTTTCAGAACATGAAGTAGCGCTGCGCCATGGGCAGCCGCTCCGCCGGTTCGCAGACCAGCAGTTCGCCATCGGCACGGACGTCGTAGGTCTCGGGATCGATTTCGATGTCGGGCGTGGCGTCATTCAGGATCATGCTCTTCTTGCCGATGCCCGAGCGTGTGTTGTCCACGGCCACGAACTGCTTCACCGATCCAAGCCGCTCGCGCAGGCCGTTCTGCAGTGCCGATTTCGAGACGAAGGTGAGGGAGGTCGACTGCGCCGCCCGCCCATAGCTGCCGAACATCGGCCGGTAATGCACGGGCTGCGGCGTCGGAATGGAGGCATTGGGATCGCCCATCGGAGCCGCCGCGATGGCGCCGCCCTTGATGATGAGGTCCGGCTTCACGCCGAAGAAGGCCGGCGTCCAAAGGACGAGATCGGCCAGCTTGCCCGGCTCGATGGAGCCGATATGCGCGGAGACGCCGTGCGCGATGGCGGGGTTGATGGTGTATTTCGCGATGTAGCGGCGGGCGCGCAGATTGTCGTTGCTGCCCGTCTCGCCGGGCAGGCGGCCGCGCTGCTGCTTCATCTTGTCGGCGGTCTGCCAGGTGCGGATGATGACCTCTCCGACGCGGCCCATGGCCTGGCTGTCGGACGACATCATGGAAAGCGCGCCGATGTCGTGGAGGATGTCCTCCGCCGCAATCGTTTCCTTGCGGATGCGGCTTTCCGCGAAGGCCAGATCCTCGGGGATGGACGGCGACAGGTGATGGCAGACCATCAGCATGTCGAGGTGCTCGTCCAGCGTGTTCACCGTGAAGGGACGCGTAGGGTTGGTGGAGGAGGGCAGGACGTTCGGGAGCCCCGCCACCTTCATGATGTCCGGCGCATGGCCGCCGCCCGCACCCTCGGTGTGGAAGGCGTGGATTGTGCGGCCCTTGAAGGCGGCGATGGTGTCCTCGACGAAGCCCGATTCGTTCAGCGTGTCGGAATGGATCATCACCTGCACGTCGTGCTCGTCCGCCACCGAGAGGCAGCAGTCGATGGCGGCGGGGGTGGTGCCCCAGTCCTCGTGCAGCTTCAGCGCGCAGGCGCCGGCCAGAACCATCTCCTCCAGCGCGCCGGGCAGCGAGGCATTGCCCTTGCCGGCGAAGCCGAGATTCATGGGGAAGCTGTCGGCGGCCTCGATCATGCGGGCGAGGTGCCACGGGCCGGGCGTGCAGGTGGTGGCGAAGGTGCCGGTGGCCGGGCCGGTGCCGCCGCCCAGCATGGAGGTGACGCCGGACATCAGCGCCTCCTCGATCTGCTGCGGGCAGATGAAGTGGATGTGGGTGTCGAACCCGCCGGCGGTGAGGATCTTGCCCTCGCCGGCGATGATCTCCGTGCCCGGTCCGATGATGATGTCCACGCCCGGCTGCACGTCCGGATTGCCGGCCTTGCCGATGGCGGCGATGCGGCCGTTTCGAAGGCCGACATCGGCCTTCACCACACCCCAGTGATCAAGGATCACGGCGTTGGTGATGACGGTGTCCATGGCGCCGGCGGCATTGGTGACCTGGCTCTGGCCCATGCCGTCGCGGATGACCTTGCCGCCGCCGAACTTCACCTCCTCGCCATAGGTGGTGAAATCGCGCTCGATCTCGATTTCCAGTGTGGTGTCGGCGAGGCGGACCTTGTCGCCGGTGGTGGGGCCGAACATGTCCGCATAGGCGGCGCGGGAGAGAGTGGCCATGATCAAAGTGCTCCCATCACGTCGCCACGGAACCCGTAGACCTCGCGCTTGCCGCCGAGCGGCACGAGCGTGACCTGCCGGCTGGCGCCCGGCTCGAAGCGCACTGCGGTGCCGGGCGCGATGTCGAGGCGCATGCCGCGTGTCTTGTCGCGGTCGAAGCGGAGGCCGGCATTGGCTTCGAAGAAGTGGTAGTGGCTGCCGATCTGGATGGGGCGGTCGCCGACATTGGCGACCTCCACCGTGATGCGTTCCGCGCCCTCGTTGAAGGTGATCTCGCCAGGCAGCGCCGTCACGCGGCCGGGCACGTTCTCGGATGCCGCGCCACGAATGGGGTGGTGCACCGTGACGAGCTTGGTGCCGTCCGGGAATGTGGCCTCGACCTGGATGTCGTGGATCATCTCGGCGATGCCCTCCATAACCTGATCGCTGGTCAGCACGTTCGCGCCGGCCTGCATCAGGTCCGCCACCGAGCGGCCGTCGCGCGCGCCTTCCACCACGAAATCGGTGATGAGGGCGACGGCCTCCGGATGGTTGAGCCTGACGCCTCGTTCCAGGCGGTTGCGGGCCACCATGGCGGCGAGCGCCACCAAGAGCTTGTCCTTTTCACGGGGCGTGAGATTCACGGGATGGTCCTTGTCAGCTGTGCCAGACGCGAGGCAGGGGGCGCCCCAGGAAACGGGTGAGGAATGCGGTCGCGCTGCGCCGCAGGGGAGCGATTTCGGGTGCCAGCAAACGGACGGCGAGACGGCCGTTCCAGGCGCTTGCGGCGCATGCACATTCCGCGCCAGCAAGCGCCTCGCGCGCCTCCTCCAGCCGGCTTTCCGCGTCCGGCGCGACGTGCAGGAAAGTGGCGAAGGCCGTGTGGCCGCGCATCACCGCCGGCTGTCGCAGCAGGGCGTCCAGCGCGCCGTCGAGCACCAGATTATCGGCATGGACCAGCCGCCCCGCGCACCGGATGCGCCAGCGATCGTCCAGCAGGCCGTGGGTGATGCGCTCGCCGCGCGCGTGCCGGCCCAGCATGACGGCTTCGAAGATGGAAAGGGTGGCGTCCTCCGCCACTTCAGCCTCGAAGCTTCGGCGCAGCCGGGCATGTTCGTAGAGGATGGTTTCCTGCGGCAGCCATTCCAGGCGCGCGCCGCTCTCCACGTCCAGCCTCACATGGACCTCGGATACCGCCCCGTCGGAGCGGTAGATGCGCTCGGCCGCGGGCGTGGTCATCACGACATCGCTGCCGCTTTTTGCGGCGACCTGCACATGCATGATGTCGCCGCAGGCAATGCCGCCGCCCGTGTTCATCATCACCGCTTCCAGCGCGCCGCCATGGGTGCGTGGGAGGCGGATGCGCGACGGGCCGCTCTCGGACAGATTCAGCACGCGGGTGGCCCCTCCGCTCGCCGTCGCTTCCAGTACGAGACGGCCCAGCGCACGCTGCCGCTGCGGCGCAGGCGGCGCGGCGAGAAGGCTATCCCCGTGAAGCGTTGCGTACATGGGCGTCCCGTCGAAGCGGCGCGACGGTCCGACTTTTGGGCGATGAAGTCAAAGCCGCCTTTAGACGCCGTCGCCGGGGCCGAGAAGGCGTGCGCGAATGTTCTCGAGGCGGCCCAGCCTCTCCGTCGTGCCGCTGCCTTCCAGTTCCGTCACCCTCGCGATCAGCGCCTCCGTGACGGCGAAGAGGGCGGCGAGCGAATCCCAGGCGCCGGCGCTGTCGGTGGGTGCGGCGAAGACGACGGAGGCGTGGCGGCAGGCCGGCGCGGCGCGGCTGTCGGTGAACAGGATGACGAAAGCGCCCTGTTCGGCTGCGATCTCGGTGAATCGCACCACGTCGGGCGCATAACGGCGGATGTCGTAGGCGATGACGATGGAGCGGCGGTCCACGTCGATCAGCCGGTCCGGCCAGGTGGAGGAGATGGAGCCGACTTCCTCGATGCCGCCGCGCACGACCTCCAGATGGCGCGTGATGGTGCGGGCCAGCGCCTGCGTGAAGCGGCCGCCGATGGCCAGCGCAGGGCGGCGGCGGTCGGCCAGTGCCTGCGCCGCGCGCTCGAAGTCCTCGCGCACCACCATCGAGAACGCCGCCGCGATGTTGCCCGCGATCTGTGCCCCGAAGCCGGCAAGCCAGTCCTCTTCGCTGGCGGTGGTGCTTCGGCCCATCCAGCGGCCGAGAGGGGATGCGCGTTCGGCGGCCACCTCGCCGCGCAGGCTGTCCTGAAGCTCGCGATAGCTGCCGAAGCCGAGCTTTGCCGCCAGCCGCAGCACGGTCTGGGAACTGACGCCGCTGACCCGGGCCAGACGGGCCAGCGGATCCAGGCCGGCCACCGGATAATGGTCTCGCAGATAGAGCGCGGCGCGGCGCTCCTGCGCGGTGAGGCCGGGCAGGGCGTCCTCGATCAGGTGGAGGAGGGTTGTTGCTCTTTCCGCATCCATCGGGGGCGGCATCCTGCTGAATCTTGCGTCAAAGCCGTGTGGTCAGATCATTCCATGTTGACATGCAATCGCGCTGTCTGGAACGATCATTCCACGCCCGGCCAGCGACGTCAGCCGCCCGGTCGTTCGGGAAGCGTGCCGCTGGCCCAGCCACGGCAGACGGGGGTCTAGCATGTCGCATCAGGACGCGGGCGCCGGTGGCGTGAAGTACCAGACAGTCGATGATGCCTACTTCGCCAAGAGAGGCCTGACGCGTTATGCGGGCGTGGCCTCGCTCTGGGCGCTCGGCGTCGGTGCGGTCATTTCCGGCCATTTCTCCGGGTGGAACTTCGGGTTCAGCACGGGCGGCTGGGGCGGCATGGTGGTCGCGGCCATCATCATCGCCATCATGTATCTGGGCCTGACCTTCTCCATCGCCGAGATGTCGGCGGCGCTGCCGCACACCGGCGCGGCATATTCCTTCTCCCGCACGGCCATGGGCCCGTGGGGCGGGTTCCTGACCGGCCTTTGCGAGAACGTGGAATATGTGATCACGCCGGCGGTCGTGGTGACGTTCATTACGGCCTATGTGAACTCCATCGTGGGGTTCGATCCCGCCTGGTCGCCGGTCGTCTGGATCATCTTCTACGCCATCTTCGTGTCGCTGAACGTGTTCGGCCTCGAACTGTCGTTCAAGGTGACCATGGTGGTGACCCTGATCTCGCTGGCCGTGCTGGTGTTCTTCTGGGTCAGCGCCATCCCGAACATGGATTTCAGCCGCTGGGCGCTGAACATCGGCGTCGGGCCGGATGGAGCGGCGGTGGAACTGCCGGAGGGCGGCGGGTCGCTGTTCCCGTTCGGCTTCTCCGGCGTGCTGGCGACCCTTCCCTTCGCCGTGTGGCTGTTCCTGGCCATCGAGCAGCTTCCGCTGGCGGCCGAGGAAAGTGTCGATCCCAAGCGCGACATGCCCAAGGGCATCATCCTCGGCATGATCACGCTGATCATTTCGGCCTTCATGATCGTGCTGCTGAACCCATCGGTCATCGGCGTGGGCTCGTTCAAGCTGTCATCTTCCCTTGAACCGCTTCTCGATGGCTTCCGTGCCGTCTATGGCGATTCGGGCGTGGTGCTGCTCGGCATCGTGGCGCTGACGGGCCTCATCGCCAGCTTCCACACCATCCTCTACGCGCAGGGCCGGCAGATCTATTCGCTATCCCGGGCCGGCTACTTCCCGCGCGGCTTGTCCATCACCCACAGCAAGTACCGCACGCCGCACCTCGCATTGCTGGTGGGAGCGCTGACCGGCCTGGCCGTGATGCTGGTGATCTGGTTCGCACTTGGCGCCGAGCAGGCGGGGGCCTCCATCGGCAGCGTGCTGCTGAACATGGCGGTGTCCGGCGCAATGTTCTCCTACATCGCGCAGGCGGCTTCGTTCATCCTGCTGCGCCGGAATGCCCCGCACATCGAGCGGCCTTTCCGCAGCCCTCTGGGAGTGCCGGGTGCGGTGCTGACCATCATCATCGCGGTGGTCACGCTGTTCTATCAGGTGCAGGACCCGAACTTCACCAAGGGCGTGATGTGGGTGCTGGTGTGGTTCGCCATCGCCATCGTCTATTTTGCCCTGGTCGGGCGCCACAAGCTGGTGCTCTCGCCGGAAGAAGAATTCGCCCTGTCCAAGGGTGCCGCAGAATACCGCAGCCATTAGGTCTGGATCAGGATCAATGCGGCCGGGCGTTCGCGCCCGGCCGTTACTCGTCGGAGCAGGTGAGAAGCGATGGACCCACGTGATGTGAAGAGTGCCGATGACGCCCGGCGCATCGTGGAGGAGCGCGGGCTCGAGCATGTGAAGGTCGGCGTCACCGATGTCGATGGCGTCATGCGCGGCAAGTACATGGCCAAGTCCAAGTTCCTCAGTGCACTGGAGAAGGGCTTCGGCTTCTGCGACGTGGTGCTGGGCTGGGACTCGAACGACCAGCTGGTGGACAACCTCACCTATACCGGCTGGCACACCGCTTATCCCGACGCGCCGGTGCGCGTGCTGCCGGACACCTGCCGCGAAGTGCCGATGGAAGACGGCATGCTGTTCTTCCTGGCCGAGTTCACGGGTGCCGCCGAAGAGGTGTGCCCGCGCGGCACCTTGCGCCGCGTGCTGAAGCGGGCCGAGGACGCCGGCTTCGGGGTGGTCTCATCGGCGGAGTTCGAGTTCTTCCTGTTCGAGGAGACGCCGCATTCCGTGCGCGAGAAGAACTATCGCGGACTGAAGAACATCACGCCGGGCTATTTCGGCTATTCCATGCTGCGCTCGTCCGTGCACTCGGACTTCTACCGCGACCTGCTGGCGCTTGGCCGCACCATGGATTTCCCCATCGAGGGGCTGCACACCGAGACGGGCCCGGGCGTGCTGGAAGCCGCCATCGAATATTCCGGCGCGCTGGAGGCGGCAGACCGGGCGGTGCTGTTCAAGACCTTCACCAAGGTGCTGGCCCAGCAGCGCGGCTGGATGGCTAGCTTCATGGCCAAATGGTCGGCCGACTGGCCGGGGCAGTCCGGCCACCTCCACGTTTCGCTGACGCGCGACCGGAAGCCCGTCTTCCATGAGGAGGGGAAGCCGCACGGCATGTCCGACATCATGCGCTGGTTCGTGGGCGGACAGCAGCGGCTGATGCCCGAACTGCTGGCAATGGTGGCCTCGACGGTGAATTCCTATACGCGGCTGATCCCCGGCTTCTGGGCGCCGACCGACGCCACCTGGGGCGTCGAGAACCGCACCACCGCGTTGCGCGTGATCGGCGGTTCGCCGGCCAGCCAGCGCGTCGAATACCGGGTGGCGGCGGCCGACATCAACCCGTACATCGCGCTCGCGGCGGCCATCGGATCCGGCCTATGGGGCATCGAGAACCGGGTGGAGCCGGACGCTGCGATCGACGGCAATTCCTACGCCGTGCAGCACGCGCCGGAACGGGCGCTGCCGCGCTCGCTCATGGAGGCCGCCGGACGGCTGAAGGCGTCGGCTCCGGCGCGCGATCTGTTCGGGGATGCCTTCGTCGATCATTTCGCTGCCACACGGGAGTGGGAAGAACGCGAGTTCCGCCGCGCGATCACCGATTGGGAATTGCAGCGCTACTTCGAGATCATCTGAGTTCTTCGCTCTCCCGGGGAGAGGGTTGGACGCACAGCTTCAGCGACAGGATGTGCATGAGCATGAGTGACATAGTTTGCGTATCGCCGATCGACGGCCGCGAAGTGGCGCGGCGGGCAACGGCGAGCGGAGCGGAGATCGACACGGCGCTGGCCGAGGCGCGGGCCGCTCAGGCGCGCTGGCGGCAGGTGCCGATTGCCGAGCGCTCGGCCTTCGTGATGCGGTTCATGGACGCGCTGACCGCCATGAACCAGGAGATCGTGCCCGAACTCGCGCTGCAGATGGGCCGCCCCGTACGTTACGGCGGCGAGTTCCGCCCGGTGGAGGAGCGCGTCCGCTACATGGTGGATATCGCGGAGGAGGCGCTTGCCCCCATCGTTCCGGCCGGCAAGGAGGGCATCCGCCGCTACATCAAGCGTGACCCGCTGGGCGTGGTGATGGTCATCGCGCCCTGGAACTACCCGTTCCTGACCGCCGTGAACTCCATCGTTCCCGCCCTGATCGCCGGCAATGCCGTGATCCTGAAGCACGCGGCGCAGACCATCCTCGTCGGCGAGCGATTCCAGCAGGCCTTCGATGCGGCGGGTGGCCCCAAGGGGCTGTTCCGCAATCTCGTTCTCTCGCACGACGACACGACGAAGATCCTGTCCACCGGCTCTGTGGATCATGTGAACTTCACCGGCTCGGTCGGCGGTGGACGGGCAATCGAGCGCGCGGCTGCGGGCAGCTTCACCAGCGTTGGCCTCGAACTCGGCGGCAAGGACCCCGCCTATGTGCGGGCCGATGCGAAGTTCGACCATGCGGTCGAGAACCTTGTCGACGGCGCGTTCTACAATTCCGGCCAGTGCTGCTGCGGCATCGAGCGCGTCTATGTGCATGAGAGCCTCTACGATCGCTTCGTGGAGAGCTATGTGGCGCAGGCCGGAGCCTATGTGCTGGGCAACCCGCTCGATGAAGCCACCACGCTCGGCCCGATGGCGCACACGCGCTTTGCCGATCTGGTGCGCGCGCAGACCGCCGAGGCTGTGGTCGCCGGTGCGACGGCGCATCTCGATGCCCGCAACTATCCGGCGGACAAGCCCGGCACGGCCTATCTGGCGCCGCAGGTGCTGACCGGTGTCGATCATTCCATGCGGGTGATGACGGAGGAGAGCTTCGGCCCGGTGGTCGGCATCATGAAGGTGTCCTCCGACGACGAAGCGGTGCGCCTGATGAACGACAGCCCCTATGGCCTGACCGCCTCGATCTGGACCACGGATGTGGACGCCGCCGAGCGCCTGGGTGACCGGGTCGAGACCGGCACGGTGTTCATGAACCGCTGCGATTACCTCGATCCGGCTCTGGCGTGGACGGGCGTGAAGGATACCGGGCGCGGCGCGTCATTGTCCGAGCTTGGCTACGGCATGCTGACGCGGCCCAAGAGCTTCCATCTCCGCGAGCAGATTTGAGTGAGGCCGTAGGGTGGGCAAAGCGAAGCGTGCCCACCATGGCTGACCGAGAAAATCGGTGGGCACGGCGCTTTGCGCCTTTGCCCACCCTACCGATCACAACGAGACCGAGACATGACCGCTGAACTGAAGGGCGCCTGGAACTATCCCACGCGCGTGCTGGTGGGCCCGGGCCGCATCGCCGAACTGGCGAATGCCTGCAAGACGGCGGGCATCGGCCGCCCGCTGATCGTGACCGACAAGGGCCTGGCCGACGGCCCCGTCGTCGCGGCGGCAAAGGGCGTGCTGCAGGCGGCAGGCCTGACCTCCGACGTATTCTCCGACGTGAAGGGCAATCCCACCGAGGGCAACGTCGAGGCGGGCCTCGCGGCCTATCGCGACGGCGGTCATGACGGCGTCGTGGCGCTTGGCGGCGGCTCGGCGCTCGATGTCGGCAAGATGGTCGCCTTCATGGCCGGCCAGACCCGGCCGATCTGGGACTTCGAGGACGTGGACGATTGGTACACCCGCGCCAATGCCGACGTGATCGCGCCCATCGTGGCGGTGCCGACGACCGCCGGTACAGGCTCTGAAGTGGGCCGCGCGGCGGTCGTCACCAATTCCGCGACGCATGAGAAGAAGATCATCTTCCATCCGCTGATGCTGCCGAAGGTGGTGATCGCGGACCCGGAACTCACAATCGGACTGCCTCCGTTCCTGACCGCCGCCACCGGTTTCGACGCGCTGGCGCACTGCATCGAGGCCCTGAGCGCGCCGGGCTTCCACCCCATGGCCGACGGCATAGCCATCGAGGGCATCCGCCTCATCGCGGAATACCTGCCGCGCGCCTACGCCGAGGGCGACGACATCGAGGCGCGCTCGCGCATGCTCGCGGCGGGCTCCATGGGCGCGGCGGCGTTCCAGAAGGGGCTGGGCGCGGTGCACTCCGTCTCGCACCCGGTCGGCGCGTTCTACGACACCCATCACGGCCTGACGAACGGCGTGATGCTGCCCTACGTGCTGGTGCTGAACCGTCCCGCCATCGAGGAGAAGATGGCTGTGGTGGCGCGCGTGCTGGACCTGCCGGAGCGTGGCTTCGATGCCGTGCTGAAATGGCTGCTCGAATTCCGCAAGGCGCTTGGGGTGCCGCACACATTGGCGGAACTCGGCGTCGAGGAAAGCCGCGCGGCCGAACTGGCGGAGCATGCGGAGCGCGACCCTTCGACGGGCGGCAATCCCGTGCCGCTGACGGCTGCCGATTTCGAGACGCTGATTCGCGCCGCGATCCGGGGAGATCTGGAGGGCGTCAGGTGACGCGGGCACCAAGGCTGCTGGTCGTCGAGGGCAACACCCAACGGGCGCGGGAGCGGCAGGCGGCTATACGCGGCAAGACCTACAGCGAAGGCTATTCCGACGTGCTGCGCCACATCGTTCCGGACGCGGTGGTGGACATCTGCTTCCCCGCCGATCCCGGTGCGAACCTGCCCGACAGCGGCGGGCTCGGCGGCTATGACGGCGTGGCGATGACCGGCTCGTCGCTCAACATCTATGACGAGAAGCCGGAATGCCTGCGGCAGGTGGACTTCGCGCGTGCGGTGTTCGATTCGGGCGTTCCGTTCTTCGGCTCGTGCTGGGGGCTTCAGGTGGCGACCGTGGCGGCCGGTGGCAGCGTCCGGCGCTCGCCCAAGGGGCGCGAGATCGGCCTTGCCCGCAAGATCGCCCTGACGGAGGCCGGGCGGGCACACCCCATGCATGACGGCAAGGGTTGGGCGTTCGATGCGCCTGCGGTTCACACGGACGAGGTTTCGGAGCGGCCCTCCGGCATGACGGTGACGGCGACCAACAGCTTCTCCGAGGTTCAGGCCGCGGAAATCCGGCACGGGAACGGCACGTTCTGGGGCGTGCAGTATCATCCCGAGTTCACGTTAAAGGACATGATCGCGGTGCTTGAGCGCTATGGCAGGGTGCTGGTGGAGGAGGGCCCGTTTCGCGCCGAGGAGGACCTCCACGCCCATGTGACCGATCTGCGGGCGCTGGAGGCCGACCCTTCGCGCACCGATCTCTCCTGGCGCCTTGGCTATGACAGGGACGTGCTGGATGAGGACCGGCGCCTCTCCGAAATACGAAACTGGATCGCCTATATGGTGCGGCCCGCGATGGCCCAGCGTGGGCGAATCTGATCACCGTCTTTCGGCTTAGGCCGATTGGCAAATCGGCGCAGGTCTTTGGCATGTCGTGATCGCGCACTATGTCGGGCACGGAGGATTTTCGATGCAGCTTGGAATGATCGGCCTCGGCCGCATGGGTGGCAACATCGTGCGCCGCCTGCACGTGAAGGGCCACACAGCGGTTGTCTACGACCGCGACACCGCCGCCGTTCAGGCCCTCGTGGAGGAGGGCGCCACCGGATCAGCCAGCCTGGAAGAGTTCGTCCAGAAGCTGGAGAAGCCGCGCACCGCGTGGGTGATGGTGCCTTCGGGGCACATCACCGAAGCCGTGGTGCAGGATCTGATGCAGATGATGGAGCCCGGCGACACCATCATCGATGGCGGCAATTCGTTCTGGAAGGACGATATCCGCCGCTCCCGGCAGGCGGCCGAACTCGGCATCTTCTATCTGGATGTCGGAACCAGCGGCGGCATCTGGGGCGTGGATCGGGGCTATTGCCTGATGATCGGTGGCGAGGCCTCCGAGGTGGAGCGACTGGACCCCATCTTCCAGGCGCTGGCGCCCGGGCACGGCACCATCCCCCGCACCTCCGGGCGCGAGGGCGGGCATTCCCGTTCCGAGGAAGGCTATATCCATGCCGGACCGAGCGGCGCGGGCCATTTCGTCAAGATGGTCCACAACGGCATCGAATACGGAATGATGCAGGCCTATGCCGAGGGCTTCGACATCATGAAGAACGCGGCGTCGGAGCGTCTTCCCGAAGAGTTGCGCCTCGACATCAACATCACCGAGGTCGCCGAGGTGTGGCGGCGCGGAAGCGTGGTGACGTCCTGGCTGCTGGACCTGACCGCCGCCGCGCTGGTCGAGGATGGCACGCTGAAGAACTATTCCGGCTATGTGGAGGATTCCGGCGAAGGACGCTGGACGATCCAGGCCGCCATCGACGAGGCGGTGCCGGCTGAAGTGCTGTCCTCCGCCTTGTTCGCACGCTTCCGCTCCCGCCAGGAGCACACATTCGCGGAAAAGGTGCTTTCCGCCATGCGGAAGGGCTTCGGCGGTCATCTCGAGCCAAAGGTGCCACCGCCAGATGTCAATTGAGAAGAAAGTCCAGACTCCGCCCGCAGACCCTTGTTCCTTCGTCATTTTCGGCGCGCTGGGTGATCTGACCCGGCGGCTGCTGATGCCGGCGCTGTACAATCTTGCGGCGCAGGGCCTTCTGTCGGAGCAGTTCAGCATCGTGGCCGTCGGCCGCGAGCAGATGAGCCCCGACGCCTTCCGCAACGACATGCGGGCGGCGCTGGCGCAGTTCGGCACCCAAAAGGTGGACCGCCAGGTGGCGGACCGGCTGCTGGCCTGCATCCAGTTCGTCTATGGCGACCTGAACGATGACAAGACCTATGGAGACCTGAAGCGCGCGCTCGAGGCAATCGAGGGGGTTCGCGGGACAGGCGGCAATCGCCTGTTCTACTGCGCCACGCCGCCGACGATGTTTGCGCCCATTGCCGAGCATCTGGCGGCAGCCGGTCTGACGCAGGAAGAGAACGGTGCCTGGCGGCGCGTGATCGTCGAGAAGCCGTTCGGCACCGATCTCGCATCCGCGCAGGCCCTGAACCGGAAGCTGCTGGCGGTGCTGAAGGAAGACCAGATCTTCCGCATGGACCATTACCTCGGCAAGGAAACGGTCCAGAACATCCTGATCCTGCGCTTCGCCAACGGCCTGTTTGAGCCGGTGTGGAACCGCAACCACATCGACCATGTGCAGATCACGGTCGCCGAGACCGTGGATGTGGGGCTTCGCGGCCAGTTCTACGACGCGACGGGCGCGCTGCGGGACATGGTGCCGAACCATCTGTTCCAGCTGCTGTCGCTGGTCGCCATGGAGCCGCCGTCTCGCTTCGAGGCCAATGGCGTTCGCTCGGAGAAGGCCGAGGCGCTCGACTCGATCCGCATCAACACGCCCGAGGAGGCTCTCGCGCATTCCGTGCGTGGCCAATACGTGGCCGGCGAGATCGGGGACCGCCAGGTCGGCGCCTACCGCGATGCGCAGCATGTCGGTGCCGAAAGCACGACAGAGACCTTTGCCGCCATGCGGCTGGACATCGACAACTGGCGCTGGGCCGGCGTGCCTTTCTATCTCCGCACCGGCAAGGCCATGGGGATTCGCCGCACCGAGATCGTGGTGAAGTTCAAGCAGGCTCCCGTCTCCATGTTCCGAAACCTGCCGATGGAGGAACTGGCTGAGAACCTGCTGGTTATCCGCATCGCGCCGGAGGAGGGCATGAAGCTGCACTTCAACGCGAAGATCCCCGGCCCGGAGGTGGAGATCGCGCCCGTGGGCATGACCTTCCGCTACAAGGACTATTTCGAGGCGGTGCCGGCCACCGGCTACGAGACCCTGATCTACGACTGCATGACGGGCGACTCGATCCTCTACCAGCGCGCCGATGGCGTGGAAGCCGGCTGGCGGGCAGTGGAGCCGTTCCTGCAGGCCTGGAAGAATGCCGGCACCAACGGGCTCGAGACCTATGCCGCCGGCAGCGATGGCCCCAAGGCGGCCCATGACCTGCTGGCCCGTGACGGCCGCAAATGGCGGGAGCTCATCTAGCCATGCTCGACGACCACCACATCAACCAGCAGACGGATGCCGACGCCCTGGCGCGCGCGGCCGAGCAATGGTTCATCGACACCGTGCGCGCGGGCAGCGATCGCATTGCGGTGTGCCTGACCGGAGGTTCGACGCCGGAGCGGCTCTACCGGCTGCTGCAGGCGGTGGACCTGCCCTGGGAGCGGATCCACGTCTTCCTCAGCGACGAGCGCTTCGTGCCGCCGGATGATCCGCGCAACAATATGAGCATGGCGCGGCGCGCCCTGCTGGACCATGTCGCCATCCCGACGAACAATGTGCACGCCATCTCTACCGAGACCTCCTCACCGGAGGAGAGCGCGCGGCTCTACGAAGCCGAGCTGAAGGCGTTCTACGGCGCGGATCGGCTGGACCCGGAGCGTCCGCTGTTCGACCTGGTGCTGAACGGCATGGGCGATGACGGGCACACGGCCTCGCTGTTCCCCGGCTCTCCGGCCCTTGTTGAAGCGGAGCGGTGGGCTGTCGCCGCGGACGCCGGCATGGAGCCGCATGTGCCGCGCGTGACCCTGACCTTTCCCGTTCTCGAAAGCTGCCGGGCCTCCGGTTTCCTCGTGAGCGGCGCCAGCAAGGCCGTCGCGCTGGATCGCGTGCGCAAAGGCGAGCATGTGCCCGCCGCGCGGCTGAAGCCCGTGGGCCGGCTGACCTGGTTCATCGACCGGGCGGCGGCAGGAGAACAGCGCTGAGCGGCAGGACGGGGGGAACCCTTGTCGTGATGGGCGTGTCGGGCTCGGGCAAGAGCACGGTCGGCTGGCTGCTGGCCGAGCGGCTGGGTCTTGTCTTCGTCGACGCCGACGACCTGCACCCGTCGGCAAATGTGACGAAGATGCGCGCCGGCATGGCCCTCGACGACGATGACCGCGGGCCGTGGCTGAAGGCAGTGGCGGACCGCATGCGCCAGGCGCGGCACGAGAACGAGCAGATCGTGCTGGCCTGCTCGGCGCTGAAGCGGAGCTATCGCGACGAACTGCGCCGGGGAGATGCCGGTGCCGTGTTCGTCTACCTCGACGTTCCGCGCTCGGTGCTGGAGCAGCGGCTCCAACAGCGGAGCGGGCACTTCATGCCGGCAAGCCTGCTGCGCAGCCAGTTCGTCGCTCTGGAAGTGCCCGGACGCGACGAACGCTCCGTGCGCGTCAGCGTGGAAGGCGAGCCTGCCGAGGTGGCGGAGCGGGCCGCGGAGGCGCTCGCGGAACTGCCGGATGTTCTCTGCAAGCTGGACGGCGGCAGGGGAGCGGGATAAGGCGGCTCCATGCGAGCCGAGCACGAGCCGACCACACCAGCCACGACCGAGCCGAAGCCGCATCTGCGGTTTGACGGCGTGGCGCTGACGCGTGGCGAACGGCGGGTGTTCGACGGGTTTTCGCTGACGCTGACAGAGCCGCGCATCGGGCTCATCGGCAATAACGGCTCGGGCAAGAGCACGCTGCTGCGGCTCGCGGGCGGTCTGCTGATGCCGGATGCAGGCACGGTCCAGGTGCATGGGCTGGATACGCGCGAGCATCGCCGCGACCTGCCGCGCCACATCGGCTTCCTGTTCCAGAATCCCGATCACCAGATCCTCTTCCCGACGGTTGAGGAGGAAATCAGCTTCGGCATGACCGAGAACGGCCTCCCCACCAAGGAGGCGAAGCGGCAGGCAGCGGCGCTGCTGGCCGAGCATGGCTGCGCCGGCTGGGAAGGCCGCGCCACGCACGCGCTTTCCGAGGGGCAGAAACAACTGGTGTGCCTTCTGGCGGTGCTGTCCGGCGGGCCGTCGATCCTTCTGCTGGACGAGCCGTTTTCCAGCCTCGATCTGCCAACCCGGCTGGACCTTCGCCGCCGCTTGCGCGCGCTGCCGCAGCGGGTGGTGATGGTCACCCACGATTTCGATCTCCTGCGCGATTTCGACCGGCTGATCTGGCTGGAAGCCGGAAGGGTGAGGATGGACGGCGCCCCTGACGGGGTGCTGCCGGCCTATTTCGACAGCGTCGGCTATGCGGGGCCGGGCACGTGATCGCCGGCTATTTCGAGGGCCGCTCCTGGCTGCACCGGATCTGGCCGGGCGTGAAGCTGCTGGCGCTGGCGGCCGTCAGCGTGGCCCTGCTGCCCGTGCAGGACTGGCGGTTGCTGCTGGCCTGCCTGTGCCTGTGCCTTGCGGCCTATGCGTCGCTCGGGCAGCAGGCGCTGCGCCGCATCGCTGGACTGCGCGCCTTCCTGCCGCTGCTCGCCATCCTGTTCGGACTCCACCTCATTTCCGGGGATCCGCTGGCCGGGTTCGTGGCGGTGATCCGCCTCGTCCTGATGGTGCTGCTGGCGGATCTCGTCAGCATGACCACGACCATGCAGGGCATGATGAACGCCATGATGCCCGTGCTGAGGCTGTTCCGGCCGCTTGGCATCAACCCGCGCAAGCTCGCGCTGGCGGTGGCGCTGGTCATCCGCTTCGTGCCGGTGCTCGGCGCCAATTGGGAGGCACGCCAGGAGGCATGGCGGGCGCGCACGGGCCGCAAACCGGGCTTCCGGCTGATTGCGCCCTTCATCGTGGAAACGCTACGACTCGGCGAGCAGGTTGCCGAGTCGCTGGACGCGCGTGGCTTTCGCCGAGAGGGCAGGTGATGGATCTCAGGACACTGGGCCGGGTGGTGTTCTTCGCAGCGCTCATTGCGGCTCTCGGCCTCGTACCGCGCTTCGACCTGCCGATGCTGGGAGGCGTGCCGATCACCGCGCAGAGCCTTGGCGTGACGCTCGCCGGCGTGTTTCTCGGCCCGCGCAACGGCGCGCTCTCGGCCCTGCTGTTCCTGATCGGCGTGGGCTTCGGCTTTCCGATCCTGGCCGGCGGGCGCGGCGGCTTCGACGTCTTCACCGGGCCGACGGTGGGCTATGTGCTGGGCTTCGTGCCGGGCGCATTCGTGGCCGGCTGGGCGATGGAACGCTGGGGCGGGCGGCTGGGGCCGTTCATGGGCGGGACGCTAGCAGGCTTCCTCGGCGGCTATGTGGTGCTGAACCTGATCGGCATCCCCGTGAACCTCTGGCTGACCGGGCGTGGGCTGGGGTCGGGGGTGGACCTTGCGCTTGGCCTGCTGGCGGGTGGCGTGGTGAAGGCGCTGGTCACGGGACTTGCCGCGTTCCTGTTCCGGGAGTCGCTTGCCACGGAAGTTCAGGAGGGTGGCGGCGGCGATATGGAGACGCGCGATCTCGTGCGCATCGCATTGTTCGCGGCCATCATCGCGGCGCTTGGGCTGCTGCCGAAATTCGACCTGCCGGTGGCCGGCGGCGTGCCCATCACGGCGCAGAGCATGGGCGTGATGCTGGCGGGCGTCATCCTTGGCGCGCGGCAGGGTGCGCTGGCGGTGATGCTGTTCCTGTTCGTGGTGGCGCTTGGCGCACCGCTTCTGGCCGGCGGGCGCGGCGGGCTCGGCGTGTTCTTCGGGCCGGGCGGTGGCTTCCTGATCGGCTTCGTGCCGGCGGCCTACGCCACCGGCGTGATGATGGACAAGCTGGGCCGTACGCCGCTGCTGATCGCGGCGATCTTCGCCTCGGTCATCGGCGGCATCCTCGTGATGTACGCGTTCGGCATTCCGTGGCTGGCGTGGAAGGCGAACCTGACCCTGCTGAAGGCGTTCTACGCCAGCACCGTGTTCCTGCCGGGCGATCTGCTGAAGGCGGTGGCGGTCGGCTTCATCGCGGAACTGGCCAGCCGCGCCGCTCCGCAGGCCCTCGCACGCGGCCGATGAACCTGCTGGCGCCGCTGGCACGCCACGCGGCGGAGCGGCCGGATGCGCCGGCATTTTTTGCCGAGGGCCTGGAGCCAATGAACTGGTCCGCCCTGCACGATCTGGTGGGCAGGCTCGGCGCGGCACTGGCGCGCGAAGCGCCGGGTGACGGAGCCGTGGCGCTTGATCTCGGCGGGGTGGGCTGCGCGCTGCTGTTCCTTGCCAGCGTGGCGGCCGGGCGTGAGGCGGTGGTGATGGACCCCGCTTGGCCGGAGGCGCGCACCGGAGACGTACTGGCGGCCCTGCAGCCCGCGGTGAAGCTGTCGCAACGCGGTCCGCCGGTTATCGATGTCGCGGGTTTGCCGCCTGAGCCGGACGCGGCAGATGTGCTGGACGCCTTCGGCTGCCGCGACAGCGTGCGCATCGCCAACCTTTCGGACGACGCGGATTTCTACATCGGGTTCACCTCCGGCACGACTGGGATGCCCAAGGGATTCCGCCGCAGTCACGGCTCATGGCTGGCGAGCTTTGCTGGACTGCATGCCGAGTTCGCCATCGGGCCTGCAGATCGCGTCATGGCGCTGGGTCCGTTTAGCCAGTCGACCGCCGTCTTCGCGCTCGCGCACGCTGTTCATTGCGGTGCCGGCTCTATCATCCCCGATGGCTTCCGGCCGGGTGCCGCGGCGCGGCGCGCGGGGGCACTGGAGGCGACCGTAATCTACGGCACGCCGTCGCACCTGCACCTGATGGCACAGGCCGTGGAGAGCGGTGCGGCACAGCCGATGCCCGGAGTGCGCCTCATCCTGTTCGGCGGCGCGCCCTCTTTGGACAAGGAAAGCGGCGCGCTCGCGCGGGCTTTCCCCAACGCCTCGATGTGCGGCTTCTACGGGGCCGCCGAACTGAGCTTCGTGGCACTGGCGCGCTCGGACGAGCCGGTGCCGCATGGCTCGGTCGGGAGAGCCTTTCCGGGTGTCGAGATCACCATCCGCGACGGAGCGGGGCGTCCGGTGCCGGACGGTGAGCGCGGCTTCGTCTTCGCACAAAGCGGGCAGGCCTTCTCCGGCTACGCACTTGGGCAAGGGCGGCTGCTGCGGGCGGGGGCGGCGTTGTCGGTCGGCGATGTTGGATGGCTGGACGATGCCGGCTTCCTGCATCTCGCAGGACGGGCCGACAGGATGCTCGTGATCGCGGGGCGCAACGTGCATCCGGAGGAGGTGGAGCAGGTGCTATCGGCCTGCGTCGGCGTGGCGGAGGCCGTTGTCCTCGGAAGTCCGGGGCAGGGTGGCAATATCCGCCTGATCGCGCTCGTTTCAGTGACTGACGGTGCCGATCTCCGCAGCTCGCAACTCTTCGCTGAACTGCGCGCGCATTTGCCCGCGTTCATGCTGCCCCGGCAGTTCGCCGTGCCACCCCACTGGCCGCGCAGCCCCTCCGGCAAGGCGGATATCCTCAGCCTCGAAGCCCTCTGGGCATCAGGCGAATGCCGGGTGCTGCCATGAGCCACGCCACGATCATCGCCGCGCAACGCACGGCTGTCGTGCCGCGCAACGGCGCGTTCCGGCATCTCGAGGCGCATCAACTGGCCGCGCCTGTGATCTGCGCACTGCTGGCGGATTCGGGTATTGAGGCCGGGGAAATCGACGAGGTCATCCTCGGCAATGCGCTGTATGGCGGCGGCAATCCGGCGCGGATGGCCGCACTGGCGGCGGGGCTTCCGGAGCGTGTTCCGGCGCTGACGGTCGACACGCAATGCTGCTCCGGCCTCGATGCCATCATGCTGGCGGCATCGCGCATCCGCGCCGGCGAGGCGGATGCGATCATCGCGGGCGGCGTGGAGAGTTTCAGCCGCTCGCCGCTGCGCGCGGTGAGACCGGGCGGGCCGGATGAGGAGCCGCGCCTTTATGACCGGCCGCCCTTCACGCCCTGGGACGACCGTGACCCGGACATGATCGAGGCTGCCGCCATGCTGGCGCGAGAGCTCGGCATCACCCGCGATGAGCAGGAGGCCTTTGCGGTCGAAAGCCATCGCAAGGCGATGGAGGCTCTTCCGACCGGCGAGATCGTTTCGTTGGAGGGCCTCCCGGCAGACGCGTTCAAGCGGCGGCTGGGTGCCGCGATGTGCCGGCGTCTTCCGCTCATCGCAGGAACAAAGGAACACGGCCTGACGCCGGCGACCGTTGCCGTCGAAGCCGATGCTGCGGCTGCGGTGCTCGTGGTGTCGGAGAGGTTTGCGACGAGCGGCCTCCGCATAATAGGCAGCCTGCGGGTGGGCGGCGATCCGGAGAGTCCGGGCGTTGCGCCGGTGGAGGCTGCACGGCGGCTGCTCCACCGGCTTGATCTAGGGGCTGGGCACATAGTGTCTGCCGAGATCATGGAGGCTTTCGCAGTCCAGGCCATGGCCTGCGTCAGGGGAACAGGCCTCAGGGAGGAGGCGGTGAATCGCGGAGGCGGAGCGCTTTCGCGCGGGCACCCCATCGGGGCGTCGGGCGCCATCCTGGCCGTGCGCCTGGTTCACGAACTGGCGGGCGCCGAAAACGGAACCGCCGGCCTGGCTGCAATCGCGGCGGCCGGCGGTCTTGGCAGTGCGCTGGTGGTTACTTCGACAAGTTGATGTCGGTCATGCGGACGGTCTTGCCGCCCGGCTTGTCCAGATCGTCCACCGCGAAGGTAAAGCCGTTGCCCTTGTTGGTGATGGTCATCGTGGCCTTGGTGTCACCGTTGACCTCCTTCGGCCAGGTGACGGCGAGGGTGACGGTGTCGCCGGAGCGCTTGCCGGAGATGCGTGCCGGGCCGATCTTCGAGCCTGTGTAGGTGCCGGTATAGGTGCCGTTCGGGCTGATCGTCAGGTCGGCGCCGATCTGCCGGGTGACGATGGCGGCCGCCGTGCAGGAGCCGGCCAGCTTGAGCGAGGTGGCCGACGAATTGCCGGTGACCTTGCACTTCACATTCCACGGGCTGGCATTCGCTTCCGTCCGCACCTTGCCACCGCCGTTGAAGCTGCCGTCGAAACGCTTGGCGTAATCCGCCTCGGAGGATTGAGCGAAGGCGGGGGCTGCGAGAAGCACGAAGCCGGCGGCCAGCGCAGAACGAGTGACGAAGGTCATCGGAATCTCCAAAGCATGCGGACGCCCGGCCGTGTGGCGGGCGAAGAACCAGACCGTAGAACCACGTGATCCCGGAAAGGTTTCCGTCGTTAACGGATTTAACTATGCCTTCAGCCATACTAAGAAGAACAGCTGATGACCGGAGCCGGGCTTTGAGGGTCGATCTACTGGCGGGGGTAGCGAGCGGCGCGCCGAGCCGGCTTCATGGCCGCAGGCCGCGCATCGCGGTGTTCGACTCCGGCTTGGGCGGGCTGACCGTGCACGCCGAGATCGCGCGCATGCTGCCCGGCGCGGAGATCTCCTACCTGGCCGACACGGCTGTGTTCCCCTACGGGCAATTGCCGGAGGACGTGCTGGTCGAGCGTGTCGCCGCCGTGGTCGGCGACATGATCCTGCGCGAGCAACCGGACCTCGTCGTCATCGCCTGCAACACCGCATCCACGCTTGCCTTGCCGGTCCTGCGGGCGCGGTTCAGCATCCCATTCGTCGGAACCGTGCCGGCCATCAAGCCGGCGGCGGCGCTTTCCCAGAGCCGCCTCTTCAGCGTATTGGCGACACCCGGCACCGTGGCGCGTGACTACACGCGCGAACTGATCGACACGCATGCGCGCGATTGCTCGGTGACGCTGGTCGGCAGCGTGGGCCTGGCCCGCCTTGCCGAGGCTGAGCTGCGCGGCGAAAGCGTGCCCGATCACGCCATCTCGGCCGAGATCGTGCCCTGCTTCGTGGAAGACAACGGGCGGCGCACCGATGCCGTGGTGCTGGCCTGCACGCATTATCCGCTCCTGCTCGACCGCCTGAAGGCGCTGGCACCCTGGCCGGTGACGTTTATCGATCCGGCTCCAGCCATCGCACGACGCGTTGCGCAGCTTGCGGGTGGCGCGGCCGTGCTCGTGGACGCCGCTGTGCCGGCGCGTGCCATGTTCACCGGTGCCGCTCCCGTCTCGCCGGCGCTGCGGGCGGCGATGACAGCGCGCGGCTTCGGCGCTCTTCAGGTGGCGCCACAAGGCCAGGCGGCCTGACCCGATGCTGAGCATGCTGTTCCCGACCGTCGTGGAAATCTCCGGCCTGTTCGGCGACGTGCCTCATGAAGGCCATCTGTCCGGCGTCGAGACCGCGCTGGGCGATGCGGACATGATGGCCAAGCTGGGCGGCGTTCGCGATCCCGTGGCCGCCAAGGCTTTCATCCGGCGCGAGCGGGCGCACTGGCGCGAGCACCATTATGGCATGTGGTTCTTCCGTGATCTCGACACCGGCCGTTTCGCCGGCTGGGGCGGCATCCGCCGCTCGGAACTGGATGGCCGGGACGTGGTGGAACTGACCTATGCGCTGACGGCGCCGCATCGCGGCCGGGGCGCGGCCACCGAGATCGGGAAGCTGGCGACGCGGCTCGGCTTCGAAAATCTGGGCCTGTCCGAGATCGTGGCCGTGACGCAGACGGCCAATGCGCCGTCGGAGGCGGTGCTGGTGCGCTGCGGCTTTAGTTTCGACCGGGCGATCGTGCGCAACGACCAGCCGCATGTGCTGTACCGGCTGGGGGCGGATTAGGCTGGATCCTATCTCGGCCTCATCCTGAGCTTGTCGAAGGATGTTGGGTTGGGTGCCTGCGAGCATCCTTCGACAGGCTCAGGATGAGGTGTCGCAAGGATTGCGTTCCGGAATCGCTTGCGCTGTCCGGAACCCATACGCCGTTTGCTCGACGCTGAAGCTCCGTCTGACCGGTGATCTCACGGCGTATAGGTCCCGGACAGCTTCGCTTCCGGGACGCAGATCTAGGCCGCCTCGTCTGTTTTCGGACGGAGGCCGAGCATGTGGCAGGCGGCGTAGACGAGATCGGCCCGGTTCATCGTGTAGAAGTGGAAGTCCGTGACACCACGGTCGACAAGGTCCAGCACCTGCTCGGCGGCCACGGCGGCGGCAACCAGCTGGCGGGTGGCTGCGTCATTTTCCAAGCCTTCGAAGCGCTGGGCTAACCAAGAGGGTACGCTCGCACCGGCCTTTTCCGCAAACCCGGCGATGGCCTTGAAGGAATGCACCGGGGCGATGCCGGGCACCACGGGCACGTTTATGCCGGCGCGGCGCACGCGTTCCACGTAGCGCTCGTAGATGTCGTTGTCGAAGAAGAACTGGGTGATGGCGCGCGTGGCGCCGGCGTCCACCTTGCGCTTCAGCACCTCGATGTCGGTATCGACGCTGCCGTTCTCGGGATGACCCTCGGGATAGGCCGCGACGGAAATTTCGAAGTCCGCGACCTTTTTGAGCCCGGCCACGAGATCCGCAGCATAGGCATATCCGCCGGGATGGGGCTCGTAATGTGTGCCGATGCCGGCCGGCGGATCGCCGCGCAGGGCCACGATGTGGCGGACGCCCTCTGCCCAGTAAGCCCGGGCGACGTCATCGATCTCCTCGCGCGTGGCGGAGACGCAGGTGAGGTGAGCGGCCGGCGGCACGTCCGTTTCGCGGACGAGGCGGGCCACCGTCTGGTGGGTGCGCTCGCGCGTGGTACCGCCCGCGCCGTATGTGACCGAGACGAAGCTTGGACAAAGCGGCAGGAGCCGGCTGATCGAGGTCCACAGCGCCACCTCCGATTCCGGAGATTTCGGCGGGAAGAACTCGAAGGAGACCTCGAGCTTGCCGGCATCTGCGCAGCGGCTGGGGCGTTCGGCGGAGGAAGAGAGCGTCATGCCACGGACCGGTTTGGATCGGATTGCGGGAGGTCGGTGATCACGCGGGGATCGCGTGCCAGCCAAAGTGAAACGGTGAGCTTGTCGCCGGCACCATCCGGCGGCGTGAGGTCGCGCTGCGCCTCGGGATGGAGGCCGGCCTGCCGCATCCATGCCTCCACGGTGTCGGTCGCGAAGCCGAGGCGGCGGTGGGCGCGGGTCTCGCGCAGAAATTCGAGCTCGTGCGGTGCGAAATCCACGACGAGCAGCCGGCCGGAGGGGGCAAGCGCGCGGGCGGCCTGACGGATGGCGCGGGCGGGATCGTCCAGGAAGTGCAGCACCTGATGGATGACCACGAGATCGAACCCGCCGGGACTGACGGGCAATGCGTAGATGTCGCCCTGGCGGAGCTGGGCACGGTTCAGGCCGCAGGCGGCGAGCCGGGAGCGTGCCACCGACAGCATGTCCGGCGACATGTCGACACCGACCATGCGGTCGGCCGACGGGCCCAGGACCTCGATCATCCGGCCGGTGCCCGTGCCGATGTCCAGCAGTGCACGGAAGGGGCCCGGGCCGGCGGCTTCGCGGATCGCGGCCTCGACGGCGGCTTCCTCGACATGCAGGGTGCGGATCTGGTCCCAGGTCTCGGCGTGCGTCTTGAAGTATTCTGAGGCTCGGGCATCGCGCTGCGCCCGCACCTCGGCCACGCGCTCCCTGTCTGCCGCAAGCACCGGCTCACGCTCGGCGATGCGGGCAACGATGTCGCGCGCGAGGCCCGCCCCGGGACCCTCGCTCGCGAGGCGGAAGAACGCCCAACTGCCTTCGCGCTGGCGCTCCACGAGGCCGGCATCCACCAAAAGCTTCAGGTGCCGTGAGATGCGCGGCTGGGACTGGCCAAGGATTTCCGTGAGGTCGGTGACGTTCAGTTCGCCGGTGGCGAGGAGCGCCAGCAAGCGAAGGCGCGTCGGCTCGCCGGCCGCGCGCAGGCCTGCGAGCACCGCGCTGAGCGGAGCCGTGGGATCGCCATAAGGATGCGCGTCGGACATAAAGATATGCTTATGCGCATCCGCATCGCCGCGCAAGCCGCCCGATGATCCGGGATCAGGTCTTGTCGATCTCGCCGGAGGCGCTGTCTGGCGCAGGTGCCTCTGGCGCCGTGCCCGTGGTGACCGCAGCCTCGGCGGGCTTCGACTTATCCGCAGCCGGCTTGCGTGCCCTGGGCTTCTTCGGCTCGGCCGTTGTCGTGGTGTCTTCCGTCGCAGGGACCGCCTTCAGGGCCGGCTTTTTGCGAGGGGCCTTCGCGGGCTCCGGCTTGGGCGCAGCAGCGTCCTCGACGGTCGGCTCGGATGCCGCTCCACGGGGCTTGCGCGCAGCGGGGCTGCGGGTGGTGGAGGCGCGGCCGGACGCCTTGGCCGGTGCGCTGCCGGCGCGTCCGCGTGCAGCACTTCGGGTGGCGGCCGCTGGCTTGCGGGGAGGCGGCGGGAGGGAGCGCGTCTTCACCGGAGCATCGGTGTCCTCGGCCGCGACCTCTGCAGCGGAGACCTGATCCGGCTCCACGGCAACGGGCTCCTGCACGTCCGGAGTCGCAGCCTCGACGCGCTCGGTCAACTGCTCCAGCGATTTGTGGGTCTTGCGCATGACGCCATTGACCCGGTCGTCGTCGCCCCATGACAGGATGCGCTCGAAGAACCTGCTGAAGAACCCTTTTTCCGAACCCGCCATTGAAGCCTGATCTCCGCACGCAAGCGCAAGGCTAACGCGATGTGGCGAGGCTTCCAAGACGAACAGGCGGGCTTTTCCGCCCGCCTGCCGCTCAAATATGTCTCAGCGCGAGAACTTCTTGTACTTCAAGCGCTTGGGCTCGACGGCATCCGGGCCGAGGCGGCGTTTTTTGTCTTCCTCGTAGTCCTGGAAGTTGCCTTCGAACCATTCCACATGGCTGTCGCCCTCGAAGGCGAGCATGTGAGTCGCGATGCGATCGAGGAACATGCGGTCATGGCTGATGACCACGGCGCAGCCCGCGAAGTCCTCGAGCGCCTCTTCCAGCGCGCGCAGCGTCTCGATGTCGAGATCGTTGGTCGGCTCGTCGAGCAGGAGGAGGTTGGCGCCGGACTTCAGCATCTTGGCCAGATGGACGCGGTTGCGCTCACCGCCCGACAGCTGCCCTACCTTCTTCTGCTGGTCGGAGCCCTTGAAGTTGAAGGCGGAGGTGTAGGCGCGCGAATTCACCTCCTTCTTGCCAAGGTAGATGATGTCGTTGCCGCCGGAGACCTCTTCCCAGACATTCTTGTTGGGGTCGAGCGCGTCGCGCGACTGGTCGACGTAGCCGAGCTGGACGCTCTCGCCGACCTCGATGGTGCCGGCGTCCGGCTTTTCCTGCCCCGTGATCATGCGGAACAATGTGGTCTTGCCGGCGCCGTTCGGGCCGATGACGCCGACAATGCCGCCGGGCGGCAGCTTGAATGACAGGTCGTCGATCAGCATGCGCTCGCCGAACGACTTGTTGAGGTTGGTGAAGTCGACGACGTTGTTCCCGAGCCGCTCGGCCACCGGGATGATGATCTGGGCGGTGCCCGGCGCCTTGTCGGCGGCCTTCTTGACCAGATCCTCATAACGCTGGATGCGGGCCTTGCTTTTGGCCTGCCGCGCCTTCGGCGAAGCGGAAATCCACTCCGACTCGGCCTGCAGCGCGCGCTGGCGAGCGGTGTCCTCGCTGGCTTCCTGCATCATGCGCTTCTGCTTCTGCTGCAGCCACGACGAGTAATTGCCCTCGTAGGGAATGCCCCGGCCGCGGTCGAGCTCCAGTATCCAGCCCGTCACATTGTCCAGGAAGTACCGGTCATGGGTCACGATCAGGATCGCGCCCGGATAATTGCGCAGGTGGTTTTCCAGCCAGCCCGTGGTCTCGGCATCGAGATGGTTCGTCGGCTCGTCGAGGAGCAGCAGTTCCGGCTTCTCCAGCAGCAGCTTGCACAGCGCGACGCGGCGGCGCTCGCCGCCTGACAGCGCCGTGACATCGGCATCGTCCGGCGGGCAGCGCAGCGCTTCCATGGCCTGGTCGACCTGGCTGTCGAGGTCCCACAGGCCCTGCGCCTCGATCTCGTCCTGAAGCCGCGTCATCTCGTCGGCGGTTTCGTCCGAATAGTTCATCGCCAGCTCGTTGTAGCGATCCAGGATCGCCTGCTTGGCGGCGACGCCTTCCAGCACGTTCTCGCGGACGGTCTTGGCAGGGTCGAGATGGGGCTCCTGCGAGAGGTAGCCGACGCGTGCGCCGGGAGCGACCCAGGCCTCGCCGCTCCATTCCTTGTCGGTGCCGGCCATGATGCGCAGCAACGTGGACTTGCCTGCGCCGTTAACGCCGAGCACGCCGATCTTGGCGTCGGGGTAGAACTGGAGGTGCACGTTATCGAGCACCTTCTTGCCACCGGGATAGGTCTTGGTGAGACCGTTCATGTGGTAGATGAATTGACGGGCCATGAGGATGCGCCTCGTGAAAAGATGTGCCGGACGGGATGCTTGCCGCTCTTCTAGAGGGGGCACCCGGCGCGGGCAAGCGGGGCTGCGCGTCACGACGGGTTGATCCACGTGGACAACCTGCGCAATGGCCAAGACGGGCGGGGCGGCCTAGAAGGCGCGCATGGCCGATGTCACGCTTCCCGCCGTCTTCCTCGCCGGCATGCTGAGCTTCCTCACGCCCTGCGTGCTGCCGCTGGTGCCGGCCTATCTCAGCTATCTGGCGGGCGTGACGCTGGACGAGATGTCGGCGCGCGAGCGTGAAAGCGCCGTGCTCCGGCGTGCGCTGTTCACGGCCGTGCTGTTTGTGCTGGGGTTCGGGACGGTCTTCGTGGCGCTTGGCGCAACGGCGTCCGTGCTGGGCGGCGTGATCCGCCAGCATCTCGACTGGCTGACCGTTGCGGCAGGGGTCGCCATCATCGTGATGGGATTGCACTTCATGGGCCTGTTCAGGCTCGGTTTCCTCTACCGCGAGGCGCGGTTCAACCCTCAACGGCCGGTGGGGCCATGGGGCGGGTATGTGATGGGGCTGGCCTTCGGCTTTGGCTGGACGCCCTGCATCGGACCCGTGCTTGCCGCGGTGCTGACGGTGGCGGCGGCTGAAGCAACGGTGACGCGGGGGGCAGGGCTGCTGGCGGTCTATGCTGCCGGGCTGGGCCTGCCCTTCATCATGGCCGCGCTCGCAACGGGGCCGTTCACCCGATTTCTTGCCAGATTTCGTCGCCACATCCATCGCGTGGAGCAAGTTGTCGGGGTGCTTCTGGTGCTTGTTGGCATCGCTTTTCTTGCCGGATGGACGACGCGGCTTTCGTTCTGGCTGCTCGAAACTTTCCCCGCATTGGGAAATCTTGGCTGATCGTTCCGGAACCCTCTTCACGGGTATGTGTTGGGTTCACAGCACGGAGGAACGCTCATGCCGAACAACCTGGAACTGGCGATCGACATCGCGGACACCAGCGCTGCCAATCCCGTAGTGGAGCCAAGCGAGACTCTGGCCCGGGCCGAAGACATCGTCGCGCGCCATCCGGAATGCGATCAAAGCGTGGAGAATGTTGCCGAGGCGGTACGCTCCAACAGCGCCGCCGAACTGAGCCTTGCGTCACCTGAAGTGGGCGACGCGGACCTTACATCCGAAGGCGATGCCTGAGGGCAGCCCATGAAAAAGCCCGCTCCGTGAGGAGCGGGCCGTTTTTGCAGCCTTGCGGCTACGCGATCACTTGGACGCGTAGTCGTAGGAGCCCTTGGACCACTTGTACATGACGTAGCCCGGCAGGGTGACGTCGCCCTTGTCGTCGAAGTCGATATTGCCGATCACGGTCTGGAACGTGCCGGCATCCAGGGCCTTGATGACAGCCGGAGCGTCCGTCGTCTTGGCGGTCTCTACCGCGTCCTTCCAGGCCTGGATGGCGGCGTAGGTGTAGAGCACGTAGCCTTCCGGCTTCACGCCCGCATCCGTGAACTTCTTCACGATGTCGGCGTTCTTCGGATCCTTCGCCGGGTCGGGCGAGAAGGTCATCAGCGTACCTTCGCCGGCATCGCCCGCGACCGTCCAGAACTGGTCGGACACCAGCGCGTCGCCGGCCATCAGCGTGGCCTGCACGCCCTGCTGGCGAAGCTGCTTGAGCAGGTTGCCGGCTTCGGTGTGGTAGGTGCCGGTGTAGATGACGTCGGCGCGGGCCTGCTTCAGCTTGGAAACGAGGGCGCTGAAGTCCGTGTCGCCCTTGTTGAAGGCGTCGGACATGACCGGCTTGCCGCCGGCGGCCTTGTAGGCCTTCTCGGCTTCCATCGCGAGGCCCTCGCCATAGGGCGACTTGTCGTTCAGGAAGGCGACTTTCTTGCCCTTGAAGTTCTCTTCGAGGTACTTGGCGGCGGTCGGTCCCTGCTGGTCGTCACGACCGCAGACGCGGTAGATGCCGGGGCCGGGGCGCTGGTCGGTGAACTTCGGGTTCGTCGAGGCCGGCGAGATCTGCACGATGCCCGATTCGGCATAGACGCTGGATGCGGGGATCGAGGCGCCCGAGCAGAACGACCCAGCCACGAACACGACGCCCGAACCGGCGATGCGGTTTGCGACCGAGGTGGCTTCCGTGCCGTCGCACTTGTCGTCCTCGAGGGACAACTGGATCTGCTTGCCCAGCACGCCACCCGCGGCGTTGATGTCACGCACGGCTGCTTCCGCGCCGGCCTTCATCTGCGCGCCGAAGGTTGCTTCCGCACCTGTGATCGGACCCTGAAGGGCGATCTTGATCGCCTCCTGCGCCTGAGCGAATACGGGCATCAGGGCCAGCGCGCTGCCGAGCAGCAGCCCCGCGATACGCTTGTTGGTCATCGCCATCTCCTTCATGAAGGCCTCTTGTTCAGGGCCGGGCTTCTAAACCGGACATTGCATTGTGCACGGCGCCGCGCGCATGGAAAGCCCGTGAATCAGGCCTTCTGCCCGCTTTTCAGCCGCCACGAGAACGGGCCTGCCGCCTCCATGGCCCAGCCGTAGCCACGCATCATCTGGCGCCGCCGGGTGAGCCGGAAACCAAGCACCGCGAAGGCCGTGAGGAAGATGAGATCGACCACATAGAACTGCGGCGAGAGCAGCGTTCCGTGGAACAGCGCGAAGTGGATGAAGCGGACGGCGGCCGTGAGGGGCACCATCCAGACGACCGCGCGCGTCAACGGCTCCCAGCCGCGGGCCACGGCGCGGCCTGTCATGAACGCCGCACCGCCGCCGAGGACGAGCGTGACGATGATGAAATCGGCAATGCCGACTTCCCAGAGCAAGCCCTGCATGTTCTCCGCTCCCTAGTGCGCGCCTTCGAGATAGGCCGCGCGGACCTCCTCGCGCGAGATGAGCTCCTTGCTCGGCCCGCTCAGCGTGATCTGGCCATTGACCATGACATAGCCGCGATGGGCGAGCTTGAGCGCGTGATAGGCGTTCTGCTCCACGATGAAGACGGTGAGGCCTTCGCTGCGGTTCAGCTCGCGGATAGCGTCGAAGATCTGCTTCACGATGAGAGGGGCCAGCCCCAGCGAGGGCTCGTCCAGCAGGAGAAGGCGCGGGCGGGCCATAAGCGCGCGGGCGATGGCCAGCATCTGCTGCTCGCCGCCTGAGAGCGTGCCGCCGCGCTGGTTGAGCCGCTCCTTCAGGCGCGGGAACAGCTTGAAGACGCGCTCCAGATCCTCGTCGAAATGCTGCACGCCCGCGACGACGGAGCCCATCTGGAGATTTTCCAGAACGCTCATGCGCGCGAAGATGCGGCGGCCTTCCGGCGACTGTGCGATGCGAAGGCGCGCGATCTCGTGGGTCGTCATGCCGGTGATGTCGCGGCCGTCGAAGATGATCTGGCCCTGGCGTGCGCGTGGGCTGCCGCAGATCGTCATCATGAGGGTGGACTTGCCGGCGCCGTTCGCCCCGATCAGGGCCACGATCTCTCCGGGATGGACGTCGAGGTCCACACCGCCAAGCGCACGGATATTGCCGTAATAGGTGTGGACGCCGCGCACGGCGAGCATGGGGGCGCTCACGACTGGATCTCCTGCGCCACGGCTTCCGTCTCATCCTCCTCGACGCCCAGATAGGCGGCGATGACCTTGGGGTCCTGCCGCACATCGGCCGGCGCGCCGTCGGCGATCTTCTTGCCGTAGTCCAGCACGACCACATGGTCGGAGATCTGCATGACGACGCTCATATCGTGCTCGATGAGGAGCAGTGAGGTGCGGTGTTCGTCGCGGATGAAGCGGAGCAGGGTGTTGAGCTCCGCGCTTTCGCGGGCGTTGAGGCCGGCGGCCGGCTCGTCGAGGCAGAGCAACACGGGCTCGGAGCACATGGCGCGCGCGATCTCGAGCCGGCGCTGGTCGCCATATGGCAGGCTGGCGGCGGGGTCGTCCGCGCGATCGATGAGGTTCGTGCGCTCGAGCCAGTAGCGCGCGCGGTCGATGGCCGCTTTTTCGGCCTGTCCGTAGCCGCCGAGGCCGAACAGCCCGAGGAAGCTGTAGCCGGACGCCTTCATCAGCGTGTTGTGCTGGGCGACGAGCAGGTTCTCCAGAAGCGTCATGCCGCCGAACAGGCGGATGTTCTGGAAGGTGCGGGCGACATGCGCCTTCTGGGAAACTTTGTGGTTCTGCAGGCGCTCCAGAAGATAGAGCTCCCCGTCCGCCGTCTCGATGCTCTGCGCGCCCGAGGCGGTGATCTCGTCGGCGCGAGCCAGCACGGCATCGCTGCCGCGCACCAGCGCGATGCGTCCCTCGGTCGGCTTGTAGAAGCCGGTGATGCAGTTGAAGACCGTGGTCTTGCCGGCGCCGTTAGGCCCGATCAGCGCCGTGATCTCGCCGCGACGCGCGTCGAAGGACAGGTTGTCGATGGCCACGAGGCCGCCGAAGCGCATGGTGAGATGTTCCACGCGCAGGATGATGCCGGTGCCGCTCATCAGCCGTGACCCTCGCTGACCATGTCCGCACCGACGATCTTCTTCTCCTTCAGGAACACCGTGGGCGAGCGCGAGGATATGAGCCCGCGCGGCTTCCACACCATGATGACCACCATGACGAGGCCGAAGATGAGCATGCGGTACTGCGTGGGATCGAAGCCGGGCCCGAAGATCTCACGGACGAAGCCGAGATTTCGCAGCATCTCGATGCCGCCGATCATCACCAGCGCCGAGAAGACCACGCCGATGTTCGAGCCGAGGCCTCCCAGCACCACGATGGCGACGATGAGCGCGGACTGCAGGAACGAGAAGTCGTTGGGGCTGATATAGCCCTGCCGCGCCGCGAACACGGTTCCGGCGAAGCCGCCGAACATGGCGCCCAGCGCGAACGCCGTGAGCTTGGTGTTGACCACCGAGATCCCGAGCGAGCGGCAGGCGATCTCGTCCTCGCGCAAGGCTTCCCAGGCGCGCCCTATGGGGAGGCGGCGCAGGCGGATCGTGACCAGCAGGGTGACAAAGGCGAGCGCCAGGATGACGTAGTAGAAGAAGATGAGGCGATGCACCGGCGAGAACGGGATGCCGAAGAAGGCAGCGAAGCTGTTCTCGCCCGTGGCGGTGAATTCCAGCCCGAAGAAGCTGGGGCGGGGGATCTGGTTGATGCCCGACGCGCCGCCCGAGAATTCACGCCAGTTGATGAGGACGAGGCGGATGATCTCGCCGAAGGCGAGCGTCACGATGGCCAGGTAGTCGCCCCTGAGCCTGAGCACGGGGAAGCCCAGCATGATGCCGAACATGGCCGCGAACAACCCTGCAAGGGGCAGGCACACCCAGAACGACATGCCGAAATTCATCGACAGGATCGCGAAGGAATAGGCGCCCACCGCGTAGAACGCGACGTAGCCGAGATCGAGCAGGCCGGCGAGGCCGACCACGATGTTGAGCCCCCAGCCGAGCAGGACATAGGTCATCACCAGGATGCCGAGGTCGATCCAGTACCGCCCGGTTTGCAGGCCGCCGGAAAGCCAGATGGACAGGAACGGGAAGCCGATGGCGACAAGGATCATCAGCGGCACCAGCGCCTTGCGTCCAGCGCGCGCGGCGGGGGTGTCGAGGGCGGTGCCCTTGGCCGCGCGGGTGCTGGCGTTGGTCGGATTGCGCCAGATGGTGAGGTTCAGGAAGATGCGGCCGAAGAAGACGATGGCGGCGAGCGAGAACACCACACCCCAATGGGGCTCGAACACATAGCGGCCGCCGACCGCCACCGTCTTGAGGCCGATAATGGGCCCGGTCAGCAGCACCGTGATGGCGCCCCAGATCGCGGCGTCCTTGATGAGCGCGAAGGCCGGGTGGGGCTGCTTTACAGGGGAGGGCGCGACCGGGGCTTCCTCGGGCGCGGTCTGGACTGTCTCGACGGACATGGGATCACACCTTCTCGACTTCGGGACGGCCGAGGAGACCGGTGGGCATGAAGATCAGGACGATGGACAGGATCGAGAAAGCGGCCACGTCCTTGTAGTCCACGGACACATAGCCGGCGAAGAAGGTCTCGATCAGGCCGATGGTGATGCCGCCGAGAACCGCGCCGGGAAGGGAGCCGATGCCGCCCAGCACCGCCGCCGTGAAGGCTTTGATGCCGACGACGAAGCCCGCATAGAAGTCCGTTACGCCGTAATAGAGCAGGTGCATCAGCCCGGCGACGGCGGCGAGCGCCGCACCCAGGACGAAGGTCAGCGAAATGGTGCGATCGACATTGATGCCGAGCAGAGAGGCCATCTTGATGTCCTGCTCGCAGGCGCGCTGGGCGCGGCCGAACGGCGTCCTGGTCACGACGTAGGTGAAGATCAGGAGCACCACGACGGTCATCACCATCACGGCGATCTGGGAATATTGCAGCCAGACGGAGAACTCGGCGTCCTTGAAGAACTCGATGCCGCCGGGAATGAGCGCGGTGAAGGCCTTCTTGTCGGCACCCTGTGCGTTCTGCGCGTAGTTCTGCAGCACGATGGACATGCCGATGGCGGAAATCAGCGGCGCCAGCCGGAACGATCCGCGCAAGGGGCGGTACGCCATGCGCTCCACCGTCCAGCCGTAGAGCGCCGTCAGCAGCACCGAGACTACGAGGATGGTGAGGATGATGACCGGAATGCTGGCGATGCCGAAGGTGGCGAGCGCCACCAGGATGACGAGCGAGACCATGGTCGAGATCATGAAGATGTCGCCATGGGCGAAATTGATCATGCCGATGATGCCGTAGACCATCGTGTAGCCGATGGCGATGAGGCCGTAGATCGAACCGAGCGAAATGCCATTGATCAATTGCTGGAGAAAATACTCCATCCGGGACCTGTTCTCCGTTGGCGGGCACTGATCGCCGCCGTCATTGGGATCCCCGGCGCCGCGTGCGCGGGCCGTGTACAGGACCACGGCAACCTTCCGCAAGGCGGTGAGTCATTGCAAGAGGTTTAGGTGGGCACCCGATGCACGCGGAAGCGGCACCGGCCTACCAGTAGATGTCCGCGCCGACGCGGCCATAGCCGCCGAAGCCGTCCGTGTCATACACGCCGCCAGCGGAGGCCTTTAGGAACAGGCGGCCAAGACGCACGCCCTCCACGAAGAGCCCGAGCCGGGCCTGCTCGGAGCCCGTGTTCTGCGTGGCCTCGGCCTCGGCGCCTGCAAGTACGGTGGAGAAGGCGTTGTAGCCCACGGCGGCGCGCGCCCGGTAAAGGTCGAAGGCCGAGCCATAGGCGCCGGAAAGGTCGAGCCGCCAGCGCTCGGTGGGCTTCCACGAGACCTCGCCGGCGATGCGCACCCCGACGCCGAGCCCCTGGACGTGGTTGTCCGGATCGATGCGATCGATGAGGTGCTCCTCGGCCTCGACGCCAAGAAGAACCGCGCCGTAGACCTTCTGCCTCAATACGCGCCAACCGGCGAGGAACTCGCCGGCCGTAACCATGCCATTGACCTGGCCGTCCTCGACGCCGTCCGCGACATAGTTGTAGCGGCCGGTGCCGCCGACGATGCGGAGGATGGGACCGGAACGATCACGCGGGCCGAAAAGCGGGGTGTCGATGCCGCCCCAGGTGAATTCCGAGCGCGTCGAGAAATCGGCGCCGCTGAAGAAGAGGAGATTGCGCGCGCGGGTCTGCTGCTCCGCGTCGGCGGCAGCCGCGCCAAAGCTGGCCATCAGGAAAAGAGCACAGAGGGCCAGCCGCACGCCGGTGCCTGTCCTTCGTCAAGGAGGAGTGGCATGTTTACTTAACAACCGGCGGAACAACCAGCGTCATCTCTTCACCGCCCGCGCTTTCATCTTGAGGTTGCGGTCTGGCCGCGCGAAAGCAACCACAGGTGACAGGCAGTGCTCTGGGCCCATCCGAGCGGCGCCATGAAGCGCGTGCAGGAAAGATGGCGTACGGCGGCATGCCTGCTATAGAGGCGCGCACAGACGAGGAAGACCTTGGAACAGCGCGCCCCGCGAACCTCCGAACTCATCAGCGAACTGCCCAACAGTTTTCCCGGAGAGAAGCTGACGCTCGGCGAGCTGATCGCCGCGCTGAGCAACCGGGCGTTCGGGATGAGCATCCTCCTGTTCGCCATTCCGAACATCTTTCCCATGCCTCCCGGCATCCCCGCCATCAGCGGCGGCATCCTGATGCTGTTCGGCATGCAGCTTGCGCTCGGCCGCGAGAGCCTGTGGCTGCCGGAGCGGCTCGAGCGTCGTTCCATCGGCCGAGATACGCTGACCCGGATCGCCGAGCGCTCGGTGCCGTGGATCCGCCGGTTCGAGCGGTTCAGCAAGCCGCGCATGGAGCAGTTCACCACGCCGTTCGCGAGACGCGGCGTCGGCGTCATGATCTTCGTCCTGGGCCTTGTGCTGCTGATGCCGTTTCCGCTGCTCGGCAACATTCCGCCCGGAATGGCGTGCTGCGTGTTCGGCCTCGGCCTCGTGGAGCGCGACGGCCTCATCGTTATGCTGGGCTATGGGGCATCCGTGATCGCCCTGCTGATCACGGCATTCGCAAGCTACATGATCTATGCCGGAGTGACCTGGTTCTTCTGACGGCGCTTGCAGGCCGGGCGGGAGGGCATTAGCCAATCGGCATGTCCAGCACCACACCCCGCATCGCTCTTCTCGGCACAGGCCTGATGGGCGCACCCATGGCCCGGCGACTTCTCGCCGCCGGCTTTCCGCTCACCGCCTGGAATCGTAGCCGGGCAAAAGCCGAGGCCTTGGCCGTGCATGGCGCTACGGTGGCCGAAACGGCTGCGGATGCCGTTCGCGGTGCGGATGTCGTCATCACCATGCTCGACAGCGGCTCCGTGGTGACCGAGGTGCTGTTTGCCGGCGGGGTCGCCGAGGCCATGCCAGCCGGCGCGACCCTGATCGATATGAGCTCCATTCCTCCGTCAACCGCGCGTGACCATGCGGCGCGGCTCGCGGCGAGGGGCGTTGACTATCTGGACGCTCCGGTTTCCGGCGGCACGCTTGGTGCTGAAGCCGGCACGCTCGCCATCATGGCCGGGGGCGAGGCGGATGTGTTCGCGCGCGCGGTGCCGGTCTTCGCACCGATGGGGCGGGCAGTCCGGGTCGGCCCTTCAGGCTCGGGCCAACTCGCCAAGCTGGCGAACCAGGCCATTGTCGGGATCACAATCGGGGCAGTGGCAGAAGCTCTCCTCCTGGTTGAGCGCGGCGGCGCAGACCCCGCAGCGGTGCGGGAAGCGATCCGTGGAGGGTTCGCGGAAAGCCGCATCCTTGAGGTTCACGGGCGGCGCATGATCGAGCGCGACTTCGTGCCGGGCGGAAAAGTAGTGACCCAGATCAAGGACTTGGAGACGATTGTTCGAACGGCGGACGAGATCGGCCTCGATCTCCCGCTCAGCCGCAACGTGTTGCGCCGCTACATAGAGTTGCGCGACAGGCAGGATGCCGGGGACCTGGATCACGCGGCCCTGTTCCTGCAACTGGAGGCCGCAAACCCGCTCTGAGGCGCCAGTCCCTCCCGCGCGTTGGAACCATCGTCTGGCCGCTGTGTTCTCTGTCCAGATGAATATGAAGGACGGATGAACGGCCACCTGCTCCGTAACCGACCAAACGGTTGCATGGACCACGAGATGGACGACGTCCGTCCCGACGATAATCGCGGGCACGCCCAAGGGCTGCCTGTTCCAGCGACGGTGGGAGAGGAAGCGCGCGATGAACATCGCTGAAGCGGCACGCCGCGCCGGGCTCACGCCCAAGGCGATACGGTTTTATGAAGCCCAGGGCC
The DNA here is from genome assembly GCF_033898525.1 of Terrihabitans rhizophilus. Taxonomy (NCBI): domain Bacteria; kingdom Pseudomonadati; phylum Pseudomonadota; class Alphaproteobacteria; order Hyphomicrobiales; genus Terrihabitans; species Terrihabitans rhizophilus. The sequence continues at coordinate 532,869 of NZ_JAXAFJ010000002.1, read as the reverse complement.
TTCTCCGACCCATCCGCGCATCCAACGGATACCGGGCCTTCGGCGATCCGGACGTGCACACGCTGCGCTTCTTGAAGAGGGCGCGGGACCTGGGTTTCTCGGTCGAGGAATGCCGCGCACTGTTGGCGCTGTACCACGAAAGCGAGCGTTCCAACGCCGAGGTGAAAGCCTTGGCGGAGAGCCGGGTCGCGGAGATCGATCGCCGGCTGGCCGACCTCTCCTCCATCCGCACGGCCTTGGCCCGCCTTGCCAGCCTTTGCAGCGGCGATGAGCGTCCGGATTGCCCCATCCTCGACGATCTGGCGGGGGAGGAGCGCCCGGAGGAGAAGGCCAAGGGACATAACGGCAAGTCGCATGGCGAGCCGCGGCGGTCTACCGCGGCGTGAGCTCGGCCTAGAACAGCCCAAGACCCTTGAGGCTGGCATGGCCTGAACGACCGACAATGATGTGGTCGTGCAGCTTGATGCCGAGCGGCTTGGCGATCTCGTTGATCGTGTGGGTCATCGCGATGTCCGCCCGGCTGGGCTCGGGATCGCCCGACGGGTGATTGTGCACCAGCACGATCGCTGTCGCGGAGAGTTCGAGGGCTCGCCGGACCACCTCGCGGGGATAGACCGGGGTGTGATCGACGGTACCGCGTTGCTGCACCTCGTCCGCGATCAGAGCGTTGCGGTTGTCGAGGAAGAGGATGCGGAACTCCTCCCGGTTCTCGAAGGCCATGGCGGTGCGAACATAGTCCAGCACCTTGTCCCATGAGCCCAGCACCGGCTTCTTGCCGATCTCGCCCTTCGCGAAGCGGCGGGCAGCCGCCTCGACCAGCTTGATCTCGGTGACCGCCGAATCCTTGATGCCCTTCGTCTCCATCAGGAGCGCGGGCGGGGCGGCGACCACCTCGGCAAAGGAGCCGAAGCGGCGGATCAGCTCCTTGGCGATGCCCTTCACGTCCTGCCGGGGAATGGCGCGGAACAGAAGCAGCTCAAGCAACTCATAATCGGGCAGGGCATCGGCGCCGCCGTCGCGGAAGCGGCTGCGCAGGCGGTCGCGGTGGCCGAAATAATGCGGGGCCTCGCTCAGGCCGCCGCGTTCGTCGGCCGACCGGCTCATGCGCGGGCGGCGACCGGATTGTCGAGGCCGGCGCGGGACAGGGTGAAGATTTCCACGCCATCCTCCGTCACGCCCACGGAATGCTCGAACTGCGCAGAGAGCGAGCGGTCGCGCGTGACAGCAGTCCAGCCATCCGCCAGCACCTTCACATGCGGGCGCCCGAGATTGATCATGGGCTCGACGGTGAAGATCATGCCGGGCTTCAGCACCGCGCCTTCGCCGGAGCGGCCATAGTGCAGGATGTTCGGCTCGTCGTGGAACAACTGGCCCAGCCCGTGGCCGCAGAAGTCGCGCACCACGCCCATGCGCTCCTCGCCCTCGGCGAAGCTCTGGATCGCGGCGCCGATATCGCCCGTGGTGTTGCCGGGCTTCACGGCGGCGATGCCGCGCATCATGGCCTCGTGCGTCACCTCGATCAGCCGTTCCGCGCGGCGTGCGATCTCGCCGGCGGCGTACATGCGGCTGGAATCACCGTGCCAGCCATCGACCACGACGGTGACGTCCACATTCAGGATGTCGCCCTCGCGCAGGGGCTTGTCGTTGGGGATGCCGTGGCAGACGACGTGGTTGATCGAGATGCAGGTGGACTTGGTGTAGCCGCGATACATGAGCGTGGCGGGCAAGGCGCCGCGATCCAGCACATATTCGCAGACGGCGCGGTCCAGCGTGTTGGTGCTGACGCCCGGCACGACCATGGGCGCGAGCATGTCGAGCACCTCAGAGACGAGCGCGCCGGCGCGGCGCATGCCCTCGAACCCCTCCGGTCCATGGAGGCGGATCTGCCCGGGCTTGCGGCTGGTGGCGTGGCTTGCGTCGATATAGGTCATGGCCGCCGCAATGTAGGTGATCCGCCCCGCACGGACCAGAGGCGCGTTCAGGCTGCGGACGTTTCCGCAGCTGCCGGGCGCCAGTCCATGGAAACGAAGCCCGGCACCTTCGCGAAGCGCTGAAGCCAGACGCGCACGGCCTGGAACGGCCCAAGATCGAACCCGCCTTCCGCCGCCAGATGCGTGTTCGCATAAAGGGCAATGTCTGCGAGCGTCGGCACATCGCCCGCGAAGAACGGGTGCGTGCCGAGATGGGTGTTCATGATGCTGAGCGCCTCGTAGCCGCGATCCTCCCATTCCTCGAGCAGGTTCTGCTTCAAAGCGCGCCCGCCTTTCTGGAGGGCCAGCCAGAAGCGAGCCTGGCCGATGAAGGGATCGTGCGAGTGCTGTTCGAAGAACATCCAGCGCAGCATTTCGGCGCGGGCGAATCGCTCCTGCGGCAGGAGCGCTGTGTCTTCGGCGAGGTAGTGCAGGATGGCTCCCGACTCCGGCAGTGTCCTCCCGTCCGGCAGGACGAGCATGGGTACCTGGCCCGCCGGGTTCAGCGCCAGATAGGCCGGCGTGCGGTTGCCGCCGGAGAGGATGTCGACATCCACGAGGCTGAAGGGCTGCTCCAGCAGCGACAGGGCAAGCCGCGCCTTGTAGCTATTTGCCGACTGCTGCATGGAGTATAGGAGGTACATACAAGTTCATTCGCGGTTTTGTCGAGAGGCGTCAAGACCCGTTTCGGCATGTTGCAAAACTGTTTCGTTTTCGGGTTGCACGCGTGGCGGCAGCCGACTAGGTTCCGCGCCGTTCCCTTCAGCCCCAGTGTTTCCGGAGAAGTGTCATGGGCTTCCTCGCCGATAGCCTCAGCCGCGTTAAGCCGTCCGCCACCCTTGCTGTATCGCAGAAGGCGCGCGACCTCATCGCACAGGGGCGCAGCGTCATCTCGCTCGGCGCGGGTGAGCCAGACTTCGACACCCCGGACAACATCAAGGCCGCCGCCATCGCGGCCATCGAGCGCGGCGAGACCAAGTACACTCCGGTGCCCGGCATTCCGCAGCTGCGCGAGGCCATCGTCAAGAAGTTCAAGCGCGAGAACAACCTCGATTACCTGCCGTCGCAGGTCATCGTCGGCACCGGCGGCAAGCAGATCCTCTACAACGCCTTCGTGGCGACGATGAACCCCGGCGACGAGGTCATCATCCCGGCTCCGTACTGGGTCAGCTACCCGGAGATGGTGGCCCTGAACGGCGGCACGCCCGTGACCGTGGGCACGACGCAGGAAAACAATTTCAAGCTGCAGCCGGCCGATCTCGAGGCCGCCATCACGCCCAAGACCAAGTGGCTGATCTTCAACTCGCCGTCCAATCCTTCGGGCGCGGCCTACAGCCATGACGAGCTGAAGGCGCTGACCGACGTGCTGATGAAGCACCCGCATGTGTGGGTGCTGACCGACGACATGTACGAGCACCTCTGCTACGGCGACTTCAAGTTCGCGACGCCCGTCGAGGTCGAGCCCGAGCTGTACGACCGCACGCTGACCATGAACGGCGTGTCCAAGGCCTATGCCATGACCGGCTGGCGCATCGGCTACGCGGCCGGCCCGCTGCAGCTGATCAAGGCGATGGACATGATCCAGGGCCAGCAGACCTCCGGCGCATGCTCCATCGCCCAGTGGGCGGCGGTCGAGGCGCTGGAAGGTCCTCAGGACTTCATCACCGAGCGCGCCAAGATCTTCGAGGAGCGCCGCGACCTCGTCGTCTCCATGCTGAACCAGGCTCCCGGCATCGACTGCCCGGTGCCGGAAGGCGCGTTCTATGTCTACCCGTCCTGCGCCGGCACGATCGGCAAGACCGCGCCATCGGGCAAGGTCATCGAGACTGACGTGGACTTCGTGACGGAGCTCCTCGAGACCGAGGGCGTGGCCGTGGTGCAGGGCTCGGCCTTTGGCCTGGGCCCCAATTTCCGCATCTCCTACGCCACCTCGACCGAGGCGCTGGAAGAGGCCTGCCAGCGCATCCAGAAGTTCTGCGCCTCGCTGCGCTGAGCGAAACAGGAACATCCTCGAACGCGCCGCGTTCTTCGCGCGACCCGTTCGAGGATGAACCCATGAAACATCTTGTTGCGGCCGCTGCCTTTGCTGCGGCCTTTGCCTTCCCGGCCTTCGGGGCACATGCGGCCACCGAGGCCGGCGTGCTGGAATGCGACGTGGCCGGCGGCGTGGGCCTCATCGTCGGCTCCCAGAAGGCGATGAGCTGCCGCTACACATCCAGCGACGGCAAGATCAGCGAACCCTATGACGGCACCATCACCAAGGTGGGCGTCGATATCGGCATCACCGGCGAATCCGTGATGGTGTGGACCGTGCTGGCCCCGACGAACAGCCTTCGTCCTGGCGCGCTGGATGGCACCTATAGCGGCGTCTCGGGGCAGGCGACTGTTGGTGTGGGTGCATCGGCCAATCTGCTGGTCGGCGGCTCGGACCAGACGATTTCGCTGCAACCGCTCTCCGTCGGTGCGCAGACGGGCCTCAACGTGGCGGCCGGCATCGGCTCCATCACGCTGCGCTCGCCCGTTCGCTGAACACCCGGCCAGAGCTGACACGGAAAGGGCGCCTAGCGGCGCCCTTTGTCGGTCAGGACCAGCCGGCCACCTTGGACAGCAGGAAGTCGCGGAACACCTGGATTCGGCGGACGCTGCGCAGCTCTTCGGGATAAGCCAGATAGGCCTCGAGGGTCGGCGTCTCGAAATTCTGCATCACCCGCACCAATGAGGACGTACCCTCGATGAGGTATTGCGGAAGCACGCCGAGCCCGACGCCACCTTCGACCGCGCGCTTCAGGCCCAGCATGTTGTTGACGGACATATTGGCCTGGCGGGGATCGGAATCCTCGCGGCCCGCATAGGCCAGCCAGTTCAGGGGCTGGAGGAACGTGGGCACCAGGCCGCCGAAGCCGACGATGCGATGGCGATCAAGATCCGCCGCCTCGCGCGGCTCGCCGAAGCGCTCGATGTAATCGGGCGAGGCATAGACGTGGTAGTGCACCGGGAACAGCTTGCGCTGGATAAGCTCCGACTGCGTGGGTTGGCGCAGGCGGATGCCGACATCGGCCTCCCGCATCGCAAGGTCCAGCTCGTCGTCCGTCAGCATGAGTGTGACGGAAATCTCCGGGTAGAGGTCCAGGAACTCGCCGAGCAGGGGGGACAGCCAGCCGCCGCCCAGGCCCACCGAGGTCGTGACCTTGAGCATTCCGTGGGGACGCTCGCGGCTGTCCGTGAGCAGCAACTTGGTGGATTCGAGCTTGGCGAACAGCTCCTGCGTGGTGCGGAACAGCAGTTCGCCGGGCTCCGTCAGCAGCAGGCCGCGCGCATGGCGGTGGAACAGCGGAACCTTGAGTTCGGTCTCCAGCGCGGAGACCTGCCGACTGACCGCCGACTGGGAGAGACCGAGCTTGTCGCCGCCATGCGTGAAGCTCTTCGCTTCCGCTGCGGCGTGGAAGACGCGCAGCTTGTCCCAGTCGAGCGACATGTCTTACTCCGCGGCCATCTGAAGAGCGGGAATTCCGTGGAGGTAGCGCTCGGCATCGAGAGCGGCCATGCAGCCCATGCCCGCCGCCGTGACGGCCTGGCGGTAGACGTGATCGCTGACATCGCCCGCCGCGAACACCCCGGGAATGGAGGTGTGCGAGGTGCCGGGCTCCACCAGCAGGTAGCCATTCTCATCCAGTGGCAACTGGCCCTTGAACAGCTCTGTCGCGGGAGCATGGCCGATGGCGACGAACACGCCCTCCACCGGCAGCTGCGACTCAGCACCCGTCTTGATGTTCTTGACGCGCACGGCGCTGACGACCGGAGGTGTTCCCATGCCGACGATTTCGTCCACGACGGAATCCCACACAAGCTCGACCTTCGGATGGGCGAACAGGCGGTCCTGCATGATGCGCTCGGCGCGCAGGCTGTCGCGCCTGTGGATCAGGTAGACCTTCGAGGCGAAGTTGGTGAGGAAAAGCGCTTCCTCGACGGCCGTATTGCCACCGCCGACGACCGCAATCTCCCGGCCACGGAAGAAGAACCCGTCACAGGTGGCACAGGCGGAAACGCCCGCACCCTTGTAGCGGTCCTCGCTGGGCAGGCCGAGCCAGCGCGCCTGGGCGCCCGTGGCGATGACCAGCGCGTCGCAGGTCCAGACCTTGCCGGACTCGCCCACCAACGTGAATGGCCGCTTCGAAAGGTCAACGGAGGCGATGTGGTCGTTTTCGATGCGCGTGCCGAAGCGCTCCGCCTGAGCGCGCATCTGTTCCATGAGGAACGGCCCGCTGATCGGGTCCGCGAAGCCGGGATAGTTTTCGACGTCCGACGTGATGGTGAGCTGGCCGCCGGGCTGGATGCCGGAGATCATGATGGGCGTCAGCATCGCCCGCGCCGCGTAGACGGCGGCGGTGTAGCCCGCCGGCCCGGAGCCGAGGATGATCAGGCGGGCGTGTTCGTGGGTGGTCATGAGCCGGATGCGCCAGGGGAAGGACAGGCCTTCATCTAAGTGGTGGGGGGGCGCTATTTCAAGCAGGGGATCTACCCGTCCACTGTATTGGGGCTTGCGGGGGTCCCCTAGCCGATATTGTATGCCGCCCGGGAAACGGGAACATCATGATCATAGCCTGTGCGACGGATCGCAATTACGTCGAACTGGCCGGCGTGCTGATCAGCTCGATCGCCTGCAACGGAAATGTACCGGACGCCCGCATCGTCGTCTGCGACTACGATCTGCGTGACGGCGACAGGCGAGACCTCGAGGCCTGCGCTCCGGGGCACCGGGTCAGCTTCATCCGCCTCGACGGGGATTTGCGGAGGCAGATGGCGGACCTGCCACAGACCACGCATTGGTCACGGGCGATGTACAGCCGTCTGCTGCTACCGGACCTGCTGCCCGGCGAGGAGGGGCGGGTGCTCTATCTCGACAGCGACATGCTGGTGCTGGGTGATCTCGGCCCGCTGTTCGGGACGCCGCTCGACGGCAAGGTGCTGGGCGCCGTGCCGGATGCGGCCGGGCCGGAGCACATCGCGCGCATGAACGCCAATCTCGGGCGGCCGGCGGACACGCCTTACTTCAATTCCGGCGCCTTGCTGATCGACATCGCGGCGTGGAAGAATCTGGGTGCGGGAGGGGCCTGCATGCGCTTCCTGCAGGGACCGGCGCCCAAGCTCTATCCCGACCAGGACGCGCTGAACACGGTGCTGGAACGGGAGTGGCTGCCGATCGATCGGTGCTGGAACTTCACCGGCGGCATGAATGAGCAGTCCGCCTATTTCGAGCAGGCAAGGATTCTGCACTTCATCGGACGCAAGCCGCACATGGCGAGTTGCCCCCATCCGGCGCGGGACCTGTACCTGCGGCAAAGGCAGCTGACGCCGTGGGCCGACCGGCCGCTGCTCTCCAACGCGGGGCGGGCGGTTCAGAAGGCACGGCGATGGGCGAGCCTTGCGCTGGAGCGGGTGGGGGGCCGGTAGGCGTCCTGCCCCTCAGCCGAGGAGGCATGCGACGGGGCTATGCCCCTCCGCCGCCGCCTTCGAGCTCGATCCCGGTGCGATCCAGAAAGTCGATCATGGCTCGGTCCTCAACCAGATCTGACTCGATGCTTGCTACCGCCGAGCGAACCCGCGCCTCATAACGTGGTCGCGACGCTGGCGATGCTGGACCACGGGCCAGCTTGGCTTCTAGTTCCTCTCGTGACTTGGTATAGTAGTGGTTCAACTGCAAATTGGCTGAAGAGTAGAATGATTTATCTTTTCTAGCTTTCCTTGTCGGTGCCTTGATGCCGGCATCATTTGCGGTGCACTCGCCGTGCTGCGTCGATTCGAAATGGTGGATGCTCACCTTCGAAACCGCGCATGGGTCCACGATGCACTTGAAATTACTCACGTTCTTTTTGGAGCTAAGGGGATCGGCCGCTCGAGTCGTATAATTCCTCAGCACAGGGCCAGACGGCCTTTCGACGTGCGTGCCCGGACCGAACATGTGCCATGGCAGCGAAACCACGGGAAAGCCGCCCGCTGCACCAAGCGCATCTTCGACTGTGCGGGCACTCTTCGGGAGAAGGAATTCATCGACGTCTATGAAAGCCATCCACCGGTATGCGCTTCCGAAGTTCAAGATCGCATGTGCGAAAGCAATGGCCTGACTATTTAAAATGTTGCCTGTCGGTGCATCGATCAATCGCCCCGCCCACGGGATGATCTGAAACGATTCCGGAGGAGCGGTTTGGCGTATGACCTCCGATGTTCCGTCAGTCGATCCATCGTCATAGATAATGAACTGGTTGATACCAACAGCGCGATGATAATGAAGCCACTCTCCTATATAGCTCGCCTCGTTCTTCACTACCGCAGCCACGGCTACGCCTCGCCTGTATCGAGAGGCCGCGGGCGGAAGTATCGACAACTGCTTCGTGTAGGGCTCTTTCTTACTAAAAAATCGCATCTGTTCTTTGCTGCAGCTAGAGGATTTCGTTGAGCGGCGAGGTAGGCGAGTAACTTCGAAGGCCGGTACCCTGCTTCAGGCAAGCCTGCTTGGCCACCTCAACATGCTGTATGATGCGTGCTTGGGAGCGTTGGATTCCGGAGAATGCAACCTGCCCCTGCTCTTCATAGAAGCGTGGCTGACTGGCGTTAGAAATGTCTATTCCGATCAAGCCAATCATGGACGGCTGGCAGTATGAGCCGAATTGAAGAGCTGAGACTACCACGGAGCCGCCTTGGAAAACGCCGATGGCCGGATCCTGCGAGAAGCCTGCTCCGGCGGATTTGTTGAGGATGACGTTTGGCATGACGCGAAGTTCTGCCGCGGAGCGCCGACGGCGACCATAGGGCTTGCGAACGTCATCGACGAGAATGATCTGCATCTTGGTAATCCACCCAGGCCTGATCTCGCATAATGCCCGGATGACGCCCGGCGACAGAAGAACGATCGTCCCCGGCGCGACCTTCCGCTCCAGCAGGTCGAAATGACGCCAGACAAACCTTTCATCCTCGATGGCTATGGCCAAGGGCTGTTTGATCGACTCGCCGATGAGTGAACACGCGCCGTTGAGAAGGATGCTCGAATGCGGCCTGACCGTGTCGAGCTTCGCCGTTGCGACAGAGGGACCGCTGCCAATGATGTACAGTTCGCCTCCTGCGAACATCCCACGCAGAAGGTCCGGTTTCTGAAGCTGGGCGATCATTTTGCCACGATAGAGAATATCTTCGTAGTCGCCGTTTTCATTCCGCGTCAGGCGTAGACTGGGGAGCCAATTGTGCGAGTGCGACCAGCCAACAGCGCCCGCAAGCGCCAGCTTGATGATGCGGCGCCTCCATGGTCGTCCTGATGCGCTGATCGGTTGAAACATGCAGGTCGGCTTTGTTCTCAATTGAAAATCTTGGTGTCCTTTCTACACCAGTAGACAAGACGGCTAAGGGTCATGTCCTTCGGGTGTAGAAAGGTACGGAAGAGTGGCGGCTGATCGAGCGGACGCGCGTCCATGTCAAGAATCTCCTGCGCCGTCATGCTGCGGAACGAGTATCGCCCACGACGGAATGGAAGCAGCGACAGCTTGGGCTTCCCCTTTCGATAAGTGCGCGGAAAAGGAACGTGCATTGCAACTGCAGAAAATGGGAAGAGGCGCCGGTAGCCGAGAGCCGCAAGACCGTCTCGGTTCGCGCGCTCCCCCTCATCCAGCCTCCAGCCAGACGCTTTCAGCCGCCCGATATGTGTAAGGCCGACGTCGGCGTAGGCGGTTCCCGGACCGTTGTCGTATGCGCGGAGGTCCGGTAGCACCCTGTATGATCCTCGCCGGAGGAACCTGATGTCCACTTGTACGACGTTCCGAGAGGACTCGAACAAATCAGAATATTGTCGGCAGATCTCCGAAGTCAGGGGCCGCACAAACTGCATGTCATCTTGGATCATCAGAATATAGGTGAACCCGCGCGCTTCGGCGGTGTTCAACATGTGGCCAATGTTCTCGTAGAGGTTGCCATGCCTCTTCCCGAGCTTTGGCGCGTTGTTGGTCCAAACGGAGCCGCCACCATCCATCCATGTGGCGAGCACGTTGCGTGTGGCAGGATCTTCACTGCTATCATCGCAGATGATGACCGGGAAATTCGGGCACATCTCCTCGATCGATCCAAGGCAGATCTGAAGCGATCGGCCCATATTGTATGAAAAGATGCACAACAGAGTGTTCTCAGGAGAGATCATGGGCGCGTCGCTCAAGCCGGTACTCGCCTCAACCATGGATGTCGCATTCATGCTTGCGATACTCGCAGGTAAACGGCGGCGATTTTTTCTGCTTCAACCGCGAGAGCAAAGCGTACCTCCGCATGCCGGCGCCCCTCTCGGCCCATGGCCGCAGCCCGTTCCGGATCCTTCATCAGCGTCTCCAGCCGCGCAACCAGCCCTTCCAGATCCTCGATGTCGGTGATGAAGCCTGTCGCTCCATCCTCGACCAGGCTCTCGAATACCCCGGCGCGGGTGGCAACGACCGCCGTTCCGCTGGCCATGGCTTCCAGAGGTGTGAGCCCGAAGCCTTCCCATCTTTGAGGGGCGACGTGGATGAGGAGGCGGCGGAACCAGCCGGGTATCTCGGCGGCCGGCAGTTCGCCGAGGAAGAGCACGCGGTCAGCGAGCCCGGCCTGTGCTACGCGCTGGCGCAGACCTTCGGCAAAGCCGGCATTGTCCGGCGTCACCAAGCCGATGATGACGGCCGTGAAGTCCGGATAACGGGGCAGGAGGCGGCACATGGCCTCCACGAAAAGGTCGGTGCCTTTCTGGTGCCGGACGCGCCCGAAGGCGCCGATGCCGTAGCGGCCGGGCAGGCCGGTGGCAGCCCATTCCGAGGTGCGGTCCGCGGCTGGGCGAAAGCGTTCCAGGTCGACGCCGTGCATGATGATGGTGGCCGGAACTTCGAGGAAGCGGGCGGCCTGCGGAGACGTCGCGATTACCGCGTCCATGCGCCGGATCAGCCAACGGGTGTAGCGGCTGTGGCGGCGCTGTGCCGCAGAGGTGAAGACCAGCCGCCATGGCTGGCGCAGGAGGTCGCGGAGGAGGACGCCGGCCAGCATCTCGATGTTGCGGCGGGCGTGCCATATGCGAACGGGTGCCGATTTCGGGCGGCTCCAGCCGTGGATGAGGATGTCGCGCCAGCGCAAGCTCGGCACGCCCGTCGGCAGATGGTGGCCCAGACAGGCAATCGCGAGCGAGCGCGCCTGGAGAGGAAGCAGCACCTGCACCGTGGCGGTGACGCCGGAGAAGCGCCGGTTCAGATTTGGCGCCACGATGTCGATGTTGCGGAGGTCGGCACGTGTGCCGACCTCTCCTGGTCTAGGTCCGCGGCTCACGGCGCACGAAGGATATGGAGGCCCGGCTCCGGACTTGAACCGGAGCTGGTCAGGCGTTGCACCGCCTGCGGGTAGTCGCTCCCCCACCGGGCCATTGGCACCTTACCGCTCCAGTCCTTGCCGGAAACTGAACCCGTTACTCGAAACGGATGTCCAGGATCTCGTAGCTCTTGGCGCCACCGGGAGCGGTCACCTCGACCACATCACCCTTGCGCTTGCCGACGAGGGCGCGCGCGATGGGGGAGGTGATGGAGATGCGGCCCTTTTTCACATCGGCCTCGAACTCGCCGACGATCTGGTAGGTGCGCTCTTCTTCGGTGTCCTCGTCCACCAGCTTCACCGTGGCGCCGAATGTGATCAATTCGCCCTTCAGCTTGGTGGGGTCGATGATCTCGGCGCGGGCGAGGATGCTCTCGATCTCGGCGATGCGGCCTTCGTTGAGGCTCTGCTGTTCCTTGGCGGCGTGATATTCCGCGTTCTCGGACAGGTCGCCATGGCTGCGAGCCTCTGCGATGGCCGCAATGATCCGCGGGCGCTCCTCGTTGGTGCGCCTTTTCAGATCAACCTCCAGCGATTCGTGGCCGGAAGCGGTCATCGGAACTTTTTCCATGATGCTCTTCTCTTAAGCGCAAAAATGACCGGCACACGAGGCCGTTTCGGCCAGCGCGGTGCCAGTCACAGGTTGCGGGTTTCAATCCCCATCAGTGCAGGGCTTGGTCTGCCCCGGCGAAGTAGGACTGCAGCGGACGCACTTCCAGATCGCCTTCGATATATGCCCGGATGCCCTGCGCCGCCGCAATCGCTCCGGCTAGGGTGGTATAGTAGGGCACTTTGTGCAAGAGGGCGGCCCGCCGGAGCGACCGGCTGTCGCTGAGCGCGCCCGCGCCTTCCGTGGTGTTGAACACCAGCTGGATCTCGCCATTGGTGATGGCGTCCACGATATGGGGACGGCCTTCCAGCACCTTGTTCACGCGAACGGCTGCGATGCCCTGGTCCTCCAGGAACCGCTGCGTGCCGGACGTGGCGATGATGTTGAAGCCGAGATTCGACAACAGCTGCACCGTGGCCACGATGCGCGACTTGTCGGCGTCCTTCATCGAGACGAAGACGGTGCCCGATTTCGGCACGCGCGTGCCGCCGCCGAGCTGGCTCTTGGCGAAGGCCACGGCGAAGTCGCGGTCGAGACCCATGACTTCGCCGGTCGAGCGCATCTCCGGGCCGAGAATGGTGTCGACGCCGGGGAAACGGGCGAAGGGGAAGACGGCTTCCTTGACCGCGATGTGGTCCAGCACTGTGGGCTGCAGGTTGAAGCTGGCGAGGCTCTCGCCGGCCATGATGCGGGACGCGATCTTCGCGAAGGGCTTGCCCACGGTCTTGGCGACGAACGGCACGGTGCGGGATGCGCGCGGATTGACCTCCAGCACGTATAGGTCGCCGTCCTTGATGGCGTATTGCACGTTCATGAGGCCGCCGACATTAAGCGCCAGCGCCATGCGGCGCGTCTGCTCCTCGATCTCGGCGATCATCTCCGGCTTCAGCGAATAGGGCGGCAGCGAGCAGGCCGAATCACCGGAATGCACGCCGGCTTCCTCGATGTGCTCCATGATGCCCGCGATGAAGACATCCTTGCCGTCCGCCAGGCAGTCGACGTCGACTTCGATGGCGTCCGAGAGGTAGCGGTCGATCAACACCGGTGTGTCGCCGGAGACCACCACCGCCTCGCGCATATAGCGGTCGAGCTGGGTGTGGTCGCGCACGATCTCCATGGCGCGGCCACCGAGCACATAGGACGGGCGGATGACGACCGGGTAGCCGATGCGGTCCACGATGTCGCGTGCCTCTTCCGTGGACGTGGCGATGCCGTTCTCCGGCTGGCGGATCCCCAGCTTCTGCAGGAGCCGGCTGAAGCGGTCGCGGTCTTCCGCAAGGTCGATCGCGTCGGGCGAGGTGCCAAGGATGGGGATGCCGGCATTCTCAAGGGCCTGCGCCAGCTTCAGCGGCGTCTGGCCGCCGAACTGAACGATGACGCCATGAAGCGTTCCCTTGCGCTGTTCGCTGTGCAGGATCTCCAGCACGTCCTCGACAGTCAGCGGCTCGAAATAGAGCCGGTCCGACGTGTCGTAGTCCGTGGAGACGGTTTCGGGGTTGCAGTTGACCATGATGGTCTCGAAGCCGGCGTCGCGCAGCGCAAAGCAGGCATGGCAGCAGCAATAGTCGAACTCGATGCCCTGGCCGATGCGGTTGGGACCGCCGCCGAGGATGACGACCTTCTTGCGGTCGCTGATACCGGCCTCGTCCGCCGGTTGACCGGCGAAAAGGGGCGCATAGGTCGAGTACATGTAGGGCGTCGGAGAGGCGAACTCGGCGGCGCAGGTATCGATGCGCTTGAACACCGGGCGCACTTCGAGCGCGTGGCGCAGCGTCGCCACCTCCTTTGCGGTCGTGCCGGACAGTTGCGCGAGGCGGATGTCCGAGAAGCCCATGCCCTTCAGCCCGCGCAGCGCGGCGGGCGTCTTCGGCAGACCGAGGCGGGCCACCTTGTCTTCCGTTTCCACGATTGCCTTAATCTGGTTGAGGAACCAGGGGTCGATCTTGCAGGCGTCGTGGACCTCTTCCACGGTGAAGCCGTGGCGCATGGCTTGCGCGCAGGTGACGATGCGGTTCGGCTTGGGAGCGGCGAGCGCGGCGCGGATGGCGTTGCGGTCGTCGCCCTGGCCGATGCCGGGGATCTCCATCTCGTCGAAGCCGTTGAGGCCCGTTTCGAGCGAGCGCAGCGCCTTCTGCATGGCCTCGTTGAAGGTGCGGCCGATGGCCATGGCTTCGCCGACGGACTTCATGGAGGTGGTGAGGTTGTCCTCCGCGCCCGGGAACTTCTCGAAGGCGAAGCGCGGCACCTTGACCACGATGTAGTCGATGGTGGGCTCAAAGCTCGCGGGCGTCGCGCCGCCGGTGATGTCGTTGGCGATCTCGTCCAGCGTGTAGCCGACCGCCAGCTTGGCGGCGACCTTGGCGATGGGGAAGCCGGTGGCCTTCGAGGCCAGCGCGGAGGAGCGCGAGACGCGCGGATTCATCTCGATGACGATCATGCGGCCGTCGGCCGGATTGATCGCGAACTGGACGTTGGAGCCGCCGGTCTCGACGCCGATCTCGCGCAGCACCGCCAGGGATGCATCGCGCATGCGCTGATATTCCTTGTCGGTCAGCGTCAGGGCCGGGGCCACGGTGATGGAATCACCGGTGTGGATGCCCATCGGATCGATGTTCTCGATGGAGCAGATGATGATGCAATTGTCCGCCTTGTCGCGGACCACCTCCATCTCGAACTCCTTCCAGCCGATGACGCTTTCCTCGATCAGGACCTCGTCGGTGGGGGAGGCGTCGATGCCGCTCTCGATGATGTCGACGAACTCGGCCTTGTTGTAGGCGATGCCGCCGCCCGTGCCGCCCATGGTGAAGCTGGGGCGGATGATGGCGGGCAGACCGATCTCGTCCAGCGCCTGCAGGGCTTCCGTCATGTTGTGGGCCAGCCGCGAGTTCGGCGTGTCGAGGCCGATCTTGGTCATGGCCTGCTTGAAGAGCTCGCGGTCCTCGGCCTTGTCGATGGCCTCGGCGGTCGCGCCGATCATCTCCACGCCGAACTTCTCGAGAACGCCCATCTTGCGCAGCGAGAGCGCGCAGTTCAGCGCGGTCTGTCCGCCCATCGTCGGCAGGAGGGCATCGGGGCGCTCCTTCTCGATGATCTTGGCGACGATCTCCGGCGTGATCGGCTCGATATAGGTGGCATCCGCCAGCTCCGGATCCGTCATGATCGTCGCCGGGTTCGAGTTCACCAGGACAATTCGGTAGCCCTCTTCCCGCAGGACCTTGCAGGCCTGCGTGCCGGAATAATCGAATTCCGCTGCCTGCCCGATGACGATGGGACCGGCGCCGATGATGAGGATCGACTTGATGTCTTGGCGTTTGGGCACGTTGGGGCGTTCCGTGACGTTGCGCCCGCGCGGAGGCGCGGCCGTGGCGGCTGTTGCGGCGATGATAGGCTAGAGGCGTCGTTTACACACCGTCGCGGCTTTGCGAAAGTCCCGCGTGCATAATGAACAGGCAAAGCATGGCTGATAACGAATGGGCGCTTATCACCGGGGCCTCTGCAGGCATCGGTGTCGAACTGGCGCGGCTGTTCGCGGCGGATGGCTACAGCCTTGTTCTGGTGGCACGGCGGGCGGACCGGCTGCAGGCGCTGGCCGATGAACTTTCCACGGCCCACGGCATCCGTGTCGAGGTGCTGCCGATGGACCTGGCCGAGGCCGGTGCTTCGCACGCGCTCCACGACGCCATGGCCGCGAAGGGCATCGTCCTGCACACGCTCGTTAACAATGCGGGCTTCGGGCTGCGCGGGCCGTTCCACGCGCTGTCGGCGGACCGGCAGTCGGAGATGATGCAGCTGAACATGGTGGCCTTGACCGAGCTGTCGCGCCTCTTCCTGCCGGGAATGATCGAACGGCGGCGCGGCGGAATCCTCAACCTTGCATCCATGGCCGCCTTCCAGGCCGGGCCTTACATGGCGGTGTACTACGCCACCAAGGCCTATGTTCTCTCGCTGTCAGAGGCGTTGCACGAGGAGGCGAAGCCTTTTGGCGTCAAGGTTTCGGCCCTGTGTCCCGGCCCCGTGGCGACGGAGTTCGCGAAGGTCGCGGACCTTCAAGGATCGAAGCTGTTCTCGAGCGGCGCCGATGCGAAGAGCGTGGCGCGGGCCGGCTATGAGGGTTATCGCGCGAACGTCGCCATCGAGATTCCCGGTGCGCTGAACCGCATCGGCAGCACGCTCGGCAAGTTCGCGCCACGCCTGCTGTCGCGCCGCGTCGCGGGCCGGCTGCAAAAGGCGAGGGGGCCATAGGGTCCGCGCCGCCCGCCGCCCGCGCCACGGGGCGGGAGTCCGGAAATGAAAGGTGCCAGCCGGCCTGTAAGCCGGGTTTTGTAGGGCCGGACGCGGTTGCCCGTGTCCGACGCGACGGCCATTCCTCTGGGACGCCCGTTGCCGGGACGCCTCGAGCAACCAACCCGAGCAGCGGTCTGGAGGCGGGACCTGGGCAGAGCCCGCGCCGCTCCTATTCGGTTTTGCTCCCGGTGGGGTTTGCCGTGCCGCCCCTGTTGCCAGGCGCGCGGTGCGCTCTTACCGCACCCTTTCACCCTTACCCGTGGCGAACCACGGGCGGTTTGCTTTCTGTGGCACTTTCCCTGAGGTCACCCTCGCCGGACGTTATCCGGCACCGTGCCTCCATGGAGCCCGGACTTTCCTCCCCGCTTTCGCGGAGCAGCCATCCGGCCGACTGGCAGGTCCAATAGAGGACCAGCGCGGCGGAAAGCAAGCTTTGTCGGTTGGTATGGCTTGCCGCCGCGCGCCGGCGGGTCTAGCGAGCGGACATGCGTGCGCCCCATCCACATGCCGAGCGCGAGGGCCTGTTCCTTGCCGCCGCGCCCCTTCTCTTCGTCCTGTTCTGGTCGACGGGGTTCATCGTTGCGCGTCTGGTCGCCCCGCACAGCGACCCGCTGACCTTTCTCTGCGCCCGCTACATCTGTGCGATCGCTCTTCTCGCCGGATTCGCCGTGCTGCAGGGTGCGCCCTGGCCCCGCAATGGCCGGGAAATCGCCGTGCTCGCCGTCGCCGGCGTGCTGCTGCACGGCATCTATCTCGGCGGTGTGTTCTGGGCCGTGAAGCACGGCCTGCCTGCGGGCATTGCGGGATTGCTGGCGGGGCTGCAGCCGCTGCTGACGGCTGCCGTGGCCGGCCCCTTGCTGGGCGAGCGCGTGGGGCTAGGCCGCTGGGTAGGCGTGCTGCTCGGTTTTCTGGGTGCGGCGCTGGTGCTCGGACCGAAGATGGGAGGCGGCGTCGGCGACATTCCGCCGCTGGCCCTGATCTCGGGCGGCATGGCGGTGCTCGCCTTTACGGCCGGTACGATCTGGCAGAAGCGGACGGGCCTGAAGATGGACCTTCGCACCGGCAATGTCGTGCAGTTCACCGCAGCCCTGATCCCGACCGCCATCGTGGCTTGGTTCGTGGAGGAGGGGCGGTTCGACTTCGCGCCCGAACTGCTGATCGGCCTGTTCTGGTCCGTCGTGGTGGGATCGATCGGCAGCGTAATGCTGCTGCTGGTGATGATCCGGCGTGGCGCGGTGGTGAAGACGGCGGCGCTGCTCTACCTGGTGCCGCCGGTCACGGCCGTGATGGCGTGGCTGTTGTTCGGAGAGACGTTCAACGCCGTGCAGATGGGCGGCATGGTGCTGGCTGCGGCCGGTGTGGCGCTGGCTACGCGCCAGCCGCGCGCGGCTTAACTGCCGCCGCGCCATCATTACCGTGGAGGATGCTATGCTCCCGGGGCGGCGAATGTTCGCGGTCCGATCCGGAGATGCGGTCCCATGTCAGATGCTGGAATGCCGACGCAGGGCAGCGGAGAGCCCGACTACGATCATCTTCTGCGCGCCAATCTGGAGCGCGTCTTCAACGAGCGGGACGCCGTCAGGCGATTGGCCGCAATAGACGAGATCTTTGTCGACGACCCGGTGATGTACGAGCCCTCGAAGGTGGTGAACGGTCGCGAAGCGATCTCGGAGATCGCGGGCGCACTGCTGGAGCAGTTCGGCCCGACATTCCGCTTCACGCCGAACGCACCCGCCGTCGGGCATCACGGTTTCGGTGTGCTGCGGTGGAGGGCAGGGCCGGACGAGCATACGGTGGCCGTCACCGGAAGCGATGCTGCGGAATTCGTGGACGGCCGGATCGCGCGGCTCTGGGTGCTGCTGGACCCGCCTGCCGGCTGAGATGCGTCAGTCGGCCGAGGCGGTCTTCTTCGTCTCGGCCCGGGCTGAGCGGGCTACTCGCTGTCCGGAGGCCTTTCCGGCCATGATCTTGCGGATCTTGCCGCAATAGGCAGCCCCGGCCCGCGTGACGCCAACCGTGCGATGGCCGCCCTGATATTTGGAAAGGGCGCCGCACATGTCGCCGCCGCTCGCCTTGTAGGCTCCGCCGAGATATTTCATGCCGTAGGTCAGGTTGACGTTCGGCTCGTAAAGTCCTGCGCGGCCACCGGAATAGCCCAGCGAAACCGCCGTGGGATAGCTGATCTGCATCAGGCCGACATGGCCGCCGGGGCCGGTTGCCCGGGCATTGTAGCGGCTTTCCACCATGACGACGCCGTGGGCCAACTCAAACGGCACGCCGTTCGCGGCTGCGTGCTTGGCCACGAGGCCGGCGATCTCTTCCTTGCCCGCCGGAAGCGAGGGAGCTGCGAAGGGAGGGATGGTTTCAGGCGCGACCGCAGGAGGCGTCAGCGCGCCCGTAACGACCGGCTCAGCCTTTGCGGCGGGTTTCAGGGTGCCGGACAGCGGCTGGCCGGGACCGGCGAAGGCGAGGGTGGGGCCGGACGCGGCTGCTGCGCGGGTAAACGGAAATGGAGCCGGCATCGGAACGGCAGCGGGTGTGGCGGCGGCCGTGGCCGGGTTCGCAGCTGTTGCCGTGGGCTTTGCCGGCGGTGCCGAAGCGGGGCCGGAAAGCGTCGCGGCGGCCGGCGGAGCGATCACGGCCTCGGCAGGAGACGGCGGCGAAGGCACGCGGCCGAACGGCGAAGAGCCGAGGGATGCCTGCAAAGGAGCGCCGATCTTGAGGGTGGGCTTGGCCGGCTTGGCGGCGGCCTGCGACGTGACCGTGGCCGGTACGCTGCCCGGGGTGGTCGCCGCCTGCGCCACAGCGGGCTTGGCGCTGTTAGCCGGGGTCGTGGGTTGGTCGCCGGAGCTGGCCTTCGAAGGCGCAGCCATCGTCTTGACGGTTGGCTTTGCCGCGTTTGCCACCTGCTTTGGCGCGGAAGCCGCCGCTGCCACAGGTTGGGCCGGCGGCGTGGGGGATGCGGCGGTCTTCGCGACGGGCGCGGAGAGGACAGCCTTCGGGTCCGGTGCGGCTTTTGCTTCCTTGCTTCGGGCGGGGCTCCTGGAAGGCGTGGCGGCGCCTGCGGCAGGCTTGGCGGGCACAAGCACGAGAGGTGCGGCCAGTGCGGCTTCCGCCGCCTTCCGGGTTTTCACCGTCTTCGGCGGAGGCGTCGTCTGCTGTGCAGCCACGGGCTCTGCCGTGACGGGCTGGGGCGGCACTTGCGGCTTTTCCGCCGCAGCTGCTGCCGTCCACATGCCGGCGCCTGCAAGGCAGCCAAGAACCAGACGCTTCATCGCGTTCCCTCGAATCCCGTCGGGCAGGGGTGCTGGAAAGCTGTGGCCATAGTGAGGCAGGGTCGCGTTTTCGTCACGTTTTGGGCAGCGCCTTCAGCAGGCGCCGCAGGGTGGCGATGGTGGACGGGTCGATGATGCCGTCCACCTTCTCCTGCCGGAAATGGCGCTGGAACGCAGTGGCCACGGCTTTCGTGCCGCCGTCGAATACGCCCGAGATCTCCAGTCCATAGCCGTAGATGGAGAACAGCGACTGGACCTGCTCGACGATCTCGCCGTCGTCCCCCTCCACCAGCGTGTCGCCCTCGGTGGTCAGCGGTGCGGGCTTCTGCCAGTGCCCGAGGCCTGCGGCGTGAAGGCGGTCCCACGGGAACAGCTCGCCGGGATCCTCCTTGCGGCGCGGGGCCACATCGGAATGGGCTAGAACGCGCTGTCGCGGGATGGACCGGCGGGCGCAGATGTCGAGGCCGAGCGCGATGACCGCCTCGATCTGGGCATCGGGAAACGGCCGGTAGCCGTGCTCATGGCCGGGATTGGCGATCTCGATGCCGATCGACATGGAGTTCACGTCCGGGTCGCCCTCCCAGGAGGAAAGCCCCGCATGCCAGGCGCGGCGCGTTTCCGGCACCATCTGCACCACGCGCCCGTCCTCGTGGACAAGATAGTGGCAGGACACCTTGCTGGCGGGATCGCACAGCCGGGCGAGGGCTTCGTCGGCTGAGACCATGCCCGTGTAGTGCAGGA
Organism: Terrihabitans rhizophilus; assembly: GCF_033898525.1. Lineage (NCBI taxonomy): Bacteria > Pseudomonadati > Pseudomonadota > Alphaproteobacteria > Hyphomicrobiales > Terrihabitans > Terrihabitans rhizophilus. Next base: position 512,632 of record NZ_JAXAFJ010000002.1, on the reverse strand, counting down.
GAAGGATGTCCGGTTCGGCCTCGTCGGCACGCGTGTCGTGGCTGGGCGAGGGGACGACTTGCGCCACGAGGGTGCTGTCGGCGGGGAAGATGTCGGTCATTCACGAAGGCGTGGCACAGCGTACCCGCCAGGGCAATGCGGGAACACCCCGGGAAACCCGACGTTGACCCCCTGACAGGAGGATCACGCGATGATCACCAGCAGGAAAATGACGGGCCTGATGGCGGCGGCTCTGCTGCTCGCGGGCACAAGCCTCGGGGTTGCACAGAGCAGCGGCGGCGGTTCATCGGGAGGTGGAGCTTCCGGCGGCAGTGGCGGCGGGGCGAGTGGCCTGAGCGGCGGCGCCGGGACAGGCGGGGCAGGCTCTGGCGGCGGCACCGTGGTGCCGCGCGCGGCGACGACCTCGCAGCCGTCGAACGTGAACCCGTCCTCGCAGAACGCGCCGGGCGCCTTGAGTTCCGGCAGCAGCGGCGTCGGCGGTTCGGCCGTTTCCGGCACGTCGGCAACGCCGGGTGCCGGCAGCAATACCCCGGCCGGGCCTGGGTCCACCGCCGGGCAGCAGGTGCCGATCCACGGCACGCAGCAGGATTCCGGCCTCAGCGGACAGATCGAGCAGTCGAACCGCAATTCGGCCAACACCGCGTGCGGCGGCGGCGGAACGAGCACCAGCGGCGCCACCAGCACCGGCTGCGCCTCGGGTGACGCGCTCGGCACGCCTTCGATTATCTCCGGCTCCGGCGGAAGCCGTGGTGCGGTGGATGTGTCCCGGCCCTGATCGCCTGCCACCTTTTCTGACGAACAACAGGCGCTTCCTTCAATGGAAGCGCCTGATCCATGACCGAGGAGTCCGATGAAGACCGCTGCCGCTTTTGCCGTTCCCGCTCTGCTTGCCTTCACCGGCCTCGCACAGGCCCAAGCGACGGGCTACGGCCCGGAACTGCAGGGTTTCGAGTACCCCCACCAGATCCAGCGCTTCGCACTGACTTCGCAGCGGCAGGACCTGTCCATGTCCTTTATGGACGTCGAGCCCACGGCCCAGGCAAACGGCAAGACGGTGCTGCTGCTGCACGGCAAGAATTTCTGCGGCGCGACCTGGGAAGGCACGATCAAGACGCTGACCGCAGCCGGCTATCGTGTGATCGCACCGGACCAGATCGGGTTCTGCGCATCTTCGAAGCCGGTCGGCTATCAGTTCAGTTTCGCGCAGCTTGCGGCGAACACCCATGCGCTGTTGGGTTCGCTGGGCGTGGAGAAGCCCATCGTCATCGGCCATTCCATGGGCGGGATGCTGGCCACCCGCTACGCGCTGCAATACGCCGACGCCGTCGAAAAGCTGGTTCTGGTGAGCCCGCTCGGCCTTGAGGACTGGCAGGCCAAGGGCGTCCCCTATGCGACCGTGGACGACATGCACAAGGGCGAGCTGAAGACCAACGCCGAGAGCATGAAGGCGTACCAGCTGAAGTTCTACTACGACGGCAAGTGGAAGCCGGAATACGACCGCTGGATCGACATGCAGGCCGGGCTGTATGCCGGGCAGGGCCGCGAAGCGGTGACGTGGAACCAGGCACAGACCTCCGAAATGGTCTTCACCCAGCCGGTGGTGCACGAGTTCCCCGCGATCAAGGTTCCGACGGTGCTGATGATCGGCGGCAAGGACCGCACCGCGCCGGGCGCCAACCGTGCGCCGGCGGAATTGCAGAAGCAGCTGGGCGACTATCCGGCTCTTGGCCGCAAGGCCGCCGAGGCCATTCCCGGCGCGACCTTGGTCGACTTCCCGGAGCTGGGACATTCACCGCAGGTCGAGGCACCCGAGAAGTTCCACGAGGCGCTGCTGCGGGAACTCGCCAAGGCGGGCTAGTCGTCCTCTTCCGCGTCCGGTGACCCGGCGCTTGCCGGGCCGTCCAGCACCACAGGCCAAACCGGCTCGGCGGCGTAGGACATGGGCGCAGTGGCGTAGGGTCCCGGCTGTCCATAGCCGTCCGGCTGTGCGGAATAGCCGGGAGCCGGACGCTGGAACTGGGGTGCGCTCGCGACGACCTGCGGGTGCGGCCGGCAATAGGCACGCTTGCCGGCGGCGTCATGGCGGGCAAGATCGAGGTGCAGGTGGTCCTCATGGTAGCGGTCGCTGCCGGGGGCGAGCACCGTCTTGAACGGACCGCAGGCGCCGCCCTGCACCTGCCGCAGGAACGCCCGCTCATCCGGTGCGCCGCGCCAGCCGCGCTTTATGGTGACGGTGCGCCCGTCGGCCAGAATAAAGGCCGAGATATCCAGCGCATTGCCGAAGCCGTGCTCGGAGAGCTTCGCGCCCACCTTGTGGTTGCGTGTGCGGCAGCCATAGGAGGCGGCGTTCTTGATGGCGACCACGGGCTGGCCGAAATTTGCGAACGCGGAGGGCTGCACGACCTCCTTCATCCAGTAGTTCAGCGCGGCCGTCACCGGGCATCCCATACGGGCCGGCGGCACCATCGCGACCGATCCGTCGGCGGTGCCAGAGATTCGGAAGGGATGTTCGAGACCGCAGGTGAGCTTGTCGCGGATGGGCTTCAGCGGCTCGGCGTAGGCGGAAGGCTGCAGCCCGCCCGCCTTCAGGCAGCGGGCTTCGGCGGCATCGCGCCACGGCTCCCGCTCGGGGCCGCCGAAGCGACCGCAGGCGGCGAGCAGCAGCGCGGTGATGAGAAGGGATGAGTACGCAAAACCAGATCTCATCAACCTAAATTCAGCGCAATCTCCTTAAGATCGCGTTGACGATGATCCTAGCTGAGGCGGGATTTCACGATTCCGTTCGCTTTGCCGAAATCCATGGTGCCGGCATAGCGCTCCTTCAGGGCAGCCATGACGCGGCCCATGTCCTTCATGCCGGCTGCGCCGAGCTCCGTAACGACGGCGTCCACGGCAGAGGTCATCTCGGCCTCGTCCATCTGGGTGGGCATGAAGCCCTGGATGACGGCGATCTCCTCGCGCTCCTGCGCCGCCATTTCGGGGCGGGCGTTGTCGTCGTAGATCTTGGCCGATTCCTGCCGCTGCTTGACCATCTTCTGGAACAGCTGGAGCAGTTCCTCTTCGTTCAGCGGCTCCTTGCCGTCGCCACGCGCCGCGATGTCCCGATCCTTGATGGCCGCGTTCATGAGGCGCAGGGTTGATAGGCGGCTCTTGTCGCCAGCCTTCATGGCCTCCTTGAGGGCCGTGTTGATGGCGTCGCGCATGTCTGTGTGCTCCGTTGGGATGGCCGGTGTTGACCGGCAGGCGGGGTCGGCCTAGCTAACGTGAAAGTTCCCCCGCCGGACCCAGGGCCGGGAAGCACTAAGGCAGCCATGACGACCGAACAAGCCCCGACACCAGGCGCGGACGCCTGGACCGAACCCAAAGCCACGGCCCTGCTGGTGCTGGCGGACGGAACCGTTCTCGAGGGGCAGGGGATCGGCGCCATCGGGCAATCGCCCGGCGAGGTGTGCTTCAACACCTCGATGACAGGCTATCAGGAGATCCTGACCGATCCGTCCTATGCCGGGCAGATCGTCACCTTCACCTTCCCGCATATCGGCAATGTCGGCACCAACGAGGACGACACCGAGACGGTCAACCTCGCGGCGTCCTCCGGAGTGCGCGGCGCCGTTCTGGCGGCACCGATCACCGATCCGTCCAACTGGCGCGCCAGCCGCGGACTGGACGCATGGCTTTCGGCGCGCGGGCTCATCGGCATTGCGGGCGTGGACACCCGTGCGCTGACGGCGCTCATCCGCGACAAGGGCATGCCCAACGCGGTGATCGCACATGATCCCGCCGGCAATTTCGATGTCGCGCGCCTGAAGGCCGATGCGGCGGCCATTCCGGACATGGAGGGCGTCGACCTCGTGCCCGGCGTCACCTCGGCTCAGCGCTTCGAATGGGACGAGGCCGGCTGGAGCTTCGAGGGCGGCTACCGCAAGCTGGGCACCGGCAAGCGCCGCGTCGTCGCCATCGACTACGGCCTGAAGCGCAACATCCTGCGCATGCTGGCCGAGCAGGACTGCCACGTCATCGTGGTGCCTTCGAACACCAGCGCCGAGACCATCATGTCGCTGCAGCCCGACGGCGTGTTCCTCTCGAACGGTCCCGGGGATCCGGCTGCGACCGGCGAATACGCCGTGCCGGTGATCCGCGAAGTGCTGGAGCGCAAGGTGCCGACCTTCGGCATCTGCCTTGGCCACCAACTGCTGAGCCTCGCCATCGGCGCGTCCACCAAGAAGATGCATCAGGGCCATCATGGCGCGAATCATCCGGTGAAGGACTTCACGACCGGCAAGGTCGAGATCACCAGCATGAACCATGGCTTCGCGGTGGACCGCGACACGCTTCCGGCCAATGCCGAGGAGACGCATGTCTCGCTGTTCGACGGCTCGAACTGCGGCATCCGCCTGACGGATCGTCCGGCGTTTTCGGTGCAGTATCACCCGGAGGCGAGCCCCGGTCCCCAGGACAGCCAGTACCTGTTCAAGCGGTTCGCCGACCTGATGGATGCCGCGCGGGGCTGACCGGACCAGTCAGGCCGCCCCTCAGGGCTGCCTGACGCCAGCCAGCATGGTCGAGACCTTCTCCGCCAGGGTGTCCAGCGCGAACGGCTTCGTGATCATCTGCATATTGGTGCCGAGGAAGCCGGAGCGAATGGCGGCGTTCTCGGCATAGCCGGTGATGAAGAGGATCGGCAGGTCAGGCCGGTGCTGCCGCGCGATGTCGGCCAACTGGCGGCCGTTCATGCCGGGTAGCCCCACATCCGAGATCATCAGCTGCAATGAGCGGTCGGACTGCAGGATGCCGATGGCGGCGTTCGCCTCTTCCGCCTCTATCGGCTTGTAGCCAAGCTCCTCCAGCACTTCACGCACCAGCAGGCGCACGGAAGGATCGTCTTCCACGAGAAGCACGGTCTGGCCGTCGCCCTCGGGCGTGCTCTCGCTTGCCTGCTCTTCACCATGGGTTTCCAGCGAGGGGCTGGCCTTGAGGAAGATCGATACGGTGGTGCCCAGTCCGGGCTGGCTGTGGATGCGCACCTGACCGCCCGACTGGCGGGCGAAGCCGTAGACCATGGACAGGCCGAGGCCCGTGCCCTGGCCAAGTGGCTTGGTGGTGAAGAACGGGTCGAAGACCTTGTCCAGCAGTTCGGGCGGGATGCCGACGCCCGTGTCCGACACCGAGATCACCACGTATTGGCCGGGCTCGATGCCCGGGCGGTTCGCGACATAGGCCTCGTCGACGTCCATCGTTCTGGTTTCGACGGTGAGCTGGCCGCCCTCGGGCATGGCATCGCGGGCATTGATGGCCAGGTTGAGGATGGCGTTCTCGAGCTGGTTGGCATCGGCCACGGTGAACGCACCGGAACTGCTCGGCGTGATCCTCAGGGAGATGTTCTCCTGGATCGTCCGCCGCAGCAGTTCTTCCAGCGAGATCACCAACTCGTTGACGTCGAGCGGCTTGGGATCGAGCGACTGGCGGCGCGAGAAAGCGAGGAGGCGGGCGGTGAGGCTTGCGGCGCGCTGCGCCGAGGTCGCGGCCGCGTCCATGAAGCGGTCGAGGCCGTCGAACCTGTTCTGCGCGATGCGGCGCTTCATGATGTCCAGCGATCCGATGATGCCGGTCAGCATGTTGTTGAAGTCATGCGCGATGCCGCCGGTGAGATGGCCCACGGCCTCCATCTTTTGGCTCTGGCGCAGGGCAGCTTCGGTCTGGCTGCGATTTTCCATTTCCCGCGTCAGTGCGGCGGTGCGCTCCTCCACCAGCCGCTCAAGATCCTGCTGCATGCGCTTGCGGTCGGTGATGTCCAGCACGAAGACGTGGAAGCCGTCGACCTCGCCCCGTGCATCCCGCCGGGGCAGGTAGCGGATCTCGGCCTCTCGAGGGCTGCCGTCCAGCTTCGGCCAAGCCATCTCCAGATGCACGGTCTCGCCCTCGAGCACCCGCCGGAAAGCATCGGCGCGCGCCTTCATGCCTTCCACGCCTGCCAGTTCGGAGACGTGGCGGCCGATTACGTCTTCCGGCATCCGGCCGAACCAGTCGTGGTAGGCGCGGTTGGCGAAGCGGTAGCGCATGTCCCTGTCGACGAAGGCGATCAGCACCGGAAGGCTGTCCGCGATCAGGCGGAGTTCCGCTTCGCTTGCGGCCAGCGCCTGCCGCCCGGCGTCGAGTTCCGCCAACCTGTCGCGAAGCTCGAACTGCTTCTGACGGGACCGCATGGCCGAGGCGATGGCGCTGACAAGGGAGGCAAGCCCGAGCGGGCGTTCGAGAACGATGGCGTTGGTGACCACGTCCGGCAGCCGGTTGCGCGCGAGTTCGGCGGATCCGGAACGGCCATGGCGGTTGGTTGCCAGGACAACGAACGGGATGTCGGACCATTCATCCTGCTCCGCCAAAGCCGTCCTCAACGGCGCAAGGTCGGACCGGAGAGCTTCCTCCGCGATGATGACGACGCCTGTCTTGTCGCCCAAGGTTTCCGCCACCGAGGCGATGTCAGGACAGATATGCGCGTCATAGCCCTGCTTGGTCAGCAGGCCATGCACACTGTCCGCGTCACGCCCGAAGGGCGCCAGAAGCAGGACACGCGACCCTTCGGCAGCGGTCCTATGCCCCATCGCGCACTTCCATCAGGGGCGTGTGTTCGCCCATATATTCCGGCGTGCCGGTCAGGACACCTCGGAACCGCGTCAGCGGCTCGCCGACGCGCACGCCGTGGCTGTCCACCCGGAACTCGCGGATCGTATCCTCGTGATGGCCGCCCCGGTTCTTGAGCACCGAAATGGCTTTGCGGATGCGACCGTCGGCCTCGAAGAAGCGGAGCAGCACCACTGCGTCCGCGACGTAGGAGATGTTGATATTGGTGTTCATGGTGCCCACCAGACCCTGCTGGGGGTTGATGAGCAGCGTCACCACGCCCTTCTGGCTGAGGTAGGACAGCAGTTCGTGCATCTGCAGGATGAGCTGTTTTTCCTGTGGCATGGAGGCGAGGTAGCCGTTCAGGCTGTCCACGACGAGCATGCGCACGCCGCGCTCCTCCACCTGATGCCGAACCCACGAGGCGAACTGTCCGGGGGACGTATCGGCAGGATCGACCTGCTGGATCACCAGCAGGCCGCTGTCCAGATGCTTCTTGAGGTCCAGGCCAAAGGCCTTGGCACGGATGAGGAGCGTGCCGACGCGTTCATCGAACTGGTAGATGATTGCGGGCTCGCCGCGGTCGCATGCGGCCTGGACGTATTGCAGCGCGATGGTGGTCTTGCCGGTGCCGGCCGGGCCGGTGATCAGCGTGCTCGTACCCCGCAGCGGGCCGCCCTTTAGAAGCGCGTCCAGTTCCGGCACGTCGCTGCTGACGGGGTGGCCGTCGAACTCCGCATGGTGGTCGGCAGCTATAAGGCGCGGGTATATGTCGAGGCCGCCGCGCGCGATGATGAAGTCGTGATAGCCGGCGTTGAAATCCACGCCACGCAGCTTCTGCACCTGAAGGCGGCGGCGGGCGGCGCCGAAGTCCAGGGTCAGGCGCTCGAGGGTGATGACGCCGTGGCAAAGGCTGTGCAACTGGCTGTCGCTGCCATCCTTGGCGCCGCTGAGATCGTCCACCAGAAGGACGGTCGTGCTGCGTCCGGCGAAGAACTGCTTCAGCGCCAGCACCTGTCGGCGGTAGCGCAGCGGATCCTGCGCCAGCAGCCGCATCTCGGAGAGGCTGTCGAAGACCACCCGTGACGGCTGGACGCGCTCGACCTCGTCCCGGATCAGCTTGACCGTCTCGCTGAGTTCGATCTCCCAGGGATGGAGGATGGACTGGTCTGCGCCGTCGCCCAGAAGACCGTCGACCGCGTTGAATTCGAAGATGTCGAAATCGCTGATGTCCCAGCCGTGCGAGGCGGCCACGACCTCAAGCTCGTCCCGGGTTTCGGAGAGGGTGATGTAGAGCGCCTTCTCGCCCCGGCGGGCGCCTTCCCGCAGGAACTGCAGGGCGAGGGTGGTCTTGCCGGAACCGGGCGCACCCTCCAGCAGATAGAGGCGGTGCCGGGGAAGGCCGCCGCACAGGATGAGGTCGAGTCCCTCATTGCCGGTGGAGATTTGGGAGGCGTCGCTTTTCATGGTGCCGGGGTTCGAGAAAAGGTTTGTTTTCAAGCCGATATAGCACCGGCCCCGGCTTAGACCAGCGGACACGCTTTCGCTGCGGCATCAAGGCCCCGCCGGACGCTAGACGAGGTAGCCGTCATAGAAGGTCTTGAGGATCAGGGCCGACACGACGACGATGAGAGCGACACGCAGGAAGCCGCTGCCGAAGCGAATGGCGATGATGCTGCCGACCTGACCCCCGAGGAAGTTGCAAACGGCCATCCACGCCGCGAGCCCCCAGAGCACATAGCCACCCACACCGAAGAAGCCGATCGCGGACAGGTTCGAGGCGACGTTGATGAATTTCGACGGCGCGGAGGCGTTCAGGAAGTCGAACCCCAAACCGCGCACGAAGAGCAGTTTCAGGAACGCGCCGGTGCCGGGCCCGAAGATGCCGTCGTAGAAGCCGATGAGCGCCGAGCCGGTTGTGGCGATGAGGGTCGCGCGCCCTGCGGTGTGACGGGGCAAGTGCTCAAGCCCCACTTTGTTGAAGACCGTGTAGCCGAGCAGCGCGAGCAGGATGAAGGGCAGGGCCTTCCGCAGCCAGTCTGCCGGGATGTACGAGACCACCGCTGCGCCGATGAAGGACGCGACGAACGCCGCCGCCATGGACGGCAGGATGATACGCCACGGCACCTGAAGGTTGCGTGCGTAGCGCCACCCGGAACCGAGCGTGCCGGCGAGCGAAGCCACCTTGTTGGTGCCGAACAATGTGGCGGGCAGCGCCTCTGGGAGCACCGCAAATAAGGCAGGAATCTGAACCATGCCGCCGCCGCCGATCACGGCGTCGACGACACCGGCCAGAAAGGCGGCCGCCCCGAGAAAAATCCATTCCATGGGAAATCGTCCCCGCCGCGCCTTTTCAGCGCTCCACTAGCTTTTACAGGGACTTAGAACGGCAATCCCCAGCGCCGGATCAACTGAGATGAATCTTTCTGCGAAAGCGGTTGTTAACCTTAAGGGCTCAGATTCACCAGTGACTTAGCGTCGGCCCGGGTGTGCCCGAAGAGCCCGTCGCAATGGTTAATTGTGGCTAAATATCGTTGACGCCCATAGGAGCCCATGCTATCCCAAACTATCCCTTGCGGAGCGTATAAAGTGTCTTGGTTGGAGGTGGCCGGAAAGGCCATTTCGGACCGGCGGCGGAGCTTTGCGCAGGGGCCTGGGGAGGGTCATGGACCGTTTCGTGTCCAACTTTACGAACCGGCTGGATGCCAAGGGCAGGGTCTCGATCCCTGCCTCGTTCCGGGCGGTTCTGGCGCGGGATGGCTACGAAGGCCTGTGCGTGACCCCTTCGCTCGACACCCGGGCGCTGGACGCGGGCGGCAATGCGCTGCTCGGGGAAATCGACCGTCTGCTGGAGGGGTTCGCGCCCTATTCCGAGGAGCGGGACGCCATTTCGACGGCGCTTCTTGGCACCAGCGAAACCTTAAAGACCGATGCGGAGGGCCGCGTCGTTCTCACCGAGAGCCTGAAGGCCTATGCTGGCATCACCGACCAGGTGACCTTCGTGGGTCATGGCCACAAATTCCAGATCTGGGAGCCGGAGACATTTCGCGCCCATCTCGACGACGCCCGCGCCAAGGCGCGCGAACTTCGCCGCCGCATCGGCGCGGAGCGGATGGGCGGAACGACGGGGACGCCACAATGATGGCGCTCCAGCCCGGCCAGGACGGCTCCAAGCCGCGCCACATCTCCGTCCTGCGCGACGAGGCGGTCGACGCCCTCGCGCCGGTGGATGGCGGCGTCTACATCGACGGCACCTTCGGGGCGGGCGGCTACAGCCGCGCCATCCTCGATATGGCGGACGCTCATGTCATCGGCATCGACCGTGACGTGGAGGCCGTCGCGGGCGCCGCGACCCTCGTCGATCAGGCGGGTGGCCGGCTGATGGTTGTGGAGGGACGCTTCGGCGACCTCAAGTCCATCGTGCAGGAACTCGGCGTCGACCGCGTCGATGGCGTCGTCCTCGATGTCGGCGTGTCCTCCATGCAGCTGGACACCGCCGAACGGGGATTCTCCTTCCGCTTCGATGGTCCTCTCGACATGCGCATGGGCCGCGAAGGGCCGAGCGCCGCCGATCTGGTCAACGAACTGGCCGAAAAGGATCTGGCCTCGCTGATCCGCGCGCTGGGCGAAGAGCGCCGCGCCAATGCCGTGGCCAAGGCCGTGGTGGCGGAGCGCGCAAACGGGCGCATCGAAAGCACCGCACAGCTGGCGCGCATCTGCGAAGCCGTGATCGGCCGCATTCCCGACCAGATCCATCCCGCGACCCGCACCTTCCAGGCCCTGCGCATCGCCGTGAACGACGAGCTGGGCGAGCTGTTGCGCGCCTTGTTCGCGGCGGAAGAGGTGCTGTCGCCCGGCGGGCGGCTGGCGGTGGTCAGCTTCCACTCGCTGGAAGACCGCATCGTGAAGACCTTCCTCGCGGAGCGTTCGCGCACCACGCCGAACGTGTCCCGCCACGCACCTGCGACCTTTGCCGCGACGCCGACCTTCGTGCCCATCGTGCGTTCGGCCACGCCGGGCGAGGAGGAGATGGCACGCAATCCACGTGCCCGGTCAGCGCGCCTGCGCGCCGCCGAGCGCACGGACGCTGCCGCCCGCGGCGCCGGGGACCCCATGGCCTACGGCGTGCCACAGCTGTCGGCGCTTGCCGCCTTCATGGAGCGCGCATGAAAATCACCCGCGTCGTCAACGTTCTGGCCGTGGGGCTGCTGATCGGCGCCGCGGTGTACGTCTACAAGATCAAGTATCAAGCGACCTGGCAGGCCGAGGAAGTGGCACGGCTGGAGCGCCAGATTGCGCGTGAGAAGACGGCCATCGCCGTGCTGAACGCGGAATGGGCGCACCTGCTGCGACCGGACCGCATCCAGATCCTCACCGAGAAGAACCTCGACCTGAAGCCGGTGAATTCCGAGCAGCGCATCGCCTTGGCCAGCCTGCCGATGCGGCCGGGGCGGGTGGACAGCATCGCCGACACCATCTCCTCGCTCGGTCTGGAAAAGCCGCTTGAGATCGAAGCGACACCACCTCGGGACGATGCGATCGCGCGCACCATCGAGGCCATGGGCCTGGCACTTCCAGGTGCCGGCGACCGGGTGAAGTCGCGGATGAAGCAGGTCGGGTCCGACGGGCCGGCCGGGGGTGCACGATGATGCGCATGGGACCTTCCTCGGGGCGCGTGAAGCTCGCGATGGTGAGCTTTGCGGCGGTGTATCTTGCGATCGGCGGGCGTCTCGTATGGCTGGGCGTCGAGCCCGATCCGCAGGTGAAGGAGCGCATCGACGCCGAGGCATCGCTTGCGATGCGCCGCCCGGTGGTCATGGACCGCGCCGGCCGCCAGCTGGCGACCGATATCCAGACCTCGTCCATCTTCGCCGAACCGCGCAACATGATCGACGCCGACGAGGCAGCCGAACTGCTGACGCGCGCAATGCCGGGGCTCGACGCGGATGAACTGCACAAGCGCCTGAACAAGGATGCCGGCTTCGTCTGGATCAAGCGCGAGATCACGCCGACCGAGCAGGCCGCGGTTCACCGCCTGGGCATACCGGGTGTGGGCTTTCTCAACGAGCAGCGCCGGATCTATCCCAACGGCCCCATTGTCTCGCATTCTCTGGGTTCGGTGAATGTCGACAATCAGGGCATTGCGGGCTTCGAGCAGTATCTCGACCGCGTCGGGCAGGTCTCGAAAGACGGCAAGGGTGATCTGAAGCCGGTGGAGCTGGCGCTGGACCTGAATGTCCAGCACGCCGTGCGCGACGAGCTCTACAAGGGCCTCAAGGAATTCGACGCCATCGCCACATCCGGCATCGTGATGGACGTGGAAACGGGGGAGATCGTCGCCTTCGTGTCCGTGCCGGATTATGATCCCAACCAGCCTGCCGAAGCGCTGAAGCCCAACAACATCAACCGGCTCAGCGTCGGCGTTTACGAGATGGGCTCGACCTTCAAGGCGCTTACGCTCGCTATGGCGCTGGATTCCGGCAAGGTGCGCCTGACCGACCGCTTCGACGCGCGTTCGGCCATGCAGTATGGCCGCTTTCGCATCGACGATTTCCACCCGACCCGCCGTATTCTGTCCGTGCCGGAGGTGTTCATCCACTCATCGAACATCGGCACCGCCAAGATCGCGCTCGCCGTCGGCGTGGAAGGCCACAAGGCGTTCCTGAAGAAGCTGGGCCAACTGGACCGTCTTCGGACCGAGCTTCCGGAAAGCGCCATGCCGATCGTGCCCCGCAATTGGGGCGAGCTGAACACGGTCACGATCTCCTACGGCCACGGCCTTTCCGTGACGCCTCTTCAGACGCTCATGGCCACGGCGGCGCTGATGAACGGCGGACAGATGATCCCGCCCACCTTTCTCAAACGCTCGAAGGAAGACGCGGCGAAGCTCGCCAAGACCGTCATCCGCCCGGAAACCAGCGCCCAGATGCGCTACCTGTTCCGGCTGAACGGGGAGAAGGGCTCGGCCAAGAAGGCTGATATTCCCGGCTACCGCGTGGGCGGCAAGACCGGCACGGCCGAGAAGGTGGTGAACGGCCGCTACAGCAGCGACAAGGTGATGAACGCCTTCACGGCCGTGTTCCCGATGGACGCCCCGCGCTATGCGGTGCTCGTGATGTTCGATGAGCCGAAGGGTACCAAGGCAACGCACGGCTTTCGCACCTCCGGCTGGAACGCCGCACCGGTGGCCGGCCGCATCGTCAGCCGCGTGGCCCCGCTGCTGGGCCTGCAGCCGGACTTCGACGCGCCGCCAAATCTGCCGCCCGCGCAATATGCGGCGGCACTTGGCGATCCTCATTGATGGGCCAGCCTGTCACCTTGGCGTCCCTGTTTCCGGACGCCGAACTTTCCGCGCCCTCGCGCGGCATCCACGTGGCCGGACTGACGGCTGACAGCCGCGAAGTCGGGCCAGGCTTCGTGTTCGCGGCGCTGCCCGGCGTGAAGGCGGACGGCATGCTCTATGCGGCGGCCGCTGCCGCTGCCGGAGCTGTCGCGGTTCTCACCGAAAGCTCCGATCCAGTGCCCGCCGGCATGGTGCCTGTAAGGGTGCCGAACGCGCGCGCCTCGCTCGCCCGCGCAGCGGCACGCTTCTATCCCGCGCAGCCGGACATCGTGGTCGCGGTGACGGGGACGAACGGCAAGACCTCCGTCGCCTCGTTCCTCCGCCAGATCTGGACGGCACTGGGCCACAAGGCGGCAAGCCTGGGAACGGTCGGCCTCGTCAGCCCCTCGGGCGAGGTCTACTCGAACCTGACCACGCCCGATCCCGTCAAGCTGCACCGCATCGCTGACGAGCTGTGCCGCGAGGGCGTCACCCATCTCGCGCTGGAAGCCTCTTCGCACGGGCTGGACCAGTCTCGCCTGAGCGGCATGCGGCTGTCCGCGGGCGGCTTCACCAACCTGACGCGCGACCATCTGGATTATCACGCCACCTTCACCGACTACCGGGCCGCCAAGCTGCGCCTGTTCACGGAAGTGCTGCCGGAAGGCGCGGGCGCCGTGATCTGCGTCGATGGCGCGAACGGAGAGATATTCGCTGAAGCCGCGCGGCAGCGCGGCCTGGAATTGCTGACGGTCGGATCGGCCGGCCTGGGCATCCACCTGCTGGCCAGCGAGCCCGCCGGCTTTGCGCAGCGCCTTGTCGTGCGTCATTGCGATCTCGACTACAGCTTCCTCCTGCCACTTGCTGGCGTGTTCCAGGCAGAGAACGCGCTTGTCGCGGCCGGGCTTGCCATCATCACCGGCGGTGAGCCGGCCGACGTGTTCACGGCGCTGGAAGGCCTCACGGGGGCCAGCGGCCGGCTGGAGAGAGTGGCCAGCCATGGCGGCGCTGAAATCCTGGTGGACTATGCCCACACGCCGGATGCGCTCGAGAACGCGCTTCTTTCGCTGCGGCCCTTCACCCGCAATCGCCTGATCGTCGTGTTCGGGGCCGGCGGGGATCGCGATCCGGGCAAGCGCCCCCTGATGGGCACGGTGGCCGCCCGCCATGCCGATGTCGCGATCGTCACGGACGACAACCCGCGTTCCGAGGATCCCGCTGGCATCCGAAGCCAGATCATCGCGGCAGCGCCCGGAGCGTTCGAGATCGGGGACCGCGCAGAGGCCATCGGCACGGCTATAGGCTCGCTTCAGGACGGCGATGTTTTGCTGGTTGCGGGCAAAGGCCATGAAACCGGCCAGATCGTGGGCGACCGAACGCTTCCATTTTCCGATCAGGCGGCGATTCGAGCTGCGATCGCGGGGGCGACATGACCAAGGCAGGCAATGTCTGAGGCGCTGTGGAGCGGACAGGAGGTTCGCGCGGCGCTGGACGGACAGGCGCGGGGAGACCTGCCGGACGCCGTCACGGGCGTCTCCATCGACAGCCGCACCCTGACGTCGGGCGAGGCGTTCTTTGCCATCACCGGCGACAAGATGGACGGCCACCGCTTCGTTGCGCAGGCACTGGGCAACGGTGCGGCCCTTGCCGTCGTGGAAGAGGGCAAGCTCGACGGGCTCGGCGATGCCGCACCTCTCCTGGTCGTTCCCGATGCCTTGCGTGCGCTGGAAGCCCTGGGGCGTGCCGCCCGGGCCCGCACCGCCGGCAAGGTCATCGCCGTCACCGGCAGCGTCGGCAAGACGGGCACCAAGGAGATGCTGCGGGCAGCGCTTGGCGGGCAGGGCAGTGTTCATGCCTCGGCTGCAAGCTTCAACAATCATTGGGGTGTCCCGCTGACGCTGGCGCGTTTGCCGCGCGACACCGAATACGGCGTGTTCGAAATCGGCATGAACCATGCGGGTGAGATCACGCCGCTGGTCGGCATGGTGCGCCCGCACGTGGCCATCATCACCAATGTCGAGCCGGTGCACTTCGAGTATTTCGGCTCGGTCGAGGCCATTGCCGACGCCAAGGCCGAGATCTTCACGGGCGTGGTGCCGGGCGGCGTCGCCGTTCTCAATGCCGACAACCCGCAGTTCGGGCGCCTGTGCACAGCGGCGCGACAGATCGATGTCGAGATCCGCAGCTTCGGCGTGGCACCCGATGCCGACGCGAGGCTGCTCACGGTCAGCACCTTGCCGGACCGCTCCATCGTCACGGCCAGCATCATGAGCGAGGACGTCGCCTTTACGCTGGGCGCGCCCGGCCGCCATCTGGTGCAGAACAGCCTCGCTGTGCTGCTGGCGTCGAAGCTGGCGGGAGCCGACGTTAAGGCGGCTGCGGCGGGCCTTGCACAGTTCCAGGCGCCGCAGGGGCGCGGGCAGCGGCACACACTGAATCTGGTCGGCGGGCAGGCGGTTCTGCTGGACGAAAGCTACAACGCGAACCCCGCCTCCATGCGCGCGGCCATCGCGCTTCTTGGCGCGACGAACGGTCGGCGCATCGCCGTGCTGGGCGACATGCTGGAACTCGGCGACGCGTCAGAGGACATGCATCGCGGGCTGGCCGAGACGCTTCTGGCGGCGAAGGTCGATCTGGTCTTCACGGCCGGACGTGCCATGCGTGCGCTGCACGAGGAACTGCCGGAAGCGCGGCGCGGCGGCTGGGCCGCAACCTCGTCGGAACTGCAGCCGCAGGTGCTCGATGCGGTCAGGGCAGGCGATGCCCTGATGATCAAGGGCTCGCACAGCAGCGGAATGGGCCCTATCGTCACCGCGCTGGTCGGCCGATTCTCCGCAGCCGAGACGACCCCCGCGTAAGGACGCGCCATGCTGACCTTTCTAGCGGACTTCTCCGGAAGTCTGCCTTTCCTGAACGTGTTCCGCTACATCACCTTTCGCACAGGCGGGGCGGTGATTACGGCGCTGCTGTTCGTGTTCATGTTCGGCCCCGCCGTCATCGACTATCTGCGCCTCAAGCAGGGCAAGGGACAGCCGATCCGCGAGGACGGGCCTGCGAGCCATCTTCTGTCGAAGAAGGGCACGCCCACCATGGGCGGCCTCATGATCATCGTCGGCCTTGTCGTTGCGACGCTGCTCTGGGGCAATCTGCGCAACGTCTATGTCTGGGTCGTGCTGGCGGTTACGCTGGGCTTCGGGTTGATCGGCTTCTACGACGACTTCCTCAAGGTCTCGAAGCAGAGCCATAAGGGCTTCTCCGGCCGCACGCGGCTTCTGCTGGAATTCGCGATCGCCGCCGTGGCCGTGGCGATCATGTCGGCTGTGAGCCCGGAGCCGCTGGAGAATGCGCTGGCGCTGCCCTTCCTGAAGGGTGTGCTGATCGATCTCGGCTGGTTTTTCATCATTTTCGGCGCCTTCGTCATCGTCGGCTCCGGCAATGCCGTGAACCTGACCGACGGGCTCGACGGCCTCGCAATCGTCCCGGTGATCGTGGCTACGATGAGCTTCGCGATGATTGCCTATCTGGCGGGAAATGCGGTGTTCGCGGATTACCTGCAGATCCATTTCACGCCCGGCACCGGGGAACTGGCCGTGATGTGCGGCGCCATTCTGGGTGCCGGCCTTGGCTTTCTCTGGTTCAACGCGCCTCCGGCTCAGGTCTTCATGGGCGATACCGGCTCGCTTGCACTGGGCGGACTGCTGGGCTCCATTGCGGTTGCGACCAAGCACGAAATCGTGCTGGCCATCATCGGCGGGCTGTTCGTGTTGGAAGCCGCTTCGGTCATCATCCAGGTCGTCTCGTTCAAGCTGACGGGCAAGCGCGTGTTCCGCATGGCGCCGATCCACCATCACTTCGAGCATCTGGGCTGGACGGAGCCGCAGGTCGTCATTCGCTTCTGGATCATCGCCGTGGTTCTGGCCTTGATCGGGCTTGCGACGCTGAAACTGAGATGACGCCCGCAACTTCATTCCGCGGCCAGCGGGTCGCCTTGTTCGGCCTCGGCGGATCGGGACTTTCCACCGCGAAGTCGCTGCTGGCCGGCGGTGCGGACCTTCTGGCCT
This sequence comes from Terrihabitans rhizophilus, assembly GCF_033898525.1. NCBI lineage: Bacteria > Pseudomonadati > Pseudomonadota > Alphaproteobacteria > Hyphomicrobiales > Terrihabitans > Terrihabitans rhizophilus. The sequence goes on along the minus strand of NZ_JAXAFJ010000002.1, from coordinate 495,631 downwards.
GGGACGATGCGCCCGCGAGCGTTGAAAAGGCCCGCGCGGCCGGTGTTCCCGTGGCAGATCTGCGGGACGTGGATTTCGCACGCTGCGACTGCCTTGTCCTCGCGCCCGGCGTGCCGCTCACGCATCCGGTGCCGCACTGGACCGTGGAGAAGGCGCGGGCTGCGGGTGTCGAGATCATCGGCGACATCGAGGTGTTCTGCCGGGAGCGGCGCGGGATCGCGCCCGATTCCGCGCTGGTGGCCATTACGGGCACGAACGGCAAGTCCACCACCACGGCCCTGATCGCGCATGTGCTGCGCTCGGCCGGCGTGGACGTGCAGATGGGCGGCAATATCGGCGTGCCGATCCTCGACCTCGCCCCTCCTTCCGAGGCGTGCATCCACGTGGTCGAGTGCTCGTCCTACCAGATCGATCTTGCGCCCACGCTCGATCCGACGGTCGGACTGCTGCTGAACCTATCCGAGGATCACCTCGAGCGGCACGGCACCATGGAGAACTATGCCGCCATCAAGCAACGGCTGGTCGCCCGGTCCCGCACCGCCGTCATCGGCGTCGACGATGCGCTGTGCGCGGCCATCGCTGACCGGGTGGAAGGCGCCGGCGTGCATGTACGGCGCATTTCGGCGCGCCATCATGTGCCCAAGGGCATCTACGCCGAGGGCTCGGAACTGTTCTGCGAGACGGAGGGCAAGACCCGCGAAGTGGCCGATCTCGGCGGTGTCGGCTCGCTTCGTGGTGCGCACAACGCGCAGAATGCGGCGGCTGCGATGGCGGCGTGCCTTGCGCTGGGCCTGTCTGCCGAGAGCGTGGCGCGCGGGCTCCAGACCTTTCCGGGTCTCGCCCATCGCATGGAGCAGGTTGGCCAGGCCGGCCGCGTGCTCTTCGTCAACGACAGCAAGGCCACGAACACCGACAGCGCGGAACAGGCGCTGGCGAGCTTTCCCTCGGACATCTACTGGATCCTCGGCGGGAAGGCGAAGACCGGAGGCATCGCCAGCCTCCAGCCTTTCTTCGACCGCGTGGCGAAGGCCTACCTGATCGGCGAGGCGGCCGAGATGTTCGCCGAGACCCTGCGCGATGTGCCGCACGAGATCGCGGGCACCATGGAGCAGGCGGTGGAGCGCGCGCATGAGGATGCCGCCCTCTCGCGGGCGGAGGAGCCCGTGGTGCTGCTCTCGCCGGCCTGCGCGAGCTTCGACCAGTACGCGAACTTCGAAGTTCGCGGCGACCATTTCCGGCGGCTGGTCCAGGAACGAATAAAGAATTTACCATAATGGGTCATGCTGGTGCCGTGTTCTCCCGCCTTCCGGGAGCAGAGGGACGGCCATGATTTCGCGCGCGGAACGCACCCGCTTCGGTGAGTGGTGGTGGACGATCGACAAGCCGCTGCTGGCGGCGCTCGGCACGCTGATGGTGGCGGGCATCGTGCTGTCGCTGGCGGCCAGCCCGGGCGTGGCCGATCGGCTGAACCTCGATCTCTTCCACTTCGTGAACCGACAGGTGATGTTCCTGGTGCCGGCGGTAGTGCTGATGTTCGCGCTGTCGTTCCTCGATCTGCGCGGCGTTCGCCGCACGGCGCTCATCGCCTTCCTGATCTTCTATCCGCTGATGATCGCGACGCTGTTCATCGGTCCCGAGATCAAGGGCGCGCATCGGTGGATCCAGATCGGCCCGCTGGGCCTGCAGCCGTCGGAGTTCGTGAAGCCCGCCTTCATCGTGCTGGCGTCCTGGCTGTTCGCGGAGGGCTCGCGGCGGGGCGATGTCCCGGGTCGGCTGCTGTCCATCGCCCTTTACGGGGCCACCATCGGCATATTGATGTTGCAGCCAGATTTCGGGCAGACGGTGCTGATCTCCGTCGTCTGGGGTGCGCTGTTCTTCCTCGCCGGACTTAGCTGGGTGCTGATGGGCGGCCTCGCCGGCCTCGGCATCGGTGGCGTGTTCCTGGCCTACGAGGCGTTCCCGCATATCAGGGCGCGCCTTGCGAAGTTCACCGGGTCCGGTGCGGGCTCCAACGAGAACTTCCAGTCGGAGCGCGCTTTCGACAGCTTTGTCTCCGGCGGCTGGCTGGGCCGTGGTCCGGGCGAGGGCACCGTGAAGCGCATCTTGCCCGATGCGCACACCGACTTCATCTTCGCGGTGACGGGCGAGGAGTTCGGCATCCTGTTCTGCCTCATCCTGCTCTCGCTCTTCGCTTTCGTGGTGCTGCGCGGCCTTTGGATCGCGGCGCAGGAGGACGACCCCTTCACCCGGTTCGCAACCTCCGGCCTCGTCATGCTGTTCGGCCTGCAGTCGGCCATCAACATGGCCGTGAATGTACAGCTGATGCCGGCCAAGGGCATGACGCTCCCCTTCATCTCCTATGGCGGCTCCTCGCTGCTGTCGCTGGCGCTCAGCATGGGCATGCTGCTAGCGCTGACGCGCCGCCGTCCGCGCTCGCGGATCACCGGAGGGTACAGCGCGCTTCCCGAGGGTCAGTACGCCTGATGCCGCGCGAACCTCTCGTTCTCCTGGCCGCCGGCGGAACCGGTGGCCATCTGTTCCCTGCGGAGGCGCTTGCGACGGAGCTGAACCGTCGCGGCGTGCCCGTGGAACTGGTGACGGACCCCCGCGCCCTCGAATATGCCGGCAGCTTTCCTGCGCGGCGCGTGCATTCCGTGGCGTCGGCGACCTTTGGCAGCCGTGCGCCGCTCGCAATGCTGGCCTCGGCGTCAAAGCTCGGGCTCGGATTCGCGCAGGGGCTGAACCTTATGCGCAGCCTGAAGCCTTCCGTCATCGTGGGTTTTGGGGGTTATCCCAGCCTGCCGCCGCTGGTGGCGGCGCAGGTGCTGGGCGTGCCCACCGTGGTGCACGAGCAGAACGCCGTTCTGGGCCGGGCAAACCGGGTACTTGTTCCGCGCGCAACACGCATCGCGACCGGATTTTCCAGACTGGTCAACGCGAAAGCCGAGATTGCTGCCAAGGCGGTTCATGTCGGTAACCCGATCCGCGCCGCGGTTCTGGATGCTGCCCGCGCCTATGAGGCGGTCGGCGAGACCGGCAGGATCAGACTTCTCGCTTTCGGTGGAAGCCAGGGCGCGCGCGTGATGTCGGAGATCGTCCCGCCCGCCGTGGCGCAACTCGACGCAGATCTGCGGGCCCGCCTCTCGGTGGTGCAGCAGGCACGTGCGGAAGATCTCACGGCTGCTCAGGCGATCTATGCTGCCGCCGGCGTGGAGGCGGAGGTCGCGCCGTTCTTCCGGGACCTGCCGGTGCGCATGGCCGATGCCCATCTCGTGGTCGCGCGCTCCGGCGCCTCCACCGTCGCGGAACTGGCGGCCATCGGCCGGCCTTCCATCCTGGTCCCGCTGCCGCATTCGCTGGACAACGACCAGCTGGAGAATGCGCGGGCTTTGCAGGAACTGGGCGCCGCCACTTTGGTGCCGCAGTCGGAGTTCACGCCAGCTACTCTTGCCGGCCTGCTGACAAGCCTGCTGGCCAATCCTGCACGTCTCCACGCCCAGGCGGCTGCGGCGAGCGCTTATGCGCGCCCCGACGCCGCGGCGCGGCTTGCCGATCTCGTCCTGAGCGTCGGCGGCATCACGCCTGCCAATTAGAATGGTCCATCCATGAAGCTCCCCCGCCACACCGGCCCCATCCACTTCGTCGGAATCGGCGGCATCGGCATGTCCGGCATCGCCGAGGTTCTCGCCAATCAGGGCTATGCCGTGCAGGGCTCGGACGTGGCGGAGAACGCGAACGTCAAGCGCCTGCGCGAGAAGGGCATCGCCGTCAGCGTCGGACATCGGGCCGAGAACCTGGGTGAGGCGGAAGTCCTCGTCGTGTCCTCGGCCATCAAACGGGACAACCCCGAACTGATGGCTGCGCGTGCCAAGCGCCTTCCCGTGGTCCGCCGAGCGGAGATGCTTGCCGAACTGATGCGGCTCAAGACCTGCGTGGCGGTGGCCGGTACGCACGGGAAGACGACCACGACCTCACTGGTGGCCACGCTGCTGGACGCGGGCGAACTGGATCCCACCGTCATCAATGGCGGCATCATCAATGCCTACGGCACCAATGCGCGCATGGGCGATTCGGACTGGATGGTGGTGGAGGCCGACGAGTCGGACGGCACCTTCCTGAAGCTGCCGGCGGACATCGCCATTGTGACGAATATCGACGCCGAGCATCTGGATCATTTCGGCACCTATGACGCCATCAAGGCGGCGTTCCGCTCCTTCGTGGAGAACGTGCCGTTCTACGGCTTCGCCGTGATGTGCCTCGACCATCCCGTGGTGCAGGACCTTGTCGGCCTGATCGAGGACCGGCGCATCGTGACATATGGCGAGAACCCGCAGGCCGATGTGCGGCTCTTGGATGTCGATCTGAAGGGCGGACGCTGCCGCTTCCGCGTCATGATCCGCGACCGCGACGGCTCCTGCATGGAGATCGATGGGCTGGAACTGCCGATGCCGGGGCACCACAACGCCCTGAACGCCACGGCCGCGATTGCCGTGGCTCATAATCTCGGCATCTCGGCGGAGAAGATCCGGCTGGGACTGTCGCGCTTCGGCGGCGTGAAGCGGCGCTTCACCAAGACCGGAGAGTGGAAGGGCGTCTCGATCTTCGACGATTACGGGCACCATCCGGTGGAGATCGCCGCCGTGCTGCGCGCGGCGCGGGCCTCCACCGAGGGACGGGTGATCGCCGTGGTGCAGCCGCACCGCTACACCCGCCTGCAGGCGCTGTTCGACGGCTTCTCCACCTGCTTCAACGATGCGGATGCGGTGATCGTGGCCGATGTGTATTCGGCCGGCGAGCAGCCCATCGAGGGCGCCGACCGGGAGCATCTGGTGAACGGCCTGCGCGCGCGCGGGCACCGCAACGTGATTTCACTGGAAGCGCCTGAGGGGCTGGCGAACCATATCGCCGGGCTGGCGAGGCCCGGGGATTACGTTGTGTGCCTTGGTGCGGGGTCGATCACGCAGTGGGCGTACGCGTTGCCGGGTGAACTCGAGGCCGTGTCGGGGACGGGGGCTTGATGTCCTTCTGCCTCTCATCCGCGTTCCGGCGCTCGCGCAGCGGGAGCCCGGAACCCATACGGCGTGAGGCCTGCGATGGGGCCAAGGGCGCTCTGGGATATGGGTCCCGGACAGCGGCTTTGCCGCTTCCGGACCGCACGGAGTTCGTGTCTTGAGCTTTCCTGAACTCGAACTTGGCTCCTGGGCCTCCGACATTCGTGGCCGGCTGGTGCCGAACCAGTCGCTCGCAGAGATCACCTGGTTTCGCGTGGGTGGACCGGCGCAGCTGTTCTTCCAGCCGGCGGACGAGGAGGATCTCGGCTTTTTCCTTCGCAATCTGCCGGCCGAGATTCGCGTCACCACCATCGGCCTGGGCTCCAACCTGCTGATCCGGGATGGTGGGCTGGACGGGGTGGTCATCCGGCTCTCCGCACGCGGCTTCGGCGGCGCCGAGGTGCTGGGCGAGAGCCGCGTCCGCGTTGGCGCGGCCTTGCCGGATGCGCGTGCCGCTGCGGCTGCGGCCGAGGCCGGCATCGACGGGCTGACGTTCTACAGCGGCATTCCCGGCGGCATCGGCGGCGCGCTTTACATGAATGCGGGATGCTACGGCACCGAGACGCGCGACCGGGTGGTGGAACTCCGGGCCGTGACACGGTCGGGTGAGATCGTCACCCTGACCAATGCAGACATGGACTACCGCTACCGCAAGTCCAACGGACCTGCGGGCGCGGTGTTCGTCTCCGCGGTCTATGAGGGCACCGCAGGCGATCCGGCGGACATCAAGAACCGGATGCGCGAGATCACCGAACGGCGCGAATCAAGTCAGCCCGTGAAGTCGCGCACCGGCGGCTCGACCTTCAAGAACCCGGATGGGCATTCCAGCTGGAAGCTCATCGACGAGGCCGGATGTCGGGGTCTGACGGTGGGTGATGCCCAGGTTTCGGAACTGCACTGCAATTTCCTGCTCAATCTGGGAAATGCGAGCGCCTACGACATCGAAACATTGGGCGAGACGGTGCGCCACCGCGTGCGAGCCCGTTCGGGAATCGAGCTTCGCTGGGAGATTCGCCGGATGGGGCACTTCGTGGAAGGCTGCGAGGTGCGGGAATTCCTGGATGGTGACGTGTTCACCGGCGCGGTCTAGCGGGGACGGACGATGACGAAGCATGTGGCCGTGCTGATGGGTGGCTGGTCCGCCGAGCGCGAAGTCTCGCTGAACTCCGGCGCCGCGTGCGCCGACGGGCTGGAGCGCGCCGGTTATCAGGTGACCCGCGTGGATGTGGGGCGCGACGTGGCCGACGTGCTGGCGCGGCTGCGCGCGGACGTGGCCTTTAATGCGCTGCATGGCCGCTTCGGCGAGGACGGCACGCTGCAGGGCGTGCTGGAACTGCTGCAGATCCCCTACACGCATTCGGGTGTTCTGGCCTCGGCGCTGGCCATGGACAAGGACCGTGCGAAGACGGTGATGGCGTCCGCCGGCGTGCCTGTCGCGGAGGGCGTAGTGGTTAACCGCGCTGATGCAGCGAAGGCACACCCGTTAACACCTCCATATGTGCTGAAACCCGTCTGCGAAGGCTCCAGCGTCGGCATTCTCATCGTTCGCGAAGGGCAGGAACACCCGCCTCAGGAGCTCACCCGCGAGGACTATCCGCACGGCGAATTGTTGTTGTGTGAGAAGTACATAGAGGGCAGGGAGCTGACCTGCGCGGTGATCGACGGGAAGCCCACCGACATCATCGACATCGTGCCCGCCAATGGCTGGTACGACTACCACGCCAAGTACGCCGCCGGAGGCTCAATTCATAAATTGCCGGCGGTTCTTTCACCATCTGTTTACCATTTTGTTCAACACTCAGCTCTCAAGGCGCACCACTCACTTGGATGCCGAGGCGTAAGCCGCGCGGACTTCAGATTCGACGATCGACCCGGAGGCACCGGGGAGCTTGTTTGTCTCGAGGTCAACACGCAGCCGGGGATGACAAGAACGAGCCTGGTGCCCGAATTGGCGGCTTACGCCGGCCTCAGTTTTGATGAGCTCGTGTCATGGATGGTGGAAGACGCTTCCCTGAACAGATAGACGGCCCCCGCCGGGCCGCAGGGACGCGCCTGCCTTTCCGCATCTTCCGCCGTCGCCGCCGCGTGACGGCCCTGCACCACGACAGCATCGCCAGCCAGCTGACCCGTCCCGGAATTGGCTGGGCCGGCGTGGTCGTCCTTCTCGCCACCACCGGCGTCTATGGCGCGACGATCGGCGAGCGCTGGGGCGAGGTCGGTGAACTGGCGCAGAGCGCGCCCGAGGCCTTTGCCCGCGGCAGCGGCTTCACCATCGCCCGCATCGAAGTCGAAGGCCGCAAGGTCGTCACCAACAACGAGATCCTGGCGGCGCTGGGCTACGAGCCCGGCCAGTCGCTGATGTCCCTGGACGTTGCGGCCGCACGCGAAACCCTGCTGGCCAATCCGCTGATCAAGCAGGCGACCATCCGCAAGCTCTATCCGGACCGCCTCTCCGTGCAGATCGCCGAGCGCGAGCCCTTCGCGCTGTGGCAGGTCGGCGAGAAGCTGTCGGTCATCGCGGCTGACGGAACCGTCATCGAGGCGGCTGGCGACAGCCGCTTCGTGAACCTTCCCCTCGTTGTCGGCGCCGGCGCCGATACCGGTGCCCCCCGCATCCTCAAGGCGCTGGAGCCGCATGCCGAGCTTCGCGACAAGGTCTATGCCGCTGTCCGCGTGGGCTCGCGCCGCTGGAACCTGCGCCTGAAGAACGGCATGGACGTGAAGCTGCCGGAAGAAGCCCTGGACGCGGCGCTGGCCCAGGTGGCCGAACTCGACCGCTCGCAGAAGATCACCGACCGCGACATCACCGAACTCGACCTGCGCCGCGACGGACTGGTCACGGTGCGGCTCTCGGACGACGCTGCCGCTGCCTTGGCTGCAGCCTCCAAAGACAAGAACAAGCGGGCGGGCACATGAAGCACCATCCGCATGGCGTGACGCCTCGCCTCAAGCCCCTGCCGCCGAAGCGCGCCGTGGAAATCTCGGTGCTCGATGTCGGCACCAGCAAGATCTCCTGCCTCATCGGTCGGCTGAAGCCCGTGGAGAGCGGGCCGGCACTGCCCAGTCGCACGCACCGCATCGAAGTCCTTGGCATCGGGCACCAGCGGTCCCGCGGCATCAAGGGCGGCGCGGTGGTGGACATGGAAGCCGCCGAGCAGTCCATCCGTCTCGCCGTCGACGCCGCCGAGCGCATGGCCGACGCGCGGATCGAAAGCCTGATCGTCTCCATATCGGCCGGACGCCTCGGCAGCGAGATGTTCAACGCGACGGTGCCGGTGCATGGCCGGGCGATCAACGACGGCGATATCCAGCGGGTGCTGCGCGCAGGCACGGACCATTCGGTGCGCCGCGATCGCTCCATCCTGCACTCGATCCCGGTCGGCTTCGGCCTCGACGCCACGCGCGGCATCCATGATCCACGCGGCATGGTGGGCTCCGAGCTTGGGCTCGACATGCATGTGGTGACGGCCGACGAGGCCATGGTTCGCAACCTGATGCTCTGCATCGAGCGCTGCCATCTGGACGTCCAGACGCTTGTGGCGGCTCCTTATGCCAGCGGCCTTGCGGCACTGGCCGATGACGAGGCCGAGATCGGCGTGACGCTGATCGACATGGGTGCGGGCACCACCAGCGTGGCGGTGTTCTCCGGCGGCAATTTCGTCCATGTCGACGGCATCGCGCTCGGCGGCAACCACGTCACGCTCGACATCGCGCGCGGTCTGTCGATCTCCGTGGACGACGCCGAACGCCTGAAGACCCTGCACGGCAGCGTGTTCTCCGCGAGCTCGGACGAGCGCGAGATGATCCAGATCACGCCGGTGGGCGAGGATGCGCTGGACCATGTGCAGCAGATCACCAAGGCGCAGCTCCTGCGCATAGTGAAGCCCCGCGTCGAGGAAACCCTCGAACTGGTGCGGGATCGCCTGCGGGCTTCCGGCCATGTGGCCAGCGGCGGCAAGCGTGTCGTCCTGACCGGCGGCGCCTGCCAGCTGAACGGCATGCCCGATCTGGCCAGCAGCATTCTGGGCCGCAATGTCCGGATCGGTCGCCCGCTCGGCGTGCGCGGCCTGCCGGAAGAGGCCAAGGCTCCCAGCTTCGCGGCTGGCGTGGGCCTGCTGGTCTACCCGCAGCGGAGCGGGGACGAACATTTCGATACCGCGCGCCCCACGGCGCGCGCGACGGGAACCAACGGCTATCTGTCCCGCATGGGGCACTGGCTCAAGGAAAGCTTTTAACCGGCGGCCCCTCGGGGAAGTCGGTGACGGAAACCAGAAACGCGGCGCGCGTACAACACTAGAGGCGAGCGATGTCCATTAACCTGAAAATGCCTGATATCCGGGAACTTCGTCCCCGCATCACGGTGTTTGGCGTCGGCGGCGCCGGCGGCAACGCTGTGAACAACATGATCGAGTGCGGCCTGCACGGCGTGGAGTTCGTGGTTGCCAACACGGACGCCCAGGCGCTGAGCCTCTCCAAGTGCGACCGCATCATCCAGATGGGCCTGCAGGTGACCGAGGGTCTCGGCGCCGGCTCGCAGCCGGAAGTCGGCCGCGCCGCCGCTGAAGAGGTGATGGACGAGATTCGCGATCACCTCCAGGGCGCGCACATGGCCTTCATCACCGCCGGCATGGGCGGTGGCACGGGCACGGGTTCCGCTCCGGTGGTGGCTCGCGCCGCCCGCGAGATGGGCATCCTGACCGTCGGCGTCGTGACCAAGCCGTTCCACTTCGAAGGCCAGCGCCGCATGCGCGTCGCCGATGCCGGCATCGAGGAGCTGCACAAGACCGTCGACACCTTGCTGGTCATCCCGAACCAGAACCTCTTCCGCGTCGCCAACGAGCGCACGACCTTCGCCGACGCGTTCTCCATGGCCGACCAGGTGCTGTATTCGGGCGTTGCCTGCATCACCGACCTGATGGTCAAGGAAGGCCTCATCAACCTCGACTTCGCCGACGTCCGCGCCATCATGCGCGAAATGGGCAAGGCGATGATGGGCACCGGTGAGGCCACCGGCGAGAAGCGCGCCATCCAGGCCGCCGAAGCCGCCATCGCCAACCCGCTGCTGGACGACGTGTCCATGCGCGGCGCGCGCGGCCTGCTGATCTCCATCACCGGCGGCAACGACCTGACGCTGTATGAAGTGGACGAAGCCGCGACCCGCATCCGCGAGGAAGTGGATCCGGAAGCCAACATCATCCTGGGCGCAACCTTCGACGAAAAACTGGAGGGCACCATTCGCGTGTCGGTGGTCGCCACCGGCATCGATCAGGTGGCAGGCTTTCAGCCCGTCTACTCCGAGCAGCGCCTCGCCGAACTGGCCGAGAAGCTGAAGCCTCAGGCCAAGGCCGCCGAGCCGGCACTTCGCGCGCCGATCATCCGTCCGATCGACGAGCAGCGCCCGGACATCTATGCGCAGGACGCGCATCAGGAGCATCATCACGCACCGGCACCGGCCCACGCCGCCGTCGTTTCGGATGACGTGACGATCCGCCCGCTGCCGCAGCGCGCGGCTCCGAGCTTCTACGAGGAGCCGGTGCAGGCCCCCGAGCACCATGAGGAAGAGGCCATGCCCTTCATTCCTCCGGTTCCGGAGCGCACCAATCGCGGACCCCGCATGCCGCGCCTCGAGGAACTGCCGGTGCACGCGCAGCAGCAGATCGCACAGCGCGGCGGCTATGCCGAGGATCACTCGCCGGAGCGCAAGCGCAACTCGCTGCTGCAGCGTCTCGCCGCCGTTGGCCTCGGCCGTCGCGAGGAGGAGGAGCAGCCTGCTCCGGTTCAGCACCGCGAGCATCCGATGATGGCACCGGCCGCACCGCGCCCGGCACCGCAGGCCCAGCGTCCGCAGCACGCGGCGCGCCCAACAGCGGCTCCCGCCCGCGGCCTCGAGGATGAGCTGGAAATCCCGGCTTTCCTCCGCCGCCAGGCTAACTAAGCGCCTGACGGCGTTGAATAAAGAAGAGGCCCGGTTTTGCCGGGCCTTTTCATTGCAGGCCTGTAATGTTCGGCAATGAACAGTGATTTGTTCCTGCGCCTGCGAAAATTTACCTTCCAGATGCGGAACCTGCCGCGCGAATCAAAGTTCGCGCGTGCCGGTCGGCAGGCGGGCAGTGCGCCCGCCTAGTGGGGTACGGGGGCAGGGCATGGGCACGCAGCAGACCACTCTCGGAGGCACGATCGCTGTCTCCGGAATCGGCGTTCACAGCGGCGCTCCGGCCAGCATCGTACTCGCGCCCGCACAGGCCGGCACAGGCTTCCGGTTCCTCCGCACGAATCTTCCAGGCGGCAAGACGCGCACCCTCCGCGGCCATGTCGACCAGGTCGGCCAGACGGAGCTTTGCACCGTGCTCGGCGACAATGAGAAGGGCGCCGTCTCTACCGTCGAGCACCTGCTCGCCGCCCTGCGCGGGCTTGGCGTGGACAACGCCCAGATCAGCATCGACGGGCCGGAAATGCCCATCATGGACGGCAGTTCTGCCGCCTTCGTGGAGGCTGTGGACGAGGTGGGCGTGGTGACGCTTTCCGCAGCCCGCAGCGTGCTGAAGGTGCTGAAGCCCATCCGGGTCGAGCAGGGACGCGCCTGGGGCGAGCTTCTGCCGCATCACAAGGGCTTCCGGCTGGAGGTGGAGATCGACTTCACCGAGGCACTGATCGGCCGCCAGTCCATCGCGCTCGACCTTACGCCTGCGAATTTCCGTCGCCAGCTTTCGTGCGCCCGCACCTTTGGCTTCCTGCGTGATTTCGAGAAGCTTTCCGCGCTCGGCCTCGCGCGCGGCTCGGCACTGGAGAACACGGTGGTCATCGGCGACGATGGCGTGCTGAACCCGGGCGGCTTGCGCGGAGCGGACGAGTTCGTTCGCCACAAGGCGCTGGACGCCGTGGGCGATCTTGCGCTGGCCGGTCTGCCCATCCAGGGGCTGTACCGCTCCTATTGCGGCGGCCACAAGCTGAACGTCACCATGCTGCGCGCCCTCTATGCCGACACGAGCGCCTGGACCATCGAAACGGTCCGCAAGCCGGTGCGTCAGGGCTACGGCGAACTGGTGCCGTCGATGCAGCCTGTCTTCTCTGCGGAAAAAGCCTGATCGCCTCGGCAGCAACACAGCTTCGCCACACCATGGCGGTTCAGTCCGCTTTGGTTTAGAAGGCGTGCCAGCGCCTGTTTGCGTATCACCTTTCTGAGGGTTGCATGGTTTCGAGCGTTTCGGCTCCTTTGTCCGGCGGACCGCGCCGGGCCGTGTTCGTGGCGCTCGCCACCGTGCTGGCGTTCAGCGCCGGCGCCTGCTCCAGCTTCGGCGGGAGCAAGGAGGAGGCGATCGTCTATTCCGACGACCCGCCCGACAAGCTGTACAATCAGGGCGTCTTCAACCTGAACCAGAACAAGTACGACGCGGCGAGCGAGAAGTTCCAGGAACTCGACAAGCAGCACCCGTACACCGAGTACGGGCGCAAGGCTGCGCTGCTCGAGGTCTACGCGAAGTACAAGAAGGGCGACTACGACGAGTCGGCGACGGCCGCGAAGCGCTACGTCACGCTGCATCCCAGCAGCCCGGACGCGGCCTATGCGCAGTTCCTGCTCGGCATGTCCTATTACAACGGCATTCCGGACGTGACCCGCGACCAGTCGCGCACCCAGCAGGCGCTCGACGCCCTGCAGGAGGTCATCCGCAAATATCCCACCAGTGAGTATGCCGAGCCTGCGCGCCAGCGCATCCAGCTTGCCCGCGACCAGCTCGCCGGCAAGGAAATGGACATCGGCCGCTACTACCTGAAGGAAGGCAATTTCGTCGGCGCCATCAATCGCTTCAAGACGGTGGTGACGGTGCACCAGACCACCCGCCACGTCGAGGAAGCGCTGGCCCGCCTCGCCGAAGCCTATATGGCTCTCGGCATTGTCGGGGAGGCGCAGACCGCCGCCGCCGTGCTGGGCCACAACTTCCCGCAGAGCGAGTGGTACAAGGACACCTACAAGCTCATGGCTTCGAAGGGCACTGCGCCCCGCGAGGACAAGGGCTCGTGGATTAGCAAGGCGTTCGGCAGGGGCTGACGCGCAACCGGTCACCACATGCTGGTCCAGCTCCAGATCCGCGACATCGTTCTGATCGAGAGGCTGGACCTCGCGCCTGCGCGCGGGCTCACGGTGCTGACCGGCGAGACCGGTGCGGGCAAGTCCATCCTGCTCGATGCTCTGACGCTGGCACTTGGCGGGCGCGGCGATGCCGGCCTTGTGCGCTCCGGCGCTGCCCAAGGGCAGGTGACGGCGGTCTTCGACCTGTCCGACAGCCATCCCGCTCGCGCTGCGCTGGCAGCGCATGATCTTTCGGATGAGGGCGACCTCATCCTGCGGCGTGTCCAGCTGGCCGACGGACGCACCCGAGCCTTCGTCAACGATCAGGCCGTCGGCGTGCAGGCCCTGAGGGCCATCGCCTCCAGTCTTGTCGAGATCCACGGCCAGCACGACGACCGGGCTCTGGTAGATCCCGCGCAGCACCGCGCCTTGCTGGATGCGTTCGGCGGCCTCGACGGCGAGGTTCGTGGCCTCGCCCGGCTGCATGCCGCGTGGCGGTCCACCGTCCAGGCGCGCGAGGCGCAGCGGAAACTGGTGGAGCGGGTGCGGGCGGAAGCCGATTACCTGCGCCACTCCCACGCCGAACTGGAGGAACTCTCGCCTCAGGAAGGCGAGGAGACGGAATTGGCGGCGCAGCGCGCCACTATGATGCAGGCGGAGAAGATCGCCGGGGATCTGGACGATGTGCATCAGGCCGTGACCGGCCCGAACTCGCCGGTTCCGGCATTGGCCGCCGCAATCCGCCGGCTGGAACGCCGCGCGGGCCAGCTTCCCGGCTATGTCGAGCCCGCGATGAAGGCCATCGACGACGCGCTCGTGCTGCTGGACGAGGCGGGCACGTATCTCGAAGAGGCCATCCGCACCGCAGCGTTCGATCCGCGTGATCTTGAGCGCGCGGAAGAGCGGTTGTTCGCTCTGCGCGCCGCCGCCCGCAAGTTCGAGACCAGCGTGGAGGGTCTGCCCGCCGTTGCCGTGCGGTTTGCCAGCGAGCTTGCCGCGCTGGAAGGCGGCGAGGAAGACCTCGTGCGGCTCCAGAAAGAGGCTGCGGAAGCCGAGGAGGCCTACCGCACCGCAGCCGGCGTGCTGTCGGCCAAGAGGCGCGAGGCGGCGGGGCACCTTGCCTCGACCGTGATGGCCGAACTGCCGGACCTCAAGCTGGAGCGGGCGCGCTTCTATGCCGAGATCACCGAGGACACCACACCCGGGCCGGAAGGGCTGGATCGCGTCGAATTCTGGGTTCAGACCAATCCCGGCACGCGCGCCGGGCCGATGCTGAAGGTGGCATCGGGCGGCGAGCTTGCCCGATTCCTGCTGGCGCTGAAGGTGGCCTTGGCCGATCGCGGCTCGGCGCCAACCCTGATCTTCGACGAGATCGACACGGGCGTGGGCGGCGCCGTGGCCGATGCCATCGGTGCGCGGCTGGCGCGTCTGGGCGAGCGGGTGCAGGTGCTGGCGGTGACGCACGCGCCGCAGGTGGCCGCGCGCGCCCTCAGCCACCTCCTCATCGCCAAGGACGAGGTGCCGGGCGAGGAGAGGGTGGCGACGCGCGTGACGCCGCTGGAAGATATGTTCCGGCGTGAGGAGATCGCCCGCATGCTGGCCGGCGCGCGCATCACCGACGAGGCACGGGCGGCGGCGGACCGGCTGCTGAGCGGCGCGGCTTAAGAGGCCTCCGGTGCTTGACCGGGCGTCTTGATCGCCCACCTTCAAAGCCACACGGAGGCGGGCATGGGCATTCTCGACGGATTGATGGGCCACGGCAGCGATGTGTCTGCCGCAGAGGTCCAGGACGAGCTCAAGGACGTCCTGCTGCCGGGGGAGCCGGTGCAGGTGGCCTTCCGCGTGGTGCGCGATCTCTATGTCTTCACCGACCGCCGCATGATCCTTGTCGACAAGCAGGGAATGACAGGGCGCAAGGTGGAGTACTTCGTGGTGCCGTACCGCGCGATCACCGCATATTCCATCGAGAATGCCGGGCGCTTCGATCTGGAATCGGAGTTGAAGATCTGGGTCTCCGGCATGGGTGCGCCGATCCAGAAGACCCTGCGAAAGGGCGCTGACGTGCGGGGCATACAGGCCGCCATCGCGGGATCGCTCTAGGCGCGAAGCGGCTTTCTTCCCGGGCGTGTTCTGGGGCAAAACACTGGCATGACCGCCGCAGATTCCACGCCTGAAACCCTCGAAGCCGCTGCCGCGGAGCACACCCGGCTGGCCGAGGAGATCCGCGGCCACGACCGGCGCTATTACGAGCAGGATGCGCCTGCGATCTCCGACGCGGAATACGACGCGCTGCGACGCCGCCTCATCGAGATTGAGGCGCAGTATCCCGAACTCGTCACGCCGGACAGTCCGACCCAGAGGGTCAGCGGAGCTCCTTCCGAGAAGTTCGCGAAATCGCGCCACGGCGTGCCGATGCTGTCGCTGGAAAATGCTTTCGACGAAGAGGACGTGGCCGAGTTCGTCGGGCGGGTGCGGCGGTTCCTGAACATCACCACTGACATCGCCTTTCAGGCGGAACCCAAGATCGACGGGCTGTCCTGCAACTTGCGCTATGAGAGCGGACGCCTGACCGTCGCCGCGACGCGAGGCGATGGCGAGACTGGCGAGAACGTGACGGCCAACGTCCTGACGATCCCCGACATTCCAAAGAGGCTGGATGGCGGCGGTGTTCCGGACCTGATCGAGGTGCGCGGCGAGGTCTATTTTCCGCACGACCGGTTCAAGGCGCTGAACGAACGGCAGGCGGAAGCGGGCAAGCCGATCTATGCCAACCCGCGCAACGCGGCTGGCGGCTCGCTGCGCCAGCTGGACGCGGAGATTACCCGTTCGCGCGGATTGAAGTTCTTCGCCTATGGCTGGGGTGAGGCGTCCTCGCTGCCGGCCGAGACGCAGTCGGCCATGACGGCGACTTTGCGCGAGTGGGGCTTCGTCACCAATCCTCTGGTGCGCGTGGTCGGCACGGTGGAGGAGATGACCGCCTATCATCGCGAGATCGAGGAACAGCGCGCCACGCTCGGCTATGACATCGACGGCGTGGTCTACAAGGTGGACCGTCTGGATCTTCAACGCCGGCTCGGCTTCGTCTCACGCTCCCCGCGCTGGGCCATCGCCCACAAATTCGCGGCGGAGCAGGCCACGACGATCCTGCGCGATATCGAGATTCAGGTGGGCCGCACGGGCAAACTGACGCCGGTGGCGAAGCTGGAGCCGGTGACGGTGGGCGGCGTCGTGGTGGCCAATGCCACGCTGCACAACGAGGACTTCATCCGCGGCGTGGATTCGCACGGCCAACCTGTGCGAGACGGCAACGACATACGTGTCGGCGACACGGTGGTGGTGCAGCGCGCGGGCGACGTCATCCCGCAGATCGTGCGCGTGCTGGTGGAGAAGCGGCCGCCGGAATCGCGCCCCTACGAGTTCCCGACGACATGCCCGGCCTGCGGCAGCCATGCCGTGCGGGAGGAGGGCGTCTCCGACCGGCGCTGCACCGGCGGGCTGGTGTGCCCGGCGCAGCTTCAGGAGCGGCTTCGGCACTTCGTGTCGCGCGATGCCATGGACATCGAAGGGCTGGGCGAGAAGCAGGTGCTGGCCCTGCACGAATGGGGGCTGGTCAACGAGCCATCGGACATTTTCCGGCTGGAGACGGCGGAAAAGGACGGGCTCGCCCGCCTGCGCAACCGGGAGGGATGGGGCGCGACGTCCGTGCGAAACCTGTTCGCCGCCATCGAAGCGGCGCGCTCGCGGCCGGTGAACCGCGTGCTCTTCGCACTGGGCATTCGTCATGTCGGCGAGATCAACGCCAAGCGCCTGATGCGCCACTTCGGGACACTGGACCGGCTGCGGGAGACCTCGCTTGCCGCGCACCCCCCTTCGGGCGAGAGCCGCGCCGACAAGGGCAACGAGGCGTGGCGCGAGATCGTGGACGTGCCCGGCATCGGGACCGTGGTTGCGGGAGCGGTGGTCGAGTTCTTCCAGGAGCCGCGCAACGAAGCGGTGCTGGACGCGCTGCTTGCAGAGCTTCAGCCGGAGGAGATGGAGCGGGTGGCTGAGGAGAGCCCCGTTGCCGGCAAGACGGTGGTGTTTACCGGCACCCTCGAACGCATGACGCGCGACGAGGCCAAGGCTCAGGCCGAGCGGCTGGGCGCAAAAGTGTCGGGGTCGGTCTCGAAGAAGACGGACATCGTCGTGGCCGGGCCGGGTGCAGGCTCCAAGCTGAAGCAGGCGGCGGAACTGGGCCTTCAGGTCATGTCCGAAGACGAGTGGCTGGGCCTGATCGGCGCAGGCGAGGCCGGCCCCTGAGGACCGGCCTGCCGCGGATCAGTCTAGAGGCGGCCCATCAAAGCCAGGACGATCACGATGATCAGGATGATGCCCACGATGCCGCCCGGGCCATAGCCCCAGGAACGGCTGTAGCCCCAGCTTGGCAGTGCGCCGACCAGGATCAGAATAAGGATGATGATCAGAATGGTGGACATGTTGGCCCTCCTTGCCTCGGTGCCGACAAGTGAACACCGCCGCGCGCCGCGAAGTTCCACCTAACAAGAGGGTTGCCCGCACTTTACCGTACAGACGAGCAGGCACGCTCCATCCAGCTCAGGGTGCCCTCGTCGAGCAACGGCCCGATCTTCGCCGCGACCCGCTCGTGGTAGGCGTCGAGCCAGGCGCGTTCCTCCGCCGTCAGCAGATCGAGCGCCAGAGGCCGGGTGTCGATGGGCGCGAAGGTCAGGGTCTCGAATGCGAGCATGGGACGCTCGTCGCCCGGACGGGCATCTTCCCGCACCAGAACGAGGTTCTCGATGCGGATGCCGAACGCGCCTTCGCGGTAATAGCCGGGCTCGTTCGAAAGGATCATGCCGGCTTCCAGGGCCACATGGCCGAGCTTGGATATCCGCTGCGGCCCTTCATGCACCGAGAGGTAGGAGCCGACGCCGTGGCCCGTGCCGTGGTCGAAGTCCGCGCCGACATCCCATAGCGCGCGGCGGGCGAACGGATCGAGCTGGGCGCCGCTGCTGCCTTTCGGGAACCGCGCGGTGGCGATGGCGATGTGGCCTTTCAGGACGCGCGTGTAGCGGTCGCGCATCTCCGGCGTCGTCTCGCCCACGGCAATGGTGCGGGTGATGTCCGTGGTGCCGTCGCGGTACTGCGCGCCCGAATCGATCAGGAACAGGCCGGGCTCGATACGGCGGTTGGTGGCGCGGGTGACCCGGTAATGGGGCAGCGCCGCGTTCGGCCCCGCCGCCGAGATGGTGGGAAAGGAAACGTCCATCAACTGGCCGGTCTCGCGCCGGAAGGTCTCCAGCGCCTGCGCGGCTGATATCTCGTCGAGTGCGCCGCCGGCAGCCTCGCGGTCGAACCAGCAGAGGAAGCGCGCCATGGCAGCGCCGTCGCGGAGATGCGCTTCGCGCGTGCCGGCGATCTCGGCCGTGTTCTTGACAGCCTTGAGTTTCTGGATGGGATCGGCGGCGTGCTTCAGCCGGGCGCCATTCGTCTCCAGCACGTGGCGCAGGTGGTCCGCCGTCATGGAAGTATCGAGCATGATCGTGCGGCCAGCCTGCCCCAGCGCGGCGAGTTCCTGCTGCAGCCGCTCGGGTTCGCCGATCTCCGCGATCTCCGCCAGATCATCGCGCAGGAGGTTGGTCAACTTGCGCGACTGCACGAGAAGGAGCGGCTTGCCGTCTGCTGGAACGAGGGCCCAGGCGAGCGGGAGAGGGGTGTGGGCGACGTCGCCGCCCCGGATGTTGAACAGCCACGCAATGGCGTGCGGATCCGTCAGCAGCAGATGGTCCGCACCTGCGCTGACGATTTCCTGCTGCACGCGAGCGATCTTGGAGACGGCGTCCTCGCCTGCGAGACGCGGCTCATGCGCGGTGATCGGCTCGGCAGGTGGTTGTGGACGACCGTTCCAGATCGCATCGACCGGATTGTTGGCCAGGGGCACCAGGGCGACACCTGCCGCGCGGAGACGATCAACGGCATCAACCGTGTGCAGCCATGGGTCGAAGCCGATCCTGTGCCCGGCGGCATGCTCGCGCAGCCAGGCCGCGGGGGTCTGGTCGAGGATGTTCACCGGCGTGAAGGCTGATGTGTCGACCTGTTCACGCGCCTGCACGGTGTAGCGGCCATCCATGAACAAGGCCGCCCGGTCCATCAGCACCGCCGCGGATCCGGCGGAACCTGTGAACCCCGTCAGCCAGGCGAGGCGCTCCTCGCTTGCTGGCACGTACTCGTTCTGGTGGGCATCCGCCCGGGGGACGAGGAAGCCGTCTACTCCACGGGCGCGTAGCTCCGCGCGAAGGAGGGCAAGGCGTTCCGCTCCGCGGAGACCGTCCGCGCGCTCGTCGAAGTCCTGGAATCTGCTTTCGAACATGGCTGCAGACTAGGTGCGGCACGCGGCCAGAGGAAGAGGCTCCCCTGTGTCTTTGATTATAGCCCGTTGACCGTGATCCCGCTGCTCCGCATGGGCAGCCATGCAAACTCGACAGAGGCGAAACGGCGCGCCCGGAGGTAACTTGATCGAGTTGGTATACCAAATACCAGCGCACAAGAACCGCAAGGATCAAGAACAATGGCCACCACGACTTACGCCTCTGGCGCCCTCATCGCTCGCCCCAGCTTCATCGAGACCCTGTTCGGGTTCCTGAACCGCTACAGCGCCCCCTCGCAGGATTTCGACGCCGCCTTCTTCTCGCTGCGCGGCCTCTGATCGCTCTACGAAAATAGCTCGCGGCGGCTTCAGGCCGCGAGCGTCATCGTCACCCAGTTGTTGAGGACGATCCGGCCAACCGGGATCAGTCCCTGTGCGCGGTAAGCCGCGCGGACCGCACGCTCCTGATGGGTCAGCAGGCCCGACAGGATGACCACGCCGCCCGGCATGACCGCGCGCGCGATGGACGGTGCCAGCGCGACCAGCGGCCCCGCCAGAATATTCGCAAACACAAGATCGTAGGGTGCCGCCGTCTGGATGTGACGGTCCTGCATGCCGTTGGCGTGCAGCACCCGAACGGCCTGTCCCGCGCGGTTCAGCGCTGCATTCTCGCGCGCGATCACGACCGACATGGCGTCGATGTCGCTGGCCAGCACCGGAATGTGCAGCGCCTTGGCGGCTGCGATGCCCAGCACGCCGGTGCCGGTGCCGAGATCCAGCACGCGCTGCGGCCGCGTGCGCTTCAGCAGCCGGTCGAACGCCAGCAGGCAACCGCGCGTCGTGCCGTGATGGCCGGTGCCGAAGGCCAGCGCCGCTTCGACCTGTATGCCCACCGCATTCGCCGGCACGTGATCCCGATCATGCGCGCCATGGACGAAGAAGCGGCCTGCGAGCACCGGGTCCAGGCCCGCGAGCGACTGCGCCACCCAATCCGCATCCTCAATGGCTTCGGCACGTGTCTCGCAGCCGTCGATCTCGTCGGCCAGGACCGCGCGTACCTCGGCTTCCAGATCGCTGGGCGCGATGTTGACGCCGGCGAACAGGTCGACGCGCCACATCGGATCGTCCGGCTCGGTTTCCGACACCACGATGGAGAGGTCGTCCAGCGTCAGCATCTCCTCCGCGAGGAGGGCTATGTGCTCGGCACGCTGCTGCGGCGCGAAGATGCGGAGGACGGCGGTGGGCATGGGGTGTCCGGATGTTGGGTTGCGGGCACTTATCAGTGCGGTCGACGTGCGTCCCGGAAGCACGCAGTGCTGTCCGGGACCCATACGCTACGCCTGTGTTATTTGGCTGCGCAGGTTGCGGCAAGCTGCGATGGGGCACAGCGTATGGGTCCCGGACAGGCTTCGCCTTCCGGAACGCCGAGAGCTTCCGGGACGCGCTAAGCCCGCTTCACGAAGCTGTCGATGACGCGCTTCTGGCCGGCCTTGTCGAATTGCACCGTCAGCTTGTTGCCTTCGACGCCGATTACGTCGCCATAGCCGAACTTGTCGTGGAACACGCGCTCGCCGGTCCGGTAGGTCGCGGCGCTCGCGTCCGAGGTGGCGACCAGTTCGCCTTCGATCACCATCGGCCCGCCACGACGGCCCGGGCCTGAGCTTAAGCCGCTGCGCTTCGGCTCGGCGAAGCCGGCATGGGTTTCGCGGCGTGCCTGCGCGCGCTGCCACCCCGGCGTGTTGTAGGTGGAGCCGAACGGCTCCACGCGGTCGAAGCGGCTGGTGCCGTATCCGCGATTGGAGAATGCGGCCGGCGCTTCCTTCACCTCGACATGGGCGTCCGGCAGTTCATCCAGAAAACGCGACGGGATGGAGGACTGCCACATGCCGTGGATGCGACGGTTCGAGGCGAAGTAGATCTTGGCGCGCTTGCGGGCGCGGGTGATGCCGACATAAGCGAGGCGGCGCTCCTCCTCCAGACCGGCGCGGCCGTTCTCGTCCATGGAGCGCTGGCTGGGGAACAGGCCTTCCTCCCAGCCGGGCAGGAACACGGTGTCGAATTCCAGCCCCTTGGCGCCGTGCAGCGTCATCAGCGTTACGGCGGCGCCGTTGTTCGGCCCCTCGACATCCATGACGAGCGAGACATGTTCGAGGAAGCCCTGAAGGTTCTCGAAGCCGTCCATGGAGCGGATCAGCTCCTTGAGGTTTTCCAGCCGGCCAGCGGCATCGGGCGAGCGGTCCTGCCGCCACATCTCGGTGTAGCCCGACTCATCCAGCACCATCTCGGCGAGATCGGTGTGCTTCATCGTCTCGGCCTGACGTGACCAGCGCTGGAAGCACCCGGTGAGGTCGCGCAGCGTCTGGCGCGGCTTCGGCTTCAGCTCCTCGGAGTCCGAAGCCATGCGGGCGGCTTCCATCAGGGGCACGTTCGCGGAGCGGGCGATGTGGTTCAGCGTCTGGATGGTGGCATCGCCCAGGCCGCGCTTGGGCGTGTTGACGATGCGCTCGAAGGCCAGCCCGTCGAAGGGCGAGTTCACGCAGCGCAGATAGGCGAGGGCGTCACGGATCTCCGCGCGCTCGTAGAAACGCGGGCCGCCGATGACGCGGTAGTTGAGGCCGAGCGTGACGAAGCGCTCCTCGAACTCTCGCATCTGGAAGGAAGCGCGCATCAGGATGGCCATGCTGTCGAGGCTCTCGCCCTTGCGCTCGAGGCTCTCGATCTCGTCGCCGATGGAGCGGGCTTCCTCGCCCGAATCCCATGATCCGGTGACGGTGACGGGCTCGCCGTCCGCACCCTGCGGCCGCAGCGTTTTGCCGAGACGGCCTTCATTGTGGGCGATGAGGTGGGAGGCTGCGCCGAGGATGTGGGCGTCGGAGCGGTAGTTGCGCTCCAGCCGGATGACCTTGGCGCCGGGGAAATCCTTGTCGAAGCGCAGGATGTTGTCGACCTCGGCGCCGCGCCAGCCATAGATCGACTGGTCGTCGTCGCCCACGCAGCACAGGTTCTGCGGCCCCTGTGCCAGCAGGCGCAGCCACAGATATTGCGCGACGTTGGTGTCCTGGTACTCGTCGACGAGCAGGAAGCGGAAGCGGTGGTGGTAGATGGCCAGCACGTCCGGATGCGCCCGGAAGATGCGGATCGGCTCCAGCAGCAGGTCGCCGAAATCGGCGGCGTTCAGCGTCTTCAGCCGCTCCTGATAGAGCGTGTAGAGCTTTCCGCCCTTGCCGTTGGCGAAGGAGGCGCCTTCGCCTGCCGGGATTTCGGCCGGTCCAAGGCCGCGATTCTTCCAGCCGTCGATGGTCCAGGCCAGCGAGCGCGCGGGCCAGCGCTTCTCGTCGATGTTCTCGGCCTGCAGGATCTGCTTGATGAGGCGGATCTGGTCGTCGGTGTCGAGGATGGTGAAGCTGGACTTCAGGCCGGCTAGCTCTGCATGGCGGCGCAGGATGCGCGTGCCGATGGAGTGGAATGTGCCAAGCCAGGGCATGCCTTCCGCGACATCGCCAACGAGGTTGGCGACGCGCATCTTCATCTCGCGCGCGGCCTTGTTGGTGAAGGTGACGGCGAGGATTTCGGAAGGGTGGGCGCGCCGGCTGGCGAGGATGTGGGCAATGCGGGTGGTGAGGACGCGTGTCTTGCCGGTGCCGGCGCCGGCGAGCACGAGAAGAGGCCCGTCCAGCGTCTCGACGGCATCGCGCTGTTCCGGGTTCAGCCCGGAGAGGTAATCGGCGACGCCGCCACGCCCCGATGCGGCGAGAGCGCGCGCGGCGATGCCGCCCTCCTTCAACAGGGGAGCATCCTCATCGAAAAACGGAACCGGGTTCTGTTCGGCCAAACGGGCTTACCTCACGGCGGGATCACCGCCTGAAGCGATTCGTTCCCGTGAACAAAATGGCATCTCGGCTGCCTAATTGCGAGGCGGGCACGATCAGACGCGCGCGAGGCCCGGCACGTCGCCGGCATCCGGCGCATCGATCTTGCGGTAGCGCGCCTGCACGAAGCCAAAGGCCCCGAATGCAAACAGCCCCGCCGCGACAAGCCCGAGAAGCGCCCAGCCATAAGGCTGCTGCTGCAGTTCACGCAAGACCCCGCCGAGACCATGTGCCTCGCTGGAGTCGAACGAGATAGCCGCCATCACCAGAAATCCGCCGATCAGCAGGAAGGTGACGCCGCGTGCGGCATAGCCCACGCGACCGACGATCTTGATCCATCCTTCATGGGCGGCCGGGCAGCGCAGCCGCTTCAGGAAATTGCAGCGCGCGGCGTTCCAGAACATCACTCCACCGGCGATCACGATGCCCAGGCCGACGGCGCCGACAAGCCACTGGCCGAAGGGCTGCTCCATCAGCCAGGCCGTCCAGTCCTGCGTGCCGCCATCCTCGCCGGATGAACTGGCGGTGCCGATCAACAGTCCGGCCGCGGAGAGCGCAAGACCGGTGTTGACCACGCCGCTGAGGATGTGAACGCCTCGCACGAGGAGGCCCTTCGCGTCGCTTCCACGATCGTCGGCATCCAGCGTGGCCTCTATGAACCGCCACAGCGCGAAGGCGAACAGCCCAAGCACGACGAGGCCGAGGACGAAGGTGCCGAAAGGCTGGGTCAGCACCTCCTGCAGCGCGCCCTTCGAGCCGGTGGTCTGCCCGCCGGAGCCGAACGCCGCCAGCAAGGCAAGCGCGCCGATGACGACGTAGACCGCGCCGCGTGCCGCGAAGCCGAAGCGAGCCATGTGCTCGACCGCCTTGCCTGTCATCTTCATGCCTGATCCCCCTGCGCCGTGCTGACAACGCAATCGCGCGTGAAAAGATGCACAAGCGCTGCGGGGCTTGCTAAGCAGGGGTGCTCTCCACGGTGCGCCGATGACCTCGCAAGCCCTGACCGCCTCGTTCTCCGCCGGCTTCGTCTACGGCCTCTCGCCGGGACCGGCGGTGCTTGCTCTGTTCACACTGACGGCTTTGGCCGGCCGGCAGCACGGCGCGCGCTTCATCGGAGCGCATCTGCTGGGCGACACGCTGTGGTGCTCGCTGGCCATCCTCGCCATCGTCGGCGTGAGCCAGCTGGGGCAGGGGCTGTTCGACGTGCTCGGCATTGCGTGCGGGCTCTACCTGATCTGGCTGGGCGTCAAGGCGCTGCGCCAGCCGGGAGACGGACCTTCGCAGGCGGTGGGCGCGCGCAACCCGGTGAGGACGGGGCTTGTCTTCGGCCTTACCAACCCGAAGGCCTACCCGGTCGCGGTGGCCATGTTCACGGCGCTGACCTCGCCGTTCGCGGCCGACCTGACATGGGGTGACGCACCGGGCTTCATGGCGGCGGCCATTGCGGGCTTCGTCCTGGCCTACGGCTTGCTGTTGTGGATGGCCGGGCTCGGCCCCGTGCGCCGCGTCGTGGAGCGGCACCACCGCACCATCACCCGCATCACTGGCGCACTTTTCGTGGCGTTCGGCATCAAATCGCTTGTGGATGGCGTGCAGTCTCTGCGCCGGTGAGCGTCGCGGCGTTCTCCCCGTCCGATCAGCATGATAAGGAGGGGCCGCGCCGGATGCGCAACAGGATGCGGGTGCCGACCCTTTGAACTCCACCTTGACCGGTCTTGGAATTGCTCTTGTCGTGGCCCTGATCGCCGCGCTTGTCGGGCCGTTCTTCGTCGACTGGACGCACTACCGCAGCAGCTTCGAGGAGCAGGCCTCGCGGCTTGCCGGCGTGCCGGTGAAGGTGCGCGGCGAGGTGGATGCCCGCCTGCTGCCGAGCCCCCGCATCAGCTTCGGCGATGTGCGGGTGGGCGAGGATGCACGGCCGCTTCTGGATGCGCGCAGCTTCACGCTGGACCTGGCGCTCGCGCCGTTGATGAGCGGGCAATACCGCGTGACACGCCTGTCCGTGGCCGGCGTCGATGCGCGGCTCGACCTCGATGCCGAGGGACGCCCCATTCTGCCGGCTCGTGCTGCGATGGCGGCGCGCGAGGATCTGGACCGCGTTTCCCTGGAGAGCTTCGAGGTGCGCGACGCGCGCCTGCTGCTGACGGATATGGCGGCGAAGCGCGAGATAAACCTGCGGGACCTGCTGGTGACGGGGCAGGCGGACAGCCTGCGCGGGCCGCTGAAGATGGAGGCTACGGGGCTCAAGGACGAGACGCCGTTCACGCTACGCCTGTCCACCGGCGGGTTCGACCAGGGTGCCGGCCGCATCACGCTGGCTCTCCGCTCGCCGGCTGTGCCCGATCTGGACGTCGATGGCTCGCTGAAGATCGCCGATGGCCTTCCGGTGCTGAGCGGCAGGTTCACGGCGGCGCCGGCTGGTGGCGAGGCGGCGACCGTCTGGCGCGTCTCGGGACAAGTGGAAGCCGATGCCCGTCGCGTCGGCGCGCGCGGGCTCGATCTTCTGTATGGGCCCGAGGGCCGGGGCTTGCGGCTGGTCGGCAGCGGCGAATGGCGCTTCGGAGCACAGCCCGGCGCACGGCTCGATCTCACGGCGAAGCAGTTCGACCTGGATCGCGCGCTGATGCGTCCCGAGGATGCACCGGCTCTGCCGCCCCACGAGGCGCTTGCAGCCTATTTCGACACGCTTCCGGAACCGCCGGAGCTGAGCTTCCCCGTCGAAGCGTCGGTGGCAATCGATTCGGTCATCCTCGGCGGCGACGTGGTGTCGGGCGCCCAGCTCGAACTTGCCTCCGCGAGTGAGGGATGGGCGGTGCGCTCGCTGGACATGAAGCTTCCTGGCGGTGCGTTGGCGGCGAGCCGCGGTGTCCTCGCCGTGAACGCATGGTCGGCACCGAGCTACACCGGCTCGCTTTCGGTGGACGCGCCCAACATGCCCAGTCTGGTGCGTTGGCTGCGCGGAGCGGAAACCGGCGGGGCGCGCCCGGATCTGGGCGTCCGGAAAGTGGCGATCGCCGGGCAGCTTCAGGCTCGCCCCGGAGCTTTCTCGGTCGACAAGATGCGGCTGGCGCTCGACGGCATGGCTGCGGATGGCGCGTTCAGCTGGTCGCAAGACGACGATGGCGAGGCGTCCCTGAAGGCCCAGCTGAAGAGCGACCAGCTCGATCTCGACGCCCTGGAGGTGAAGCGGTTTGCGCGCTGGGTCGAGGAGTCGGCCGGCGGCATGCTGCGCCTGGACCTGACGGCGAAAGTCGGCCAGCTGACCTTTGCCGGCGTGGAGACCCGCGATCTCGACGCCGATCTCCGCCTCGATGGCAACGGTGCCGATATTCGCAGGTTCGTCGCAGGTAACCTCGGTGGCGCGCGACTGGAAGCGGCGGGACGCGTTGGATTCGGCGCTACCGCAGGCGGCAATCTGAAGGCGCAGCTCGATGCGCGCTCGCTCGATGGCGTGACCCGGATGATGCGCGCGCTGGCCGTGCCGGCGGCGCTGACCGACCGGCTTGCCACGCGCATGGACGTGCTGGTGCCGGCCAAGCTCGCCCTGGACGTGACGTCGCGCGATGGCGGGGTGTTCGAGGGCACGGCTTCCGGAACCCTGGCCGGCAGCGATTTCGACCTGCGGCTACGATCCGGCCTCTCGCTTGCCTCGCTGCAGGACATGCAACTGACCGCGAGCTCCCGGGACGCGACCCGCCTTCTCCAGCAGATCGGGCTTCCCGTAGCGGGGGTTGAGCCGGAAGGGCGCGGTGCCTTGCGCACAAGCCTTGTGCGGGGCACCTCTGGACTCTCGGCAGAGGGCGATCTGGAGGCAATCGGCGGCCGCGCGCAATTCCGTGGCGTGCTGGGAGATGACTTCGTTCTGAACGGACGGGCCGAAGCCCAGATGGAGGATGCCGGGCGGCTGGGCGTGCTGCTGGGGCGGCTGCAGCCTCTCGAGCTCCCGGCCATCCCCGTCACTCTGACCGGCACTTTGCGCCGCGACGCTTCAGTGCTTACGGCATCGGGCATGACCGGCTTCGTGGCCGGGAGGCCGGTTTCGGGCACCGTGGCCTACGGACCATCGCAAGGCCTGACTGGCGATGTGAAAATCGCCTCGATAAGCCTGCCGGAACTGCTCGGGGTTGCCCTCGGGCCCGTAGCGGTCGCTGCTGCCGACGTTTCCTGGCCCACCGGCACGATCGAGACGGGGCTTCTCAGCGGGCTGAAGGCCAAGCTGAGGATCAGCAGCGATGCTCTTGGCCTTCCGGCGGGATATGTCGCCGGCCGTGCGGCGCTGACGCTGGCGGTCACGCCGAACGAGTTCGTGCTGCAGGATGTCTCGGGCGTTCTCGCCGGCGGCTCGATCGCGGGCGAACTCACGGTGCGCAAAGCGGGGCAGGATGCCTCCATCTCCGTGCGCGGCACATTGAAGGATGCGGCGCTGGCAGGACTGGTCTGGACCTCGCGCGGCAGCCCCGTGGCGTCCGGCGTGCTGGACGTGACCGCCGACGCGGTTGGCAGCGGGCGGACGCTCGCGGCCATGGCCAGCGGGCTGACCGGCAGCGGCACATTCGAACTGCGCAATGCCCGGCTCAAGGGAGTGGACGCAGGCGCGTTCCAGCGGGTGACGCAGCAGGTCCAGGCCCAAACGACTCCGCCGGATGCGCAGGACGTGGCCCAGCGTTTCGCACATGAACTTGGCCTCGGGGACCTTCAGGCGGCCGATCTCACAAGCGCCTTCACCATGGCGTCCGGCGTGCTGCGGGTGTCGAACGCCGCGATTGCGTCGCCGTCTGCCACCGGGACCGCCTCGGCGGAACTGGACCTTGTGCGGGGTGGCCTCGCCGCGGAACTGACGCTGCGGCCCGCCGGTGCGGAAGCCATCCCCGGCGCGTCGGCTCCACAGGCGGTCCTGTTATTCTCCGGTCCCATTGCGGCGCCACAGCGTGTGATCGACACCACCACCCTCACAAGCTTCCTGACTGTCCAGGCGCTGGACCGCGAAATGCGCCGGGTGGAGAAGATGGAGAGGGACAAGCGCGAGCGTGCGCGCCGGGAGGCCGAAGAAGCCCGCATCCGTGCTATCACGGAAAGCACGGGGCAGGTGCCGCTCGGCGAACTGCCCCCGCCTGTCGATCTGCGGCCGCCGCCCGCACCGGCGCCGCCGCCGCAAGCTGCTCCCGCGCCCGTGCGTCGTCAGGTGCTGCCGTTCGACCTGTTCAGGAGGTCGGAAGAGCGCGTGCGGTAGTGGGTGAGGACGTGAAGGCGGATGGCGGAGGACAGGTTGTTCTCGCCGCGACCGGCGTCGATCTCGGCCACCAGAGCGCGCAGCGTCATTTGCTTTTCTTCGGCGATTTCCCGCAATGCCGCCCAGAAGTCGTTCTCAAGCGTGATGCTGGTGCGATGGCCGGCGATCTCGATGGAGCGCTTGAGGACGCCACTCATCAGGTGTCGCCGTCGCGGCGATGACCATCGAGAAGGCGGGCTGCGTTTTCGGCCCTGGCCTTCTCCAAATCCTTTTCGGCCTTGGTGCGGCCAAAGGCGACGCGGTTCTCGGCAGCCTTGGCCGGCTTCTCGGCGCGGGCGCGCTCCTTGCGGGCCTTGTTCAGGTTGATGAGATCGGCCATGGCGTTCAGATCCCGAAGAAGAGAAGGTCGAGAGCGTTCTTGATGCGGCGCTCCTCGCTTTCAAGATTGACGATCACCCGTCCCAGATTGCGCGATGGCAGCGCCGTCATGAGATGCATCGCGATGATGAAGCGCTGTCCATCGACCTCCACCTCGGGGGTGGCGGCGGTGCCGGTCAGGCCGGAATCGATCTCAATAAGCGGCGCGACAATCCTCGTCGCCAGATCCGACAATGTATCGTCCTGAAGAATTAGACCGAGATCGACGGCCGATCCGTCTCGTAGTCCTACGATGCGGCAGACGTCGAACTGGCGGGTCACCAAGCTCGTAGATCTGCGAACGGAACCCCGTTCTCCTCGACCCAGAGGTTCAGAGTCTGGATCGCCGCGGCATTCTCCTGCCGCCAATGCCGGCGCTTATGTTCCCGATGCTCTGCCTCCAGAGCCCGCTCCAGCACAGCAGAGATGTTGGTCCCGAATTCCTTGGCCTCGGTTATGAGGTCCTGCCGCACGGAGACATTAACCGCCCGTTTCGCGGCCGGTCGCGTTGCTGCTCCAGCTTCTGCTACACGTGGCATCGAGCACTCTGCGCATGGTTCATGCGCATCATTGTAGCCGATGATTGGAGTACGGCAACTAGCCGGGCGAGATCATCTTCTCCGGGCGGACGACCTCATCGAACTCGGCATCGGTGACATAGCCGCCGCCGACCGCTTCCTCGCGAAGGGTGGTGCCGTTCTTGTGCGCGGTCTTCGCGATCTTGGCGGCGTTGTCGTAGCCGATCTTGGGAGCGAGCGCCGTCACCAGCATCAGCGAGCGCTCGAGCGCGGCCTGGATGTTGTCGGTGCGCGGCTCGATGCCCACGACGCAGTTCTCGGTGAAGCTCACGGCGGCATCCGCCATCAGCCGCACGGACTGAAGGAAGTTGTAGGCCATCACCGGGTTGAACACGTTCAGTTCGAAATGGCCCTGGCTGCCCGCGAAGGTGAGGGCGGCGTGGTTGCCGAACACCTGCACGCAAACCTGCGTCATGGCCTCGCACTGCGTCGGGTTCACCTTGCCCGGCATGATGGAGGAGCCGGGCTCGTTCTCCGGCAGCGACAGCTCGCCAAGGCCCGAGCGCGGGCCTGACCCAAGGAAGCGGATGTCGTTGGCGATCTTGAAGAGGCTGGCGGCCACGGTGTTGATGGCGCCGTGCGAGAACACCATGGCGTCATGCGCCGCCAAGGCCTCGAACTTGTTGGGCGCGGTCTTGAAGGGAAGGCCGGTGATGTGGGCGATCTTGTCGGCCACCGCTTCCGCGAAGCCGACGGGCGCGTTGAGGCCGGTCCCGACAGCGGTACCGCCCTGCGCGAGTTCCATCAGCTTCGGCAGGGTCTGCTCGATCCGGGCGATGCCGTTCTCGACCTGCGCGGTGTAGCCGGAAAATTCTTGGCCGAGGGTAAGGGGTGTCGCGTCCTGCGTGTGGGTGCGGCCGATCTTGATGATCGACTTCCACGCTTCAGCCTTGTCGTTAAGCGCGTTGCGCAGCGTCTGTAGCGCCGGGATGAGCCGGTGCACGATCTCCTCTGCGCAGGCCACATGCATGGCCGTCGGATAGGTGTCGTTGGACGACTGGCTCATATTGACGTGGTCGTTTGGGTGGACCGGCTTCTTGGAGCCCATCTCTCCGCCCATGATCTCGATGGCGCGGTTCGAGATCACTTCGTTCGCGTTCATGTTGGACTGGGTGCCGGAGCCGGTCTGCCAGACCACCAGAGGGAAGTGGGCGTCGAGCTTGCCCTCGATGACCTCCTGCGCGGCCTGAACGACGGCGCGGCCAACGCCTTCATCGAGCCGGCCGAGGTCCATGTTCGCTTCGGCGGCGGCGCGCTTGACGATGCCGAGCGCGCGGACGACCGGCAGGGGCTGCTTTTCCCAGCCGATCTTGAAGTTGCCGAGGGAGCGCTGGGCCTGTGCGCCCCAATAGCGATCAGCCTCGACTTCGATGGGGCCGAAGGTGTCGGTTTCCGTGCGTGTCTTGGTCATCGGCTCGCCCTCCCGGCGAGGCGGGCTCGGCGTCCCGCTTATTTCTTGCGGAACTTGTCCAGGCTGACGATCTGGGCGCCTTCGGGCTTCTCCTCGGTCTCGTCCCCGTTCTCCGACGCGGCCTTCTCATCCTCGGCTTCAGCCTTGGCAGGACGCGCGGCGGGAACGATGGACCTGACTTCGGATGCCGGGGCAGGAACGGCGGCGGGTGCCGGAGACGACTCGCTGGTCTTGCCGTCCTCGTCCACAGGCGTCAGCGGCTCGAACTTCAGGCCGAACTTCACGGACGGATCGAAGAAACCGGTGATGGCGTCGAACGGCACATGCAGCATTTCGGGAATGTTCGAGAACGACAGTCCGATCTGGAAATCATGATCCTCGACGTTGAGGTCCCAGAACTGGTGCTGGATGACGATCGTCATCTCCTCCGGATATTTCTCGCGAAGGCGCGGCGAGATGCGCACGCCCGGAAATTCCGTGTTGAACGAGATGTAGAAATGGTGCTCGCCCGGCAGACCGGTGCGGGACACGTCTTCCAGCACGCGCCGGACCACGCCGCGCAGGGCTTCCTGCGCCAGAAGATCGTATCTGATGAGATCGGTGCTCATGGGCTCTTATGCGACCGGATCGGGAAAAATCGGGCGCTCCGGCAGGCCAGAGCAAAGGATAAAGTGGAGGCTTCTGTTGCCAGGTGCCTCCGAACCCCGCCTAAGGAACGCTAATCCCCCAGGGCTTTATGGTCGGTCACCAGCACCGCATTAAGCGGCGAGAGCGGCCGGAGCGTAGTTGTTATCATTGGCAACTATGCAACAGCCCGATAACGGCGGAACAATACCGAGCGAAAGAACAACCTTTACACCCTCGTCGATCCTGTTTCGCCCCCGCCGCAAACCGTAAGACGCGGTCTGTGGTGGAGGCGCCGGGTACTGCCCCCGGGTCCGAAAGGCTTATTTCGAGGCTCGTTTATCGCCATAGCCGACTTGCGCCGGCACAGACAGATATAGGCACCGAGTCACGTTTTGAAAAGCGGTCCGATGCACGGCGCGCAAACGAAAAGGGCGGGCACATGGCCCGCCCTTCGCTAGAGCTGAACAGATCAGCGGCGGATGATGCGATCCACGTTCTGCACGCGGCCGCTGCGGCCATCGATGCGGACACGCAGGTCGCCACGCCCGCGGCGGGCCTCGCCCACGACGATCCAGTCACCGCCCCGGCGCGTTACGCTGCGCACGCGGTCCACGCCGTTGCGGCGAGCAATGTACTCGGCGTCACGGCGATCGACGTCACGACGCGAGCGACGGTCGTAACGGTCATAATCCCGGTCACCGGGATAGATGCGTACGCCATTGGGGCCGATTGCGATGCCCTGGGCGCTGGCGGGCTGAACAGCCGCAGGCGCCGCAGCGAAACCAAGACCAAGGGTGGTGGCGAGTAGCGCGCCGGCAATGATCTTACGCATGAATTCCTCCTTGAGCCCCCCGGCTCATCTTTCCCCTTAAGGGGTAAGCTCTGAACCCAAACTGAACGCGGTTGACAGCCAAAGGTTCAGGGAAAAGGGCACTGAGGGGGTGCATCCGGCCGCTTCCGGACGCTAATGTCCGCAGGCTCGGAGACCGTGATGAAGGCCTATCTCGACCTGCTGGACCATGTGCTGAACCATGGCACGCGCAAGGATGACCGTACCGGCACCGGCACGCTCTCTGTGTTCGGACACCAGATGCGCTTCGACCTCTCGAAGGGCTTTCCGCTGGTCACCACGAAGCGGGTGCACCTGAAATCCGTCGTCCACGAGCTCCTGTGGTTCCTCGCCGGCGACACCAATGTGCATTACCTGCAGCGCAACGGCGTCTCGATCTGGAACGAATGGGCCGACGCCGATGGCGAACTCGGGCCCGTCTACGGCAAGCAATGGCGCTCATGGCAAGCGCCGGACGGCCGCGTGATCGACCAGATCGGCGGGGTGCTGGACGAGATCCGGCGCAACCCGAGCTCGCGCCGGCTCATCGTCTCGGCCTGGAACCCGGCCGATCTCGACAAGATGGCGCTGGCGCCATGCCATTGCCTGTTCCAGTTCCACGTGGCGGACGGACGCCTGTCTTGCCAGCTTTACCAGCGTTCGGCCGACATCTTCCTCGGCGTGCCGTTCAACATCGCGTCCTATGCACTGCTGACGCAGATGATCGCGCATGTCTGCGGGCTGGAGCCGGGCGACTTCGTCCACTCCTTCGGCGATGCGCATCTCTACCTCAATCATCTGGAGCAGGCACGCGAGCAGCTTTCGCGCGAGCCGCGCGCGCTGCCGGTCTTGCGGCTGAACCCGGATGTTCGCTCGCTGTTCGACTTCCGCTTCGAGGACATCGCGTTCGAGGGCTACGATCCTCATCCCGCCATCAAGGCGCCGGTGGCCGTGTAGAGCCCGCCCGTTCCAGAGGACAACATGACGTTGAACATCCGTGCCGCCCGCCCGGGCGAAGCCCCGCTGGTGCTGCAGCTGATCCGCGAACTCGCCGAGTACGAGAAGCTGCTGCACGAAATGGTCGCGACCGACGAGATGATGGATGCGGCCCTGTTCGGACCCGAGCCCCGCGCATTCTGCGACATTGCGGAATGGGATGGCGAGCCGGTCGGGCTGGCGCTGTGGTTCTACAATTTCTCGACCTTCGAGGGGCGGGCAGGGATCTATCTGGAAGACCTGTTCGTTCGTCCCGAATTGCGGGGCAAGGGAATCGGCAAGTCGCTGATGGTCCGCCTTGCCGCACGGTGCCGCGACGAAGGGCTCGCCCGGCTCGAATGGTCGGTGCTGGACTGGAATACGCCGAGCATCGATTTCTATCGCTCGCGCGGCGCCGAACTGATGGATGGCTGGACGACATGCCGGGTGTCCGGGGATGCGCTGGTCAAGCTCGCGGAGGATGCATGAAACAGGCCGCCATCGTTCTTGTCGTCGCCATGGCCCGCAACCGCGTCATCGGCAACGAAGGCACAATGCCCTGGCGTGTGCCGAGCGACCTGAAGCGCTTCCGCACGGTGACCTGGGGCAAGCCCATGATCATGGGCCGCAAGACCTGGAAGGCCATCGGCAGGGCACTTCCGGGACGTGAGAGCGTGATCGTGACGAGCGATCCGCACTTCACCGCCGAGGGCGGGCACGTGGTGCATTCGCTGGAAGCGGCGGTGGAGCGGGCGAAGCAACTGGCGGTCCAGCTCTCGGCCGACGAGATCGCCGTCATCGGAGGCGGGGAGGTCTATGCACAGGTCATGGACCTGGCCGAACGCATCTATATGACCGAGCTGGACTGCTCGCCGGAGGGCGACGTCGAGTTTCCGGAGCTGGACCCGGGCCAGTGGCTCGAGGAGAGCCGAACGGTGCATCCGGCTTCACCGGGCGACGATTGCGGCTCCAGCTATATCGACTACATCCGCAAGGCCGCGTCCGACGTAACGTAGGCGTGTTTGCCAAACCCGAGGGAAGGTAGTTCCACCGGGTTGATCGCAGGCCTTCCCCCAGCCTAAAAGCTTTCCCACATGTGGATACGCTGCCCGCCTTCCCGGCCGGGCATGGGAAGGAACTGGATGCCCTGGAGTAATCAGAGCGGGGGTGGTGGCGGACCTTGGCGCCCGAACCCCGGACCGTGGGGCTCCGGCCCGCAATCCTCAGGGCCCAAGCCGCCGGATATGGATGAACTGTTCCGCCGCAGCCAGGAGCGCCTGCGCCGGATTGTTCCGGGTGGCTCGTTCGGCGGTGGCCTCGGGTTGCTCGCCATCCTCGTCATCGCGCTGATCGTCTGGCTTGCGTCGGGCTTCTTCACCGTCAGCCCCAGCGAACAGGGCGTGGTGCTGCGCTTCGGCAAGCACGTGCGGACGACGGGCGAGGGCCTGCACTATCACTGGCCGTACCCCATCGAAACGGTCATCACGCCCAACGTGACCGAGAACCGTCGCCTGGAGATCGGCCTGCGCCTCGAAGCTCCTGCCGCACGCACCACGGTCGGCGTTCGCGAGGTGCCGCAGGAAAGCCTCATGCTGACAGGCGACGAAAACATCGTCGACGTGAACTTCACCGTCGTCTGGCAGATCAAGCCCGGCAATCCCGAGACGGAAACCCCGGGCGGTGCCGCCGACTACCTGTTCAACATCCAGAGCCCCGAGGCCACCATCCAGGCCATCGCCGAAAGCGCCATGCGCGAAGTGATCGGACGCTCGGAGCTTCAGCCGGTGCTGACCCAGGGCCGGCAGGGTGTCGAACGTGCCGTGCATGATCTCATGCAGCGCACGCTGGACAGCTACCAGGCCGGCATCGCGGTCATTCAGGTGCAGATGCAGAAGGTCGATCCGCCGGATCAGGTCATCGATGCCTTCCGCGACGTGCAGGCGGCGCGAGCCGACCAGGAGCGCCTCCAGAACGAGGCGCAGGCCTACGCCAACCGCGTGGTTCCTGAAGCTCGAGGCGATGCCGCCCGCATCCTGCAGGCAGCAGAAGGCTACCGCGAGCGCGTGATCAACGAGGCGCGCGGCGCGGCCGACCGCTTCAATTCCATTTACGCGGAATACAGCAAGGCTCCCGAGGTGACGCGCGAACGCATGTTCCTCGAAACCATGGAACGCGTGCTTTCGACGACAGACAAGATCGTGCTCGACAACAGCGGCAATGGCTCCGGCGTGGTGCCTTATCTGCCGCTCGGCGAACTCGGCCAGCAGCAACGCCCGGCCGTGTCCACGCCGGCACCGCAGCCGCCGCAGCCCGTGCTGCGATCGCCCAACAATAACGGAGCCGGCCGATGAGGAGCCTTGCAAGTGGAGCCGCGATCATTCTCGTCGCGGCGCTGGCCTTCCTCGGCTTCAGCTCCGTCTTCACCGTCGACCAGACGCAGCAGGCGATCGTCCTGCGCTTCGGGCAGGCCATCAACGTCGTGCGCGAGCCCGGCCTCTACTTCAAGCTGCCCTTCGTGGACGGCGTGGTGCGGGTCGACAAGCGCATCCTCGCGCTCGATCTTCCGGTCGAGGAGGTTATCGCCTCCGACCAGAAGCGCATCCGCGTCGATGCGTTCGCGCGCTACAAGATCATCGATCCGCTGCGCTTCTATCAGACGCTCGGCTCCATCGAGCGGGCCAACAGCCAGCTGGCGACCTTCGTGAATTCCGGCCTGCGCCGCGTTCTCGGCGAATCGACCTTCCAGCAGGTGGTGCGCGATGAGCGCGAGACCTTGATGAACCGCATCCGGGACCAGGTGAACGGACAGTCCACCGGACTCGGCATCCAGATCGTCGATGTCCGCATCCGCCGCGCCGACCTTCCGGAGCAGAACAGCCAGGCGGTCTATCAGCGCATGCAGACGGAGCGTCAGCGTGAGGCGTCGGAGATCCGCGCCGAGGGCGCCGAGGCGGCACAGCGCATCCGCGCACGGGCAGACCGCGACGTGGTGGTGCTGCAGGCTGAAGCCAACCGTGAGGCCGAACGGATGCGCGGCGTGGGTGACGGCCAGCGCAACGCGATCTTCGCGGGTGCGTATGGACGTGATCCGGACTTCTTCGCCTTCTATCGTTCGATGCAGGCCTACGAGACCGGTCTCGCCAACAACGGCACCCGACTGGTGCTGAGCCCGGATTCGGAGTTCTTCAAGTACTTCCGCCAGCCTGGCTCCGCGCCTGCGGGAACGGGCGCAGCAAGCCCGGCGCCGACGGCAGCGCCTGCGGATGCCGCGACTCCTCCGGCACCACCGGCCCCAACGCCGGCGGTTCCGGCTCCCGCCCAATAGGCCGCGCCTTCCACGCTAGCGGTTGTGATCAACGGCCCCCGTCCCCCGGCTTCCCCGGGAGGCGGGGGCCGTGCCATGTTGGCAGCGGTGCAGATGCCGCCGGTGCAGATCAGGGCCTGAACTGGTCCTGACGAGCGGGCATCTCGACCGGTCGGGTTGCTCGGACATACTCCGGCGCCTGCGTGTTGGCTGCGGATGCAGCCGGGAGGCTTGTTTGGTGCAGCAGATGTTTCGCGGTCCCCTGCTCGGGATCGGCCTCGCCTTTTCTGTGTCCCTGGCGGCCATGGACGTGGCCCAGTCCCAAACTGCTCCTGCGGATCAGGGCACCTTGCGCGGACCGGACGCACTCAGCGACGTCATCGAGCAGGTCATCGACAGCGTCGTTCTGATCTCCACCTCGGAGGACGTCGACGGTTCACCCGGCGAGGACGAGGATGCCGAGGCCGGACCACGTCCGGACGCTCCGGAGGGCGGACCGCTCGACGAGTTTTTCAACGATTTCTTCGAGCGTCAGCAACGCGGTGAAGGTGGCGGAAGCGGCCGGCAGACTGGAGAGGGCTCCGGGTTCGTCATCGATGCTTCAGGCACCATCGTCACGAACTTCCATGTTGTCGATGGTGCGGACCGCGTGGAGGTAGCCTTCAACGATGGCACGAAGCTCGCAGCCGAAGTGGTTGGCCGAGATAAGGAAACCGACATCGCGGTGCTGAAGGTCAAGCCCGTGGCCGGCCCGCTGAAGCCGGCTCGATTCGGGGATGCGGAGAACCTGAAGCTTGGCCAGTGGGTGCTGGCGATGGGCAATCCGTTCGGGATCGGCCTGTCGGCGACGTCCGGCATCGTTTCCGGGCGCAATCGCGACATGCGCACCGGCCGCTTCGACAATTTCATCCAGACGGATGCCTCGATCAACAAGGGCAATTCCGGCGGGCCCTTGTTCAACCTCGCGGGCGAGGTGGTGGGCATGAACACCGCGATCCTTTCGCCCACGGGCGGATCTGTCGGCATCGGCTTCGCCGTCCCGGCATCGACGCTTCGTCCGATGATCGATCAACTGCTCAAATTCGGGGAGGTCCGGCGCGGCTATATCGGCGTGCGCATTCAGGACGTGCCGCCCGAAGTCGCCCAACGCGTGGGCATGCAGGGCACCGGAGGGGCGCTGGTCGCGGGCGTCATCGACAATGGGCCTGCGGCCGAAGCGGGGCTGAAGATCGGCGATATCATCACGCGGTTCGACGCGAAGCCGGTGACCACGTCACGCGGGTTCCAGAGGCTCGTCGCAGACGCCGGCGTGGAGCGCGAGGTGCCGCTCGAGATCTGGCGAGAGGGCAAGCAGGTCAGCTCGCAGATCAAGATCGCGCGTCAGGCAGCGGCCGGTCCCGCCGGTGCGGCGGAGAACGCCGGCGTTCCGAAGCCGCCGGAAAGCACGGCAACGATCATGGGCCTCGACGTCGCGCCCCTGCAGGCGCCGGCGCGCGGCGCCTTCAGCATCGACGGCACTGTCGAGGCGGGCGTGGTGGTGGTCGCCATCCGCGCCGAATCGCCGCTGAAGGACCTCAATATCGGGATCGGGGACACCATCGTGGAGATCGCGCAGCGCAAGCTGGCCTCGCCGGATGATCTTTCGCGCCAGATCGAGGCGCTGAAGAAGGATGGCCAGACCAGCGCACTGATATTGGTGGCCACGCCGAAGGCGGAAATGAAGTTCATCCGCATTCCGCTGCCCTGAGGGTCAGCCGGTGGCGAATTCGTCCCGGCTGTAGCCTTGCAAATAGAGGAGGGCGGTCATGTCCCCGTGCCGGATGCGGGCGGTGGCTGCGGCGGCCACGGCCGGCTTGCCGTTGAAGGAGACGCTGAGCCCCGCCTCGCGCATCATGTCGATATCGTTGGCCCCGTCGCCCACAGCGATGGTGTCGTCGGCCTCGAGCCCGAGACGTTCGCGCAGTTCGACGACGGCCTGCCGCTTGGCATCGGCTCCGGCAACAGGCTCTTCCAGCGTGCCGGACAATTTACCGCCGTCGAGCCCGAGAACATTGCCGCGATGCTCGTCGAAGCCAACCCTCGCTGCAACAGCGCCGGTCATCAGCGTGAAGCCGCCGGACACAAGCGCCGTGTAGGCGCCGTGGCTGCGCATGGTTTGCACCAGTGTGGAGGCGCCGGGCGTGGCGGTGATGCGGTCGCGAAGCAGGGCCTCGACCTGGTCCTCCCGGATGCCGCGCAGAAGCGCCACGCGCTCCCGCAAGGCACCTGCGAATTCGATCTCTCCGCGCATGGCCCGTTCGGTGATCGCCGCCACTTCGGCCCGCTTGCCAACGAGGTCGGCCAGTTCGTCCACGCATTCCTGCTGGATGATGGTCGAGTCCATGTCCGCGACCAGCAGGCGCTTGCGCCGATTGATCCCGGATATGATGTTCAGGTCCACCGGCAGGTCGCCAATAACCTCGGTGGCCCGCTCCCAGGCCAGCGCCAGCGCCGCGCCGCGGCCGACGAACGGGATCTCGGCGGCCGTGCCGGGCGCCAGCCACTTCACGAGCCCGGCCCGCGGCAACTCCGAGGCGAGATATGCCAGAAGCGTATCCCCCAGCACCGGGTTGTCCGGGCGAGTGATGATCGAGGCGATGTTCATGTGGGGTCCGGCCGATGGCAGCAGATGCTACAGACGGCAATAAAGATGTGTTCCAGAGGTAAAGCGCAATGGCTGTGGGGCAAGGCCGTCGCATAATCCTGCTCGCGGGTCCCACCGCGAGTGGTAAATCGGCTCTTGCCGTCCGGTGGGCGCAGGCCTGCGGCGGCGTGGTGGTGAACGCCGATTCCATGCAGGTCTACAGCGACCTCCGGGTTCTGACCGCGCGGCCCGACCCGGAGGAGGAGCGCCGCACGCCGCACATGCTCTACGGCCATGTGGATGGCGCCAAGCCCTATTCGGTCGCGCTCTGGCTGGACGATGTGCGGCGCCTGCTGGCCGGTACGGATCCTCGCCCGCTGATCTTCGTGGGCGGGACCGGCCTTTACCTTCAGGCGCTCATCGAAGGATTGTCGGAGGTGCCGCCGATCGACGAGGCCGTCAGGGAGCACTGGCGAGGCCAGTCGGCGCTGCGATCAGCCGCCGATTTGCACGGCGAGCTAGCCCGGCGCGACACCGCCGCGGCGGAGCGGATCCGGGCTTCGGACACCCAGCGTATCCTGAGGGCTCTCGAGGTGGTCGAATCGACCGGGCGCTCGCTCCTCGAATGGCAGAGCGAGGTTTCTCCCGCTTTGGTACAGGCCGGCGAACGATTCCTGCTGATCCCGGAGCGATACGATATCCGGGTGAGCATTGCGGAACGCTTTCGCACCATGATCTCGGCCGGCGGGCTAGATGAGGTGCTGATCCTGCTGCAGCGCGGGCTGGACCCTTCGTTGCCGGTGATGAGGGCCATCGGTGTCGCGCCTCTTGCCGCCCATCTAGAGGGACAGCTCCGCCTTGATGAGGCGGTGGAACGCGCCATCACGGACAGTCGCCAATACGCGAAGCGGCAGACAACCTGGATGAGGAACCGTTTCGCGGACTGGCAGCCGGCGCCGCGGTTTTTTGAAAATGCGGTGTGACCCAAAGGTTACAGCCCGAAGCGCCGGCTTGGGCTAGAACAAATCAACTTGTTTCGGGGGACTACCCAATGAAGACCATTCTCCTCGCCGGCGCCGCTTTCGTCGCTCTCTCCACCGCTTCCTTCGCAGCCGACATGCCGGCTTACCCGGCTGAGGCCGCCATTGCTCCGGTTGCTGCCGAGAGCGATTGGTCGGGCTTCTACCTGGGCGTCCAGGGCGGCTACAACTGGGTTGAGGGCGAACTCGACGGCATCAGCGTCAACGGCGGCGATCTTGGCGATCCGACCTTCGACATCGAGGACGACGGCTTCAACATCGGCATCTACAGCGGCATCAACCGCCAGTGGGGCAACTGGGTTGTCGGCATCGACAACAGCATCTCCTATGTCGACATCGACAC
Source organism: Terrihabitans rhizophilus (assembly GCF_033898525.1). NCBI lineage: Bacteria > Pseudomonadati > Pseudomonadota > Alphaproteobacteria > Hyphomicrobiales > Terrihabitans > Terrihabitans rhizophilus. Next base: position 454,902 of record NZ_JAXAFJ010000002.1, on the reverse strand, counting down.
CGAAGTGGTTCCCGGTCTGGTGGACGCCGAGATCAACGCCTGGTCGACGACCCGTGGCCGCGTCGGCTACGCCTTCGGCAACTTCCTGGTGTTCGCTGCTGGCGGTCTCTCGCTCGCCAATGTCGAAGTGTCGTCTGACGTCCTCGGCGACGACGACAGCCACCTGATGGTCGGCTACACCGTTGGTGGTGGCGTCGAAGCCAAGTTCGGCGGCAACTGGTCGGCTCGCGTCGAGTACCTCTACACGGACTTCGACGACGAGCGCTTCTCGCTCAGCGCGGACGGCGTGACGGCAGCTGCCGATGTCAGCTTCGACATGCAGACGGTTCGCGGCGGTATCGCTTACCACTTCTGATCTGACCCTTCGGTCCGATCCGGTTTCAAAGCCCCGTCCGCGCAAGCGGGCGGGGTTTTGCTTTGCGGTGCCATCTTTGTGTCACGGTTCTACTTGACCCGCGCCGGGCAGGGGATTATCCAACCCGTACTTCAAAGGAGACGCTGCGCGTGCGCACGTTGATTATCGTATCGGGAGCGCCATCGACGTAACGGCTTTGACAGCCGTCGCGAAAGGTGGCGCATGCGGGGGCTCTTAGAGGCCCCTTTTTTATTGCCCGGTCGATGTCCCAGTCAGCACCGAGGCGCAGGAACACAAGGCGGAGGTTCGCCATGAGTGAACAGATGACCGGCGCGCAGATGGTCGTTCGCGCGCTTGCAGAGCAGGGCGTCGACACGATTTTCGGATATCCCGGCGGCGCCGTGCTTCCGATCTACGATGCCTTGTTCCAGCAGAATGAGCTCCAGCACATCCTGGCTCGCCACGAGCAGGGTGCGACCCATGCGGCGGAAGGCTATGCGCGCTCCAACAACAAGGTGGGCGTGGTTCTCGTCACCTCCGGCCCCGGCGCCACCAATGCCGTGACCGGCATGGTCGACGCACTGATGGATTCGATCCCGCTCGTCGTCATCACCGGCCAGGTTCCGACTCACCTCATCGGCACCGACGCATTCCAGGAGTGCGACACGGTCGGCATCACCCGCGCGGCCACCAAGCACAACTACCTCGTGAAGGACGTGAACGACCTGTCGCGCGTCTTGCACGAAGCGTTCTACGTCGCGCGCTCAGGGCGTCCGGGTCCGGTGCTCGTGGACATTCCGAAGGACATCCAGTTCGCAACGGGCACCTATACCGGCGCCGCGAATGTCGAGCACCGCACCTACCAGCCGCGCGTGAAGGGCGACGACGCTCGCATCCGCGAAGCGGTTGCACTGATGGCGGGCGCGAAGAAGCCGATCTTCTACACCGGAGGCGGCATCATCAATTCCGGCCCGGAAGCCAGCCGCGCGCTGCGCGAACTGGTGGACCTCACCGGCTTCCCGGTGACATCGACGCTGATGGGCCTCGGCTGCTTCCCGCACTCCGACAAGCGCTTCCTCGGAATGCTGGGAATGCACGGCACCTACGAAGCCAATCACACGATGCACGATTGCGACGTGATGATCTGCCTCGGCGCACGCTTCGACGACCGCGTGACGGGACGGGTCGATGCGTTCTCGCCGGGATCGAAGAAGATCCACGTCGACATCGACCCCTCGTCGATCAACAAGATCGTCAAGGTCGACGTGCCGATCATCGGCGATGTCGGCAATGTCATCGCCGAGATGGTGCGGCTCTGGAAGGAGCAGAAGCTCCAGGCGGACACGGCGGCGCTGGCCGACTGGTGGAAGCAGATCGAGCGCTGGCGCTCGCGCAATTGCCTCGCCTACAACCAGTCGAAAAGCGTGATCAAACCGCAATATGCGGTGCAGCGCCTGTACGAGCTGACCAAGGATCGCGAGACCTACATCACGACCGAGGTCGGCCAGCACCAGATGTGGGCGGCTCAGTATTACGGTTTCGAGGAGCCGAATCGCTGGATGACCTCGGGCGGCCTCGGCACCATGGGCTACGGCCTTCCGGCGGCAATCGGCACGCAGGTGGCGCATCCCGATGCGCTCGTCGTCTGCATCGCGGGCGAAGCCTCGGTGCTGATGAACATGCAGGAGATGTCCTCGGCCAAGCAGTTCAACCTGCCGATCAAGGTGTTCATCCTGAACAACGAATATATGGGCATGGTGCGCCAGTGGCAGCAGCTGCTGCACGGATCGCGCTATTCCCAGTCCTATTCGGAAGCCCTGCCGGACTTCGTGAAGCTGGCCGAGGCCTATGGCGGCAAGGGAATCATCTGCGACGATCCGGCCGAACTGGACGACAAGATCCGCGAGATGCTCGCCTATGACGGTCCCGTCCTGTTCGACTGCCGTGTCGAGAAGATCGAGAACTGCTTCCCGATGATTCCGTCGGGCAAGGCCCACAACGACATGATCCTTGGCGATGCGGCCTCTGCCGAGGACATCGGCACCGTCATCTCCGAAGAAGGCAAGATGCTCGTCTGATCATGCTTCCGGGCGCGGCCGGTGCCGCGCCCGCACCCCTCTGCCCGGCGCGTCCGCGCCAACCTGCGAAAGCCAGTCATGTCCGCCAGCCAGAACCGCGTCGAACGCCACACCCTGTCCGTCCTCGTCGATAATGAGCCCGGCGTACTGGGCCGCGTGGTCGGCCTGTTCTCCGGCCGCGGCTACAACATCGAGAGCCTGACGGTCACCGAGATCGAGCAGGGCAAGCATCGTTCGCGCATCACCATCGTGACCTCCGGAACGCCGGAGATCATCGACCAGATCGAGGCCCAGCTTGGCCGTCTGGTGCCGGTGCACAAGGTGGTGGACCTGTCGAACAGCGGGCCGATGGTGTCGCGCGAACTGGCGCTCATCAAGGTGGCCGGCACGGGCGAGGCCCGCGCGGAAGCGCTGCGCCTGGCAGAGGCGTTCCGCGCCCGAGTGATGGACGCGACCATCGAAAGCTTCGTGTTCGAGCTGACCGGCAAGACCGACAAGCTCGACCAGTTCATCTCCTTGATGATGCCGCTCGGCCTCGTCGAGGTGTCCCGCACCGGCGTCGCCGCGATCTCGCGCGGCCCGGAGGGGATGTAGCCCTCTTGTTCAGAACGCCCGCGCGGGTCTAGAAGCCCGCCGGGGATTAGGGCGTAGCCGCCCGCACACTACACGTGCCGCAGGGCGGCCGTCGCTTCAGGGGAACCACATGCGCGTCTATTACGATCGTGATGCCGATCTCAATCTGGTCAAGGGCAAGAAGGTCGCCATCATCGGCTACGGCAGCCAGGGCCGCGCGCATGCGCTGAACCTGAAGGAATCGGGCATCACCGACATCGCGATCGGCCTGCGCCCGGGCTCCAGCACCGCCAAGAAGGTCGAGGCCGACGGCCTGAAGGTTCTCTCCGTCGCGGAAGCGGCTGCCTGGGCCGACCTGATGATGATGGCGACGCCGGATGAGCTGCAGCCCGACATCTACAAGGACGAGATCGCGCCGAACATCCGCGACGGCGCAGCCATCGCCTTCGCCCACGGCTTGGCCGTGCATTTCGGCCTCATCGAGCCGAAGAAGAGCGTCGACGTCGTGATGATCGCCCCGAAGGGCCCCGGCCACACCGTGCGCGGCGAATACCAGAAGGGCGGCGGCGTGCCTTGCCTTGTGGCGGTGCACCAGAACGCCTCGGGCAATGCGCTCGAGCTCGCGATCGCCTATGCGTCGGGAGTCGGTGGCGGCCGTTCGGGCATCATCGAGACCACCTTCAAGGAAGAGTGCGAGACCGACCTGTTCGGCGAGCAGGCCGTGCTCTGCGGCGGCCTCGTCGAGCTGATCCGCGCCGGTTTCGAGACGCTGGTTGAGGCCGGCTATGCGCCGGAAATGGCCTATTTCGAGTGCCTGCACGAAGTGAAGCTGATCGTCGACCTCATCTATGAGGGCGGCATCGCCAACATGAACTACTCCATCTCGAACACCGCCGAATGGGGCGAGTATGTCTCCGGTCCGCGCGTCATCACGCCCGAAACCAAGGCCGAGATGAAGCGGATTCTCGCGGACATCCAGACCGGCAAGTTCACGTCCGACTGGATGCAGGAATACCGGGCCGGTTCGGCACGCTTCAAGGGCATCCGCCGCGTCAACGACAGCCACGAGATCGAGCAAGTCGGCGAGCGTCTTCGCGGCATGATGCCGTGGATCGGCAAGAACAAGCTGGTCGACCGCGAGCGCAACTAAGCAGGAGCGGGGGCTCTACCAGCCTTTCACGGGATGGTAGAGCTGCCCCGTCTCCGGAAATGCCGCCGGGTCTTCGTGAAAGTAGACCCGGCGCGCCGGACGGAAGACGAAATTGCCCGGCGACAAGGTGCGCCGGTTGAAGGTGTTCCGGTAGAAGGCGAAGCCTTCGGCGGGCTGAAATGGCCCCGCGCCGCCAAGATCGCTGATCGGCCATCCGCGTTCCGCTGCCAAGGTCGGCCACATCGCCTCGAACTGCCCCGCCCATGCCGGATCGTGTGCCTCTTCAGCATAGGCGCGGATCAAGCGCTGCGAGAACCGCGCCAGCGGCAGGAATGCCCGGATATGGCGCTCCTGCGGTATCCGCTCCGGCGTGCGGAAGCGCCGCCAATGGGTCCAGCCCGGCTGCAGCGGACGGGGGTAGACGGTGGTGGCCAAGAGATCGGCTGCGCTCTGCATCGCGGGCCGGAAGAAGTCCCCCCAATTGCCTGCGAAATCGACGTCGTTCTCGATGAACCACACATGGTCGAAGCCGGACAGCCGTTCCGACAGCAAGGCCGGCAGGTAGAACAGGTCGTAATAGTCCGTGCGCGGGCCATGGCGCAGATGGGCGGCGCGGGCCGGCGCCAGACGACGCCAATCTTCCTCGCGCACGCTGAAATCGCTTGGGAAGCTGGCTGCCGTGTCTCGTCGGCTTCCGCGATCATCCACGCACACGAACACCGGCATCAGCCCGGCAGTCTCACGGCGCAGCCGTTCGAGATGCTGGAGGACGCGGGCGCTTCGGACGTGGGTGAGGAAGAGAATCGCTTGGCGGGCAGAGGTCATTTCCTCTCATGCACCATGCCTGCGCGGGGCTGGCAATCAGGCCTCAGCCACGGCTTTACAGCTTTACCGGGTGGTAGAGTACGGAGCGCAACGGAAACTGCGCGGGCACTTCATGGAAGTAGTTGGGGCGAGCGGGGCGGAACCTGAACGTTCGACGGCGGTAGAGGCGGCGCCGGAAGAAGCTTCCATAGGGGCCATACCCCATGTCGACGATGTGGAAGCCCGCGTCCAGCGCGAAGGACGGCAGGATGGCCTCGTAATGCCCTTGCCATAAATCGCGCCGGCGAGCCTCGATATAGGCGGTGATGAAGGCTCGGGACAAACGAACCATCGGCATGAAGGCATAGATATGCCGAGATTCTGGCACGCTAGGCGGGCTCGCGAAATCGCGCCAATGGAACCAGGTCGAATGACGTGACCGGTGCGTTATCCGCGTGGCCACGAGGTCTCCCCGCCTGTTCTCGAAGCCCTTGAAGAACTCGGACCAATCGCCGGAATAATCGACGTCGTACTCCATGATCCAGACATGATCGAAGGCGCGCAGGCGCGGATCCATGAGCATTGTCAGGAAGATAAGATCCGTGCGGCCGGGAGCATAATCGGGGTAAAGGCCAGGGAACATCGCCTGGGTGGCCTCGACGCAGACCTGAAAATCGGCTTGCGGGCCCGGAGGCGGTAACTGAACATGCGCCGTATCATCAGCGCCGAGGAACACCGGCAAGACCGGGCCGGCCTCGGCGCGCAGCCGTTCGAAATGTGCAAGCACACGAGGTGTTCGAAGATGGGTGAGGAACAGCACCGCTTGCGACATCTGGGGCCTTCATGACGAACCTGGCATATCCTCATACCATCGGAAGAATGTAGAACGCGCTGATGAACATCCTGTCGATCCAGTCCTGGGTGGCCTATGGCCATGTCGGGAATTCCTCCGCTGTCTTCCCGATGCAGCGGTTGGGGCACGAGGTCTGGGCCGTGAACACGGTGCAGTTCTCGAACCACACCGGCTACGGCGCCTGGAAGGGGCAGGTGTATTCCGGCAATGCGATCCGCGACCTGGTCGATGGCATCGCCGATCGGGGCGTGCTCGGCGCGGCGGACGGGGTGCTGTCCGGCTATATGGGCGATGCCGCCATCGGCGAGGCGGTGCTGGACGCCGTCGCGCGCGTGAAGGCGGCCAATCCGGAGGCGCTGTATTGTTGCGATCCAGTGATCGGCGATATCGGGCGTGGCGTCTTCGTGCGGCCGGGCATCCCCGAATTCATGCGGGACCGCGCGCTCGGCGTGGCCGACATCATCACGCCGAACCATTTCGAGCTGGAATACCTGGCCGGGATGGAAGCCAGGGACGACGCGGCCCTGGTCCGTGCGCTTGATGCGGTTCATGCGCTCGGACCGGCGGTCGTCGTGGTCACCAGCCTGCACACCGATGACACCCCGCTGGGATTTCTCGACCTCGTGGTGTCGGACCGGGGCCGCAAATGGCGCGTGCGCACGCCGCTGCTGCCCGTTTCGGTGAACGGGGCGGGGGATGCCATCGCGGCGCTGTTCTTCGTGCATTACCTCGCCACGCGTGATGCCGGCGAGGCGCTATCGCATGCCGCGTCCTCCGTCTACGGACTGCTGCGGCGCACGGAGGAGGCGGGTTCGCGCGAGATCCTGACGGTTGCGGCGCAGGATGAGTTCGTGAACCCCACCACCGTCTTCGCAGCGGAAGCGCTGTGACCCCGCGCCGGTTCATCACGCTCGACGTCTTCACCAACCGGCGCTTCGCGGGCAATCCGCTGGCCGTGGTGTTCGGCTGCGAGGATCTGGACACCGCGTCGATGCAGGCGGTGGCTCGCGAGTTCAACCTGTCGGAGACGGTGTTCCTGCTGCCGCCGCGCGAGCCCGTGAACCTGTCGCGGCTGCGCATCTTTACGCCGGCTACGGAACTGCCTTTCGCCGGCCACCCAACCGTCGGCGCAGCGCTGGTGCTGTCCATCGAGAACAAGGCCCGGCTTCGCAGCGACCTCAACTTCTTTGTTGAGGAAGAGGTCGGCGTGGTGCCCTGCACCGTGCATCGCCTGGGCGAGGACACGGGCCGCGCACGTTTCGACCTGCCGCGGCTGCCATTTGGAGCGGGCGAGGCGGCGCCGATCCACGCCGTCGCGGCGGCTCTGGGGCTTTCACCGGACGAGATCGGATTCGACCGCCACGTGCCGAGCCGCTTTGCGGTGGGGCCGTCCTTCACCTTCGTGCCGGTGCGGGATGCCGGCGTGCTGGCCCGTGCCGCCGTCCAGCCGCAGCACTGGCCGGCTGCCTTCCCGATGCCCGATGCTGCCGCGGCTTATGTCTACACACGCGGCGGCGAGGCGCCGGATGCGTCGTTCCGGGCGCGCATGCTGGAGCAGGGCTTCGGCATGGGGGAAGATCCGGCCACGGGATCTGCCGTGGCTGCTTTCGCCGGCGCGCTGATGGCCTTCGAGCGGCCGGCGGATGGCCAGCATGCCGTGGTGGTGGAGCAGGGCCACGAGATGGGGCGTCCCAGCCGCATCGTGCTGGGCCTCGACGTCTGGAAGGGTGTGCTCGAGGGGGCGACCATCGGGGGCGAGGCTATCCTGGTATCCGAGGGCCGGATCACCGCATGAACCCGCTCAATCCCTCTGGTAAGCGGGCCATCGTGACGCCGGTGCTGGGCTTCGATGCCTTCGTGGTGGATGAGCCCTGGCCTTGGCGCGACGAGAACGCGGAGGCGATCGGCGAGCACTGGGCGCGTGCCGCCGCGGAGAAGCCGTCGCTGTTCGACGGCGAGGTGCTGGTTGCCCGCCGCTTCAGCATCGAAGACGGCATCTGGCGCGGTGCGCACATCGTTGTGCGCTATTCCGGGCTGAATTATTGGCTGAGCCAGGGCTTCATCGAGACCGGAGCCTGCAACACCTTTGCCTCGGCCGTGGTGGTGACGGCCGATGGCGCGGTGCTGCTGGGCCGCATGGGCGCGCACACCGCCAATGCGGGTCGGCTCTATTTTCCCTGCGGCACGCCCGATCTGGACGATGTGACGGGCGGCAGGCTCGACTTCGAGGCCTCCATGCTGCGCGAACTGGAGGAGGAGACGGGCCTTGGGGCCGACGTGCTCGTACCCTCCGAGCAGCGCTGGATCAGTCAGGACGGCCCTCTTGTCTGCTGCGCGCGGCGCATCGACACGCGGCTTACCGCGGACGAGGTGCGGGCCCGTTTCGAGGCACATCGCGCGTCGGGTGGAGACGATGAACTGGCCGATATCGTGCTCGTTCGTGATGCGGCCAGCCTGAACAATGTTCTGGAATATGCCCGCTCTCTGGTCGAGATCGTCACCGGGGGCAGGGCGGCCTGAGGGCGCTTGCCCGGAGGCGCCGAAGCGCGTAAGTGGGAATGGATGCGCGGCTTGCGCACGTGAAGGCGAATGGAACCGCTGCCATGATGGCGCGCACCAACACAGCATGGACGGCTGACCGGCACCTCGCCGGGGCGTCCGTGTGCCTTCTTTCCGGCCTGCTTCTTCTTAGCCGCCCCTGAGGGCCGGCCGGGCTTTTGCCTGGGCGCTCAGGGGATGGTCACCGCACAGAAGACAGACCCGACGCCCAGAGCCGCAGAGCCGGGCAAGAAATCAAGAAGGCATATCCGATGACCACGACCGCAAACGCATCCGACCGCGTCGTCATCTTCGACACCACATTGCGCGACGGCGAGCAGTGCCCCGGCGCGAGCATGACGCTCGAGGAGAAGCTGGAAGTCGCCGAACTGCTGGAGGAGATGGGCGTCGATGTGATCGAGGCCGGTTTCCCCATCGCCAGCGTAGGCGATTTCGAAAGCGTGCAGGAAATCGCGCGCCGGGCCAAAAAGTCGATCATCGCCGGCCTGGCTCGCGCCATTCCGGGTGACATCGCCCGCGCCGGCGAGGCGGTGCGCGTGGCCCAGCGTGGCCGCATCCACACCTTCGTATCCACGTCGCCGATCCATCTGGAACACCAGATGCGCAAGTCGCAGGAGCAGGTGCTCGACATCATCGCGGCGACCGTGGCGCAGGCACGCAACCTCGTCGACGACGTGGAATGGTCCGCCATGGACGCCACCCGCACGCCGCTGGACTATCTGGCGCGCTGCGTGGAGGCGGCCATCAAGGCCGGCGCCACCACCATCAACCTGCCGGACACCGTGGGCTATGCGACGCCCGAGGAATACGGCCACATGTTCCGCACCATGATCGAGAAGGTGCCGAACGCCGACCGCGTGATCTTCTCCACGCATTGCCATGACGATCTGGGCCTGGCGGTCGCGAATTCGCTGGCAGGTGTCGCGAGCGGTGCCCGTCAGATCGAGTGCACCATCAACGGGCTGGGCGAACGTGCCGGCAATGCCGCGCTGGAAGAGGTGGTGATGGCGCTGCGGACCCGCGGCGACGTGCTGCCCTATGCGACCGGCGTCGAGGCCACGATGCTGACGCGTGCGTCGAAGCTGGTCTCGGCGGTGACTTCGTTCCCCGTGCAGTACAACAAGGCCATCGTGGGCCGGAACGCGTTTGCGCATGAGAGCGGCATCCATCAGGACGGCATGCTGAAGAACGCCACCACCTACGAGATCATGACGCCGGCCTCGGTGGGCGTGACCAAGACCTCGCTGGTGATGGGCAAGCATTCGGGACGCGCCGCCTTCCGCGACAAGCTGCGCGAGCTCGGCTACCAGCTGGGCGAGAACGCCTTCGAGGATGCCTTCAACGGGTTCAAGGCGCTCGCGGACCGCAAGAAGCATGTCTACGACGAGGACATCGAGGCACTGGTCGATCAGGAGATCGCGCTGGCCAGCGACCACATCAAGGTGCTGTCCATGACGGTGATCGCCGGCACGGTGGGCGCACAGTCCTGCACGATGACGCTGGACACCGACGGCCAGCACAGCACGGTGCAGGCCACCGGAAACGGCCCCGTCGATTCCATCTTCAACGCCATCCGCGAACTGGTGCCGCACGAGGCGGTGCTGGAGCTCTACCAGGTCCATGCCGTCACCGAAGGGACCGACGCACAGGCGGAAGTGTCTGTGCGGCTGACGGAGAACGGCAAGACCGTCACGGCGCGCGCGGCGGATCCCGACACGCTGGTGGCGTCGGCCCGCGCCTATGTGGCGGCGCTGAACAAGCTGATGGTGAAGCGCACCACGGTGGGCGCGCAGGTGATGAGCGCCTGATCGGAAAAGTTGGTGCGAGGGGCCATGGAGGTCCCTCGCTCAGACTGCCGATGCCTCTGCCATGCTGCGTGCGGGATCGGCCAGGAGCTCGCTCAGCTGCTCGGCGGGCATGGGCCTGCCGAGCAGGAAGCCCTGCAGTTCATCGCAATTGTCATCGCGCAGCACGCGCAACTGCTCGGCGGACTCCACGCCTTCCGCTGTCACGGACATGCCGAGCGCACGCCCCAGACTGAGGATCGCCTGGACGATCGACCGTGAATCCTCGCGATCTCCCAGGGGAGCGATGAAGCTCTTGTCGATCTTCAGCCTGTCGAACGGGAAATGCTGCAGGTAGCCCAGCGAAGAATAGCCGGTTCCGAAGTCGTCCATTGCCAGGCTGACGCCCAGTGCCTTGAGCGCCCGAAGCGACTTGATGGCGCTTTCGATGTTCTCGAGCAGGACACCTTCGGTCAGTTCCAGTTCGAGCCGGGACGCGGGCAGGCCGCTGGATGAGAGCGCCGCGCGGACCTGTTCGACCAGATCGCCGTTTCGGAACTGAACGGGAGAGACGTTCACGGAGACGACCAGATCCGGATAGCACGCGGCCGCCCGGCAGGCCTCCTGAAGCACCCAGTCGCCCAGAGGGATGATGAGGCCGGTCTCCTCGGCCAGCGGGATGAAGTCCCCAGGCGCGACGAGACCGTGGATTGGGTGCTGCCAGCGGACAAGTGCCTCGACCGCCATGACCTGCAAGGTCTCTGCGCGCAGCCGTGGCTGGAAGTGCAGGACGAACTCCTGCGAAGCCAAAGCGCGCCGCAGGTCGATCTCGAGAGCCCGGCGCTGGCGGATGAGGTCGTTCATCTCGGGCGAATAGAACTGGTGCGATCCCCGTCGGGTGGCTTTCGCCTGATACATCGCGATGTCGGCCATGCGGATCAGCTCTTCGGAGGTCTGCGCATCCGTCGGAGCCATCGCGATGCCTGCCGACATGCCGACACCGACATCGGTGCCGTCCAGGCGGATAGGCTGGGAGACGGCTTCTTTCAGGCGCTGGCAGAGCAGTTCCACCTCTGCTGGCGCCGTAACGCTGCGGAGCGCCACGACGAATTCGTCTCCGCCCACGCGAGCCACAAGATCCTTCTCCCGAACGGCGGACCGCAGGCGGTTCGCCACCTCGCCCAAGACGAGATCGCCGGCCAGATGGCCCATCGTGTCGTTGACCGGCTTGAACCGGTCGAGATCAAGGTAGATCAGCGCCAATGCCTGCCCCGATTCCCGACCGATGCTGCTGTCGAGAAAACGGCTCATCATGCTGCGGTTGGGCAGGCCGGTCACCGCGTCGTGCATTGCGAGGTGCTCGGCCTTGCGATGGGCGGCGGCGAGCTCCCTGGCGCCTTCCTCGATGGTCCGTGCAGTGCGCACCGCGTAGCGCAGGATGAGGAAGGCAAGCAGCCCCATCAGGACCGCCGCTGCGAGCACCCATGGAAGCACCTGGTCGATCAGGGCCTGCCCGGGGCGCTCGGCATCCCATTCGAGGGCAAGCCGAAGGGACCCGTCTTCGGAGGAGATGGCGATGCTTTCTTCCGGACGCAGGCCATCGGCAGGCACGCTGCGGAGGGCGGGCACGAAGTACTCGCCGGCCAGCCTTTCCAGACGTTCGGGCGTCAACCCGCTGGCGAGCACCAGCACGGATGTGGGGCCGGGGGCCCGCGCGACATCGTCCTGATCTCCGGGGGAGATCACGGCTGCCGCCGCAAGGACCGGATGGCCTCCCGCAGAGAGGAAGCCGGTCACGGGCACAGTCTCTGTGCCGGATTCACGGGCACGGGCGACAAGGGCCCTGATCCCGCCATCCAGCAAGCGCTCTGCCACGGCATTGGCGCTGAGTTTTCCTTCGACCACGGCATAGGCTGTGTCATCGGAGGGGCCGATCACCAGAAGGTGGTCGATCCCCAAATCAGGGAAGAGCGTGGATCCGATATTGCCCTCTTCATAGCTCCACTGCAGGTCAACCTGAGGGTGGAGGTGCCGGTAGGCGTCGGCCCACGCCGCATAGTCCTTCGCGGTGCGCTCCAGTGCCTCGCGCTGCCGACTGACCGCAGCTTCCGCGAATTCGGCCGTGCGCTGAAGCGAAGCCGTGTTCTGGGCATCAGCGATGCGGACAATCAGGAAGATCGTCAGGATAAAGCTGACAGCGATGATGCCGATGATGGCCGGGAGGGCCCGGCCAGCGAACCAGCTACTGAACGTCCGCAATCGCGATCCCCTGGGTGCCAATCGAAGGGTTATGGCACAAAGGTGAAGCACTGCTGAAAGTATCGGTCCGGGTGCCGGTCGCCTGCCGATGCAGCGGCGTCCCAGTCGGCGACTGGACAAGACTGGCGGCGGCCCGTTGAGGGCCGCCGTCCTTGATCGTTTCTTCTTCAAGTGGCCAGGCCAAGTTCCTTCAGCAGGCCGGCGATGCGCGTCTTCTCGGCTTCCATGAACGTCTTGAACTCGGCGGCCGGCATATGAAGGTTCTCCCAGCCACGCGTCCTGCAGGCGTCCGCCCATTGCTCGCTGCGTGCGACCTCACTCAGGATGCTGTCGAGGGCGGCCAGATCCGCGCCAGAGAGACCGGGAGCCGCTGCGAACCCGCGCCAATTGACCAGTTCCGCGTCGTAGCCCTGCTCCTTGAAGGTCGGCACGTCGATGCCGGCCAGCCGCTGCGGAGAGGAGATGCCGATGGCACGCAAGGCGCCGGACTTGATGTGGTCCGCGAACTCCGCGTAACCGCCGGTCGCCACCGTCACCTTCCCGGAGATGACGAAGGGCAACATCTCGCCGCCTGCGCCGACGACGATGTAGTTCATCTTCTTCACATCGCCCCCGCCGGCCTTGATGACCAGCGCGCTGACGAAATGATCCGGGCTGCCGATGCCGAACCCGCCCCAACTGACGGAGCCGGGATCGGCCTTGTACTTCGCCATTAGGTCGTCGAGCGTCTTGATGTCCGACTTCGCGGACACGACGAGCGGCTGATACTCGCCCTGGAGGCGGGCCGCCGGCGTGATCTGGTCGAGTGTGACCGGCGATTTGTTGAGCGTGATGGCGCCCACCATGCCAAGCCCGATGGTGAGCAGGCCGTTCGGCTTTTTCGCATTGACGAACTGGGCGAGACCCACCGTGCCGCCAGCGCCGGGCACGTTGATCACCTGCGCGTTCGAGATGAGCTTCCGCTCCTGCGCGATCTGCTGGACCGTGCGGGCGAGGGTGTCGTAGCCCCCGCCAGGACCCGCTGCGGCGATGATCTCAAGGGATTTCGGCTGTGCCCGAGACGGCCCGATACCGAGCGCGGCGGCTCCTCCGACGGCCACGAGCCCGAGACCCAGTTCACGGCGTGTCAGCTTCATCTTTCTTTCCTCCCAATTTTTGTCGGAGCTTACGTGACCCCTGTCCGCGATCAAGCGGGGCGTGAAAAGCGCAGCGCGCCGTCAAAGCCCTTGAAGAAAAAGCGATTCCGCCCAAAGATCGCAGGACAAGGACGCGCGGCTCTGGGCCGGAAGACGTCCGATGGGAGAGCAATCGATGCGTAAGATCCTTGCGGCCGCACTTGGCGCCGCATTCCTCGCCAGCCCAGCATTTGCCGATTATCCCGAGCGGGCGATCACCATGGTGGTGCCGTTCTCGGCAGGCGGGCCCACGGACACGGTGACCCGCCTCGTCGCGGAGAGCATGAGCAAGGAACTCGGCCAGCAGATCGTGGTCGACAATGTCGGCGGTGCCGGCGGAACGCTCGGCGCGGGCCGTGTCGCCAAGGCGGAACCGGATGGCTACACGCTGCTGCTGCACCACATCGGCATGGCCACCAGCGACACGCTCTACCGCAAGCTTGCCTACAAGACGCTGGAGAGCTTCGACTATGTGGGCCTCGTCACCGATGTGCCCATGGTCATCGTGGCGAGCCCCAAATTCGAGCCGAACGACCTCAAGGGCCTGATCGACTACGTCAAGGCCAACAAGGACAAGGTCACCTATGCCAATGCCGGCATCGGCGCCGCCTCGCATCTCTGCGGCATGCTCTTCATGAGCGCCATCAATACGCCGCTGACGACCGTGCCCTACAAGGGAACAGGACCGGCGCTGACGGACCTGATGGGCGGGCAGGTCGACTTCATGTGCGACCAGACGACCAACACGACGAACCAGATCAAGGAAAAGAAGATCAAGGCCTATGCCACCACGACGGCGCAGCCTTTGGCAGCGCTGCCGGGCGTGCCCACCGCGGGCGAAGCCGGCCTGCCGGACTTCACGGTCGGCATCTGGCACGGCATCTACGCGCCCAAGGGCACGCCGAAGCCCGCGCTCGACAAGCTGACCGCTGCTTTGCAGAAGGCGCTTCAGGACCCCAATGTGGTGGCTCGCTTCGCCTCGCTCGGCACCGTTCCGGTGACCAATGAGGAAGCCACACCCGCTGCACTCGAGAAGAAGCTGAAGGAAGAAGTCGCCCGCTGGAAGCCGGTCATCCAGCAGGCCGGACAGTTCGCGGACTAGGTTTGCGGCAAGCGCCGGCGTCGCCAAGACGCCGGCGGTTTTCTTTGGTGAGTGCGCGGGCTGCGGGGTTTCATGGTCGTCAATCGCAAGGATCTTCTGGCCGGGTTGATCTTCATCGGCCTGGGTGGCCTGTTCGCAATCGGTTCGCTGGACCTGCCGCTCGGCACAGCGTTCAGGATGGGGCCGGGTTACTTCCCGCTCGTTCTCAGCGTGGGACTTATGCTGATCGGGGCGATCCTCGCGGTGCGCGCCATCAACAAGGAATCCAGCCCGCTCGGCGGCGTGCCGTGGCGCGCCCTCATCTTCATCCTGCCTGCCACCATCATCTTCGGCTTCGGCGTGCGCGGGCTGGGGCTTGTCCCGGCGGTATTCATCGTCGCCTTCAGCTCCGCCTTCGCCAGCCGCCAGACCGGACCTGTCTTCGCCTTCATGCTGGCGGTGGGCCTGACCGTCTTCTGCTCGCTCGTCTTCGTGTACGCGCTTGGCCTTCCTATTCAGCTGTTCGGCCCCTGGGTGAGGTTCTAGGACCATGGACCTGCTCGCAAACCTGGCCCTCGGGCTGTCGACGGCGGCCCAGCCGGAGAACCTCCTCTACTGCTTCATCGGTGTCCTGCTCGGCACCCTCGTGGGTGTTCTTCCGG
Source organism: Terrihabitans rhizophilus (assembly GCF_033898525.1). Lineage (NCBI taxonomy): Bacteria > Pseudomonadati > Pseudomonadota > Alphaproteobacteria > Hyphomicrobiales > Terrihabitans > Terrihabitans rhizophilus. Next base: position 439,569 of record NZ_JAXAFJ010000002.1, on the reverse strand, counting down.
GCCTCGGCCCCACGGCCACGACCGCGATGCTGCTGCCCATCACCTTCACGCTGGCGCCGACGCCCGCGTTGATCATGCTGGCCGGCATCTATTACGGCGCCCAATATGGCGGCTCCACCACCGCCATCCTCATCAACATGCCGGGCGAGAGCTCGTCTGCGGTGACGTCCGTCGACGGCTACCAGATGGCGCGGCAGGGCAGGGCGGGACCTGCGCTTGCGGCGGCGGCCATCGGCTCGTTCTTCGCCGGCACGGTGGCGACCATCGCCATCGCCGTCTTCGCTCCGCCGCTGACGGAAGTCGCGCTGAGCTTCGGGCCTCCCGAATATTTCTCGCTTGTGGTGCTCGGCCTGATCTCGTCCATCGCGCTGGCGCATGGATCGGTGCTGAAGGCGCTGGCCATGATCGTGCTGGGCCTGATCCTCGGCCTGGTCGGCACGGACATCTATACGGGTGTACCGCGCTTCACGCTGGACCAGCTGGAACTCGCGGACGGCATCAACTTCGTGGCGGTCGCAGCCGGCGTGTTCGGCGTGGCCGAGATCCTGCGCAACATGGAGACGGAAAGCACGCGCGAGCCGATCATCGCCCGCGTGGAAGGGCTGATGCCCTCGCGCGAGGACATGCGCCGCATGGTGGCGCCCATCCTGCGCGGCACGGCCATCGGCTCCATTCTTGGCATCCTGCCGGGCGGCGGCGCGATCCTCGCCTCGTTTGCGGCCTACACCATCGAGAAGAAGGTCTCGCGCCATCCGGAGAAGTTCGGCAAGGGCGCCATCGAGGGCGTGGCTGCGCCCGAGAGCGCCAACAATGCAGGCGCTCAGACAAGCTTCATCCCCATGCTGACGCTGGGCATCCCGGCCAATCCCGTGATGGCGCTGATGATCGGCGCCATGATCATCCAGGGCATCGTTCCCGGCCCCAACGTGGCCCGCGAGCAGCCGGACCTGTTCTGGGGCCTCATCGCCTCCATGTGGATCGGTAACCTGATGCTGGTTATCCTGAACCTGCCGCTCATCGGCATCTGGGTGCGGCTGCTGAGGATACCGTATCGCGCGCTGTTTCCGGCCATCCTCGCCTTCGCCTCGATCGGGGTGTGGTCGGTGAACAGCAATCCGTTCGACCTCTACGCCATCGCCCTGTTCGGCTTTGTGGGATGGGTACTGCTGAAGCTCGACTGCGAACCGGCGCCTTTGCTGCTGGGCTTCGTGCTCGGGCCGCTGCTGGAGGAACATCTGCGCCGTGCGATGATCATCTCGCGGGGCGATCCGACGATCTTCATCAACTTTGCGGAACGCCCGATCAGCGCCACGCTGCTGGTGCTGGCGTTCATCGCGCTGGTGGTCGTTTTCCTGCCGAGCATCAGGAAGAAGCGCGACGAAGTGTTCGTCGAAGAGGAATAGCGCAGACGGGCGACGTCCTCTGCTGCAATCAAGGGGGCAGGGTGCGCACGGAAAAGCAGAAGATGCTGGCGGGTGAGCCGTACCGGCCGGGCGATTCCGAGATCCAGGCCGATCAGGCGGCGGCCAAGGCGTGGATGGTGGAGTACAACGCGTCGCTTGCGGCGTCGCCGGACGCGCGGCGTGCGCTGCTGTCACAGCGCTTCGGCAGCGTTGGAGAGGGCGCCGTGGTGCGCCCGCCCTTCCATTGCGACTTCGGCTACAACATCAGCCTCGGACGCGATGTCTTCCTGAACTTCAACTGCGTGATTCTCGACGTGATGGCGGTGAGCATCGGCGACGGGACCCAGATCGGCCCCGCCGTGCAGATCTATGCAGCCGATCATCCCCGCGACCCGGAGGAGCGTGCCGCCGGGCTGGAGTTCGGGCGGCCCGTTCATATCGGCCGCAATGCCTGGATCGGCGGCGGTGCCATCATCCTGCCCGGCGTGACGATCGGGGATGATGCCGTCGTAGGAGCAGGGGCCGTGGTGACGCGGGACGTGCCGCCGCGCACGACCGTGGTCGGCAATCCGGCCCGGCCTGTGAAAAAAACGTCATGAAGCTATGGACATAGAACGGGGGGTTTGGTACCCAACCGGCCCGCGGGGAGTTCATCTCCTGCAGGCGGGCGCATAGCTCAGTTGGTAGAGCAGCTGACTCTTAATCAGCGGGTCCTAGGTTCGAGCCCTAGTGCGCCCACCACCTCATTCTCCTGGAGAAACGGGGTGGCGGTAGACCAGAACATCAGACCGATTTTACACCCGGTTTTACAGCCTTTGTTCTCTGTCCCTCCCGTTCCAGCGTCATCATGGCGCTCGCCGCGAGTTGGAAATCTGGAGCGGTGGCGGCGGGTGTCAGCGCATATCCAACTGAACTCGTCCGCTTGAGCACAGTCGAGATCGCTCGTCCGACAACATCGCCGTCCTCAGCACTCCATCTTCTCTGGCGCCCGAAGGCTCAGGCCTTTTCAGCCCCGGATCCCGACGAAGGTGCATTCTCTGTCTCGCGGCCAGCGAATGCATCCCGATGCAGCGTCCGGTACGGTCCGAACGGCAAAACGGCGTCGTTCAACGACCTGCGGGCGATGTCGGCGATGCCTGACATCGGCTTCTTCAGCCGCAGGATAGAGACGTGGGGAGACTCATCTTCGAGCCTCTTCAGCCTTTGAGCATCGCTGCGTGTTGGCGCGCTATTCCCCTCAAGCAGCACCGCTGTGGCCGTCTTGCCATCCCAGAACAACGCATCGACACGCACGAATTCGGCTCCGCCGGACCTGTCTCCACTCAACCCAATATAGGCATTTGGCAGTGGCAGCAGCGCCGAGAAGGCGAAATCTCGGTGTGTTGGGAAGCCAAGGCTGATTGGAAGCCCGGCCTTGGAGATGCGCGATTCAAGCTCGCCCCTGAGGTGCTCGATCTCAGCTTCGACCACATCGAGATAGTGGCTCAGAAATGCGCGGATCGCGAGCGAGAAGACCGACACCCGGTTGTGCAGCCGTTCACGACAATAGTGGAGAAGGGCCTCCGTACCAGACAGGCCGCTCACAACATCAGCTGGCAGGTTCATCCAGCCATGGCTGTTGAGCCGCAGCGCCGGTGAACCGTGGATCATGCTGAACGACATCGGCGTCAAAGGCGATGTACCAGGATCGGCGGCACGCAACCGAGCAAGCGCCGCCCCAGGGTCTTCGACGATCCCATACACCACGTGGAGCACTGCGCCCGAGCCGGCCGACATCGAGATGCCTAGATGTCCGCTTCTAGAGTGTACAGTCCGCCGGCCCAGCGGTCGCCTGAGTAGATCACGCCGCGGTCGTCGACATAGATCTCGTTCATCTGAGCTGTCGGGACCCGTGATCCCGCGGGCCCGGGCGGAATGAAGCAGGCTATCTCCTCGGGTCGGTAGGGGTTCTTGATGTCGAAGATCCGGATCCCTGCGTTGAAGAAGCAACCGAAGATAATCTCTTCGCTGCGGAACGAGGGGCCTGGCCGGTTCTCGTGAATGTTGTGGGAACCGAAACGTCCACCTTTGTGACCGAACTCTTCGACCGGTGGCATCGGGAACGTCGCGATCGGAACAAGATTTGTCTCTACGCGGGCGTCGATCATCCAAGTCAACTTCGGCCAGTCTTCCGCGTCGTCCTGCACGCATTCATCCGTCACCACCAGAAGGCCACGTTCGAGCAGGGGCATCACGGTGTGTGTGAAGCCGGGGTAAGGCGGGTGCGGGTTCCATGAGCTGACGACACGCGGGTCTGACTTGTCTGAGATGTCGAGGACGAAAGCGCCTCCGTCGATATAGCCGATGTAGGCGCGGTCCGGGCGTTCCGGATAAACGTTTGCGTTGTGGAGGCGGAAGGCGTCGGGCCCGCGGAGATTCTCCATGGGTTGCGGCCGAACCCGTGCGGGGGGAGGGGCTACATCGCCCTTCCGTGTTCCGGGATACCACCAGCGTCCGACTTCGTGCGGCCGCGTCGGATCGCGCACGTCGATGATCTGGTAGAACTGATCGTCACGCGGGTGGCGGGGCATGAAATCTGCCGAGCCGCTGGATGCATGGATGTATTCACCGTCCACGAACCATAGGCAGTGCACTCCCCGCGAGTGCGGGCCGGAGGTGTCGTAGAACGAGATCGAGCGAGGGGTCTCCGGCGTGGATATATCGAAGATCTCGATCCCCGCAGGCTGCTGTCCCGGCACCGACACCTGATAGGCGACTGCCATCAGGTTGCCGCACACTTCGAGCGAGTTCGAACGCATGTTGTTGTGCGGCAGCTCGGTCTGGCAGATCACCTTCGGTGTGCGCGGATCGCTGACGTCGACCGCGGAGAAATTCTTCGGCGGCCCCTCATGAGCGATCCACAGGATTCGCCGGCTATCGCCCGCGATCTGCATGCTCATGCCTTCACCGATGGCGCCGAAGCCGCGGAGGGTGTCTTGCGACAGCAGGGTCATTCTGTTCGAGACTGCGCCTTGCACGAGCATTCCTTCCCGAGTGAGGCTTCCATATAAATTCAGCTTTCATGGCGACGCAATTTATAAATTATGTTTGACAGGTGGATTGTACGGAGCGGATAGTTCGGGGGCTGAGACGTGCCATCAGAGTGCGCCGGCAAGGAAACGCTTGGAGAACTCATCATGCGCGTGTTGAAGCTCGCACTTGCGGGGGCGTGCGCCCTCGTTTCGGCTCTCGTTCCTGCCGCGGCTCAGACGGCGGCCGATTGGCCGAAGCACCCCATCGAATTCGTTTGTGCGACCAATGCGGGCTCCGGCGCGGCGAACTGGTGTCTGCTCATGGCCGAGCTCGCGGGCGCCGAACTGGGAAAGCCCGTCGAAGTTCTCTTCAAGGCGGGCGGCGCTGGCAATGAAGGGGCTTCATACGTCGATGAGCGGCCCGCCGATGGCTACACTTGGCTTCAGCGCAACACGAGCTATGCCGGCTATATGAGCTTGCCGACGTTCCGCCCGAACCCCATGAACTTCGAGGTCGTGGCCGACATCGAGAAGTTTCTGTTTGTCGTCGCTGTCCCGGCAAGCAGCAAGTACAAGACTTTCGAGGATCTGATCGCCGACATGAAGGCCCGGCCCGGGCAGGTCACCGTAGCGGCCAACAAGCCGGGCTCCGCGCACCATCTTCACCTTGACAAGCTGTTCCGCGCATTCGGCGTGAAGTGGAGCTACGTGCCCTATGATGGCGCGGGCGATGCAATGAAGGACACCTTGGGCGGCCATGTGGATGCCGCCATCGGACCTCCCGGCATCTGGCAGCCGCATGTCGACGCCGGCAAGGCGCGTTACCTGCTTCTCATCAACGAGGAGCGGCTGAACCAGAAGGGGCTGGCGGACATCCGTGTCCCCTCAGAACTGGGCGTCAATTACCCGATCACACACCAACTCCAGGGCGTCTTTCTGAAGAAGGGAACCCCACCGGACGTCGAGGCAAAAATCGTCGAAGCCTTGAAGCGTGCGGTCGAGACGCCTCGCTACAAGGACTATCTAGCAAAGAACAGCCACGTCATCCCGTCGTTCAATGCGGATAAGGCCGCAGCGACGGCGGCCTTCCATGAAGAGCGCAAGACGATGGGCGATACGCTGCGTGCAGCCGGCCTGCTGAAGTAATAACCGGGCCGCGCGTGCGCGGCCCCTTACCTCAGGGGAAGGTGCAACATGACGTCGTCGCGACAGAAGTCCTTCATCAACATCGGGCTGTACGGGTTCTTCATTCTGGTGGCCGGCTTCGGTTACCTCCAGACCAACGGCTTCCCGCAGCCGCTGCTTCCCGGTTATCCCGGCTCGGCTATGTTCCCACGTCTGGCGCTGACCCTCATGGGTGTCTTCGCCGCCGCAGGCATCGCGCTGGAACTCCTGCGGCTCTCGCGCTCAGCTGCTGCTGAGCCTCAGGCGCCTGTGCCTCTCGCACCGGATGAGGATGCCGAGGAGCCGACATCCGCGCGGGACTTCCTCATTGTCCTGGCCATGCTGGCATCCTTCGTTGCCGTCATGCAGTGGGTCGGCATGGAGGTCGGCGTTCTGCTCTTCGTGGCGGCGATGGTGTACTTCGTTACTCGCCGGGCGCTAACGTCAATACTGTCCGGAGTCGCTGCAGTAGCTGTTGTGTATGTCATATTCTGTCAGCTGTTGTCGGTGTTCATGCCGCTCACCTTTCTGCCTCGCTACCTGAACTGGTGACCGCTGATGTTCGATGCCTTTCAGCAATTCATGCCGGCGCTGTTCCTCGTCGGCGATCCGCTCAACATCGTGCTTATCGTCCTGGGCGTGTTCATCGGAACCGCCTTCGGCATCCTTCCGGGATTTGGAGGATCGCAGGCGCTGGCGCTCATGTTCCCGTTCACGTTCTTCATGGAACCGGCGAGCGCGATCATGTTCATGCTCAGCATCTATTCCGGTGCGGAGTATGGCGGCTCCATTCCTGCCATCCTGATCAAGACGCCGGGTACCAGCGCCGCCATCATGACGCTCCTCGACGGTTCGCCGATGGCGCGCAAGGGTCGCCCGCGCCGCGCCTTGCAGATCTCGAATGTTTCGGGAGTGATCGGCGGCTTGCTGTCCAGCGTGATCTTCATTTTCTCGGCCAGCGGCCTTGCCTGGGTCGGTCTTCAGTTCGGCCCGTCGGAACTGTTCGCCGTTGGCATTGTGGGGCTTACCATCGTCGGCGGGTTTGTCGGCGGTGAGCCGATCAAGGCGTTCATCGGGTGTACCCTGGGCCTTCTGCTTTCTACGGTGGGGGACTCCACGTTCGGTGGAACTCGGCTCACCTTCGATTTTCCCTTTCTCTACGATGGCGTTCCTCTGATCGTCATGATCATGGCTTTTCTCGCTGCGCCTGAAGGCTTTCGTCTGATGCTTGCAGCATTGTCTGGCGGCCGCGGCTACGGCGCGCCGAACCAGCCCCAAGGCACACTGATCGCATCGAGCGCGGAGGACGGCTTTGGCTTTCGCGACTTCATCAAGATCCTGCCAGCCTCGATCCGCGGTGGCCTGATCGGGACCGCCATTGGCGCCTTGCCTGGCCCCGGCCCAACTGTCGCTGCGGTCGTCGCCTACAATGAGGAAAAGCGCTGGTCCAAGGACCGAGACAGGTTCGGCCAGGGTGTCGATGACGCCATTGCTGCACCTGAATCCTCCAACAACGCCGTGGTCGCTGGCGCCATGGTCCCGGCTCTTGCGCTCGGCGTCCCGGGCACCGGAGCAATCGCCATCCTGCTTGGGGTTCTCGTCAGCAAGGGGATCGTTCCCGGTCCCACCCTGTTCAGCGAGGGTGGCCCGCTGGTGATGTCCGTGTTCCTCGGCCTGGTAGCGTGCAACATCGCGCTTCTCCTGGTCGGCTGGTTCGGCATTCGGTTCTTCGTTCCGATCGCCTATGTGCCGGCCAAGCTGCTTGCGCCGTTCATCTTCGTGCTGCTCGTCGTTGGCGCGTATGCCTACGACAACTCCGTCACGCATGTGGTGATGTTCCTGGTCATAGGCGTGTTCGCCTATGTTCTGGAGAAGATCGGTGTCTCGCCGCTGCCCGTCATTCTTGGGTTCGTGATGGGGCCGATCATCGAAACCAATCTCGGGCGTGCCCTGATCATCAATCGTGGAGACATCGTCGCGGCGCTCAGCCACCCCATCGCGGCCGGTCTGCTATTGCTGGCACTTGCGATCATCGTCGGGTCTACCGTGTCCATGGTCAGAAAAAAGGCCTGATCACCATGGCCCAGACCCAACGACCCGATGCTGTGACACCGGTCTTCCTGCTCACGGGGTTCCTGGGGAGCGGCAAGACGAGCCTGATCCGTCGGCTGATGGAAAGCCCGCATCTGACGGATACGGCGCTGGTCATCAACGAGTTCGGAGAGGTCGGGCTCGACCAGCTTTTCGTCCAGTCCGCGGTCGAGAACACGCTCCTGCTTGAGAATGGATGCGTGTGCTGCAGCATCCGCGGCGATCTCGTCGATACGATCACCGATCTGTTTGCCCGGGCCGCGAACGGGGAGATACCGGCTTTCTCTCGCGTCATAGTGGAAACGACCGGGCTGGCCGACCCCCAGCCTATCATCGCGGCTTTGCAAACAATCCGGTCCTCGCGGCCGGTGGTGTTGGGGAAGGTCATCGTCACGGTCGACGGAGTGCTGGGTGCGCAGCAACTCGGCTCGGCGGATGAGGCTGTGGCGCAGGTTGTCCAGGCCGATGTCTGCCTAGTAACGAAGGCCGAACTCAGCAATCCGAACGCAATCAACGCGCTTGTCGGCGAACTGCACGCACTCAATCCGAACGCGGCGGTTGAAGTGCTGCGCGCCGGATCCTTCGATCCAGATCTGTTGCTGGCCCCGTCGGGTTCCCGGCTGGCGGCACCTTCGACATATCGTCTCGCTCCCCGCCGGGTGCGCGGCTCCCAAGTCGTGCGTCATCGCTCGGTCGAGAGTTGGTCCGAGGAGATCGAGGAGCCGATCATGTGGAGCCGCTTCAGGGACTGGCTTGACCTTCTCTACTCCCTGCGCGCCTCCCACCTGCTTCGTATGAAAGCGGTCCTCAACCTCGTTGGGCACCGCATTCCTCATGCAATCCATGGCGTCGGACCCCTTGTCGGCGCACTTGAGCCATTTGGGGACTGGGGTGATGACACGGCCACATCGAGGATTGTCGTGATCACGAAGGGCATGGATGCTGAGATCATCCGCCAATCCTTCCGGGCGCTGGTGCTGCCGGGCAGGGCGCAGAGCGAACGATCGGCCGATCATGGCGGAGTTGGATCGTCATGACCCTGAAGAACTTGTCCGTGACGGATTGGCCCGCGAGGGGGCTCGCATCGGAGGCAGGGCGGCCAGCATCCCTTGCTGCGCAGGCTTATGATCAGCTCTACGGAGACATCATCGCCGGCGTTCTCGAACCAGGCGGCAAGCTGCTCGCCTCGGATCTGCAGGCCAACTACGGCATCGGTCTTAGCCCGCTGCGAGACGCGCTGAACAGATTATGCGCCGACGGACTGGTGGAGAAGCGTGAACAGAAGGGCTTCTTCGTTTCGAAACTGGACGAAGCAGAGCTTCTGGAAATCACCAATCTGCGTCTTGTTCTCGAAGAGACGGCTCTTCGCTTGGCAATCTTTCAGGGAGACGCCGAGTGGGAAGAGAGGATCGTTCTCGCTTTCTATCGCCTCTCCAAGGCTGCGTCGGCAGGGACGGCCACCGATTTCGTGCTGACACCGGCCTGGTCGATCGCCCATCAGGAGTTTCACTTCGCGCTGCTGAGCGCGTGTGGAAACGAGTGGCTGATCGGCCTCTGCCGCAAGCTCTATGATCAATTGACACGGTACCGCGCGCGGCGTCGCAGATTGTCTGCGACGCAGCCCCCGTTGAGGGACAAGCTTGTGCATGAGCACAAGGACATCCTCGATGCGTGCCTCGCGAGGAAGGCGGACGATGCCGCTCAGCTGCTCGTCGAGCATTATCGGCGTTCGTTCGAAGTGGTGGCGAACACCAGTTTCGATCTCCTCGACAATCCACGGCGTCTCGTTCCCGTTGCTGCCAGCGGTCCTGAGCGTGCAGGCGAACCAGGATTGGAGAAGCCGTCTTCTTCGAAGCCGCGCGCCCGGAAGGCGAAGCCAAAGCCGAGGTCGGCATGACGCAGATGCCGGATGCGGTAGCACTTCCGCAGCATGGGTCGCACGTGAAGTGGCTGGTGCTCGCGTCCGGCGTCGCGGCACAGGCAGCCATGTCCTCTCTGCACCATGGCTTGCCGGCAATAGGCCCTTATCTTCGCTCGGAGCTTTCGCTGTCCCTTACGGAAGTCGGTCTCGTTCTCGCCGCCTCCAATTGGGGAACGATGATGATGCTCGTCCTGTGGGGCGTGCTGACGGATCGCTTCGGCGAACGCCTGGTCACCGTTCTCGGGCTTGGCAGTGCAGGTTGTGTGATGCTCGTCGCCGCGCAGACCGACGCACCGGTCGACATCGCGATCCTGCTCTTCCTGGCAGGAGGTCTCAGCTCATCCGCGATCGCAGCGTCGGGACGCTCCGCGATGGCGTGGTTCGGGCGAAATGAACGCGGTCTCGCGCTTGGAATCCGCCAAATGGCCGTGACGCTTGGGGGAGGCATCGCTGCTGTGGCACTGCCTCTCGCCGCCGTGCGGTGGGGCATTGGTGGCGCGCTGTCGTGCCTCGGAGGGGCGTTCTTCGCCGGAGGCCTTATCGCCCTTGCTGGGCTGCTTCCTCCCCGTCGAACGCTGGCGGAGCCACGGCTCCATGGCTTGCCGGCACCCACCCGGGATTGGCCGATGTGGCGCTTGTCGATGTGTACGGGCCTGTTCGCCTGCGGCCAGATCGCGCTGGCTTCCTTCCTGGTCATCTTCCTGAATGAGCAGCGCGGCTTCACGCCGCTGGGTGCCGCATCGGTTCTGGCCGGCGTGCAGATCGCAGGGGGCGCCGCCCGCATTTTGTCCGGCCATATATCGGATCGCAGCGGCCTTCGCATCCCTCAGATGCGGCTGCAGGGCATCGCGCTCGCGGTGATGCTGGTCTTAAGCGCGCTGCTGGTCGATGCCTCTGCGGTTTTGATCGTGGTGGTCGTGGTGGCGGCCGGCGTGATCTCGGTCAGCTGGAATGGGCTCGCCTTCACAGCCGCGGCTGAGATGGCGGGCTACTCCAAAGCGGGGTTCGCTCTTGGCCTGCAGGGTACCGTGATGCGCGTGGTCAGCGCGGGCGCCGGCGTGGCCTTCGGTGCGGTCGTGGCAGGCACGTCCTGGTCGCTGGCTTTCGCCTGTCTCGCTTTGTTTCCACTGGCGGGCGCTCTGCTCTTGTCCCCACTCATCGCTGAGGAGAAGCGCCGGTCCACGGCTCAAGCCGCGTGATCGGCAGCCCCCAGCACACTGGAGGAATCCTGGATGTTCAGCTCAATCAACCCGGCCGACGGCCAGCAGATCGCAAGCTATGAGCCGCACGGCGAGGCCGAGGTGGGCCGGGTGCTGGACGAGGCGGTCGCGGCGCAGGCCAAGTGGCGTGCGGAGCCGATGGAACAGCGATGCGCGGCACTGACGCGCGTCGGAGCAGCGCTCCGCGAGGGTCGCGATAAATTCGCGCATCTCATCAGCACCGAGATGGGCAAGCCGCTGGCCGAAGCCCGGGCAGAGATTGAGAAGTCCGCATGGTGCTGCAATTTCTACGCAGAAAATGCGCAGCGTTTTCTCGCCGACGAGACGGTCGAGGCGAGCGCCGCCGACAGCCGGATCGTCTACGATCCGCTCGGGGTCGTGCTCGCCATCATGCCCTGGAACTACCCTTATTGGCAGTTCTTCCGCTTCTTCGCGCCGGCCATCGCTGCGGGCAACGGCGTCGTTCTCAAGCACGCGTCGAACGTGTCGGGATGCGCGCTCGCGATCGAGCAACTGGTACACGGTGCCGGCGTTCCGTCCGCGTTATCCCGTTCTCTTCTCATCGAGTCGAAGCGTGTCGCCGGTCTGATCGCGGATCGCCGGATTGCGGCTGTGACGCTGACGGGCTCCACCGCCGTTGGCCAGTTGGTCGCTGCCGAGGCCGGTCGCCACATCAAGAAGCAAGTTCTGGAGCTTGGAGGCACCGACCCCTTCATCGTGCTTGCAGACGCAGACATCGCGCGTGCTGCAGAGTTCGCGGCTAGGTCGCGCTTTCAGAACGCTGGCCAAAGCTGCATCGCGGCGAAGCGCTTCATTGTCGAGCATTCGGTGGCGGATGAATTCGTCGAGCGGCTTACCGGCCACGCTCGGGCGCTGAAGCTCGGGGATCCGCTCGAGGATGGCACGCAGATGGGGCCGATCGCGCGAGAGGATCTGCGCGATGAGCTTCATGCCCAGGTTGAGCGCTCCATCTCGGAGGGAGCGAAGCTGGTCCTGGGCGGCGGTCCGCTTGCGGGCCCGGGAGCCTTCTACCAACCGACCATCCTGGATCACGTCACCACCGACATGGCGGCCTGTCGCGAAGAGATCTTCGGTCCCGTCGCACCTGTGATCCGGGTCGCCAACGTGGACGACGCCATCGCGCTTGCCAACGACACCGACTACGGGCTGGCCGCAGCCTTGTGGACTAGCGATATCGAGCGCGCCAACGGCCTCGCTCGACGGATCGAAGCCGGAGCCGTCTTCATCAACGGCATGTCCGCCTCAGACGTCCGGTTGCCCTTCGGCGGCATCAAGAAATCGGGCTACGGCCGCGAGCTCGGCGTCTACGGCATCCGCGAATTCACAAACATCAAGACCGTCTGCGTCGGTGCGCCGCCCGCACGTTCGGAATGACGGCAAAAGCTAGGGAGACAGGTTATGGCAGAAGAACTCAAGGGCGCGATCCTGCGCCCCGATGAAATTCGGCCGGCTGATCGAGGCAACGGCGCGAAGACCATTCCGCTCGTACACCCAGGGCTCGGCGCTAAGAGCCTGATCAACGGCATCACGATCTTCGCGCCAGGCGCCAAGATACCGTTCCACCTGCACAATTGCGAAGAGAGCGTGATGGTGCTCTCGGGCGATGCGATCGCCGTGATCGATGGAACCGAACATCGGCTAAAGGCCATGGACACGACCTGGATCCCGGCGAATGCGCCGCATCGTTTCATCAACGCCTCGGACACCGAGGAGATGCGCATCTTCTGGACCTACGCCGATGTGGCGGCGACCCGCACGAATGTGGAAACCGGCGAGACGCGGGCCGTGGCTGCCGAGCATGAGAAGAGGCTTTGATGCCGGCTCCCCTGCCTGCCGACGCCGAGCCGTCCCGCAGCCATTCCGCCGCCTCCATGCGTGCGTTCATTGCACGCGCGCTCACGGCTGTCGGGCTGTGCGAGCCAGATGCGGAAAATGTCGCCGAACTGATGGTGGAGGCTGACGTGACGGGTGCGGATGCACACGGCATCTTCCGGCTGCCGCAGTATGTCTCGCGCATCAAGGCGGGCGGCATCAATGTCCAACCCGATATTCAGGTCACCCGCACAGCCGCTGCAACGGCCCTGGTCGACGGCGACAACGGGATGGGACATCTGGTCATGCGCCGTGCCGCGCACACCGCAATTGAACTTGCTCGGGAAAGCGGCATCGGGTGGGTCGGGACGCGCTTTTCCAATCATGCCGGGCCTGCGGCGATCTATGCGTCCATGCCTGTGGAGCATGGGATGATCGGCGTGTACTCGGCCGTGGCGAGCGCCAATCACATGGCGATCTGGGGCGGCACAGACCTCCTTCTCGGCACCAATCCACTGGCGATCGGCGTGCCGGGCGGCCCGTCGGGGCCGATCATCCTCGATATGGCGACGACGGTGGTCTCCTACGGCACGATCAAAAAGCACGCATTGCTAGGAAAGCCGCTGCCGGAGGGTTGGATGGTCAGCCGAACAACCGGCGAGCCGATCACAGATCCCGCTCAAAGCAGCGAAGGCATCTTGCTGCCGATCGGCGGCTACAAAGGCAGCGGCCTTGCCCTGATGCTCAGCTTCCTGGCTGGCACGCTGAACGGCGCCTCGATCGGAAAGGACGTCGTCGATTTCAATGCGGACAACAGGACCGTCACCAATACGGGTCAGTGCATCCTGGCAATCGATATCAGCCGCTTCATTCCGCTCGAAACCTTCGAGAATGAAGTCTCCCGGCATGTCGCAGACCTGAAGTCCGGCGATACGCTTCCCGGTTTCGGCACGATCCGTCTACCGGGCGAGCAGCGCGCGGAACGCCGCAGCAAAAGGCAGGCTGAAGGCGTCACCATTCCAACGGCTTTGTTGACGAAGCTCGACTTGCTCGCGGACGAACTTGGAATATCCAGCCTCGGTGCAATCTAGCGGGGCGTGCCGAGCAGCGCATCATGATCTTCTCGAAGCTGCTCTGCAAAACGATGAAAGGCAGAGCCGGCTTCGGCTTGTAGGCGCGATCCGACCGGGGGAATTCCGGCGACTTGCCGACGCCAACAGTGGACGCGCCGTCTCTTGGTGACTGTCGCTGCGGAGCGAGGTCATATTCTTTCGCCGCTGAAGTCAGCGCTGCGCATGGCAGGCTTCCAACCGGCCTGACGCCAAAAACAATGAATAGGCCGCCACACATCAACGAGCGGCGAGGGGGAGACTATGAACGCTGACATCAAATCCGCTGAGGAGTTCAAGGCCCATCATCCCAACCTTCTTGAGCCCGTGCTCATCGAGGAGGCAATCCGCAGAGGAGAGGCACAGTTCGCTGCGGGCGGCGCGTTGGCTGCCGACACCGGCGTGCATACGGGAAGAAGTCCGAAGGACAAGTTCACCGTCCGTGACGCCAGCACCGAAGCCGACGTGTGGTGGGGCAACAATGCCGCGCTGACACCCGAACAATTCGGCATGATCCGCGCCGATTTTGTCGATCACGCGCAGCGCCTGGAATTGTTCTCCCAAGACCTATTCGCAGGAGCGGATCCGGCGAACCAGCTGAAGGTCCGGGTGTTCACGGAGTATGCCTGGCATGCCCTCTTCATCCGGACCATGCTGCGCCGCCCGGAGCCGGCGGAGCTCGTGGATTTCGTGCCGGATCTCACAATCGTCGATCTGCCGAGTTTCCGCGCAGACCCGGCCAGGCACGGCGTGCGTGGCGAGACGATTATTGCGGTCGACTTCACCGCCGGATTGGTTCTCATCGGCAATTCTTCCTACGCCGGCGAGATGAAGAAGTCGGTGTTCACAACGTTGAACTACCTGCTCCCGCCGCGTGGCATCATGCCGATGCACTGTTCTGCCAATGTGGGGCCGGACGGAGATGCCGCCATCTTCTTCGGCCTCTCCGGCACCGGCAAGACCACGCTCTCTGCCGACCCCACGCGCATTCTGTTGGGTGACGACGAGCACGGCTGGAGCGATGACGGCATCTTCAATTTCGAGGGTGGATGCTATGCCAAAACGATCAACCTCTCTGCCGAGGCGGAGCCGGAGATCCATGCGACGACGCGACGTTTCGGCACCGTGCTGGAGAACGTGGCGCTCGATCCTGCCACCCGTGAGCCCGACTTCGACGACGTCTCCAAGACGGAGAACGGCCGCTGCGCATATCCGATCGACTTCATCCCCAATGCCAGCGCCAGCGGGCGGGCAGGGCATCCTCGAAACGTGGTGATGCTGACGGCGGATGCGTTCGGCGTGATGCCGCCCATCGCCCGCCTCACGCCGGCCCAGGCGGTCTACCACTTCCTGTCGGGCTACACCGCCAAGGTTGCAGGAACGGAGAAGGGGGTGACCGAGCCACAGGCCACGTTCTCGACCTGCTTCGGCGCACCGTTCATGCCGCGTCATCCTTCTGAATACGGCGCCTTGTTGCGGAGCAAGATCGAGGCACATGGCTCGGAGTGCTGGCTAGTCAACACCGGCTGGACGGGAGGCGCCTACGGCACGGGCAAGCGCATGCCGATCAACGCAACCCGCGCCCTGCTGACGGCCGCGCTTAACGGCTCCTTGCGGCACGTGACCTTCCGAACTGACCCTCACTTCGGTTTCGCGGTTCCGACGGAAGTACCCGGCGTCGACACCGCGCTTCTCGATCCCCGTCAGACCTGGGCGGACCGTGACAGCTACGACCGGGCGGCCGAACGCCTCGTGACAATGTTCTCCGACAACTTCCGAGCCTTTGAGGAGCACGTCGGCGAGGATGTCCTTGCTGTTGCGCCTAAAGCTGGCCCGCGCGGCTGATCGTTCCAAGCCGAGCGTTCTCGCCGGGACCCGCCTCGGATCGACCTTGATCCACGCCTTCGGCGGCTGCTGAGCCCAGTTCCGGAGGCGTGCTCATCCGCGAAGGTGATCTCGCAGGTCCAGCGCCAGTTCGGCCGCTTTGGGATGCTGCCGCATCACAGCTGCGTCAGCCGGCGAAACGTAGAGGCAACCCCGTGACTGAGCCACCGTCAGTGGCAGCTACATTCCTATCATGGACGAAGACGGTCGTCGGACCGCACGCGTCAGGGCTTCTTCCCCTCGAGCGCTTGGCCTCTCGTCGCGAAAGAGCCTTCTGAATGGAAGGCGGCACCGAGAGTTGTAAGCAACCATCGGAACGACGGCGGCCTCCTTGCGGCTGAGAATTCGCAGGCGAACGCTAATCCGACAGCTTCGCCCAGAACACGCTACTGGTTGTCTGATCCTGCAGCTGATCGGCTTGACTACGTAGACGAACCAATCATTATCATGTCCATTATTGGTTAAACCAAAAGCTCCTTCGGGAGGCTTGGAACGCGCAAGAGACCACCACGCAACCAAGCCCATCGGGAAACCTCAATAAGCTTCCTGAGTGGGTCGCGGGGCACCTTCAAAGCTGGAGACTGAACAAAAAAGCCAGGCGGCAAACCGCCGGCGCTCAGGGAGGTAAACATGACCGATCGGCCTTTCACCCGCCGTGGTTTCATCTTGTCCGGCGGTGCCGCCGCAGCGGCACTTTGCACGCCATCGATCGTGCGGGCGCAGAAGGCGTTCCCGTCCGAGAACATCCAGGTTCTGGTGCCAACGGGTGAGGGTGGCGGCGTCGATCAGGCGGCCCGCGCATTCACCCGCGTGTGGGCAAAGCATCTCGGCGCCAATTTCGAGTATTCCTACTTTCCCGGCGCCTCCGGACAAGTCGGCTACGAGGTGTTCGTCGGCAAGAGGGAGCCGACGGGCTACAATTTGCTGTTCGGCAATATCGGCCCTGAGATGATCATGTATGCGACACAGAACGTGCGCTACAAATATCCTGAAGACATCATGTATTTCGGCTCGATCGACGTCGACGACAGCGTCATCTGGGTTCCCACCAACAGCAAGTTCAAGACGATCAACGACCTCGTGGAAGAGGGGAAGAAGCGTCAGATCACGCTGTCCACCAGCCGCTTGCCTCATCCCTCGACAATCGGGGCATTGGCGCTTGCCGACGCGGCGGGGATCAAGATCCGGATGATCCCCTATGGCGGGGGTGGTCCCGCCCGCGCCGCCGCTCTCACGGGCGAGGTGGATGGCTGCGCGACCTTCCTGTCGTCCTCGCTTGGACTTTCCGAGCAGGCGCGCTTCCTGACCGTGTTCAACGACACCAACCGTGCGCCGGAATTGACCGACAACGCCCCACCCGTGAACCAGGCGCTTGGCACCAAGATACCTGCGATGTCTGGCCAGCGCGCCTGGGCGATCCATCGCAAGGCGGCGGAACAGCATCCGGACCGCCTCGAGAAGCTGATCACTTCGATGAAAGAGGTGTTCGTCGATCCCGAATACAAGACAGTCGCCGAGAAAGCCGGCACGCCCTGGGAGTTCATCCAGTTTGGCGATGCCGCCGCATGCGATGCATCCGCCAAGGCGTTCGCCGCACTGGCCGCGCAGTACAAGCCGCTGCTCTCGGCCGGCAAGTGAGCGCGCACCTTGAGCCGGAGGTCACCTCCGGCGAAGCTGCCCCGCGAAACGCGACGGGGGGCGACTGGATCATCCCCGTCATCGCGGCGGGGTTCGCCACCTACTACCTGTTCTCGATCCGCGATCTGGTCTGGGAAGCCAAGATCGCGGCGGTGTTCGTCGCGGTCGTGCTCTACGCCTTGATCGCGGTGTTCGTCGTCACGGTGGTTGTGGGGCTGCGGCGCGGCGCGCTACGGGTGGATTTCACCCCATTGTGGGAGAACGCCGCACTGTTCCGCGTCCGGGGGCTGCTGTTCCTGCTCGCGGTGCTGTCGGTGGCGGCATTGCCCTGGGCCGGCTTTACGCTCAGCACGTTCTTCTTCCTGCTGGCATCCTTCCTGTGGCTGGAGAAGATGAGCCCCCGAATGGCGTTGATCACCGCAGCATCGCTCGCTTTCGGCGGCTATGTGCTCTTCATCGCCATCCTCCGCACCACCTTTCCGCTTGGACCGTTCGAGCTCGCGGCGCGCGCTCTGACCGGCCTTTAGGGACGCGTCCAATGGAACCAAGCCTTGGCTTCGTGGCGGAGCTCTTCGCTCACGCTCTGTCGTATTGGTGGCTGATCCTGATCGCCACCACCATCGGCATCATCATCGGCGCCATGCCGGGCTTCGGCTCGGCCAACACCATCATCATGCTGCTGCCCTTCACGCTGGCCGTGGACGTCGACGTCGCCATGATCTTCATGGTCTCGCTGTTCTGCGCGTCGCAGATGGGCGGCGGCATAACCTCCATCCTGCTCAACATCCCGGGGAACGGAGGCTCGGCGGCCACCTGCCTGGACGGCTACCCCATGGCCAAGAAAGGGCAGGGGCAGCAGGCGCTGGTCCTCTCCTTCGTGGCCTCCACCGTGGGCGGCATGGTGACGGCGGGAATGTCGATCTTCCTGCTGCCCTACATGGCCAGGCTGGCCTACTACCTGCACAGCGTGGAAATGGTGGTGATCCTGCTGTTCGGGATCACGCTCATCGCATCCATCGCGTCCGAGAACATGCTGAAGGGCCTGATCGCGGGGTTCCTCGGCCTGCTCATCGGCGCCATCGGCGCGGACCACATCTACTCCACGCCGCGCGGCACGTTCGGAGCCCTCGAACTCTACGACGGCGTTCCGCTGATCGCGGTGCTGATCGGCGTGTTCGCCATCTCCGAGGCGCTGATCATGATGGAAAGCCGCTCGGTGCTGTCCGAGGCCGGCATGCAGATCGCGAAGAAGGCGGGCTGGCCCGAGACGTGGGAGGGCGTGAAGATGGCCTTCGCGCGATGGTGGCTGATGATCTGGACGGGCATTGTCGGGCTCATCATCGGCATCGTCCCGGGAGCGGGAGCGTCCATCGCAGCCTTCGTGGCCTACCAGCAGGCACGCCTCTATTCGAAGACGCCGGAGCTCTACGGCACGGGCATACCCGAGGGCGTCATCGCGCCGGAGAGCGCCAACAATGGCTGCGCCTCGGGCGATCTCATCCCGCTGCTGGTGATTGGGGTGCCCGGCGGCACCACCGCGGCCGTCATGCTGATCGTGATGACCTATCACGGGGTCCAGCTTGGCCCGCGCATGTTCATCCAGACGCCCGAACTCGGCTATGGCGTGTTCGTGACCATGCTGGTGGCGTATGGCGTGATGCTGTTCACCACACTGCCGCTGACCCGCTACATCTCGAAGCTGATCCTGATCCCCACGGCGGTTCTCGCGCCCATCATCATCGCCTTCACGATGGTGGGCTCGTTCGCGCCGCGCGGCTACATGTTCGACCTCTGGCTCACGCTGCTGTTCGGCGTCATCGGCTATGTCTGCCGCCGCACCGGCTACAATGTCGTGGCCATGCTCATCGGCGTCATCCTCGGCCCGCTTCTGGAGGCCAATGTGATGCGCGCGCTGCGCATCAGCGGCAATGACCCGCTGGTGTTCTTCTCCTCCACGGTCGGCAACATCCTGTGGGCACTGCTCTTCATCTCCCTCTTCATTCCTTCATTCGTGGCGTGGCGGAAGAAGCGAGGCCTGCGCCCGCAGCCTGTCGCCGGGGCAGTGGCGGGAGGCGGGGCATGACCGCGGTACCGAAGACGGAAACCGCGCGAGGCCTGCGGCCTGTTGCCCGGTTGGACATCATGGGTGGCGGACAAGTGGTGGTGCAGGACGGCTATGCCTTTGTCGGGCATATGTCGCCGCCGGAAGGCACCTCCATCATCGACGTGCGCGACCCATGGAATCCAGTCGTCGTGGCTCGCATCCCACCGCCCAGCCGCTTTTCGCATACCCACAAGGTGCGGGTGGCCGGCCACCTGATGATCACCAATGTCGAGCGGCACCGGCGACATTTTTACCGCAAGGGCGAAGGCTTGCCGGCCGCTGGCGAGGTGCTGTCGGCCCGCTTCGGCCGGCCGCCCACGGAGGCAGAACTGGCGGCCGAGATCGGCGTTGCCGAGGCGGACATGGCCGATCTGCGCGAAGGGGCGGCGCGCGGCTATGACGAAGGGGGCTTCCGCGTCTGGAACATCGCCGATCCTGCCAATCCACGATTGTTGTCCACCGTGCGCACCGGCGGCATCGGCGTCCATCGCTTCGACATGGACCGCGACTTTGCCTACATCTCGACCGAGATGGAGGGCTATGTCGGCAACATCCTCGTCACCTACGATCTGGCGGACCCGGCGGCGCCGCGCGAGGTTTCGCGCTGGTGGATGCCAGGGCAGCACGTCGCTGGCGGCGAGACGCCCTCATGGAAGGGCCAGCGCCACCGCCTGCACCACGCGCTGCGGCAAGGCGACCGGATGTGGGCGGCGTGCTGGTATGCCGGCGCCTATGTCATCGACATCTCCGACATCACCCGCCCCACCACCATCGGCAGCTTCAACTATCATCCCCCGTTCCCGGAGCCGACGCACACGCTGATGCGCCTGCCGGAGCCGGTCGGCGGGCGCGAGATCGCGCTGATCGTCGACGAGGAGCACGACCATGTGCCCGGCCAGCCGCACGGCTTCATCTGGATCATGGATGCCAGCGATCCCGCGAACCTGACGCCTATCTCCACCTTCCATGTCAGCGAACGCGGGTCGCCCTATGCGGGAGCAGGCGGACGGTTCGGCGCCCATCAGTTCCAGGAAAAGCAGGTGGGCAGCCTCGTCTATGCGACCTGGTTCGCGGGTGGTGTGCGGGTGATCGACATCGCCGATCCCGAGCACCCGGTGGAGGTCGGCTTCTACCTGCCGGAGCCCTATCCCGGTCACGTCGCGCCACAAAGCAACGACGTGGATGTCGATGAGCGCGGCTTCGTCTACATCCTGGACCGCGATCGCGGGTTCGAGATCGTCACCGCAACGACTCCCGCGGCGGTGGAGCGCGATGTGTGAATCCTGCGCATCTCCCGATGACGACGAGGCACTCCCGTCCTTCTCCATCACGCCCGCGCTTGTCGGCGTGATGCGGGACATCGAGGCCGATCTTCCGGGACGGAGGGTCTCCGAAGAGGCGTGGCAGGTGTTCTTCGGCGCCGAGAGCGGCGGTATCGGCTGGGGAGACCTGGAGCGCATCGCCCGATCGCGCGAAGCCGCCGCCTTGTTCCTGTCCCTTGCGGGGGATCACAATTGGACCACGCGATAAGCTGGCAAGATCAGTCGCTTGCGCCAACACGTCCGGCGACGTTCAGCTCCATGCATAGTGCCCAAGCCGAGATCGGGCGCATTCACACTTCATAGCTGACGGTACTCTTCCGATCATAGGAGCCTGCGGGGGCAAGATCGCGGTACTAAGGAAAGTCAGCGACTGGAGTGCGTCGGAAGCGGTGATGGCAGCTTACGCAGGATTGAAGCGCATCCTCGTTCTTGCCGCTGTTCTGGTGGTCCCTGCAGCCGTGCGCGGCGCAGACGGAGATCGCCCCCTCATCGCCTCGGAAATCGAGCGCGGGTTGGACGGGTTCTTCATCTTCACCACAAGCGGCAACGGCGAATACGCGATCTATCAACTGCTATCCGGCCCACGAGGCATGTCGGACGACAGCGACGTCGTGTGCATGTCGGAGCAGTGCTACGCGCCGCTGGCGGTGGTGCCTCAGGCGGCGCTCGAGCAAGTGGCTGTCGTCAAGGGTCATCGAGAAGCCGTACGACAAGCGTTCCGCTCCGCCCAACGTGCCTATCGGGAACTGCAGCGCGCCGGCCCTGCCGAGGTTGAGCCGAGAACGAGCGAGTGGCGTGGGGCGTTGAGCGTCATAGGCGCGTGCATCCGCGATCCCGAGCGCTGCGGGGGAAGGCGATGAGGACCACGACCATCGCTGTGGCGCTGCTGTTCGTGCTGCTGGGCTCCTCGCTCGTCGTCGCGCCTGCTAAAGCCGCCGAATTGGCAATAGGCTTCCTGAGCCGGGAGCGGCCGCCGCTCACGCAGGTCAGCCCGGTGGACGCCGATCTCCCGGATAGCGGGCTTGATGGGGCGAGGCTCGCCATTGCGGATGGCAATACTACCGGAAGGTTCAGCGGGCACAGCTTCCGTCTGATCGAGAGACGGATTGGCAGCGGGGATATCGCGGCGGGATTATTTGAGCTTGCCGGGCAGGGGGTGCGCTTCGTCACCACGGATCTGGATGCGGAGGATCTGCTCGCCGCCGCCGACGCCGCACGCCACGCCGACATCAGGCTTATCAATGCCCGGGCACCCGATGACCGGCTTCGCAACGAGGACTGCCGAGCAAGTATGCTGCACACCGTGCCAAGCCGTGCGCAGATCGCGGACGGACTGGCGCAGTATCTTGTCTGGAAGCGCTGGCGACGTTGGTTCCTGATCGTCGGACGCGGCGAGGGCGACATTGAGGTGGCGGCGGCGCTGCACCGCTCGGCCAAGAGGTTCGGCGCAGAGATCGTGGCAGAGAAAAGGTGGACGTTCCAGCCCGGCAATGCGCGTGCCGATACGGGCCATGTCGCACTTCAATCCGAAATACCCGTCTTCACGCGAGCTCCTGATCACGATGTGCTTGTCGTCGCTGACGAGCGCGGCGAGTTTGGGGACTATCTGGAAGGACGCACGGCGCTTCCGCGGCCTGTTGTCGGTACGCACGGGATCGTGGCCGGCGGCTGGAGCACCATGAACGAGCAATGGGGCGCGGCCCAGTTGCACAGCCGATTCCAGAAACTGGCGGGTCGCCGCATGAACGCGGCGGACTACGCGGCCTGGCTGGCTGTGAGAGCTGTAAGTGAGGCGGCCATCCGCACGCGCAGCAGCGATCCGGGCGTCCTGAACGCCTATCTGCGAGGGCCCGATTTCGTGCTCGCCGGCTTCAAGGGGCAAGGCTTAAGCTTCCGAGACTGGGATGGGCAGATGCGCCAGCCCGTGCTCATCTCAACGGCACGGCTCCTCGTCTCGGCCTCGCCCCAGCCGGGCTTCCTGCACCGTGGATCGGAGCTGGACACCTTGGGCACCGACAGGGAGGAGAGCCGATGCCGCATGTAGGAGATGTTCTGCTCGCGGGAGCTCTCATCCTTGCAACCCCCGCGCTCGCGGACCGGGTCTATGTGTCGAACGAGCAGGACAACACCGTCTCCATCATCGACGGTGAGCGCGGTGAACTGGTCGCCACCGTGGATGTCGGCCGCCGGCCGCGCGGCATCGCACCCAGCGTGGACGGCAAGTCCATCTTCATCGCGGTGGGCGACGACGACCGGATCGATGTCCTGGACGTGGCGACGGCAAAGGTCGTCCGCTCCATTCCCAGCGGCGAGGATCCGGAGCTGTTCGCGGTGCATCCCGACGGCAAAAGGCTGTTCGTGGCCAATGAGGACGATGCCAAGGTGTCGGCGGTCGACATCGCCTCATCTGAGGTGACGGCTGAGGTCGAGGTCGGCGTGGAGCCCGAGGGCATGGGCGTGAGCCCGGACGGCAAGCTGGTGCTGGCGACCTCCGAGACGACAAGCATGCTGCATGTGATTGATGCCGCAAGCATGGAACTGCTGGACAACATCCTCGTGGATACGAGACCGCGCGAGGCCATGGTGACGCCGGATGGCGCGCAGATCTGGGTGTCGTCGGAGATCCGGGGCACGGTCGAGGTTTTCGACGCGAACACCCGCGCCTCGCTGAAGAAGATCAGCTTCGGTGTGCCGAGCGTTTCGCGCGAACTGGTGCAGGCCGTCGGCATCGAGATGTCGCCGAACGGCAAGCGCGCGTTCGTGGCGCTGGGGCCGGCGAACCGGGTGGCCGAGGTGGACCCGGCCAGCTTCGAGGTCGTCCGCATGTTCCTTGTGGGGCAGCGCGTGTGGCACATGGCGCTCTCGCCGGATGGCAGGCGGCTTTACACGGCGAACGGCACCTCCAGCGACGTCACCATCGTCGATCTGGAGACCAATGAGCCGGTCAAGACCATCGCGGTCGGGCGCGGGCCATGGGGCGTGGCCGTGGTTCCGTGAACGCGCTGGAGGTCGCCGGTCTCAGCCACAGCTTCGGACGGCGGCAGGCGCTGACCGATGTGTCGTTCAGCCTTCAGCCGGGCGGGTTCACCGCGCTGCTCGGACTGAACGGCGCCGGCAAGACGACGCTGCTTTCCCTGATCACGCGGCTCTACCACGCGCGGCAGGGAACGGTGCGGGTGCTGGGCCGCGATCTGCGGCGCGAGCCGGAGGCGGCGCTTGCGCTGATGGGCGTCGTGTTCCAGGAGACGACGCTCGATCCCGATCTCAGCGTTCGCGAGAACCTGCGCTACCACGGCGCGCTCTATGGGCTCGGCGCCGGGGAAAGTGCGCGGCGGGCGTGCGAGGAACTGGAGCGCGCCGGATTGGCCGGCCGGCTGAGTGACACGGTGCGCATCCTCTCCGGCGGGCAGAAGCGGCGCGTGGAGTTGGCACGGGCGCTGATCCACCGGCCACGCCTGCTCGTTCTCGATGAGCCGACTTCCGGCCTCGATCCCGCCTCCCGGCGCGATCTTCTGCGCCATGTCCGGGAGCTCCGGCAGCGGGACGGGCTCTCGGTGCTTTGGGCAACCCATCTCGCGGACGAGGTGGAGGCCGGTGACGGGCTCGTCCTGCTGCATAAGGGCAGGGTGCTGCATTCTGGACCGGCAGGCGACTTCGCTCCGGACGGCCATCTGGAACGCGCCTTCCTTGCTGCCACGGAGCGGGCGGCATGACGGCGCGGCACCTTTCCCGTGCCTTTGCCGGCATCTTCCGGCGCGAGGCGCTGCGCTTCGTGTCCCAGAAGGCGCGGTTCGTCTCGGCTCTGGTGCGGCCGCTGGTCTGGCTCGTGGTCTTCGCGGCGGGCTTCCGGGCAGTGCTGGGGCTCTCGATCATCCCGCCCTACAAGACCTACATCCTCTACGAGACCTATGTCGTGCCCGGCCTCGCCGGCATGATGCTGCTGTTCCACGGCATGCAAAGCGCACTCTCGATGGTGCATGACCGGGAGACGGGCTCCATGCGCGTGCTGCTGGCGAGCCCGCTGCCGCGATGGTTCGTGCTGGCGGCCCGCCTCCTCGCGAGTACGCTCGTGGCCTTGCCGATGGTCTACGCCTTCCTGATCATCGCCCGCTTCTGGCACATGCGCCCACCTCTCTGGGGCTATGCCGCGGCTTTGCCGGCCATCGTGCTTGCGGGCTTGATGCTGGGCGCGCTCGGCCTGCTGGTCTCCTCGCTGATCCGGCAGATCGAGAACTTCGCCGGCGTCATGAACTTCGTGATCTTCCCGATGTTCTTCTCCTCCACGGCGCTTTACCCGCTGTGGCGGCTGGAGGAAGCGAGCGCTGTCCTATCTGGCATCGCTGCCGCGAACCCGTTCAGCCACGCGGTCGAGTTGATCCGGTTTGCTCTTTATCTTCAGCTGAACACCCTCTCGCTCGCCATCGTCGTCGGGTGCACTGCCGTGTTCTTCGCCGGTGCCGTGCTGGGCTACGACCCCGGGCGGGGCCTGTGGCGCGGGAGGTTTGTGCCCTAGAGTACCGAGGAACCGCGGATTTCACGGCCGCGTTATCATGCCTCTGTCGCGTAGGGGCAGGTGATCATGCGTTCCGGTGTTTTGCTCTTGCTGGCACTGTTGTCCATGGCGCCCGCGCTTGCGCAACAACCCGCCATCGCGCCGCCACCATCCGCTGCTCCGCCGGAGGACGGCCAGTGGACCATGCCGGCGAAGAACTATGCCAGCACGCGGTTCAGCGGCCTCGACGAGATCAACACGGGGAACGTCAAAGGCCTGCAGGTTGCCTTCACCTTCTCCACTGGGGTGAACCGGGGGCAAGAGGCGGCGCCGCTCGTCGTCGGCAGCACCATGTATGTGCTGAGCCCCTGGCCAAACATCCTCTACGCGCTTGACCTCGCCCGGCCCGGCGCGCCGATGAAGTGGCGCTACGATCCGAAGGCGGAGCCGGCCTCTCAGGGCGTGGCGTGCTGCGACGTCGTCAATCGCGGCCCGACCTATGCCGAGGGCAAGATCTTCTACAACACGCTGGACGCCCACACCGTCGCGGTCGATGCCGAGACGGGCCGGGAGGTGTGGCGGGTCAAGGTCGGCGACATCAATATAGGCGAGACCACCACCATGGCTCCGCTGGTGGTGAAGGATAAGGTGCTCGTCGGCAATTCCGGTGGCGAGTACGGCGTCCGGGGTTGGCTAAAGGCGCTCGACATAAACAGCGGCGAGGTGCGCTGGACGGCCTGGGCGACAGGGCCGGACGGCGATGTCCTGATCGGCCCGGAGTTCAAGCCGTTCTACGAGAACGACCGGGGCACCGATCTCGGCGTGACCACCTGGCCGCCGGAGGCGTGGCGGCAGGGCGGCGGCAATATGTGGGGCTGGATCTCCTACGATCCCGACCTCGACCTGATCTACCACGGCACCGGCAATCCCGGCCCCTGGAACCATGAGGCCCGCCCCGGCGACAACAAGTGGACGGCCGGCATCTTCGCGCGCAATCCCGATACGGGCGCGGCCCGGTGGTTCTACCAGTGGAGCCCGCACGACGTTTACGACCATGACGGGATCAACGAGCAGATCCTGCTCGACATGGACTGGAACGGAGAGCCCCGCAAAGTGCTGGTGCGGCCGGAGCGGAACGGCTTCGTTTATGTGCTGGACCGCACGACGGGCGAGGTGCTGTCCGCAAACCCGTTCCACGCGCTGACGGCGATCAGCGGCGTCGATCTTAAGACCGGGCGCCCGCACATGGTGTCCGAGAAGGAGCCTAAAACCGGCAAGGTGGTGCGCGACATCTGCCCCAATGCCTCCGGCGCCAAGGACTGGAACCCGTCCGCCTTCTCGCCGCGGACTGGGCTGCTCTACCTTCCGCACGCCAACCTGTGCATGGACTTCGAGGGCGTCGAGCCGAACTACATCGCCGGCACGCCCTATGTCGGCGCCAATGTCCACATGAAGCCCGGCCCCGGTGGCCATCGCGGCGAGTTCTCCGCCTGGGACATCCGCGCCGGCAAGGAGGTGTGGACGATCAACGAGCCGTTCCCCGTCTGGAGCGGGGCGCTGGTCACGGCGGGCGATGTCGTCTTCTACGGGACCATGGAGGGCTGGTTCAAAGCCGTGGACGCCCGGAGCGGAGAGGTGCTCTGGCAGTTCAAGACTTCTTCGGGGATCATCGGCCAGCCCACCACCTATCGCGGTCCCGACGGGCATCAGTATGTGGCCATCCTCGCCGGCGTCGGCGGTTGGCCGGGGGTGATCGTGTCAGGCGATCTCGACGCGCGGGACAAGACGGCGGCGCTCGGCTTCGTCGGTGCCATGGGCGACCTGCCGCAGCACACCACGAAGGGAGGGACGCTTTATGTGTTCCGCCTTCCTTAAGGGCATCGCGCTTGTCGTGGTTCTGGCGCTTCCAGCATCCGCACGTGAATTGCGGGTCTGTGCCGACCCCAACAATCTGCCGTTCTCGAACGAGCGCGGGGAAGGCTTCGAGAACCGCATCGCGGCAGTGATCGCCGAGCAGATGGGTGCGGAGGTCAGCTACACTTGGTGGGCACAGCGGCGCGGCTTCATCCGCAACACATTGCGGGAAGGGCGCTGCGACCTGATCCCCGGCACCGTGGCCAATATGGAGATGCTGCGTACCACCGCGCCGTATTATCGCTCGGGCTATGTGTTCGTGACGCGGGGCGTGGATGCACTGGACATCGGCTCGTTCGACGATCCGCGCCTGCGGACATTGCGCGTGGGCGTGCAACTGATCGGCGACGACGGTTCGAATGCGCCGCCCGCACATGCGCTGGAGCGCCGGGGCATCACCGGCAATATGCGGGGCTACACCGTCTACGGCGACTATGCCGAGGCGAACCCCGCCGGCCGCATCGTGCGCGCCGTGGCGGAGGGCGAAGTGGATGTCGCGGTCGTCTGGGGTCCGTTCGCCGGCTACTTCGCGCCACGGCAGGCCGTGGAACTCTCCATTCGCCCGGTCACGCCGGGAATCGATGGGCCGATGCTCCCGATGGTGTTCGACATCTCCATGGGTGTGCGCCGCGAGGACGAACCCCTGCGCGAGGAGGTGGATGCGGCGCTGAAGGCGCGGCGGGCAGATGTGGACGCCATCCTTGCGAGCTATGGCGTGCCGCGGCTCGACCGGACGGAGGCCCGCCGATGATCCGGTTGATCGCCGCCATGTCACTCTTTTTGGCAGTCGCAGCCTGTGAGCGCGAGGACCGCAGTTTCCAAAGCCCGCCGCCGGGGCCGGCCGATCAGGTGGTTCTGTCGCCGCTGTCGCCCGGGCAGGCAGCTCCCGTGGCCGCGAACAGCGGGCAGGGGCAGGCCTATGAGAGCAATGCCTACCACGTCAGCCAGGGCAAGCGCCTGTTCACCTGGTTCAACTGCGTGGGTTGCCACGGCAACGGCGGCGGCGGCTCCGGCCCGGCCCTGATGGATGATGCCTGGATCTACGGCAACACCATCGAGAACATCGCGGCGACGATCCGCGAAGGACGGCCGAACGGCATGCCGAGCTTCCGTGGCAAGGTGCCGGAGGAGCAAATCTGGCAGCTGTCGGCCTATGTGCGCGCGCTGGGTGGCCTGACCTCGAAGGACGTGCCGCCGGGCCGCAATGACGACATGCAGTCCGCTCCCGGCGAAAACCGCATGGTGAAGGACCCGTTCGGTCCAGCCGACGCACCGCCGAGCGTTGGCGTGCCGAACAATGTGACGCCCCCATCGCCGGCCGAGCGGGCGCCGCTGTGAACAGGCGGTCAGTTCCCGGGCTTCTGGCGTCCAGCCTGGCGCTTGGTGGATGCCGGGGCATCCAGTCTTCCCTCGACAGCCACGGCCCCATGGCGGGCGGGATCGAGAGCCTGACCTGGTTCTTCATAGCCGTGTGCACCGTTGTCTGGCTGCTGACCATGGCCGCGCTCGGGTTCGCGATGCTGAGGCGGCGGCGCACCGACCATGCCGATCCGCTGAAGGAACGTCCGCGCGCCGACCGCCTTGCGACCCTTGCCGTGTCGGGCCTCGTGGCGCTGACGGCGGTGATCCTCGTCGTCCTCACCGCCGCCACCTTCCTCACCGGCAAGAGCCTCGCGGGCATGCAAGGCGAAGGGCTGGTCCTGCGCGTCACCGGCCAGCAATGGTGGTGGCAGGTGACCTATGAAAGCGACCAGCCTTCGCGCGTGCTCAGTGTCGCCAACGAGATCCACGTGCCCGTGGGCGAGACCGTCACGCTGAAGCTGACCTCGGCGGACGTGATCCACAGCTTCTGGGTGCCGAGCCTTGCCGGCAAGACGGACCTGATCCCCCGCCGCACCAACATCCAGTCCTTCGTGGTTGATCGTCCCGGCACCTATCGTGGCCAGTGCGCGGAGTTCTGCGGCTTCCAGCACGCGCATATGGGGCTGCTCGTCATCGCCCATCCGCGCGCCGAATTCGATGCCTGGTACGAGGCGCAGCTGAAGCCGGCGGAGCGGCCCTCCGAAGCAAGCCGTCAACGCGGCGAGCAGGTCTTCACCAGCCGGGCCTGCGCCATGTGTCACGGAATTCGCGGCACCTCGGCTGCCGGGCGCGTGGCTCCTGATCTGACCCATGTCGGCAGCCAGCAGACCATCGGGGCGGGCACCCTGCCCATGAGCGAGGACAATCTGGCGCGCTGGATCGCCGATCCCCATCACTTCAAGCCGGGCGTGAACATGCCGAAGACCGATCTCAGCGGCGAGGATATCGGTGCGGTCGCGGCCTATCTCGCGGGGCTAAAATGAGCGCCGGCGGGAGACGGGATGACGGTGGGCTGCGGGCCTGGCTGCCGACGCTTCTGGCGTTCGCCTCGGGCGTCGCGGGTGCGTTGGCCGTCAAGCGAATGCTGTACCCGCAGGCCTTCGCCCGTATCGCGGAGGTGCCCGGGATCGCCAGACGGGCGCCGCCTCCACTCGTTCCCGGACAGGTGCCGTTCGATACCCGCGACGACGGGCTGGATGACGAGACTCTGGACCGCGTTCTTGCCGATACCTGGCGGCGGGAGCCGGGCTTCGTCGGCTGGCTGTCCAGCGTCGATCACAAGGATATCGGCCGCCGCTATATCGTGACGGCCTTCATCTTCCTGTTCCTTGGCGGGCTGTCCTCCATCGCCATGCGCATCCAGCTGGCACGGCCGGAGAACGGGTTCATCGGGCCGGATCTCTACAACCAGCTATTCACCATGCACGGCATGACCATGATGTTCCTGTTCGCCGTGCCGGTGATGCAGGGGCTGGGCATCTATCTGGTGCCGCTGATGGTGGGCACCCGCAATGTCGCATTTCCGAGGCTGACGGCTTTCAGCTACTGGATCTTCCTGTCGGGCGGGCTGTTCCTGTGGGCGTCGTTCATGCTGAACATCGGCCCGGATGTCGGCTGGTTCGCCTATGTGCCGCTGTCCGGGCCGGAATACGGCATCGGCAAAAGACCGGACGTCTGGGCGCAGATGATCACCTACACGGAGGTGGCCTCGCTCGCCGGTGCGGTGAGCACCATCGTGACCGTCTTCAAGCAGCGCGCGCCGGGCATGAGCCTCGACCGGGTGCCGCTCTTCGTCTGGGCACTGCTCATCACGAGCTTCGTCATCATCTTCGCCATGCCGGCCGTGATGATGGCCTCCACCATGCTGATCCTGGATCGGCTGGTGGGCACGCACTTCTTCAACCCGGCGGAAGGCGGCGACGCTCTCCTCTACCAGCACCTGTTCTGGTTCTTCGGGCACCCCGAGGTCTACATCATCTTCATCCCCGCGACGGGCTTCGTGTCGGCCATCATCCCGACCTTCGCGCGCCGCCCGATCTTCGGCTACATCGCGCTGGTCCTGTCGCTGATCGCCACGGGATTCCTGTCTTTCGGGCTGTGGGTCCACCACATGTTCGCGACAGGGCTGCCCATGCTCGGCGCCAGCTTATTCACCGCCGCCAGCATGCTCATCGCCATTCCGAACGGCATCCAGATCTTCTGCTGGATCGCGACCTTGTGGATGGGTCGCCCCGTGCTCAAGACGCCGCTGCTCTTCGTGCTGGGCTTCTTCTTCATCTTCGTGGCGGGCGGCCTCACCGGGGTCATGGTCGCGTCCGTTCCGCTCGATCTCCAGGTGCACGACACCTATTTCGTGGTGGCGCACTTCCACTACGTGCTGATCGGCGGCGCCGTGTTCCCGCTGCTCGCCGCCGTCTACTACTGGTTCCCCAAATTCACCGGCCGCATGCTGTCCGAGCGGCTCGGCACCTGGAACTTCTGGACCGCCTTCATCGGGTTCAACGGCGCCTTCTTTCCCATGCACATCCTGGGCTTCATGGGCATGCCGCGCCGCGTCTACACCTATCCGGAGGAACTGGGCTGGGGTGGCATCAACCTGCTCGTCACGGCGTTCGCGCTGATGCTGTTCGTCAGCTTCGTGCTGTTGACCGTGAATGTGGTGCGCAGCCTGCGCTCAGGTTCCGTCGCGCCGGCCAATCCGTGGGACGCCGGCACGCTGGAATGGGCCGCAGCCTCGCCGCCGCTGCCGCACAATTTCGCGCGCATACCGGTGGTGACCCACGAGGAGCCGCTCTGGCATGAGCGTGAGAGCCTTCCTGCGGTGGCGGGGCTGCGCGTCGATGCCCGCGAGATCGTCGTCACCACGGTGACGAGCGCCCGGCCTGACCTGCGCGAGGCCTCTCCCGACCCCTCGATCTGGCCTTTCCTCTCGGCGATGGCCGTGGGCGCGACCTTCCTGGGCTCCATCTTCTCGCCCTGGTTCGTGGTCTGGGGCACGCCGGTGGCGGCGGTTGCGCTGATCGGTTGGTTCTGGCCGAAGGGCAACCCGGAGGATGAGGAATGAAGACGCGCGTCGTCCTCGACCTGAAGGACCACCCGACCTACGGCTTCGGCCCCCGCATGACGACGTGGTGGGGCACGCTTGCCTTCTGCGCGCTGGAGGGCATGGGCTTCGCGCTGGTCAGCGGGTCCTATCTTTATCTTGCCTATCTCAGCGAAAGTGCCTGGCCGATCGGTGCGGCGCCGCCGGACCTCATGCCCGGCATTGTCTTCAGCATCCTGCTGCTGGCCAGCCTGCTGCCGAACCATTGGCTCAAGCAGGCGGCAGTGAAGAAGGACCTGCGACGGGTGAGGATCGGGCTCGTGGTCATGAGCCTGCTGGGCCTTGTCCTGCTCGGTGTCCGCGTCTTCGAGTTCCCGGCCCTGAACATCTGGTGGGACACGAACGCCTACGGCTCCATGCTGTGGCTGATCCTTGCCCTGCACACCGTCCATCTCGCCACCGATGTCGGCGACACGCTCGTCGTGACCGTGCTGATGTTCACGAAGGAGGGGCGCGTGCCACGCCGGTTCACCGATGTCGAGGACAACGGCTTCTACTGGTACTTCGTGGTTGGCTCCTGGGTGCCGCTCTACGTCCTGCTCTACTGGTTCCAGCGGATCTGACGCCATGATGGGATATCGCCGCTTCTCCCTTCCATGGGCCGGCCTGGCGACCGGACCCGCCGCATGGGCGTTGTCCTTTCAGCTGAACTACGTGCTCGTGCCCTGGCAGTGCGCGCACCAGCTCTATCCTGTGCCCTGGGCGGCCGGTGTCCTCGCACTTGTGGCGGCGGCAGGGGGGCTGGTCTCGTGGCGAGGCTGGCGCGGCGCGGAGGCGGATGCGCGCAGCCTCGACCGCAGGCCCGAGACCGAACGCTTCCTTGCCGCGCTCGGCGTTATGTCCGCCGCGCTCTTCACCGCCATCATCCTGCTGCACGGACTGGCGGGCTTGATCTTCCACGGCTGCGAGCGGTGACCGGAAGCCAGTTCGACCTGCTGCTTGCGGCGTCCCGCTGCTTTGGCGGGCAGACCTTTGGCGGCTGGACGCTGGATCCCACCTTGCTTGCTCCGCTGCTGCTGAGCGCCGGCCTCTACGGGTCGGGAACGCTGCGGCTGTGGCGCCGTGCGGGATGGGGCCGCGGCGTTTCCGGCGCGCAGGCCGCATTGTTCGCCCTTGGCTGGCTCGCCACCGCGATCGCCCTTGTTTCACCCCTGCATGATGCGAGCCGCCGCCTTTTCACCGCCCATATGGTCGAGCATGAGCTGTTGATGGTGGTGGCCGCGCCATTGCTGGTGCTGGGCCGTCCGCTCGGGGCCATGCTGTGGGCGCTCCGGCAAGCTTGGCGGCGCGGGCTCGGGCGGGCTGCCAGGGGCAGGCGGTTCGTAGCCCTCTGGGCGTTCCTGACGCGGCCGCTGACCGCGACGGTCCTGCACGGCTTGGCGATCTGGATCTGGCACGTGAAGGGCCTGTTCGAGGCTGCGCTCGCCGTCGAATGGCTGCACTGGCTGCAGCATCTCAGCTTCTTCGCCTCGGCGCTGCTGTTCTGGTGGGTGATGCTGGAAGGGTGGCGCCGCCGCCACGCCTCCGGTGCCGTGGTCGGCCACCTGTTCGTGACCTCGCTGCACACGGGCTTCCTAGGCGTGCTCCTGACCTTCTCGCCCAGCCTTTTGTATGAGGCCATGCCCGATGCTGGTCTTTGGGGAATGACCCCGCTGGAGGATCAGCAACTCGCGGGCCTCATCATGTGGATTCCGGCGGGGATGGTATATGCGGTCGCCGCGCTAGCAATGGCGGCCTCCTGGCTGAAGACGGCACGACAGGACAGGCCCGTCTTGTACTCGCCGAATGTGCCCTAGCGCAGCCCGGCTTGGCGACATGAAGGCCATCGGGCTGGGATCGATCGGACTGCTCATCCAATGCTCCTCTTGAGCGGATAAGCCGCCGCGCCGCTCCCGGGGTGAGGGATGGAGCGGCGCGGCCAAGTTGCCGATCAAGGGCGGGTCTGGGGGACGGCTCCCTTGAACAGATACCCAGACTGGCAGGCTTGCCCATCCTGCACTAGGCGGCGCTTCTGTACGCAACCCGGTTGGTACGTCTTGGCGCTATTTAGAGACCAAGGGGCACCCGGCTCCGCCGTGAGTTCCATGATTTGATGCATGGTCAGGCCTCCTGCTTAAGGCCGGCAGCGTCACAAGCCCGCAGCACTCCCGGCGATACCGTCCAGTTCGGCGAGATCGTCGTCGTTCAACGTGACTTCAGCGGCTGCGAGGTTCTCCTGCAGATGCCCCGTAGAAGACGTGCCGGGAATCAGCAGGATGTTCGACGCTCGCTGCAGCAGCCATGCCAGCGCAATCTGCATGGGCGTGCGCCCCAGCCGGTCCGCGACCCCGCTCAAAGCTGAAGACTGCAGGGGAGTGAAGCCGCCCAATGGGAAGAATGGCACATAGGCCGTTCCCTCGGCCTGCAACCGGCCGATCAGACCGTCATCGGCGCGCTGCGCAAGGTTGTACTGGTTCTGCACGCACACGACCGAGCAGATCCGCCGGCCATCCTCCACCTGCCGCTGCGTGACATTGCTGAGCCCGATATGCCGGACCAGCCCTTCTTTCTGCATCTCAGCCAGCGCCGAAAGCGGCTCTTCAAGCGAGCCTTCCGCAGGCCCGTGTACGCTGAACATGGCCCGGAGGTTGACGACCGGAAGGATATCCAGGCCGAGATTGCGCAGGTTGTCGTGAACGGCCTGACGAAGTTCGTCGGCTGAGAAGGCCGGAAGCCACGAGCCGCCCTGACCACGCCTGGCTCCGATCTTGGTGACGATCACGAGATCGTCGGCATAGGGATGAAGCGCCTCGCGGATGATCTCGTTCGTGACATGGGGTCCGTAGAAGTCGCTGGTGTCGATGTGGTTGACGCCGGCTTCAACCGCGGCTCGCAGCACTGCCACGGCTTCCGCGCGGTTCTTCGGCGGCCCGAACACGCCCGGACCGGCAAGCTGCATGGCCCCATAGCCGAGCCTGCGAACCTCGAAGTCTCCAAGCCGAAACGTGCCGCTGCGATCAATCATGGACATGGCAATCCTCCTCGTTGGGTGGACTGAACCTAGGCTGTCGCGCTCCAGCTGATAATGGGGCACAATCCGCACGAGCTGTCCGGAACGGCGAACAATGGCATGCTGGAAGATCTGAACCACTTTGTCTGGGTCGCTCGCGCCGGGGGCTTCCGTGAGGCTTCGCGGCTGAACCAGACGAGCGCCTCGGCTCTCAGCGATGCCGTGCGGCGGCTCGAGGCAAAGCTTGGCGTGCGCCTGCTGCATCGATCGACACGGAGCGTGGTGCCGACGGAGGCCGGGCAGCGGCTGCTGGCGCGCCTGACACCCGCCTTCGACGAAATCAGGTCCTCTCTCGACGTGATCAACGGATTTCGCGACAGCCCAGCCGGCACGCTGCGGCTGAACGTGCCCGTGAGCGCCGCGCGTCTGGTGCTGCCAGCCATCGTGCCGCGCTTCCTTGCGGCATATCCCGACATCAGGCTGGAGATCGTGGCCGACGACAGTTTCGTGGACGTGGTCTCCGCAGGCTGCGACGCGGGCATCCGCTATGATGAGCGGCTGGAGCAGGACATGATCGCCGTGCCCATCGGCCCGCGAACGCAGCGTTTCGCCACGGCCGCGGCGCCTTTCTATCTCGATGGGCGAGGACGTCCGGAGCATCCGCGCGACCTGCTTGGCCATGCCTGCATCCAGGGGCGTTTCAGCAGCGGGGCGATGACTACGTGGGAGTATGAGCGCGAGGGCGAGGTCGTTCGCGTCGAGCCCGGTGGTCCGCTGGTTGTCAGCGCGGGAGCGGCGACGGATCTCGCGGTCGATGCCGCTCTGTCAGGAACGGGAGTGATCTCCCTGTTCGAAGACTGGCTGCGGCCCCATCTGGACAGCGGACGGCTGGAGGCGGTGCTTGAACCCTGGTGGCCGCGATTTACCGGCCCCTTCCTCTATTATCCGGGCCGCAGGCTGGTGCCGGCGCCTCTGCGGGCCTTTCTGGATTTCATCAAGCTGGACGGCTCCGTCCCGACATGAAAACGCCCCCTCGCATGCGAAGGGGCGCGTTGCCATTGGTTCGTCGGAGCCTGTCCGTGCCGGGCATGATAATGCGCGCGGGCGATCGAACCCTATCGGCTTTGATTGTACGTTCAGGTGAACCACATCTGCGCCATCAGGTTGCTGCCTCCATCAACGATGGCATGCAGCAGATGTCGTTCATATGTAACGATGTAATTTCTGATTGTCTGACGTCCTGATGCCAGTATTCATCTCAGCGGATGAAACGTTCTATCAGGTTATATCTGCTCCGGCGGGGTCATTTTCTTAAACCTCCGTATTCCGTGTCTGACAATGAGAGATTGGTACTGTCCTGAATGACAGTCAAGTGACATCGGAAAAAATCTGCGGAGGTACCGCATCGCACGGAGTGCGCCTCCTCATCATTTCGGCGCGATGCGCACCGAAAACGAAAATGCCGCCCGGGAGGGCGGCATCGTCGTCATTGTCCTTGGTGGTGCTGGCTCAGTCGACGATCTCGACAACCTTGCGGCTGCGGCGATCGACGATCACGCGCTGGTCGTTGACGTAAGCGTAGCTGTAGCTTTCGTAGTTCGG
Source organism: Terrihabitans rhizophilus (assembly GCF_033898525.1). Taxonomy (NCBI): domain Bacteria; kingdom Pseudomonadati; phylum Pseudomonadota; class Alphaproteobacteria; order Hyphomicrobiales; genus Terrihabitans; species Terrihabitans rhizophilus. Next base: position 403,407 of record NZ_JAXAFJ010000002.1, on the reverse strand, counting down.
CACTTCGCGGACGACGACGGTCTCGGGCAGTGCCTCGCCGACGACTATGCGACGCTCGACGCGAACCGGCTCGTAGCGCTCGCGGACCACGTACTGGCGAACTTCGGCCGGCGGCGGATCGATGGCCGTGCCGGCAATGCCGCCGACCACGCCGCCGACGACTGCGCCGACCGGGCCGCCCACTACGGCGCCCGTGGCCGCGCCGCCAGCCACGCCGGCTGCGGTGCCTTCCTGTGCCTGTGCGGCGCCGGACAGAGCAAGAGCGCCGATAGCGGCAGCAAGAATGATCCTGGTGTTCATGTTTTTATCCCTCGTGGTCCCCGGTCCAGACAACCGCACTGGTACGGAATGGTTCCTTTGGTGGGCGATCGAGGGTTACTCAAACAAGAAGCCGGGGCGCTTCCACGCCCCGGCTTCTTGCAGTGCATCGATGTTTCGCTGGTCTTAGTGCGAGTAGTACATCTCGTACTCGACCGGGTGCGGGGTGTGCTCGAACTTGATGACTTCCTGCATCTTCAGGGTGATGAAGCTGTCGATGAAGTCGTCGGTGAACACGCCACCGGCCTTCAGGAACTCGCGATCCTTGTCGAGGCTCTCGAGCGCTTCACGCAGCGAGCCGCACACGGTCGGGATTTCCTTCAGCTCCTCGGGCGGCAGATCGTAGAGATCCTTGTCCATGGGCTGGCCGGGATCGATCTTGTTGAGGATGCCGTCCATGCCGGCCATCGCGAGGGCCGCGAATGCCAGGTAGGGGTTCGCCAGCGGATCCGGGAAACGCACCTCGACGCGCTTCGCCTTGGGCGAGGTCGCGAACGGGATGCGGCACGAGGCCGAGCGGTTGCGGGCCGAATAGGCCAGCAGCACGGGAGCCTCGAAGCCCGGGACCAGGCGCTTGTAGGAGTTGGTCGACGGGTTGGTGAAGGCGTTGACGGCCTTGGCGTGCTTGATGATGCCGCCGATGTACCACAGGCACTCCTGCGAGAGGCCGGCATACTTGTCGCCCGCGAAGAGCGGCTTGCCGTCCTTCCAGATGGACTGGTGGCAGTGCATGCCCGAACCGTTGTCGCCATAGACCGGCTTCGGCATGAAGGTCGCCGACTTGCCGAACGAGTGCGCAACCGAGTGGATGCAGTACTTGTAGATCATCAGCTGGTCGGCCATCAGCGTCATCGTGTCGAACTTCATGCCGAGTTCGTGCTGCGCGGAGGCGACTTCGTGATGGTGCTTCTCGACTTTGACGCCCATGGCTGCCATGGCTGCCAGCATCTCGCCGCGGATGTCCTGTCCGGAATCGACCGGGGGAACCGGGAAGTAACCGCCCTTGGTGGCGACATGGTAGCCGTTATTGCCGCCCTCGTAGGCGGTGTTCGAGTTGTGCGGCAGTTCCGGGTGATCGACCTGGAAGCCGACATTGTACGGCGTGGCGGAGTACTTCACGTCGTCGAAGATGAAGAACTCGGCTTCCGGGCCGAACGAGATGGTGTCGCCGATGCCGGCGGAGTTCACGAAAGCCTCGGCCTTCAGCGCGATGCCGCGCGGATCGCGGGGGTAGGGCTCGCCGGTGGTGGGCTCGAGGACGTTGCAGACGACCGAGAGGGTCGATGCCGCGAAGAACGGGTCGAGGCAGGCGGTCTCGGGAACCGGCATCAGAAGCATGTCGGATTCGTTGATGGCCTTCCAGCCGGCGATCGACGAGCCGTCGAACATCTGGCCTTCCTCGAAGAACTCTTCGTCCACCATGGAGATGTCGAAGGTGACGTGCTGCCACTTGCCCTTCGGATCCGTGAAGCGGAGGTCCACATACTTCACATCGTTGTCCTTGATGAAGCTCAGGACTTCCTTGGCGCTCTTCATGTCTGCTTCCTCTGACGTAAGAAATTAAGCGGCGGACGCCGCCGATAGGCTGGTGGGCTCAGATGGCGTCGATGCCGGTCTCGCCCGTGCGGATGCGGATGACTTCCTCGATGGTGGACACGAAGATCTTGCCGTCGCCGATGCGACCCGTCTGCGCGGCCTTGCGGATGGCGTCAATAGCGCTGTCCACGAGGTCGTCGCCGATCACGACTTCGATCTTCACCTTGGGCAGGAAGTCCACAACATATTCGGCGCCGCGATAAAGCTCGGTATGGCCCTTCTGGCGGCCGAATCCCTTGGCTTCGATGACAGTGATACCCTGCACGCCGACCTGCTGCAGGGCCTCCTTCACCTCATCGAGCTTGAACGGCTTGATGACGGCCTCGATCTTCTTCATGTCTACCCCTGTTACCTGCCGCCGCCGCGGGCGCGCCCACCACTAGCAGCAATCGTGCCAAAGACGCGGAACCGTTTTTTACGGCAGCTATTGTCTATGCCCTCTATGTTCGCGACGTGGCGGTATGCCTGTTGATGATTAAAAAGCGGTCAAGTGGCGCATGTTTAGGCACGATGCCGCCGCGGTTTTGATCGGCGGTTGCTTCAACATTGAGCAAGAGCGAAGAGCGGGTCGACAGAAGCCAGCCCCAGCAGCACCGGATAATCTGCACACATGATCGAGCTGCTGACGACGGAGGAGATGAACCGCGCCGATGCGCTGACCGCCGCGAGCGGACGGCCGGTCGGGGAATTGATGCTGGCAGCAGGGCAGGCGGTCCGCGACTCGGCCGTGGACATGCTGCCTGACGGCGCGTGCGTCTACGTTCTTTGCGGAACCGGCAACAATGGCGGCGATGGCTTCGTTGCCGCGCGCCTGCTGCAGGAAAGCGGCTACAGGGTGCGGGTCGGGATCGTGGGGGATCGGGGTTCGATGCGCCCGGATGCCGCAGCGGCGGCTGCGCTCTGGCACGGCCCCGTCGAGCGGGTGTCGGCCGACCGGCTGGAGGGCGCTTCCTTGATCGTCGATGCGCTGTTCGGCGCAGGCCTTGCGCGCGACGTGCAGGGAGCCGCATTGGAGGCCGTGCGGCTGGTCAACAGGTCCACCGCACGGGTGCTCGCCGTCGATGTGCCTTCCGGGGTGGACGGAACGACCGGTGAGGTGCGCGGCGAGGCTGTGCAGGCCGATGCCACGATAACGTTTTTTCGTTTGAAGCCGGGACATGTGCTGTTGCCCGGGCGAGAGCTTTGCGGGCGCGTCCGGCTGGCCCAGATCGGCATCGAGCCGGGGGTGCTGGATGCCATCGGCAGTCGCGCATGGTTGAACCGACCCTCGCTCTGGGGCTCCTGTTTTCCCGTTCCGGGTGCCGGCGGGCATAAGTACAGCCGGGGACACGCCTTGATTGCCGGCGGCTCGACCATGACGGGTGCGGCCCGCCTGGCTGCGCGGGCGGCGCTGCGGACAGGCGCCGGTCTCGTAACGCTTGGCGCGCCGCCAGCCGTCCTGCCGATCTACCAGGCGGCGTTGGAGGCTGTGATCGTCCTGCCGATGGACGGCAGAGGCGGCTTTGCCGACCTGCTTCTCGATGACAGGCGCAATGCGGTGCTCGTGGGTCCGGGCGCAGGCGCGGATTTCGCCACCCGGGAACTTGCCTGGCTTGCTCTTGAAAGCAGCCGCTCCGTGGTGCTGGACGCCGACGCCCTGACCAGCTTCGCGGACGAGCCGGAGCATCTGTTCTCGCGCAACAAGCAGAACGGGAACGTCGTTCTGACCCCTCATGAAGGCGAGTTCAACCGCGTCTTCAGGGGCTTGCGCGGTTCATCTCGTTCGAAACTTGAGCGCGCACGGGCGGCCGCGGAAGCTTCGGGTTCCGTCGTGCTCCTGAAGGGCGCGGACACCGTGATCGCCGCGCCGGATGGGCGGGCCGCTATTTCGGACAACGCGCCTCCATGGCTCGCTACGGCGGGGTCCGGTGATGTGCTGGCCGGCATCATCACAGGCCTTCTGGCGCAGGGCATGCCCGCGTTCGAGGCCGCCGCGGCGGCGGCCTGGATGCACGGCGAGGCCGCTCGCGAGATCGGACCGGGGCTGATCGCCGAGGATCTGCCGGATGCGCTCAGGCCCGTGCTGGCCCGGCTCTACGGGGCTGCGGCCAGGGCTCAGTCTACCTGAACCACGCTTCTGAGCGTGGGGCCGCCGCCTTCCAGCGGCTGGAGGATGACGGGATATCTTCCAGCGCTGTCGATAACGAAGGCGAGCCGGCTGGTCTCGCCGGGGAAGATGAGTTGCGTGTCCAGCCACCATGGCTTCCAGCCGTCGTCCATCGTGTCCAAGTGGCGAGCGCTGACGCCTTCAAGCCGCAGAGCTGTGAGCACCTTGCCGCCCGAGACGGTCAGCACCACCGTCTGGCCCTTACGCGCATTCACCAGAACCTCCGGTGCCGGCTGGCCTGTCGGGAGGTTGGCCCGGACGGCAGACTTCAGCGGTATCTTGGCAGGAAGGCGTGGGTTGTCAGGGAGCCTGTCCGCGAGTGTTCGCGCGGCGACGGGTTCGCCGGCCACGGCGATGCGGACGAGGACATGATCCGGCGTGAGATCGTCCTTCACCACCACGTCGCCGGGCAAGGCCGGCATGTCGAGGAGGATGTCGGCGCGGCCGAGCGGCGGCAGGAGCAGCACATTGTCGAGCGGAGGAAACGGTGCGCAGGGCTGGCCATCGAGCGCGATGATGCGGGCGCCCTCCGGCAGGCGAAGCGGCGCCACGTCCTCCGCGAGATTGGCCAGGCGAAGGCGCAGGCGCTCGCCGAGCCGCGCGGACACGGAGAGAGCCGGGCCGCCGTTCACCAGCACCAACCTGCGCCGCGACCCGTCTTCGCCGGCAAGGTTGAGAATGCTGAACGCGGCGCAGATGTCGCGGTCCGCCACAGCGGGATCGTTGCCGCCCACGATGACGGGACCCGCCAGCAGAACCGTCTCGCCGACGTTTTCCTCAGCCTCTGCGTGAAACCTGTAGACGAAGGTGCCGGCGTCCGGCGCGGTGAACCTGATGGTGCGGGTCTGTCCTGCGGGCACCGGTTCGTCCGGCGCTATGGACGAGCGAAGCCCCTGCACAGAGAACCGCAAAGCCGCAGCGGTGCCGTTGCTGATGTCGAGGATGGTCTCTGCACCGGCGACCGTGTTCACCAGCGGGCCTGCCGCCGCGCCATTGATCAGGGGCGCGAGCAAAGTTTGCGAGGTGCCCGGCACCGCCCACTCGCCCGGCTTGATGGCAAGCAGGATCGGCGGGGATGCGCCCTGTGCGGACGCAAGGTCAGGTCTCGCCAAGAGAGCGGCGATACCCGTGGTCAGCAGCAGGCGTCGCGTCAGTGCTGGTTGGCTGGCTCGATGCATCCCGCCGTCATAGCGGGCTCCTGAGCCGACCGCGAGTCGGACGCGCTCTGACCGGCGGGGAGGGTGCGGATCGCAATCTCGGCAACCTGCTGAAGCTCCTCGCGCTCCGCGCCATTGGCGGCGAGCAGGGCAATGCCCTGGACGACCGCGCTGACATAGCGGGCGAGAGCCACCGGGCAGACGTCCGGCGCGAGGTCTCCCTCGTCCTTGGCGCGCTGGAACCGGGCGGTCACTGCCTCCTCGATGCCGCGACGTCGGGCGACGATCTCCTTCGCCACCGAATCATCGGCAGTGCTGCAGGCCGTGCCGCTCTGAACCACGAGGCAACCGCGCGGCTCGCCGGGCGTGGTGGAGCTTTCCGCGGTGCCACGGAAGATGCGCTCAAGCACCTCGCGCGCCGTCGGCGCTTCAAGAACCCAGGCAAAGAACTCGGAGCGGCGCTCGCCATAGCGGTCGAGCGCGGCGCGGAACAACTGCTCCTTGTTTCCGAAGGCTGCGTACAGGCTGGGCGGGTTGATGCCCATGGCCTTCGTCAGCTCAGCCAGCGAAGCGCCTTCGTAGCCGCGACGCCAAAACACCCCCATCGCCGCAGCGAGGGCGGTGTCGGTGTCAAATGACCGGGGCCGGCCGAGTGCCATAACGCGTTCCTTCCATTCCTTCTGAACCAGTACAAGCCCGTTGACAGGCACGTCTACAGACTAGAAATGTAATGACCGTTAGATAAAACGCAAGAGTCCATCATGCCGGATCAGCAGCAGAACAGGTTCGCCTTCATCACCGGCGGCAATCGCGGGCTCGGTCTGGAGACCGCGCGGCAACTCGGCGCGCTCGGCGTGACGGTGATCATCGGGGTGCGCGATGCGGGAAAGGGCGAGGAGGCGGTATCCTCTCTGCGCAAAGGCGGCGCGGACGCGCACTTCATCGCCTCCGACATCAGTACAGACGCGGGGCGCGCAGTCGTCCGGAACGAGATAGAGAGCCGCTTCGGCCATCTCGATATCCTCGTCAACAATGCCGGCGTCATGCACGAGGGAATGGGAACGAACACCACGCTGAGCGTCGAGCCGGACATCCTGCGTGACACCTTCGACGTGAATTTCTTCACACCGGTTGCGCTGACCCGCGAACTTCTCCCGCTTCTGCGCAAATCGGCCGCCGGCCGGATCGTGAACCTCTCCAGCATCCTGGGCTCGCTGACCCTGCACGCCGATCCCGCTTCGCCGATCTATGACGCCAAGGGCTTCGCCTATGATGCCTCCAAGACGGCGCTGAACGCCTTCACGGTGCATCTGGCGCATGAACTTCGCGACACCGCCATCAAGGTGAACTCGGCGCATCCCGGCTGGGTGAGGACCGATATGGGTGGAGCAGGCGCCGATCTCGACATCGAGACCGGCGGGCGCACCAGCGTGCAGCTTGCGACGCTGGCGGAGGACGGACCGACAGGCGGCTTCTTCCATCTCGGGCAGCCCCTGCCGTGGTGACTTCACCGACATGGCCTTGGCAACAGGCACGTGTAACCTGCGCCTGAACTGGTTTCCGCCATGGAGGACGGCATGATCACGCGCGGTTTCTTTGGACGCCCCAGGCCGCAGGAGCCGGAAGGCCGCGTGCCGCCCGGCCAGCACCTGACCGACGACTTCCCGGTCTTGTCGGCCGGGCCCACGCCTCGCATCGAGGCGGCGCGCTGGACCTTCGAGCTGAAGCACGGCCCACGCCCGCTGGTGAAATGGACTTGGGACGAGTTCAACGCGCTGCCGATGACGCGGATGACGCGGGACATCCATTGCGTCACCACCTGGTCGAAGCTCGACACCCCGTGGGAGGGCGTGCTGATCGACGACGTGCTGGCGGCAGCAGGGGTGGAAGCGCCGACCGATTTCACGCTGGCCCATTCCTATGACGGCTATTCCACCAATGTGCCGACCGCGGATCTCGTCGGCGGCAAGTCCATGGTGGCTCTGAAATATGAGGGCCTGCCGCTGACGCACGAGCATGGCGGCCCCGCGCGGCTGCTGGTGCCGCATCTCTATTTCTGGAAATCGGCGAAATGGGTGACGGGCCTGCAGTTCACCGAGCGCGATGAGCTGGGTTTCTGGGAACTGCGCGGCTACCACGCCTATGGCGATCCGTGGCGCGAGCAGCGTTATTCCAGCGATGCGTGATGGGGCTGCGATGCCGATGGCTGCGTCCCGGAAGCGCGAACGCGCTGTCCGGGACCCATGCGCTCCGCTCTGGTCGATAGCGGACAGGCAGCGATTCAGATCGCAAGCACACAGCGTATGGGTCCTGGACAGATGCATTCGCATCTTCCGGGACGCAGGTGGGGTTTGATGGCGTCCACTTCCCTGCACTGGCAGACGGCCACGATCACCCGCATCGTGGCGCGCACGCCGACCGTCACATCCTTCTTCCTTCGTCCTGCCGAGCCGTTCGGCTTCCGGGCGGGGCAGCACGTCGACATCCGCCTGGTCGCGCCGGATGGCTACGAGGCACGGCGCGCCTACTCCATCGCCTCCGCTCCGGAGGACGGACCGTGGATCGAGCTCGCTATAGAGCGCCTGGAGAGCGGTGAGGTGTCGCCGTTCTTCCATGAGGTGGCGGCAGTCGGCGACGAGATCGAAGTGCGTGGGCCGCTGGGCGGGCACTTCGTGTGGTCGGTCGAGGATGGCGGGCCGCTGCTGCTGATCGGGGCGGGCTCCGGGGTCGCGCCGCTGATGTCAATGCTGCGGCATCGGGCAGGGGCGGGCTCCACCGTTCCGGCCTTGCTGCTGGTGTCGGCGCGCACATGGAACGACGTGATCTTCCGCGACGAATTGCTGGCTTTGGAAGGCGCCAAGGATGGCGCGCAGATCGTCCTGACGCTGACGCGCGACAAGCCGCGCCGGGCAGGTGATTTCAGCCGCCGGCTGGACGCCGCGATGCTGGCGGAGGTGCTGGCGCGCCTGCCGGACCCGCCGCAGCGGACCTTCATCTGTGGCTCCAATGCCTTCGTGGACACTGCCGCCGACGCCCTCGTGGCCGCCGGCGTGGCTCCCCAGGATATTCGCGCCGAGCGCTACGGCGTCTGACGCCTCAACAGGAGAAACGTGCATGCCTCTTTCGATGTATCAAACCAGCGTGCCGGTGTTCCTCCACGGTTTCGCCAATCTGTCCGCCATCCTCGACAAGGGACTGGCCTTCGCCGACGAGCAGGGCGTCGATCCGGATGCTCTCGTGCAGGCGCGGCTGATCGAGGACATGGGGCCGCTGTCCAGCCAGGTGCAACGGGCAAGCGACACCGCCAAGGGCTGCGCGGCGCGCCTGGCAGGCATCGACATGCCAAGCTTCGAGGATAATGAGGCAACGTTCCCCGAGCTCCAGGATCGGATTTCCCGAACGGTCGCCTTCCTGCAGACGGTGCGTCCGGAGCAGATCGACGGGTCGGAAGAGCGAGACGTGCTGCTGACGGCCGGGAAGCAGTCGTTTGCCTTCAGGGGGCAGGAATTCCTGCTGCAGCACGCGCTGCCGAACTTCTTCTTCCACGTCACGACAGCCTACGACATCCTGCGTCATAAGGGCGTGCCCGTCGGCAAACGGGATTACCTCGGGCGTCGTTGAGCGCGTCCCGGAAGATGCGCAGCGTCTCTCCGGGGCTCATACGCCGTGAGTTCGCGGTTCTGCCATCGCCCCATCAGAACACTCGGAGCGTATGGGTCCCGGACAGCGCAGGCGCTTCCGGGACACCAAGTCGGGCTTGCGCTCTTTTTTGCGTGCGAAGCGCAATCCGCATGCTATAGACGCGACCGCCTCCGTGAGGGGGCTCGCCCGGCGCGGGCGTGGCGGAATTGGTAGACGCAGCAGGTTTAGGTCCTGCCGCCGCAAGGTGTGGGGGTTCGAGTCCCTCCGCCCGCACCATTAGCGAGACCCGCCGGAAATCCATTCAGAGCTGGTGCTCCGTCGCGAGCCCGTACGATCCGGAAGAAGAACAATGCAGGTCACCCAAACCCTTTCCGAGGGACTGAAGCGCGAATTCCGCATCACGGTGCCGGCCGGCGATCTCGACAGCCGCGTCGCGACCCGTCTCAGCGACCTGCAGGGCAAGGTCCAGATCAAGGGCTTCCGCCCCGGCAAGGTGCCGGCCGCCCACCTGAAGCGCCTCTATGGCCGCTCGGTGTTCGGCGAGGTGCTGCAGGAGGTGATGACCGAGGCGAACCAGAAGATCGTCGAGGACAACAAGATCAAGCTCGCCGGCCAGCCCAAGGTGTCGCTGCCGGAAGAGCAGGCCGAGATCGAGGGCGTCGCCGCCGGCAAGAACGACCTGGCCTATACGGTCGAGGTCGAGGTGCTGCCGGAGATCACGGTCGGCGACCTGAAGACCATCAAGGTCGAGCGCCTCGTGACCGACATCTCCGACGAGCAGGTCGACGAGATGCTGGCGCGCATTGCCGAGCAGAACGCCACCTTCGAGCCGAAGGACGGAGCAGCCGAGACCGGCGACCAGATCACGATCGACTTCGTCGGCTCCATCGACGGCACGCCGTTCGAGGGCGGCGCCGGCAATGATCATCCGCTGGTGCTCGGCTCGGGACAGTTCATCCCCGGCTTCGAGGAGCAGCTGGTCGGCGCCAAGGCCGGCGATGAAAAGACCGTGACCGTGAGCTTCCCCGAGGACTACCGGGCAACCGAACTGGCCGGCAAGGACGCCGCCTTCGCCGTGACGGTGAAGGGCATCGCCTCCTCGCAGAACGCGAAGGCGGACGATGAGCTGGCCACGAAGCTGGGCATGGAATCGCTCGACAAGCTGAAGGATGCCGTACGCGAGCAGATCGGCAACCAGCAGAAGCAGGCATCGCGCCAGAAGCTGAAGCGCGCGCTGCTCGATGCACTTGATTCGACGCACAGCTTCGACCTGCCGCCGAGCCTCGTCGAGCAGGAGTTCGCGGGAATCTGGACGCAGGTGGAGCGCGAGATCGCCCAGGGCGGCGACGCGGCCAAGGAAGGCAAGAGCGAGGACGAGCTGAAGGCGGAGTACCGCACCATCGCAGAGCGTCGCGTGCGTCTCGGCCTGCTCCTTGCGGAGATCGGTGAGAAGGCCGATATCCAGGTGACGAACGACGAGGTGACTCGCGCCGTAGTCGAGCGTGCCCGCCAGTTCCCGGGCCAGGAACAGCAGGTCTGGGAATTCTATCAGAAAACGCCGGAGGCGCTTGCCGAACTCCGCGCGCCGATCTTCGAGGAGAAGGTGATCGACCATATCGTCGAGCTCGCCGACGTCTCCGACAAGACCGTGACGCGCGAAGAACTGTTCGCAGACGCTGAATCCGAGGAAGTTTGAGCGGCCTGAGCGGCCGCGCCTGAGGAGTTGAGATGCGCGATCCGTATGAAACCTACATGAACCTCGTCCCCATGGTCGTCGAACAGACGAACCGGGGCGAGCGCGCCTACGACATCTTCTCGCGGCTGCTCAAGGAACGCATCATCTTCCTGACCGGCCCGGTGGAGGACGGCATGGCGTCCCTCATCGTGTCGCAGCTTCTCTTTCTGGAGTCGGAAAACCCCAAGAAGGAAATCTCGATGTACATCAACTCGCCGGGCGGGGTGGTTACGTCGGGTCTCGCGATCTATGACACCATGCAGTACATCCGTCCGAAGGTGTCGACCTTGTGCATCGGGCAGGCAGCCAGCATGGGTTCGCTGCTCCTGACTGCCGGTGAAAAGGACATGCGCTTCTGCACGCCGAACGCGCGCGTGATGGTGCATCAGCCGTCCGGCGGCTTCCGCGGGCAGGCCTCGGACATCGAGCGTCATGCCGAGGACATCGTGAAGCTGAAACGTCGTCTCAATGAGATCTACGTGAAGCACACCGGCCGCGACCTCGAGACTATTGAACGCACGCTCGACCGCGACCATTTCATGACGGCGGACCAGGCCAAGGATTTCGGCCTCGTCGACCAGGTGCTGGAAACCCGTCCCGACGACGGCGAAGGCGCAGCCAAGCTGACTTCCGCCACCTGAGGGGACGGATCGGGTCGGGGGGAAAGGCTCCCTGACCCTTGGCCCGCGATTTGCAGCACCTGATCCGCAGCCTGCGTACCCTAGGTGGGTTGATCCGAACGGCCCTACCATGGTCACATTCGCAGCGAGTCTTAGGTGTGGGTGAGGATTCTGGTGCGGCATCCGGGGTGCGGGCGCTGCGAAACACATTGTTAGGCCGGCGGGCCTAGCCTCGAAGGTTCAGGTGCAAGGGCGCCGGGCCCGTGGCAGTCGCCGCTGGAAGGATTGGACGATATGAGCAAGGCCGGCAGCGACTCGAAGAACACGCTCTACTGCTCGTTCTGCGGCAAGAGCCAGCACGAGGTCCGCAAGCTGATCGCTGGCCCGACGGTGTTCATCTGCGATGAATGCGTCGAGCTGTGCATGGACATCATCCGCGAGGAGAACAAATCCTCGCTGGTGAAGTCGCGCGACGGGGTGCCCACCCCGAAGGAGATCCGCAAGGTCCTCGACGACTATGTCATCGGGCAGGACCAGGCGAAGAAGGTTCTCTCGGTCGCGGTGCACAACCACTACAAGCGCCTGAACCACGCCACCAAGCACAACGATGTCGAGCTCGCGAAGTCGAACATCCTGCTCGCCGGCCCGACCGGTTCCGGCAAGACGCTTCTGGCGCAGACGCTGGCGCGCATCCTCGACGTGCCGTTCACGATGGCCGACGCCACCACGCTGACTGAAGCCGGCTATGTGGGCGAGGATGTCGAGAACATCATCCTGAAGCTGCTGCAGTCCGCCGACTACAATGTCGAGCGCGCGCAGCGCGGCATCGTCTACATCGACGAAATCGACAAAATCTCCCGCAAGTCCGACAATCCGTCGATCACGCGCGACGTGTCGGGCGAGGGCGTGCAGCAGGCGCTTCTGAAGATCATGGAAGGCACGGTTGCCAGCGTTCCCCCGCAGGGCGGCCGCAAGCATCCGCAGCAGGAATTCCTGCAGGTCGACACGACGAACATCCTGTTCATCTGCGGCGGCGCCTTCGCAGGTCTTGAGCGCATCATCTCCTCGCGCGGCAAGGCCACGTCCATCGGTTTCGGCGCACGTGTGTCCGGACCGGAGGATCGCCGTACCGGCGAGGTGTTCCGCGAGGTCGAGCCCGAGGATCTGCTGAAGTTCGGCCTGATCCCGGAATTCGTCGGCCGCCTGCCGGTCATCGCGACGCTTGAGGATCTTGATGAGAGCGCCCTCAAGAAGATCCTGATGGAGCCGAAGAACGCGCTGGTGAAGCAGTACCAGCGCTTGTTCGAGATGGAGGGCGTCGAGCTTTCCCTGCACGAGGATGCGCTTGGTGCGGTGGCGCGCAAAGCCATCCAGCGGAAAACCGGTGCCCGCGGGCTTCGCTCCATCCTGGAAGCGATCCTGCTCGACACGATGTACGACCTTCCGGGACTGGAAGGCGTGGATGAAGTGGTCGTCTCGGCGGATGTGATCGAGGGCGGCGCGAAGCCGCTCTACATCTACTCCGACCGCGCGAAGGACGCCTCGGAAGCCAGCGCCTGATGAGCGCAGAACCGGCCCTGTTCTCGCCGGTTCTTACAGGTCGCGACTGCACGGCACGGCGTCTTGAAACGCCGTGCCGCACCGACCATCTCTTCATCAACAACTACCGTCGGCACGAAGTGCGACGGTCATCCGCCACAAGCGATATTGCGCGGTGCTCCGCGCGAAGCCGAAATCGCCCCAGGCTTTCGGTGCCGGGCCATCGTGCCGGCACCGCGAAAGGAATGATCCTATGACTGGTTCCAAGGCCAACCTGCCGGTTCCGGGGGAAAGCGGTACCTATCCCGTCCTGCCTTTGCGCGACATTGTCGTGTTCCCGCACATGATCGTGCCGCTCTTCGTAGGGCGCGAGAAGTCGATCCGCGCGCTTGAAGCCGTTATGAAGGAGGACAAGCCGATCCTTCTGGCCACGCAGCTCAACCCCACGGACGACGACCCGGCAGCCGACGCCATCTACAAGATCGGCACGCTCGCGAATGTGCTGCAGCTTCTGAAGCTTCCCGACGGCACCGTGAAGGTGCTGGTGGAAGGCCTCGGCCGTGCGCAGGTCTCGCGCTACAGCGGTCGTGAGGACTTCTACGAGGCCGAAGCAGAGACGCTTGCCGACATCAACGGCGAGGGCGTCGAGCCTGCGGCTCTGGCGCGGTCCGTGGTCAGCGAGTTCGAGAGCTATGTGAAGCTCAACAAGAAGATTGCGTCCGAGATCGTCACCGCCGTGACGCAGATCGACGATGCGTCGAAGCTGGCCGACTCCATCGCATCCCACCTCTCGGTGAAGATCCCCGAGAAGCAGGGCGTGCTCGAACTGCTCAACGTCGTTGAGCGGCTGGAGCGTGTGCTCGGCCTCATGGAGAGTGAGATCTCCGTGCTGCAGGTGGAGAAGCGCATCCGCACGCGCGTCAAGCGCCAGATGGAGAAGACGCAGCGCGAGTACTATCTCAACGAGCAGATGAAGGCGATTCAGAAGGAGCTCGGCGACGGCGATGAAGGCCGCGACGACACCGCCGAACTCGAAGAGAAGATCAAGAACACCAAGCTCTCCAAGGAAGCCCGTGACAAGGCCAATGCGGAGCTGCGCAAGCTGAAGCAGATGAGCCCGATGTCGGCGGAAGCCACCGTCGTGCGCAACTACCTTGACTGGCTGCTGACGATTCCATGGGGCGACAAGTCCAAGGTCCGCAAGGACCTGTCCTTTGCCGAGCAGGTGCTCGACGCCGAGCATTTCGGCTTGGACAAGGTCAAGGAGCGCATCGTCGAGTACCTTGCGGTGCAGAGCCGTGCGAACAAGCTCGCGGGCCCGATCCTGTGCCTTGTCGGACCTCCGGGCGTCGGCAAGACCTCGCTCGCCAGGTCCATCGCCAAGGCTACCGGCCGTGAATATGTCCGCATGTCGCTTGGCGGCGTCCGGGACGAGGCCGAGATCCGCGGCCATCGGCGCACCTATATCGGCTCGATGCCCGGCAAGGTCATCCAGTCGATGAAGAAGGCGAAGAAGGCCAACCCGCTCTTCCTGCTCGACGAGATCGACAAGATGGGCATGGATTATCGCGGCGACCCGGCCTCGGCACTTCTCGAAGTGCTGGATCCGGAGCAGAACGGCTCGTTCAACGACCACTATCTCGAGGTCGACTACGATCTGTCCAACGTGATGTTCATCACCACGGCGAACACGCTGAACATCCCCGGCCCCTTGATGGACCGCATGGAGATCATCCGTATCGCCGGCTACACCGAGGACGAGAAGGCGGAGATCGCTCGCCGCCACCTCATCCCCGGCCAGGTGAAGAAGCATGGCCTGAAGCCCGAGGAGTGGTCGATCGACGACGCCGCGCTGATGACGATGGTGCGCCGCTACACGCGGGAAGCCGGCGTCCGCAGCCTGGAGCGTGAAGTCGCGACCATGGTCCGCAAGGCCGTGAAGGAGATCGTGCTTGGCAAGGTCAAGAAGGTCGACGTCACGGAGGAGAACCTCGAGCAGTATCTCGGCGTGCCGAAGTACCGCTACGGCGAGGCGGAGATGGAGGATCAGGTCGGCGTGGTGACGGGTCTTGCCTGGACGGAAGTCGGCGGCGAGCTCCTGACCATCGAGGGCGTGATGATGCCGGGACGCGGTCGCATGACCGTGACGGGCAACCTCAAGGACGTGATGAAGGAATCGATTTCGGCGGCGGCCTCCTATGTCCGTTCGCGTGCGGTCGATTTCGGCATCAAGCCTCCGCTGTTCGAGAAGCGCGACATCCATGTCCACGTGCCGGAAGGGGCAACCCCGAAGGACGGCCCCTCGGCCGGCGTGGCGATGGCCACCGCGATCGTTTCGGTGATGACGGGCATTCCCGTGCGTCGTGACATCGCCATGACCGGCGAGATCACGCTGCGGGGCAGGGTGCTGCCCATCGGAGGTCTGAAGGAGAAGCTGCTGGCCGCGCTGCGCGGCGGCATCAAGACCGTGATGATCCCCGAGGACAATGCCAAGGACCTGATCGACATCCCGGACAATGTGAAGAGCGGGATGGAGATCATTCCCGTCCGTCACCTGAACGAGGTGTTGCAGCACGCCTTGCTGCGCCAGCCTGAGCCTATCGAGTGGGAAGAAGCGGCAGACCCCATGCCGAATCCTCATCCCGAGGATCCGGCGGTCGTCACCGCGCACTGACCTCCTACGAACGAGAACTGTGAACGGCCCGCATCTGCGGGCCGTTTGCGTATGTTCTGTGCCGATGGGGCCACACCCTCGCCGCGGCGGCGAATCAAGTGCGCCTTTTCCTTGCGTTTCCCGGTGTTTCGCGGAAGTTTGCCCGCTCGTTTCGAGGGGCTGCGGAACGGCGCGAGATGCGAAGGGGCGGCAGGATGAACAAATCGGATCTGATCGGAAAGGTCGCCGAGAGCGCCGGGTTGAGCCGGCAAGATGCGACCAGGGCCGTCGAGGCCGCCATCGATTCGATCGTGGAGACGCTGAAGCAGGGCGAGGACGTGCGTTTGGTGGGATTCGGCACCTTCCAGGTGGTGAAGCGCGCCGCCGGCGTGGGCCGCAATCTGAGGACCGGGGAGGCCATCAAGATCCCCGAGTCGAAGACGCCCAAGTTCCGCGCGGGTCAGGTTCTGAAGGACGCGATCAACGGACATTCGTGAGCGCGTCGTGCGCGGCGTCTTGCGCCTGCGCATGATTCCGACTTAGAGAGAGCGCAACGGGCGGTTAGCTCAGCTGGTAGAGCGCCTGCTTTACACGCAGGATGTCGGCGGTTCGATCCCGTCACTGCCCACCAATTCAGACGCCGGTTCCGCGAGGAGCCGGCGTTTTGCGTTCCAGCGCCACGTGCGCGACGTCGCGAAAAATTCGGAAAAGCGTCATGAGCCGCCGCCAGACCGTTGACTTGGGGCAGGGGGTATCGTAGTTCACGCCCACCTTGAGCGACCGGTTCGGACGCTCCTGGGGGTGTAGCTCAGTTGGTTAGAGCGCCGGCCTGTCACGCCGGAGGTCGCGGGTTCGAGCCCCGTCACTCCCGCCATTATATCAATGGCTTAGCCCTTGAAGCGCCTGCCCACCGGGCACCGCGCCCCGGCCTTCCGGGTCCTTCCTCAGATACATGCTGCACGCGTTCGACACGCCCTTGAAGCGTTCGTCGCTTATGCGTCCCAAAGAGACTGCCTGCGTTTCAGGACGAGCGATCGCCCGATGATTCCCGGCATTGAGCAAGGGAGGTTCCGGGGTGCCCGGCAGGTGCTCCAGACGATTCTGCCGGCATAGATGCGAAAGCGGCCCGCTACGATAGAACGTCTTGAAATACGTAGAGGAAAAGCCGCCGCTACTTTCGGTCGGTCTGTTCAGCATGGTCGGCAGAAAATAAATGGATTGTATCTGGGCGCCCCGATCCTCATATTGACTTGATGGAACAGGAACACGAATTTCTCGTCGGCGCATCGGTTACCTTCCGGGCGCCTTCTCTTGCTACCCCTTCGGGGGCGTATAAGGTCATTCGGCAGATGCCACAGGGCCGTGACGGCATTTTCCAGTACAGGATCAAGAGTGCAGCCGGTCTTGCCGAACTCATGGTCCGCGAATTCGAGATTCAGCCAATCCCGTGATCGGCGGTATGGCGGTCGCGGAGCGCCAGCCGGACGTGGGCACCCGCAGCTGTGAAGCAGGGCGCGACTCGCGCCACGCAAGGAGGCAATGATGGCCAAGGAACAGCGAAGCAACCGGGAAGCGAAGAAGCCCAAGAAGGTGGTGCCGAAGGTCTCCGCCGCCGCGGCGTCCACCAAGAACTCAGTCGTGGGTGACACCGTGGGCCGCTCCAAGGAAGCCAAGAAGTAGGGGTCGCCTTCGGGCCGGTGATGTTTGGATCTGCGGGCGTTGACGGTCGCCCCGGATCCGTTCGTGCGTAGCCGACCTGTCGCGATGCTCCGCTAGCAGGAACTTGGCGCCCGCCGACTCGCGCAACGCTTTGTCACGCGCAAGTCGGTGTGTCGCAGGACGGTCATAAGGCGTGGGCCCGAAATCTTGTGTGGCCAGCACGGCTGGTATGCACCATGCCTTATTTTCTGGAATTGGACCGATTATAAGCCGGGCGCGCTTGCGTCGCCTGCGCGGCTTGGATAAGCCTGCGCCAGCCGATCCAACGGGTCGGCGCCAAGCCTTGCGGGGTCCCGGCCCTGCCGGACCTGACGCCGATCACCGGGTCGGCCCCAATCGCACAGGCGTCGTCATGAACGCGGTTCTTGCAGAATATCTTCCGCTCGCCATATTCATCGGGGTGGCCCTGGTGATTGGCCTCGCGCTTCTTGTTGCGCCCTTCCTCGTTGCGTATCGCAGCCCGGATCCGGAAAAGCTGTCTGCCTACGAATGCGGTTTCAACGCGTTCGAAGACGCCCGCATGAAGTTCGATGTCCGGTTCTATCTCGTGGCCATCCTGTTCATCATCTTCGATCTGGAAGTGGCCTTCCTTTTCCCGTGGGCGGTTGCCTTCCGTGATGTCGGCTCCGTCGGCTTCTGGTCGATGATCGTGTTTCTGGGAGTGTTGACCGTGGGCTTTGTCTACGAGTGGAAGAAGGGAGCTCTGGAATGGGATTGAGCCCGCAGAGCAACCGTCCGGGCGTACCGGGCATCATCGATCCGAATTCACCACTGGCGGCGCGCCTGCCGGCCTCCGGCACCGACATCATCGATCCGGCCACCGGCTGTTCGCGCGGCCCCTCGGTTCCGGCTCAGCGCCCGGATGATCCGTTCTTCAACGAGGTCAACCGCGAGCTCTCCGACAAGGGCTTCATCGTCACCTCGACCGAGGACCTGGTCACCTGGGCCCGCACCGGTTCGCTGATGTGGATGACCTTCGGCCTGGCATGCTGCGCTGTCGAGATGATGCACATGTCGATGCCGCGCTACGATGCCGAGCGTTTTGGCTTCGCGCCGCGCGCCAGCCCGCGCCAGTCGGACGTGATCATCGTTGCCGGCACGCTGTGCAACAAGATGGCTCCGGCCTTCCGCAAGATCTATGACCAGATGCCGGAGCCGCGCTACGTCATCTCCATGGGGTCGTGCGCAAACGGCGGCGGCTACTATCACTATTCCTATTCGGTGGTGCGCGGTTGCGACCGCGTCGTGCCGGTCGATGTGTATGTGCCGGGCTGCCCGCCCACGGCCGAAGCGCTGCTCTACGGCGTGCTTCTGCTGCAGCGGAAAATCCGCCGCACCGGCACCATCGAACGCTAGGCGAGGCCTGTTCGGCAGATCATGGACGAAAGCCACATCCAAATCGGCGAGCGCCTGGCGCAGCAACTCGGCGGCGCGATCCTCAGCCACGGCATCACCCTCGGTGAGCTGTCGGTAGAGGTGGAGCGCTCCGAAATCCTGCAGGTGCTGCGCTTCCTGCGCGACGATCCCGAGTGCCAGTTCTGGTGCCTGCTGGACGTCTGCGGCGTGGACTATCCGCAGCGCGCGCTGCGCTTCGACGTGGTCTACCACCTGCTGTCGCCCAAGAAGAACGCGCGCATCCGGCTCAAGGTGCAGACCGACGACATGACGCCGGTCGAGAGCTGCGTGGAGATCTTCCCCGCCGCCAACTGGTTCGAGCGGGAGGCCTACGACCTCTACGGTATCCTGTTCTCCGGCCACCCGGACATGCGCCGCATCCTCACGGATTACGGCTTCGAGGGGCATCCGCTGCGCAAGGACTTCCCCCTGACCGGCTTCGTCGAGGTGAAGTATGACGACACGCAGAAGCGCGTCGTCTACGAGCCCGTGCGCCTGCCGCAGGAGTTCCGCAACTTCGACTTCCTGAGTCCCTGGGAGGGCGTGGAATACGCGCTGCCCGGCGACGAGAAAGCCAAGTCCTGATCATGTCCGAAGCCGAACTCCGCAATTTCACCATCAATTTCGGCCCGCAGCATCCGGCGGCGCACGGCGTGCTCCGCCTTGTGCTGGAGCTGGACGGCGAAGTGGTCGAGCGCGTCGATCCGCATATCGGACTGCTGCATCGCGGCACCGAGAAGCTGCTCGAGTACAAGACCTACCTGCAGGGCCTGCCTTACTTCGACCGGCTCGATTACTGCTCGCCCATGTGCATGGAGCACTCCTGGTGCCTGGCCATCGAGAAGCTGGTCGGCGTCGAGGTTCCTCGTCGCGGCCAGCTGATCCGCACGCTGATGGCTGAACTCACCCGCATCATGTCGCACCTGCTGAACGTCACCACGTTCGCGATGGACGTGGGTGCGCTGACGCCTCCGCTCTGGGGCTTTGACGAGCGCGAGAAGCTGATGGTGTTCTATGAGCGGGTGTCCGGCTCGCGCATGCACGCGGCCTATTTCCGCCCGGGCGGCGTCCATCAGGATCTGCCGAACGACCTGCTCGACGACATCTACAATTGGTGCGACCCGTTCCTGAACGTGGTTCAGGACCTGGACGATCTCCTTACCGAGAACCGCATCTTCAAGCAGCGCAACGTCGATATCGGCGTCGTGTCCATTGAGGATGCCTGGGCCTATGGCTTCTCGGGCGTGATGGTGCGCGGTTCGGGCGCGGCCTGGGACCTGCGCAAGTCGCAGCCTTACGAGTGCTACGACGAGCTCGATTTCGACATCCCGATCGGCAAGAACGGCGACTGCTATGATCGCTATCTTGTCCGCATGGAGGAGATGCGCCAGTCCGCGTCCATGATGAAGCAGTGCATCGAGAAGCTGCGCTCCATTGATGGCGGCGGGCCGATCTCCTCGGTGAACAACAAGGTGGTGCCGCCCAAGCGCGGCGAGATGAAGCGTTCGATGGAAGCGCTCATCCATCACTTCAAGCTGTACACCGAAGGCTTCAAGGTGCCGGAAGGCGAGGTCTACGCCGCCACCGAGGCGCCCAAGGGCGAGTTCGGCGTCTACCTCGTATCGGACGGGACCAACCGGCCGTACCGCGCCAAGATCCGCGCTCCGGGTTTCGCCCATCTCGCGGCGATGGACTTCCTTAACCGCGGCCATCAATTGGCCGACGTCAGTGCAATTCTGGGCTCGCTGGACATCGTGTTCGGCGAAGTCGACCGCTAAGAGACGCGAGATGTCCGTACGCCGCCTCGCCGCAGAACAGCCCGCAAGCTTCGCCTTCACGCCCGACAACGTGGAGTGGGCGAGGGGCCAGATCGCGAAATATCCGGAAGGCCGCCAGGCTTCCGCCGTCGTTCCGCTGCTGTGGAAGGCGCAGGAGCAGCATGGCGGCTGGCTGCCGGAGCCTGCCATCCGCGCCGTCGCGGAAATGCTGGGCATGGCCTATATCCGCGTGCTCGAAGTCGCGACGTTCTACACCATGTTCGCGCTCGAGCCGGTCGGGAAGCACTTCGTGCAGGTCTGCGGCACCACGCCGTGCCTGCTGCGCGGAGCCGACAAGCTGATGCATGTCTGCGAGCGCGTGATCGGCCACCAGAACCACGTCTCCGAGGACGGCCAGCTTTCCTGGCTGGAAGTGGAGTGCCTGGGCTCCTGCTCCAACGCGCCGATGGCGCAGATCAACTACGACTATTTCGAGGACCTCGATCCCGAGAGCTTCGAGAAGCTGCTGGACGATCTCCGCAATGGACGCCCGGTGAAACCCGGCCCGCAGATCGACCGTCCGCTGTCCGGTCCCGCCGGCGGTCCGACCACGCTGCTCGACGAGACGCTTTATGACGGCTCCGTCGTGGGCAGCTGGCGCAACCGCTTCGACACCGCACCGGCCCCCGAGCAGGCGCCGACCGATGCGGCCAAGCCGCACGAGCAGAGCCCCGGCGAGAAGCAGGCGTCCGACAGCCCCGGCGACCGTGCTGCGCGCGGCGAAAGCCCCATCAAGGCCAGCGACCAGGCGGCCGCCGCCAGCGAGGCGCCAGCCGAGCCGTCGCTCCGCAAGGACACGGCCGACACGGCCACCAATCCCGCAGGCGAGGGGCTGAAGACAGCCGACGCGCCGTCTTCCACCATCGCCGGCAAGAAGGACGCGGAGTGATCCATGCTGCATGATCGCGATCGCATCTTCACCAATCTCTACGGTCTCCAGGACTCCGGTCTTGAAGGCGCGAAAAAGCGCGGGTCCTGGGATGGCACCAAGTTCCTGATCGAGCAGGGCCGCGACTGGATCATCAACGAGGTCAAGGCGTCCGGCCTGCGTGGCCGTGGCGGCGCCGGCTTCCCGACGGGCCTGAAGTGGTCCTTCATGCCGAAGGTCTCGGACGGCCGTCCGAGCTACCTCGTGGTCAATGCCGACGAGTCCGAGCCGGGCACGGCCAAGGACCGCGAGATCATGCGCAATGATCCGCAGACCCTGATCGAAGGCTGCCTCATCGCCAGCTTCGCGATGAACGCGAACGCCTGCTACATCTACATCCGCGGCGAATATATCCGCGAGCGGGAGCGCCTGCAGGCGGCGGTCGACGAGGCCTATGCGGCCAATCTGATCGGACCGAACAACATTCATGGATGGCCGTTCGACCTCTACGTCCACCATGGCGCAGGTGCCTATATCTGCGGCGAGGAGACGGCTCTCATCGAGAGCATGGAAGGCAAGAAGGGCATGCCGCGGCTGAAGCCGCCGTTCCCGGCCAATATGGGCCTCTACGGCGCGCCGACGACGGTCAACAATGTCGAGAGCATCGCCGTGGTGCCGACGATCCTGCGCCGTGGCGGCGCGTGGTTCGCGGGCATCGGCAAGCCGAACAACACCGGCACCAAGCTCTTCACGATCTCCGGCCATGTCGAGCGGCCGTGCAATGTCGAAGTCGAGATGGGCATCGACTTCCGCGAACTGGTCGAGCGCCATTGCGGCGGCATCCGTGGCGGCTGGGACAATCTGCTGGCGGTGATCCCCGGCGGCTCGTCCGTTCCCTTGCTGCCTGCGCATCAGTGCCAGGAGCTGTCGATGGATTTCGACACCCTGCGCAATCTGAAGTCCGGCCTCGGCACGGCAGCGGTCATCGTCATGGACAAGTCCACCGACGTGATCCAGGCCATTGCGCGGCTTGCCCATTTCTACAAGCACGAGAGCTGCGGCCAGTGCACGCCGTGCCGCGAAGGCACCGGCTGGATGTGGCGCGTGCTGACGCGCATGGTGCGCGGCGAGGCCATGAAGAAGGAGATCGATCTCCTGCTCGAGGTTTCGCTGCAGATCGAAGGCCACACCATCTGCGCGCTGGGCGACGCGGCGGCGTGGCCGGTTCAGGGGCTCATCCGGCACTTCCGGCCGGAAATCGAGAAGCGCATCGACGACTTCACCGCCCGTAACCGTGGCGACACGGTCATGCCGGTGGCGGCGGAATAGGGTACGAGAGATGGCCAAGATCATCGTCGACGGCATCGAACTGGACGTCCCGCCGGAGTTCACGCTGCTTCAGGCTGCGGAACAGACCGGCGCGGAAATTCCGCGTTTCTGCTTCCACGAGCGCCTGTCGGTCGCCGGCAATTGCCGCATGTGCCTTGTCGAGGTGAAGGGCTCTCCGAAGCCGGTCGCCTCCTGCGCCATGGCGGTGAAGGACCTGCGCCCCGGCCCGAATGGTGAGCCGCCGGTCGTGAACACCCGCACGCCTTTCGTAAAGAAGGCGCGCGAGGGCGTGATGGAATTCCTGCTGATCAACCACCCGCTGGATTGCCCGATCTGCGACCAGGGCGGCGAGTGCGACCTGCAGGACCAGGCCATGGCGTATGGCTCGGACTCGTCGCGTTTCGCCGAGAATAAGCGCGCGGTGGAAGACAAGTATATCGGCCCGCTCGTGAAGACGACGATGACGCGCTGCATCCAGTGCACGCGCTGCGTCCGCTTCTCCACCGAAGTGGCCGGCGTGCCGGACCTCGGCGCCATCGGGCGCGGCGAGGACATGGAGATCACGACCTATCTCGAAAGCGCGATGACGTCGGAGCTCCAGGGCAATGTCATCGACCTTTGCCCGGTCGGCGCGCTGACCTCGAAGCCATACGCCTTCACGGCGCGTCCCTGGGAGCTGTCGAAGACCGAGTCGATCGATGTCATGGACGCTCTCGGTTCGAACATCCGCGTCGACGCGCGTGGCCGCGAAGTGCTGCGCATCCTGCCGCGCGAGAACGACGACGTGAACGAGGAGTGGATCTCCGACAAGACCCGCTTCGTGTGGGACGGACTGAAGTCACAGCGTCTCGACCGCCCCTATGTGCGCGAGAACGGACGCCTGCGTCCGGCAAGCTGGGCCGAGGCCTTCGGCGTCATCGCGAAGCGCGTTTCGGCCGCTCAGCCGGGCCGCATCGGCGCGATTGCCGGCGATCTCGTCTCCGTGGAAGAGGTGTTCGCGCTCAAGGACCTGATGGGCCGCCTCGGTGTTTCGAACATGGACTGCCGGCAGGATGGCGCAGCGCTCGACCCGTCGCTCGGCCGCAGCAGCTACATCTTCAATCCGACGATTGCCGGGCTCGATGAGGCGGACCTGATCCTCATCATCGGCTCCAATCCGCGCCATGATGCACCGGTGCTGAACGCGCGCATCCGCAAGGCCTGGCGCCTGAATGGCGCGCGGGTGGCGGTCATCGGCGCCAATGCCGACCTGACCTACAGCTATGATTACCTCGGCGCCGGCGTCGATACGCTGAAGTCGCTGGCCGACGGCTCGGGCAGCTTTGCCGATGTGCTGAAGAAGGCCAAGCGTCCCGTGGTGATCGTCGGGCAGGATGCGCTGGCCGGCGGGGAGGGCGCTGCCGTTCTCGCGCTCGCCGCGCGCATCGCGTCCGGCGCGAACGCGCTTTCCGGTGACTGGAATGGACTTGCGGTCCTGCACAAGGCCGCTGCACGGGTCGGCGCGCTGGACCTTGGCTTTGTTCCCCAGAGCGGCGGGCTCGATGTCGCGGGCATGATCGCTCCCGGTGCACTGGACGTGCTGTTCTTGCTCGGCGCCGACGAGGTCGAGGTGCCAGCCGGTGCCTTCGTCGTCTATCAGGGCACGCATGGTGATCGCGGCGCCAACCGCGCCGATGTCATCCTGCCGGGCGCGGCCTATACAGAGAAGAATGCGACCTGGGTCAATACCGAGGGTCGCGTCCAGATCGGCGCCCGCGCCGTGTTCCCGCCGGGTGAAGCCCGCGAGGACTGGGCTGTGCTTCGTGCACTGTCCGACGTGCTCGGTGCGCGCCTGCCGTATGACAGCCTGTCGGAACTACGTCGCGCGCTCTATGCGGCGCACCCGCATTTCGCGGCCATCGACGCCATCGCGCCGTCTGACATTGACGGGCTCCGTTCGCTGAGCGCTCGCGATGTGACCGTCCCGGCCGGAGCTGGCTTCCGCACCGCGTCCGACAGCTTCTATTTCTCAAATCCCATCGCGCGGGCATCCGCGCTGATGGCCGAGTGCGCCGCCGTGTCCGGGCGCGCCGCACTTCAAGCCGCTGAGTGAGGCCCTGATGTTCCAGGACGCTTGGAATAGCTGGATTTGGCCGCTGGTCATCATGCTCGCACAGAGCCTGCTGATCATCGTCGTCCTGCTCGTGGCGATCGCCTATTACCTGCTGGCCGATCGCAAGATCTGGGCGGCGGTTCAGCTGCGACGCGGGCCCAACGTGGTCGGGCCGTTCGGGCTCTTCCAGTCCTTCGCCGACCTCTTGAAGTTCGTGGTGAAGGAGCCGGTGATCCCGTCGGGCGCCAACAAGGGCGTGTTCCTTCTCGCGCCACTTGTCACCGCGACGCTTGCGCTTGCCGGCTGGGCGGTGATCCCGTTCGCCGATGGCTGGGTGATGGCCGACATCAATGTCGGCATCCTCTATCTGTTCGCGATCTCCTCGCTCGGTGTCTACGGCATCATCATGGGCGGCTGGGCCTCGAACTCGAAATACCCGTTCCTGGGTGCGCTTCGCTCTGCGGCGCAGATGGTGTCCTACGAGGTCTCGCTCGGCTTCGTCATCATCTCGGTGCTGCTGATCGTGGGTTCGCTGAACCTCAGCGACATCGTCCGCGCGCAGGATACGTCGTTCGGCATCTTCGGCTGGTACTGGCTGCCGCTGTTCCCGATGTTCGTCATCTTCTTCATCTCGGCCATGGCCGAGACGAACCGGCCACCCTTCGACCTGCCGGAAGCGGAATCGGAACTGGTCGCCGGCTTCGCGGTCGAATATTCCTCGACCCCGTACCTGCTGTTCATGCTCGGCGAATATGTGTCGATCATGGTGATGTGCTCGCTCGCGGCCATCCTGTTCATGGGCGGCTGGCTTTCGCCGATCCCGTTCGCGCCCTTCACCTGGGTGCCGGGGATCATCTGGTTCATCCTGAAGGCCAGCCTCGTCTTCTTCATGATCGCCATGGTGAAGGCGTTCGTGCCGCGCTACCGCTACGACCAGCTGATGCGGCTGGGCTGGAAAGTGTTCCTGCCGATCTCGCTCTTCATGGTGGTGCTGGTTGCATCCGTCCTGCACTTCACCGGCTGGGGAGCCTGACGATGAAACTCGATCAAGCCGCCCGCTCGATCTTCCTGACGGAGTTCGTGTCGGCCTTTCTCCTGGCGATGAAGTACTTCTTCAAGCCGAAGTCGACGATCAACTATCCCTTCGAGAAGGGCGCGATTTCGCCGCGCTTCCGTGGCGAGCATGTCCTGCGCCGCTATCCCAACGGGGAAGAGCGCTGCATCGCCTGCAAGCTGTGCGAAGCCGTTTGCCCCGCGCTGGCCATCACCATCGAGGCCGGTCCGCGGCGCAATGACGGCACCCGCCGCACCACGCGCTACGACATCGACATGGTGAAATGCATCTATTGCGGCTTCTGCCAGGAGGCCTGCCCGGTGGATGCCATCGTCGAGGGGCCGAACTTTGAATTCGCGACGGAGACTCGTGAGGAACTGCTCTACGACAAGGAGCGGCTGCTCGCGAACGGCGACCGTTGGGAACGCGACATCGAACGCCGCCTGAAGCTGGACGCACCGTACCGCTGATCCTCTGGACGGCGGCACGCAGCGCAATTTAAGAGACGTCCCGAACAGGGACGGGGGGATCGGATGAGCTTGGCCTCGGCCTTCTTTTATCTGTTTGCCGGAGTGACGGTGGCGTCGGCCTTCATGGTCATCTCGTCGCGGAACCCCGTGCATTCCGTTTTGTTCCTGATCCTCGCGTTCTGCAGCGCGGCGGGCCTGTTCCTGCTGCTTGGGGCAGAGTTCCTGGCGATGATCCTGGTGGTCGTCTATGTCGGGGCGGTCGCAGTGCTCTTCCTGTTCGTCGTGATGATGCTGGACGTGGACTTCGCCCAGCTCCGCGAAGGCTTCCTGCAATATCTGCCGGTGGGTGCGCTGGTCGGCTTCATCGTCCTGGCGGAGCTGGTGCTGGTCGTCGGCGGATGGGCGAGCTCCGGCGTCGCCCCGCAACTGGCACAGTCGCCGACCCCGACGGACGTCACCAATGCCGAGGCGCTCGGTCGCGTGCTCTACACGGACTACATCTACTTCTTCCAGATCTCGGGCATGATCCTGCTCGTGGCCATGATCGGCGCCATCGTGCTGACGCTCCGCCATAAGCCCACTGTGAAGCGGCAGAACATTGCGGCGCAGATCGCGCGCACCAAGGCGACCGGCGTCGAAGTGCGCAAGGTCAAGTCCGGCCAGGGCCTCTGAGGCGGTACGGGAGAACAGACATGGAAGTCGGCCTCGGACATTACCTCACGGTTGCAGCGATCCTGTTCACGCTCGGCGTGTTCGGCATCTTCATGAACCGCAAGAACATCATCGTCATCCTGATGTCGGTCGAGCTCATCCTGCTCGCCGTGAACATCAATTTCGTGGCGTTCTCCAGCTTTTCCGGAGATCTGGTCGGCCAGATCTTCGCACTTCTCGTCCTCACGGTGGCAGCTGCCGAAGCGGCCATCGGACTCGCGATCCTCGTTGTCTTCTTCCGCAATCGCGGGTCCATCGCGGTCGAAGACGTCAACATGATGAAGGGCTGAAGACAGCGCCATGTTTCAAGCGATCGTCTTTCTTCCCTTGATCGGCGCCATCATCGGCGGCGCCATCACGCTGCTGGGCGCCTACCGCATCCGTGCGGCCGAACTCGCGCAGATGGGCGGGGCAGGGCACGGGCATCATGACCATCACGGGCACCACGCCCATGTGGTCGAGGTCGAGCAGCCGCAGGATCCGACAATGGGTCATGCCGCGCATGCCGATCCGCATGCGCATCACGATGCGCACGGCCACGGCGACCATGACGACCACGATAGCCATGGCCCGGTGCAGCCCGTCGCCACGGGCGCACGCGTCACGGAAATGATCACGACGGGCGCCGTGATGATCGCCGCGCTGCTGTCCTGGGTCGCGTTCTTCCAGTACGGCCTGGGCCATCACGAGGCCGAGCGCGTGCAGGTGCTGCGCTGGATGACCTCGGGCGCGCTCGAGATCGACTGGGCGCTCCGCATCGACACGATGACCGTTGTCATGCTCGTGGTGGTGAACTCGGTGTCCGCTCTCGTGCACCTGTATTCCACCGGATACATGCACGAGGATCCGCAGCGGCCGCGCTTCTTCACGTATCTGTCGCTCTTCACCTTCGCCATGCTGATGCTGGTGACGTCGGACAATCTCGTCCAGATGTTCTTCGGTTGGGAAGGCGTCGGTCTCGCCAGCTACCTCCTGATCGGCTTCTGGTACACGAAGCCCTCCGCCTCGGCCGCCGCCATCAAGGCGTTCGTGGTCAACCGCGTCGGCGACTTCGGCTTCGCGCTCGGCATCTTCGCCATCTACGCGGTGTTCGGCTCCGTCTCGTTCGAGACCATCTTTGCGGACGCTCCCGGCAAGGCTGCCGCCACCTTCAGCTTCCTGGGCTGGGGCGAGGCGCCGGCCATGACGGTGATCTGCCTGTTGCTCTTCATGGGCGCCATGGGCAAGTCCGCGCAGTTCGGCCTGCACACTTGGCTGCCGGACGCGATGGAGGGTCCGACGCCGGTTTCCGCGCTGATCCACGCGGCAACCATGGTGACGGCGGGCGTGTTCATGGTGGCGCGCATGTCGCCGCTGTTCGAACTCTCCCACACCGCGCTGGCCGTCGTGATCTTCTTCGGCGCGACCACGGCGTTCTTCGCGGCCACGGTCGGTCTCGTGCAGAACGACATCAAGCGGGTCATCGCCTATTCGACCTGCTCGCAGCTCGGCTACATGTTCGTCGCGCTCGGCGTCGGCGCCTATTCCGCCGGCATGTTCCACCTCTTCACGCACGCCTTCTTCAAGGCGCTGCTGTTCCTGGGGGCAGGCTCGGTCATCCACGCCATGCACCACGAGCAGGATATGCGACGCATGGGCGGCATCCGCCGGCTGGTCCCGCTGACCTATTGGATGATGATCATCGGCACGCTTGCGCTGACCGGCTTCGGCATTCCGGGCGTCATCGGCACGGCAGGCTACTACTCGAAGGACGCCATCATCGAGGCGGCGTTCGCCAGCGAGCAGCCGATTGCGATGTATGCCTTCGTCCTCACGGTGGTGGCCGCGCTCTTCACGAGCTTCTATTCTTGGCGCCTGATCTTCCTGACCTTCCACGGCGCGCCGCGCGCTCCGCTCGAAGTCATGAAGCATGTCCATGAATCACCGCGCGTGATGACGATCCCTCTGATCATCCTCGGCGTCGGCGCATTGCTGGCCGGCGTGGTGTTCTCCGGGGACTTCATCGGCCACCATTACGCGGAGTTCTGGAAGGGTTCGCTGGCCGGCGGTGACCATCCGGAGATCATCGAGGCGATGCATCACGTGCCGCTCTGGGTGAGGCTCTCGCCCTTCGTGATGATGGCCCTTGGCTTCGTGACCTCGTACTACTTCTACATCGTCAATCCGCGCGTGCCGGTCGAACTCGCACGGCGTCACGACGTGCTCTACCGCTTCCTGCTCAACAAGTGGTACGTCGACGAGGTCTACGAGGTGGTCTTCGTGCGCTCGGCCAAGTGGCTCGGCCGCTTCCTCTGGAAGACCGGCGATGGCCGCATCATCGACGGCTTCGGTCCAAACGGCGTCGCGGCCCGCGTCATGGATGTCACGCGCGGCGTGGTCCAGTTGCAGAGCGGCTATGTCTATCATTATGCCTTCGCGATGCTGATCGGCGTCGCCGGGCTGTTCACCTGGTTCATGTTCGGCGGGGTTGGCTGACAAAATGAGCGACTGGCCCATTCTCTCGGTCACCATCTTCCTGCCGCTGGTTGGTGCGCTGCTCCTGCTGTTCATGCGGGGGAACGATCCCGCGACGCTGCGCAATGTCCGGCACATCGCGCTTTGGACGACGGTCGTCACCTTCGTGGTGTCGCTGTTCCTCCTGCCGGGCTTCGACGCGTCCTCGTCTGATTTCCAGTTCGTCGAGAAGACGCCCTGGCTGGGCGACACCATCAACTATCATCTGGGCGTAGACGGCATCTCGCTGCCGCTTGTCCTGCTGACCACGTTCCTGATGCCGCTGTGCATCCTGGCGAGCTGGCGCTCGGTCGAGAAGCGTGTTCAGGAATACATGATCGCGTTCCTCGTGCTCGAGACGCTGATGATCGGCGTCTTCTGCGCGCTGGATCTTGTGCTGTTCTACCTGTTCTTCGAGGCAGGCCTGATCCCGATGTTCCTCATCATCGGCATCTGGGGCGGGGCGCGCCGCGTCTATGCGAGCTTCAAGTTCTTCCTCTACACGCTGCTCGGCTCCGTGCTGATGCTGCTCGCCATCATGGCGATGTATGTGCAGGCCGGCACGACCGACATCCCGACGCTGATGGCGTTCGAGTTCCCGGCAAGCATGCAGACCTGGCTATGGCTGGCTTTCTTCGCCAGCTTCGCGGTCAAGATGCCCATGTGGCCGGTCCACACCTGGCTGCCCGATGCGCATGTGGAGGCGCCGACGGCCGGCTCTGTCATCCTGGCGGGCGTGCTGCTGAAGATGGGCGGCTACGGCTTCATCCGCTTCTCGCTGCCGATGTTCCCGGATGCGTCGGAGTTCTTCGCTCCGATGGTTCTGGTGCTGTCGGTCATCGCCATCATCTACGCCTCGCTGGTGGCGCTGATGCAGGAGGACATCAAGAAGCTGATCGCCTATTCGTCGGTCGCCCATATGGGCTTCGTGACCATGGGCATCTTCTCGCTGAACCGGCAGGGCATCGACGGTGCCGTCTTCCAGATGATCTCGCATGGCATCGTCTCGGGCGCGCTCTTTCTCTGCGTCGGCGTGGTCTACGACCGCACCCACACCCGCGAGATCGCGGCGTATGGCGGCGTGGTCAACCGCATGCCGGCCTACGCGGCCGTGTTCCTGCTGTTCACCATGGCCAATATCGGCCTTCCGGGTACGTCCGGTTTCGTGGGCGAGTTCCTCAGCCTTCTGGGTGCCTACCAGGCGGACACCTGGATCGCCTTCTTCGCGACCACCGGCGTCATCCTGTCATCGGCCTATGGCCTTTGGCTCTTCCGCAAGGTGATCTGGGGCGTGGTGGACAAGCCGGCTATCGCGGTTCTGTCGGACCTCAACCGCCGCGAGGCCCTGATCCTGGCGCCGCTCATCGTCCTGACGCTGCTGTTCGGGGTGTGGCCGGAACCGGTGTTCAACATGACCTCGGCCAGCGTCCAGAACCTGATTGACACTTCCATTCAGACCGTGACCACGGCGCCCGCGACAGCGGCAGCACCCGTGCCAGCGGCCGCACCCGCACACTAGGTCCAGGTCCGACACCATGAACGGCTTCTCCTCCGCCGACCTCGCACCTGCGCTGCCGGAACTGCTGATGGCAGCAGGCGCGCTGATCCTGGTTCTCGTCGGCGCCATTCGCGGTGACCGCTCGGCACCATTGATCAACGGGTTGGCGATCGCCCTGCTGATCGTGGTCGGCGGTCTTGTGCTGAGCGCGCCGTCCGAAACGGTCACGGCGTTCAATGGCAGCTTCGTGTTCGATCGCTACGCGCAGTTCCTGAAGGTGCTGGTCATCGTCGGCGCACTGGGTGCGCTAGTGATGAGCTTTCACTTCCTCAAGAACGAGGGGCTGAACCGGTTCGAGTTCGCGATCCTGATCATCCTGTCCACGACGGGCATGATGATCATGGTCTCGGCGGGCGATCTGATCGCGCTCTATCTGGGCTTCGAGCTCCAGTCGCTCGCGCTTTATGTCATCGCCTCGTTCCACCGTGACAATCTTCGCTCGACGGAAGCCGGCCTGAAGTACTTTGTGCTGGGCGCGTTGTCGTCCGGCATGCTGCTCTATGGCTGCTCGCTGATCTATGGCTTCTCGGGAACGGTGGCCTTCGCCGGCATAGCTCAGTCGGTGACCGCCGGAAGCGCGCCGCTCGGCATGATCTTCGGCCTCGTGTTCCTGTTTGCGGGTCTTGCGTTCAAGGTGTCCGCCGTGCCGTTCCACATGTGGACGCCGGACGTCTACGAGGGCGCGCCGACGCCGGTGACGGCCTTCTTCGCCGCAGCCCCCAAGGTGGCGGCCATGGCGCTGTTCACCCGCGTGGCCATCGATGCCTTCCCGCAGATTGCCGACCAGTGGCGTCAGATCGTGGTGTTCATCGCCATCGCCTCCATGGCGCTGGGCTCGTTCGCGGCCATCGGCCAGCGCAACATCAAGCGCCTGATGGCGTATTCCTCCATCGGCAATGTCGGCTACATCCTCGTCGGCCTCGCGGCAGGCACCGCCGAGGGCGTGCAGAGCGTGCTGATCTATCTCGTGGTCTATGTCGTCATGACGCTCGGCTGCTTCGCCGTGATCATGGGCATGCGCCGTGACGGCAAGGCCATCGAGAACGTGGACGATCTTGCGGGTCTTGCGCGCAACGACGCCCTGATGGGCTTCATCATGGCGATGATGATGTTCTCGCTGGCAGGCATTCCGCCGCTCGCCGGGTTCTTCGCGAAGTTCTACGTCTTCCTCGCGGCCATCAATGCGCAGCTGTACTGGCTGGCGGTGATCGGCGTGGTCACCAGCGTCGTGGGTGCGTTCTACTACCTGCGCATCGTCAAGATCATCTACTTCGACGAGCCCGCGCCGCGGTTCGAGCGCATGCCGATGGAATTGCGCGCCATGGTCGCGGTTACGGGAGCGTTCGTGCTGCTGTACTTCATCTATCCCGCGCCGATGGCCGAGGCTGCCAGCGCGGCCGCACGCAGCCTGTTCTGACCTGATGAGGTTTGCTCTCGGGGCGGTCGCAGACAAAGCTGGATACGGGCTTGAAGCCCATGAAAGCCTTGGATCGACCAATGCCGAGGGATTGCTGAGAGCGGAGGCCGGGGTTTCGCGGCCCCTGTGGATCGTAACCTCGCGCCAGACGGCTGGGCATGGGCGTCGCGGCCGGGCTTGGGAGACGCCGTCGGGCAACCTCGCGGCAAGTCTCGTCGTTCCCGGGGTCGCGGATCGGCCTCTTGCAGCCGGTCTCGGTTTTGTCGCGGGCCTGGCCCTCAATTCGGCGATCACCGCGGTCGCGCCGCGCGCCATGGCGCGAACAGTGCTCGATGGCTACGAGGCGCCCGGGCATCGGCTCGCGCTGAAATGGCCCAATGACGTCCTGCTGGACGGAGCCAAGCTTGCCGGGGTTCTTGTGGAGGTCCATTCCCACGAGGAGGCGGGGCTTGCCGCCGTCGTCGGCATCGGCGTCAACGTAGCGGCCGCACCCAAGGACACGTCGTACCCGGCGACGTCGCTCGCGGAACTCGGCTCCGACTGCACCGCGGCGGACCTGTTCGAGGCCCTGAGCGATTCGTGGGTTGGCTTCTATGCAATTTGGAACGGGGGCAGGGGCCTGCCCGATATAAGACGGCTCTGGCTGGAGCAGGCGGCGGGGATTGGCGCGCCGGTTGCCATACGCCACGGCGATGATGTGATACGCGGTATATTCGAAACACTTGATGATGAGGGACGCCTGGTCGTGCTGACCGATGCCGGAAGCCGCCGCATGATCGCGGCGGGCGAGGTGCACTTTGGCACTGCGGCGACGATGCGATGAGCGAGAACGAGAACGAACTGGTCTACGTGCCCCTGGGCGGCGTGGGCGAGATCGGCATGAATATGGGCCTCTACGGATATGGTCCAGGCCGGAACAAGCAGTGGATCATGGTGGATTGCGGCGTCACCTTCGGACATGCGTCCGAAACGCCGGGCGTCGACCTGATCCTTCCCAACATCACCTTCGCGCTCGGCCTGAAGGAGAACCTGCTCGCGCTCATCCTCACGCACGCGCATGAGGACCATTACGGTGCGGTGCTGGATCTGTGGCCGCAGCTGAAGGTGCCGCTGGTGGCTACGCCCTTCACGGCTAATCTGCTGACCGCAAAGGCGGCCGGCGAACGCCACGGTCCGCAGGTCCCCGTTCAGGTGGTGCAGCAGGGCGGCAAGGTTGCGTTCGGACCGTTCAGCGTCGAGTTCGTCCCGGTCGCGCACTCCATTCCCGAGGCGAACGCGCTGGCTATCCGCACGCCGGCCGGGCTCGTGGTTCATACTGGCGACTGGAAGATCGACCCGCAGTCCTCCACGGCCGGAACGACCGACGAGGCGAAGTTCCGCGCGCTCGGCGACGAGGGTGTGATCGCAGTCATCGGCGATTCCACCAACGCGACTCGTGAGGGCTTCTCGCCGTCTGAGACCGAAGTCGCCTCCAACATCGCCGAGCTCATCCGCAGCGCGCCGGCACGCGTGGCCGTGACCACCTTCGCCTCGCACATTCCAAGGCTCAGGACGGTTGCCGAAGCCGCTTTCGAGACCGGCCGCGAAGTCGTCGTGGTAGGCCGCGCCATGGAGCGCACGGTGGCGGTCGCTCGCGAGACGGGATGGCTGGACGGCATCGGCGAGTTTCGCTCCCCGGACGTGTTCGGCTATCTGCCGCCTGAGAAGGCGCTGTTGCTTCTGACCGGGAGCCAGGGCGAGCCGCGTGCCGCGCTGGCGCGCATCGCCTCGGGCGATCATCCGGAAATCTCGCTGTCGAAGCGCGACCGGGTGATCTTTTCCTCCCGCACGATTCCGGGCAATGAGCGCGAGGTCGGCCGCATCATCAACTCGCTGATCGATCGCGAGATCGAGGTTGTCACGGACAATGACCACCTCGTCCACGTCTCGGGCCATCCGAGGCGGGGAGAGATGGCGCAGCTCTACTCCTGGCTGCGGCCTGCGGCGGTGGTTCCCGTCCACGGCGAGGCGCTCCACCTGAACGCGCACGAGCAACTGGCCCGCAGCCTCGGCATCGAGAATATCGGCCGGGTCCGCAACGGGCAGGTGCTGAAGCTGTTCCCCGGCAAGCCGGAGATCGTCGGCAAGGTGCCTTCGGGACGCGTGTTCAAGGACGGCAATCTGCTGCTCTCGAGTGAAGAGCCGGTGCGGGAGCGCAAGAGGCTGGCGTTCGCGGGGATGGTTTCGGTTGCTCTGGCGGTCGATGCGCGCGGCGATCTGGTCGGGGATCCGGAAGTTGATCTTTCCGGCCTGCCGGATGTGGATGCCGACAAAGAGAAGATGGCCGACATCGTCTACGATGCCGTGCTGGATGTCGTGGAATCGCTTCCGAAAGCACGCCGTCGCGACCGGGATTCGGTAGCCGATGCGGTACGCCGTGCAGTACGCGCTGAGGTCAACGCGGCCTGGGGCAAGAAGCCGTTCTGCCACGTCCTGGTGATCGGCGTCTGATCAGGAGGACTGGGCATGGCCCTCGGCAGCATGGTGGCGATCTATTTCGTGATCTGGTGGATCGGCCTCTTCGCTGTGCTGCCCTGGGGCGTGCGGTCCCAGCATGAGGATGGAAACGTGGTGCCCGGCACGGAGCCGGGCGCACCGGTGGCCACCCGGCTGCTGCGCATCGCGCTCGTCAACACGGTTTTCGCGAGCATTGTGTTCGGGGCGTTCTATCTGAACTGGACGCAGGGCTGGATCACGCTGGAGAACGTGCCGTTCCTGCCGCGCTACTCACTGAATTAAGCACGGCTCGGCAGGTCCGCAGGCAATAAAAAAGCAAGGCCGAAGCCTTGCTTTTTAGTTTAGCGGGCTCGCTTTGGTCGAGATGCGGATCGACCTTGCGTATTTGGCTGCCGGGTGCGGGGCAGCAACCAAAAGAGCCTCTTCCTCCCAAGACCCGGACCCTTCGGCGCCTCAGCGCTGTCAGGCCTCTTTCATTGGGATGATGCTAGAACAAGAGTCACGCCATTGTCACTAAGTAGTACGCGGCTCTTGGCACTTTTTTTGACACATTGCCTTCACGAAGGCGACAAATGCCTAAACAGGCGGCGGGAACGGGTTATGCCTTCTCGTTGCACAGCCGGTTGACGGGGCGCTCCAGCCCTTGTGTTTCCGCAGGGCTTGGGCTTTCGTCTGCCGCGTTCGAAGCGGCCGGCCCCCACAGAGGTTTTCCCGATGCGTCTCTCGCGTTTTTTCCTGCCGATTCTCCGTGAGACGCCCAAGGAAGCCGAAATCATCTCACACCGGCTGATGCTGCGCGCGGGCATGATCCGCCAGGAATCTTCGGGCATCTATGCCTGGCTGCCGCTGGGCAAGCGCGTGCTGGATCGGGTCTGCGGCATCGTGCGCGAGGAGCAGAACCGGGCAGGGGCCGTCGAGCTTCTGATGCCGACGATTCAGTCCGCCGATCTGTGGCGTGAGTCCGGACGCTATGACGACTATGGCAAGGAGATGCTGCGCATAAAGGACCGGCACGAACGCGACATGCTGTTCGGGCCGACCAATGAGGAGATGGTGACCGAGATCTTCCGGTCCTATGTCCGCTCCTACCGCGACCTGCCGCTCAACCTCTACCATATCCAGTGGAAATTCCGCGACGAGGTGCGCCCCCGCTTCGGCGTGATGCGCTCGCGCGAATTCCTGATGAAGGATGCCTACTCCTTCGACCTGGATGCGGAAGGCGCCCGCACCTCCTACAACCGCATGTTCGTGGCCTATCTGCGCACTTTCGCGCGCATGGGCCTGCGCGCCATCCCCATGGTGGCGGACACCGGCCCGATCGGTGGCAATCTCAGCCATGAATTCATCATCCTCGCGCCAACCGGCGAGAGCGAGGTGTTCTGCCACGAGGATTACCTGAAGCTGCCGGTGCCGGGCGCAGACGTCGATTTCGACGATGCGGCCGGGTTGCAGGGCCTCGTCGATGGCTGGACCGAACTCTACGCCGCAACCTCCGAGAAGCACGACGAAGCCGCCTTCGACGCCATTCCCGATGCCAGCCGCCTGTCCGCACGCGGCATCGAGGTCGGCCACATCTTCTATTTCGGCACCAAATATTCCGCGCCGATGCGAGCCGTCGTGTCCGGCCAGGACGGGCAGGAGCAGCCAGTGCATATGGGGTCCTACGGCATCGGGCCGTCTCGTCTCGTGGCGGCGATTGTAGAGGCGAATCACGACGATAAGGGCATCATCTGGCCGGAAGGCGTGGCGCCGTTCGACATCGGGCTAGCCAACCTCAAGGCGGGGGATGCGAGCACCGACACGGTGTGCGCCGATCTTTATGCCAAGCTGCAGGCGGGCGGGAAAAGCGTGCTCTACGACGACACCGACGAACGCCCGGGCTCCAAGTTCGCGACGCTCGACCTTATCGGCCTTCCCTGGCAGTTGGTCGTCGGCCCGAAGGGCCTCGCCTCCGGCACGGTGGAACTGAAGCATCGGGCCAGCGGTGAAAAGGAAAGCCTCTCCACCGAATCCGCGCTGGCGCGGCTGCTCGGGTGATCCGGCTCCCCAAGTTTGGCAGTAGCGGTAGCGGCGGCGCGCAGGCGACGAGGCCTTTCGCGCCCTTTGAGTGGATGATCGCGGCCCGCTATCTGCGGGCACGCCGCCGCGAAGGCTTCATCTCCGTCTCGGCCGCATTCTCCTTTCTCGGCGTGATGCTGGGGGTCGCCGTCCTCATCATCGTCATGGCGGTGATGAACGGCTTTCGCGCAGAACTCATGGGCAAGATCCTGGGCGTGAACGGCCATGTGGTCGTCCAGCCGATCGGCTCCGACCTGACCGATTATGTCGAGGTCACCCAGCGCATCGGCGCCGTGCCGGGAGTGCGTCTCGCAATGCCGCTGGTGGAGGGGCAAGCACTTGCGTCCTCGGCCTCCAATGCCGGCGGCGTCCTGGTGCGCGGTGTTCTGGAAGCGGACCTGAAGCGCTCCGGCCTCATCGGCAAGAGCATTCAGGAAGGGACGCTCGAGGACTTCGACAACAGCGTCGGCGTGGTCATCGGGCGCAAGCTCGCCGAGCAGCTGGGCATCCGCGTGGGGGACATCCTCACGCTTGTCTCGCCGCGCGGCGCGGTGACGCCGATGGGCACGGCGCCACGCATCAAGGGCTATCCCGTGCGCGGGATCTACGAGGTCGGCATGTCGGAATACGACGCCGTCTTCGTGTTCCTGCCGCTTGCGGAGGCGCAGGCCTATTTCAACCGCAACAACGACGTCTCGGCCATCGAGGTGTTCCTCGATGACCCCGAACACACCGAACGCATGCGTGGGCCAATACAGGAAGCCACGCAGCGGCAGGTGCAGATGACGGACTGGCGCCAGCGCAACGTGACCTTCTTCTCGGCGCTGGAGGTGGAGCGGAACGTCATGTTCCTCATCCTGACGCTCATCGTGCTGGTGGCCGACCTCAACATCATCTCCAGCCTGATCATGCTGGTGAAGGAGAAGGGGCAGAACATCGCCATCCTGCGCACAGTGGGCGCGAGCCGCGGCACCATCATGCGCATCTTCATGATCACGGGCGCAGCCATCGGCTTCATCGGCACCATCGTGGGCGTTTTGCTGGGTCTGCTGGTCTGCGCCTATGTGGACGAAATTCGGCAGGCCATGTCCTGGCTGACAAGCACGGAGCTGTTCTCGCCGGAGCTGTATTTCCTGAGCCGCCTGCCGGCCAAGGTGGATGTCGGCGAGACCGTCTCCGTGGTGCTGATGGCGCTGGCGCTGTCGCTTGTCGCGTCGATCTATCCCGCATGGCGCGCCTCGCGGCTCGATCCGGTAGAGGCGCTGCGTTACGAATGAACCTCAGCGAAACCATCAGGCTGGAAGGCATCCAGCGCCGCTACCGACAGGGGGAAGCCGAACTCGACATCCTGCGCGGGCTCGACTTCACGCTTCATCCGGGCGAGGCGGTCGCGCTTGTCGCGCCGTCCGGAACCGGCAAGTCGACGCTTCTTCACATCGCCGGCCTGCTGGAGAGGCCGGACGCCGGAGAGGTCGTGATCGGCGGGCGTCCGACCTCGAAGCTCTCGGACGCCGAGCGCACGCAGATCCGCCGCACCGATATAGGCTTCGTCTACCAGTTCCATCATCTGCTGCCGGAATTCTCCGCCTTGGAGAATGTGATGCTGCCGCAGCTCATCAACGGGCTGGAGCGCCGCGAGGCGCAGAACCGCGCGCAGGATCTGCTGGGCTGGCTTGGTCTGCCGGATCGCGTCCAGCATCGACCGAACGAGCTGTCCGGCGGCGAGCAGCAGCGCGTCGCCATTGCCCGCGCGGTCGCAAACGCGCCCCGCGTGCTGCTTGCCGACGAGCCGACCGGCAATCTCGACGTGGTGACCGCCGATTCCGTGTTCGAGAGCCTGTTCCGCCTTATCAAGGCCACCGGATTGTCGGCGCTGATTGCCACCCACAATCTCGATCTTGCCTCGCGCATGGATCGCCGCATCACCCTTCGCGACGGGCTGGCGGTCGAGACCTGAGCTCACCGCAGCGGCGACTTCCTTAAGAGTTCATCAACCACACGAGCGCGCACCGCCTGCGCCCGCTTGACCTATTGCCAAGAAAAGAACAAAACAAGAACTCAGTGGATAACAGGAGCCAGCCATGGTGTTCGACGACATGAAAGGCGTTCTCTCCGGTTTGGCCGAACTCAGCTCGGTCGCCATATTCATCGGCATGATCCTGGTCTGGGCAGACGCCCTGCCGATCCTGTAACTGCGGTAGGTACCTTGTCCGATCCCGGCTTCGTGCATCTTCACGTCCATGCGTCCTATTCGCTGCTGGAAGGCTCGATGACGGTTGGGCGGCTCGCGGAGCTGGCCAAGGCGGACAAGATGCCGGCCATGGCCCTGACCGACACCGGTAATCTGTTCGGGGCGCTGGAGTTCTCGGAGAAGTTCGCGGGCTCAGGCGTGCAGCCGATCACGGGCTGTTCGATCGCCGTGGAGTTCGGCGACCGTGAGGCCGCGCCGGGGGCGAGGGGACCGGCCTGCGAACGCCCGCGCGTGGTGGTGCTGGCCCGCTCCGAGCGCGGCTACCGCAACCTGCTGGCGCTGACGAGCCGGGGTTTCCTGGAGACAGATCCCAGCGAGACCGCCCATGTCTCGTTCGCCTGCCTGGCCGAGCACAATGAGGGGCTGATCCTCCTGACGGGTGGACCGCGCGGCCCGCTGGACTGCGCCTTCGCCGAAGGGCGCGCCGATCTTGCTCGCGCGCGAGTCGCGAGGCTGCGCGAGTGCTTCGGCGACAGGCTCTACATCGAGCTTCAGCGTCATGGCCTCGACAGCGAACGTGCCGTCGAACCGCGCCTGATCGACCTTGCCTACGAACTCGATGTCCCGCTCGTTGCCACGAACGACTGCTACTTCGCCACCGTCGCAGACTTCGAGGCGCATGACGCGCTTCTCGCCATCGCCGACGGACGTTTCGTTGCGGACAGCAACCGCCGCCAGCTGACGCCGGAGCATCGCTTCAAGACGCGCGCCGAGATGCTGGCCTTGTTCGCGGACCTGCCGGAAGCCACCGGCAACACCGTCGAGATCGCACGTCGCTGCGCCTACCGCCCGCGTTCCATCAAGCCAATCCTGCCGCGCTTCACGCAGGATGGCGACGAGGGCGCCGAACTGAGGCGGCAAGCGCAGGAGGGGCTGCGGCAGCGCCTCGACGTGCATGGCTGCGCGCCCGGCCTAACCGTGGCGGACTACGAGGCGCGGCTGGACTTCGAGCTCGACGTCATCGAGCGCATGAAGTTTCCGGGCTATTTCCTCATCGTCTCGGACTTCATCAAATGGGCCAAGGCGCAGGACATTCCCGTGGGACCGGGCCGAGGCTCGGGCGCCGGATCGCTGGTGGCCTGGGTGCTCACGATCACCGATCTGGACCCGATTCGGTTCGGGCTGCTGTTCGAGCGGTTCCTGAACCCCGAGCGCGTGTCCATGCCGGACTTCGACATCGACTTCTGCCAGGAGCGGCGGGAGGAGGTGATCCGCTACGTCCAGGCAAAATACGGCCATGACCGGGTGGCGCAGATCATCACCTTCGGCTCGCTCCAGGCGCGCGGTGTGATGCGCGACGTCGGCCGTGTTCTCGAGATGAGCTACGGGCAGGTCGACAAGCTCTGCAAGCTGGTGCCGCAGAACCCGGCGAATCCGGTGACGCTTGCACAGGCGATCAAGGACGAGCCGCGCTTCGATGCGGCGCGGGAGGAGGAGCCGGTGGTCGGGCGCATGCTCGACATCGCGCTGAAGCTGGAAGGCCTCTATCGGCACGCCTCCACCCATGCGGCAGGTATCGTCATCGGCGACCGGCCGCTTGCCGAGCTGGCGCCGCTCTACCGCGATCCGCGCTCCGACATGCCGGTCACCCAGTTCAACATGAAATGGGTGGAGCAGGCCGGCCTCGTGAAGTTCGACTTCCTGGGTCTCAAGACGCTGACCACGATCCGCAAGACGGTGGATCACCTGAAGGCGCGCGGGCTTGAACTGGACGTGTCGCGCCTGCCGATCGACGACAAGCCCGCCTACGACCTGATGGCGCGCGGCGAGACTGTCGGTGTGTTCCAGGTGGAAAGCGCCGGCATGCGGCGCGCGCTGCTCGACATGCGGCCGGACCGTTTCGAGGACATCGTAGCGCTGGTGGCGCTGTACCGTCCGGGTCCGATGGCCAACATCCCGACCTATTGCGCCCGCAAGCACGGCCGCGAGGAGCCGGAATACCCGCACCCGAAGATCGAGGAGAGCCTGGCCGAGACCTTCGGCGTCATCATCTATCAGGAACAGGTGATGCAGATCGCGCAGACGCTTGCCGGCTACACGCTGGGGCAGGCTGACATGCTGCGCCGCGCGATGGGCAAGAAGATCCGCTCGGAGATGGACGCGCAGCGCGAGATCTTCGTGAACGGCGCGACCGAGCGCGGCGTCGGTAAGGACGACGCCAACACCATCTTCGACCTGCTGGCGAAGTTTGCGGACTACGGCTTCAACAAGAGCCATGCCGCCGCCTATGCGCTGGTTTCGTACCATACGGCCTACCTCAAGGCGAACCATCCGGTCGAGTTCATGGCCGCGTCCATGACCATGGATATGGGCTCCACCGACAAGCTGGCGGAGTTCCGCTCCGAGGCCTCCCGGATGGGAATCCGCGTCGATCCCCCTTCGGTGAACCATTCCGGCGTTGAGTTCGGCGTGCACGACGGCTCCATCCGCTATGCGCTCGCAGCCGTGAAGGGCGTCGGCGCACAGGCGGCCGAGGCCATCGTCACCGCTCGCGGCGACCGGCCGTTCAAGGATCTGGCGGATTTCGCGCGCCGCTTCGACCCGCGCGCCGTGAACAAGCGCACGCTGGAAGGCCTTGTTCAGGCCGGCGCGTTCGACACGCTGGACCCGGACCGCGCCCGCGTCTTCGCCTCGCTGGAGCAGGTGATGGCAATCGGCGCGCGCACGCAGTCGGACGCCGTCGCCGGGCAGGACAATCTGTTCGGCGGGGTGGAGCCGGAGACCATTCGTGCGCCCCGGGTGGAGTCGTGGCTGCCGGGCGAGCGGCTGACCCGCGAATACGAGGCCGTGGGCTTCTTCCTCACCGGCCATCCGCTCGACGGCTATCAGAACCTGCTCGGCCGCATGAAGGTGTCGCGCTGGTCGGAGTTCTGCGCCTCGGTGCGGCAGGGCGCGACCGCCGGGCGGTTGGCGGCAACGGTGCTGTCGCGCCAGGAGAAGCGCACCAAGAGCGGCAACCGCATGGGCATCCTGAAGCTGTCGGACCCGACGGGCCATTACGAGGCCATCATCTTCTCCGAGGGGCTCAGCGAGTATCGCGACTTGCTGGAGCCGAACAGCTCCGTCGTCGTCAGCCTGCAGGCCTCGCTGGAGGGCGAGGAGGTGA
Organism: Terrihabitans rhizophilus; assembly: GCF_033898525.1. Classification (NCBI taxonomy): domain Bacteria; kingdom Pseudomonadati; phylum Pseudomonadota; class Alphaproteobacteria; order Hyphomicrobiales; genus Terrihabitans; species Terrihabitans rhizophilus. Next base: position 361,167 of record NZ_JAXAFJ010000002.1, on the reverse strand, counting down.
GGGCGCGCATCCTCTCCGTGGTGCCGCTGGAGGATGCCGCGACCCGCTTCGGCCAGTCGCTGCAGGTGTTCGTGCGCGATCCGAAGCCGATGGAGCTTGTCGCCAGCCGGTTGCAGCGTGGCGGTGAAAGCGAAGTCAGCATGGTGCTGCTGATGGAGGAGGGCGCGACCGAGGTGGAGATCAAGCTGCCGGGCCGCTACCGCGTGTCTCCGCCCATCGCCGCCGCCATCAAGGCCGTGCCGGGCGTGCTGGATGTGGTGAGCGCCTAGCTTCAAGCCTGCATCCGTTCAGCCGCGTTCTGGAAGGCGCGCAGCGGCTGTCCGGAACCCATACGCTAGGAGCGCTCGACTCGGGATGCGGGCACCCATGTAACGATCACCGCGGAGCGTATGGGTCCCGGACAGCGCTTTCGCGCTTCCGGGACGCGGCGGTGCGGATCGAGGCATCCCTGAAAAGCCGCCCTTCGGCTTGCCCTTGCGGCCCTCATCCCCTATAAGCCCGGCCATTCCACACGCGGACACCTGCATTCATGCATTCCGGTGCCCTGGCTCCCTATGGAGACATGGTCACGTCCGCGGCGGTCACAACCGGAGAACAAGACAATGGCTCTTCCTGAAGTAAATCTGCGCGCCCTCCTCGAAGCCGGTGTCCATTTCGGCCACCAGTCCCACCGCTGGAACCCGAAGATGGCACCGTTCATCTTTGGCACGCGCAACAACATTCACATCCTCGATCTGGCACAGACGGTGCCGATGCTGAACCAGGCGCTGCAGCAGGTGTCCGACACGGTGGCCAAGGGTGGCCGCGTCCTGTTCGTCGGCACGAAGCGCCAGGCAGCCGAGCACGTCGCCGACGCTGCTCAGCGCTCCGCCCAGTATTACGTGAACTCGCGCTGGCTCGGCGGCATGCTGACCAACTGGAAGACCATTTCCGGTTCGATCCAGCGCCTGCGGAAGCTCGAAGAGATGCTCTCGGGCGAAGGCTCCGGCTTCACCAAGAAGGAGCGCCTGACGCTGTCCCGTGAAAAGGACAAGCTCGACCGCGCTCTCGGCGGCATCCGCGACATGGGCGGCCTGCCGGACCTGATCTTCGTCATCGACACGAACAAGGAGCAGATCGCGATCCAGGAAGCGCGCCGCCTGAACATTCCGGTGGCTGCGATCCTCGATTCGAACTGCGACCCGGATGGCATCGCCTTCCCGGTTCCCGGCAATGACGACGCCGGTCGCGCCATCCTGCTGATCTGCGACCTCGTCGCCCGTGCCGCCATCGACGGCATCGGCCGTGCGCAGGGCCGCGCCGGCTTCGATCTCGGTGCGGCCGAAGAGCCGGTGCTGGTGGAAGAGCTGCCGCCGGTCGAGGAAGAGGCACCTGCCTCCGCCACCGACGAGACGCAGACGCAGGCCTATGAGCGCCTGTCCGCTCCGCGCGGCGCGCCGGACGACCTGTCCCGCCTGACGGGCGTTGGTCCCCAGGTGGAGAAGAAGCTGAACGAATACGGCATTTTCCACTACTGGCAGATCGCCGCGATGACCGAAGGCGAGGCATCCGCCATCGACAGCGAGCTGAAGCTTGCCGGCCGCCTGAGCCCCGAGGGCTGGGTGGCGCAGGCCCGCGAGCTGCTGGCCGCCTGATCCGAGACCACGTGGCGCGGCTCCGGTCGCGCCACGCGTTTCCTTATCTTCCGAGGACTAGACATGGCGAACATCACAGCGGCACTCGTCAAGGAACTCCGCGAAACGACCAGCGCCGGCATGATGGATTGCAAGGCGGCCCTGACGGAGACCGGCGGCGACCTTGAAGCCGCGGTTGACTGGCTGCGCAAGAAAGGCCTGTCGAAGGCCGCCAAGAAGGCCGGTCGCGTCGCGGCCGAAGGCCTTGTGGCTGTCGAGTCGTCGGGCAAGACCGCGACCGTGGTCGAGGTGAATTCCGAGACGGACTTCGTTGCCCGCAACACCGATTTCCAGGCCTTCGCGCGCGAAGCGGCCAAGGTTGCGCTGAACACGGACGGCAGTGTGGAGGCCCTCGAGGCCGCGCATTTCCCGGGCGGTTCCAAGAACCTCAAGGACACCTTGACGGATCTGGTGGCGACTATCGGCGAGAACATGAACATCCGGCGCGTGGCCAAGCTCACCGTGCAGGACGGCGTGATCTCCAGCTACGTGCACGGCGCGGTCACCGACGGCCTCGGCCGTATCGGCGTGCTCGTCGCGCTCGAGTCCAAGGGCGATGTCGAGAAGCTTTCGACGCTCGGCCGTGGCATCGCGATGCACATCGCCGCAATGAACCCGCTCGCCGTCGATGCCAGCGGAATCGATGCCGGGGTGCTGGAGCGCGAGAAGGCCATCCTTCTCGAGAAGCACCAGGGCAAGCCTGCCAATGTGCAGGAAAAGATCATCGAATCGGGCCTGAAGTCCTACTACAAGGAAGTCACCCTTCTCGATCAGGTGCATGTGCAGGACGGCTCCAAGACCGTTGGCCAGGCGCTGAAGGAAGCTGAAGGCCAGGTGGGCTCGCCCATTCAGGTCATCGGCTATGTCCGGTACGCGCTGGGCGAAGGCATCGAGAAGCAGGAATCCGACTTCGCGGCCGAGGTTGCCGCGGCGGCCGGAGGGCGCTGATAGAACGGCATCGGGAGGATTGATGAGCATGACCACTCCGCTGTACCGGCGCGTGCTCGTCAAGATTTCCGGTGAGGCACTGATGGGCGGGGCCGGTTTCGGCCTCGACCCGGCCACCGTCGACCGCATAGCGGAAGAGGTGGCAGGCCTGCGCAACGAGGGCGTGGAAGTCGCGCTCGTGGTCGGCGGCGGAAACATCTTCCGCGGCGTGCAGGTGGCGGCGAGCGGCATCGACCGCGCGACCGGCGACTATATGGGCATGCTGGCCACGGTGATGAACGCGCTGGCGCTCGGGGCAAGCATCGAACGCTTCGGCGCCACCGCCCGCGTCATGTCCGCCCTTGAGATGCCCGCCGTCTGCGAGACGTTCTCTCGTCCCAAGGCGCTGCGCCATTTCGAGCGCGGCCATGTGATGATCTTCGCGGCCGGGACCGGCAACCCCTTCTTCACGACGGATACGGCGGCTGCGCTTCGCGCGGCGGAAATGGGCTGCGACGCCTTGCTGAAGGCCACCAATGTCGATGGCGTCTACACGGCCGATCCCAAGAAGGATCCGACCGCCGTCCGCTACGATCGCGTGAGCTATGACGAAGCCATCGCGCGCGACCTCAAGGTGATGGACGCCGCCGCGTTCGCGCTTGCCCGCGAGAACCGTATTCCGGTAATCGTCTTCTCCATTCACGAGCCGGGCTCGATCAAGGCTACCGTCATGGGCAACGGGCGCGGCACCTTAGTCGGCGGCTGAAGTCCACAGCCCCTTCGGGCCTCGAAAATCTGGGATCTACGATGGCAACCCCTTTCGACATCGCCGAACTGAAGCGCCGCATGCAGGGCGCCATCGGCGTGCTGAGCACGGAACTGAACGGCCTGCGCACGGGCCGGGCCTCGGCCGGCCTGCTGGACCCCATCAGCGTCGATGCCTACGGCTCGCACACGCCGCTGAACCAGGTGGCTTCCATCACCGTGCCGGAGCCCCGCATGCTGAACGTTCAGGTCTGGGACCGCAGCATGACGGGCGCCGTCGAGCGGGCGATCCGCGAGTCCAATCTCGGTCTCAACCCCATCGTGGAAGGCCAGCTGCTCCGCATCCCGATCCCGGAGCTGAACGCCGAGCGCCGCAAGGAGCTCGTGAAGGTCGGCCATAAATACACCGAGCAGGCCAAGGTTGCCGTCCGCAACGTTCGGCGCGATGGGATGGACGTCCTGAAGAAGATGGAAAAGGACGGCGACATCGCGGAAGATGATGTCCGCAAGCAGAGTGATCAGGTGCAGAAGGTGACCGACGAGGCCATCGCCGAGATCGATCAGCTTATGGCGACCAAGGAAAAAGAGATCACCCAGGTCTGACACGAAAGGTTCCGGCCGAGCGGATGAACGCCATCGAACGCCTTGCGAGCGCGGCCGTGTCCGCGACAGATGGTGAGCGCATGCCCGAGCACGTCGCCATCATCATGGATGGCAATGGACGTTGGGCAGCGGCGCGGGGTCTGCCGCGGGTCGAAGGACACAGGCGCGGCGTTCAGGCGGTTCGGTCAACCGTGAAAGCGGCGGGCGAACTCGGCATCAAGGTGCTGACCCTGTACAGCTTCTCTGTCGAGAACTGGTCGCGTCCGCGCAGCGAAATCTTCGATCTTATGAACCTGCTGCGCCGCTTCGTCCGCGACGACCTGGCGGAACTCCATGCCTCCGGCGTCCGGGTGCGCATCATCGGCGAGCGCGCGAACCTCGATCCCGACATCCAGTCGCTGATCGAAGAGAGCGAGACGCTGACGCGCGACAACACCGCGATGACGCTCGTCGTGGCCTTCAATTACGGGTCACGCCAGGAGATCGTGCACGCCGCCCAGAGGCTTGCCCGGGAAGTCGCCAGCGGGGCGCTGGATGCCGACAACATTACGGCCGGCGATCTGACGCGCCACCTCTACGCGAGCGATCTGCCCGATCCTGATCTGGTGATCCGGACCAGCGGCGAGCAGCGGCTCTCCAACTTCCTACTGTGGCAGGCGGCCTATGCCGAACTGGTGTTCCTGCCTCTCCATTGGCCGGACTTCAACCGCGCGGCGCTCGAACAAGCCCTCGATCAGTTCCGTCAGCGCGAGCGCCGGTTCGGTGGATTGCGCAAGGCCGGGCAGTGAACCCACGGGTTAAGAGGCCGCTGGCGGACCTCGGCATACGCCTGATCTCCGGAGCCTTCATGGCAGCCGGGGCGCTGGTGACGGCGTGGCTGGGCGGCGTGGTGCTGATCGCCGTCTGGCTTGCCCTTGCCGCGTTCGTGCTTGCCGAATGGTGGCGGATCACCCGGGGATGGCCGTTGTGGCAGGCCTTCGGCCTGGTCTATGCGGCCATCGTCCTCGTGGTTCCATTGACCCTGAGGTGGAGCGGCGAGTTCGGGCTGCCGGCTTTGCTGTGGCTGTTCGCGGTTGTATGGACGAGCGACGTTATGGCCTATGTCTGCGGCCGGCTCATCGGCGGGCCAAAGCTCTGGCCGCGTGTCTCCCCCGGCAAGACCTGGGCGGGCTTCATCGGCGGCACGCTGTTCGCGGGCGTTGCAGCCACTGGCGTGGCCGCGGGGGCGGGCGTTCCGTCGCTCCTGCCTGTCGCTCTGGTGAGCGTGGTGGCCGCGATGATCAGCCAGGGCGGCGATCTCTTCGAATCGGCTGTTAAACGCGCTTTCGGCGTCAAGGATGCCGGTGCCGTCATTCCTGGTCACGGGGGTGTCATGGACCGGCTGGATGGGTTCATCGCCGCGGGGCTGTTCGCCCTGGTGCTCGGTGTGATGCGCGGCGGCTGGGAAGCGGCCGGGCAGGGAGTTCTGATATGGTGACTTCGACGGACGGGCCGCAGGCGCCCCGCACGGTAACGCTCCTCGGTGCGACGGGCTCGATCGGTCGATCGACGGTGGACCTGCTGCTGGCCGACCCCGATCGCTACGAGGTGGAGGCAGTCGTTTCGGGCCGCGATGTCGCGGCGCTCGCCAATGTCGCCCGGGCCCTGCGCGCCAAGGTGGCCGTGGTGGCCGACCCGTCCTGCTACGGGGCCCTCAAGGACGCGCTCGATGGCTCCGGCATCGAGGTTGCCGCCGGTGACGAGGCCATGGACGATGCCGCTGCGCGCCCCGTGGACTGGACGATGGGCGCGGTGGTCGGCATTGCGGGCCTCAGGCCCACGATGGCTGCAGTGCGCCGCGGCGGCATGATCGCACTCGCCAACAAGGAATGCCTCGTCTCCGCCGGCGACGTCTTCATGCGCGAGGCGGCGGAAGCCGGCGCGGAAGTTCTGCCCGTCGATTCCGAGCACAACGCCATCGCCCAGGCCCTCACCTCAGGGCGCGCGGGCGAGGTCTCGAAGATCATCCTGACGGCGTCGGGCGGGCCGTTCCGCACCTGGTCGGCCGGGGAGATCGCGCGCGCGCGGCCGGAAAACGCGCTCAAGCATCCCACCTGGACCATGGGCCGCAAGGTTACGATCGACTCGGCGAGCTTGATGAACAAAGGCCTCGAACTCATTGAGGCGCATCATCTATTTGGGGTAGGCGCCGACCAGCTGGACGTTCTGGTGCATCCGCAATCGGTGGTTCATGGGCTCGTCAGCTGGAGCGACGGCTCGGTGGTCGCCGGTCTGGCGCCGCCCGATATGCGTGTGCCGATCGCGCACTGCCTTGGCTGGCCCGTGCGGCTGCGCACCAATGTGACGCCGCTGGATCTGGCGCGGGTGGGTTCGCTGACCTTCGAGCCGGTGGATCACGAGCGCTTCCCGGCTTTGCGGCTGGCGCTCGACGCGCTCAGCGCGGGCGGAGCCGCGCCGACCGTGCTCAATGCCGCCAATGAGGTGGCGGTGGCTGCATTCCTGGACGGCAAGCTGTCTTTCCCGGGTATCGCGGCGCTCGTCGCAACGGTGCTGGAAAAGGCGGCCGGGCGGCAGGGACTGGTCAGCGCTCCGCAAACGGTGGAAGATGCCCTCGCGATCGACCGGGAAGCACGCCACATAGCGTCCGAGAGCCTGAACATGAAGCTCGCGGATGCCTAGGGCCCGCCTGCACGAAAGCCGAGGATGATGAGCGCCTACGATATCGCCGCCGGTGCGGTTACATACGTCGTCCCCTACGTCGCGGTGCTGGCCATCGTCATCTTCATCCACGAGATGGGCCACTTCCTCGTGGCGCGGTGGTGCGGCATCCGGGTGCTGACCTTCTCTATGGGCTTCGGCCCGGAGATCGCCCACTTTCACGACCGGAAGGGCACGCGCTGGCGGCTCGCGGCCATACCGTTGGGTGGCTACGTGAAGTTCTACGGCGACGAGAACGCAGCGAGTGCGCCGGACCGCGAGCGGCTGGCAGCCATGCCTGAGCAGGAACGCAGCGTAAGCTTCTACGGCCAGAGCGTGGGCAAGCGTGCCGCCGTGGTCGCGGCCGGCCCTGTCGCCAATTTCCTGCTCGCCATCGTCATCTTCACCGCCTCCTTCTGGATCTATGGCCGCCCGGCGAGCGAGGCCCGAGTGGACCAGGTGGTCGCCGGCAGCGCCGCGGAGGCCGCCGGTTTCCAGCCTGACGACGTGATCCTGCGGATCGACGGCAGCTCCATCGGCAGCTTCGCCGACATGCAGCGCATCGTGCGCATCAGCCCGGAGCGGGCGATGCGGTTCGACGTGCGGCGCGGCGAACAGGAGGTCAGCCTGACGGCCAGCCCGAAGCGCCAGGAGGTGCAGGATTCGTTCGGGCAGACCCTGCGCATCGGCGTGCTCGGCATCAGCCGCAAGCCGGAAACGGAGATTCCCCACCGCGACTACAGCCTCGGCGAAGCCGTCGCGGGGGCGGTGGGCGAGACATGGTTCGTGGTCGACAGGACGATGTCCTATATCGGCGGCATCTTCACCGGACGCGAATCCGCCGACCAGCTGAGCGGCCCGATTCGCATCGCCCAGGTGTCCGGGCAGGCGGCGCAGCTTGGCTTCGAAGTGCTGTTCGAGCTCACCGCGGTGATTTCCATCTCCATCGGCCTGCTGAACCTGTTCCCGATTCCGCTGCTCGATGGCGGGCATCTTCTCTTCTACGCCGTGGAAGCGATACGGGGACGTCCGCTCAGCGAGCGTGCGCAGGAGGTGGGGTTCCGCATCGGCATCGCCATGGTGCTCAGCCTCATGCTCTTCGCCACCTGGAACGACATCGTCCATCTTGCGACCTAGAGCCGTGGCCTCAGGGCAACGGCTGCGCTGAAAACCGTCGTAACCCAAGGGATTCAGGGTTGCGGCTGACGGGAAACCGGCTAAGAACCGGATAGGCGTGGAGCAGAATCTGCCGTTTCGGACGGGGGTCCGGACACGCCGACAAAGAGGGTCGGAACCCGATGAAGTATGTGTATCGTGTCCTTGCAAGGGTCACTCCGGCAGCAGCTGTCATGGCAAGCCTTGCCGCTCCTGTCGGGGGCGCTGTCCTTGTGTCATCGACGTCTGCTCAGGCGCAGAGCGCCAACATCACTGTCCGCGGCAACAGCCGCATCGAATCGGATGCGGTTCGCGCCTATTTCGCCACCCAGCCGGGTGAGCGTCTCGACACCGTCAAGATCGACGAGGCCGTAAAGGGCCTCTACGCGACCGGGCTGTTCCAGGACGTGCAGGTTTCCCGCGCCGGCGGCGGCCTCGTGGTCACCGTCGTCGAAAACTCGATGATCAACCGTGTCGCCTTCGAGGGTAACCGGAAGATCAAGGACGCCACGCTCGAAGCGGAAGTGCAGTCCAAGTCGCGCGGTCCGTTCAATACGAGCCTCGTGCAGGGCGACGTCCAGCGCATCCTGGAGCTCTACCGGCGTGCCGGCCGCACCGAGGCCACCGTCGAGCCGCAGGTCATCTCGCGCCCCAACGGCCGCGTCGACCTGGTCTTCGTCGTCAACGAGAGCAAGAAGAGCAAGATCGCGGAGATCGAGTTCTCCGGTAACACCGTCTATTCAGACTCCCGTCTGCGCGACGAGATGACGACGACCCAGTCCAACTTCATGAGCTGGCTCAAGAGCTCGGACGTCTACGATCCGGACCGCCTGAACGCAGACCTTGAGCTGGTCCGCCGCTTCTACCTGCGCAACGGCTATGCGGACTTCCGTGTCGCGTCGCAGAACGTCACCTTCGACGAGGCCGCGAACTCCTACCGCATCCAGGTCGCCGTCGAGGAAGGCCCCGTCTATCGCTACGCCGCCGTCGATGTGGAATCGAACGTGGCCGACGTCGATCCCGCGGTGCTTCGCTCCAAGATCAAGGGCACGGCTGGCGAGATCTACAGCGCCGACGAGATCGAGAAGACCGTCGAGGCTATGTCGATCGAACTGGCGACGAACGGCTACGCCTTCGCCCAGGTTCGTCCGCGCGGTTCGCGTGACTACCAGAACCACACGGTGGCCGTGACCTATTCGGTCGAGGAAGGCTCCCGCGTCTATGTCGAGCGCATCAATGTGCGCGGCAACGCCCGCACGCGTGACTATGTGGTGCGCCGCGAATTCGACCTGTCGGAAGGTGATGCCTACAATCAGGCGCTCATCAATCGGGCCGAGCGCCGCCTGAACCGCCTCGGCTTCTTCAAGGCCGTGAAGATCACATCGGAGCCGGGCTCTTCGCCTGACCGCGTGATCGTCAACGTGAACGTCGAAGATCAGTCCACGGGCGAGTTCTCGGTGTCGGGTGGTTACTCGACGGCGGACGGCTTCATCGCCGAGGTTTCCGTTGCCGAGAAGAACTTCCTCGGACGCGGCTATTACGTGAAGGTCGGCGCGTCGCTGGGCGAAAACAGCAATGGCTACGACTTCAGCTTCACCGACCCGTACTTCCTGGGCCGCCGCATCTCCGCAGGCTTCGACGCCTACATCAAGAACCGCGACAAGACGAGCTACGCCTCCTACGAGCTGAAGACCGTCGGCGGTGGCCTGCGTCTGGGCCTGCCGATCACGGACAACTTCACCGCCGGCGTGAACTACCAGATCTATCAGCGCGAGATCGACATCGATCCCGAGTTGAAGGATGGCTGCTATCGCAACGCTGATGGCGAGGAGATCGCGTGTGGCATAGACGGGACGCTCGATCCCCGCGAAGTGTCGGTTGCTCTCCAGCAGGCCGAGGGCAGGACCCTGACTTCGCTTGCCGGCTATTCGCTGGTCTGGAACTCGCTCGACAGCAACCTGAACCCGAAGGACGGCATCCGTGCCGAGTTTCGTCAGGACTTCGCCGGTCTGGGTGGCGACTCCGAGTTCATCCGCACCACACTCGACGCTCGCTACTATCACGAGCTGCCGGGCGAGATGGTCGGCATGATCCGCGGCCAGGCCGGTCACATTTATGGCTGGGGCGATGAAGACCTGAACATCCTGGATCACTTCTTCAAGGGTCCGGATCTGGTGCGCGGCTTCAAGACCTCGGGCATCGGCGCGCGCGACGAAGAGACCGGCGACGCACTCGGCGGCACGGTCTACGCAGGTGCCACGGCCGAAGTGCTGTTCCCGCTCTGGGGCATTCCGAAGGACTTCGGCCTTCGTGGTGCGGTGTTCGCGGACGCCGGTACGCTGCTCGACTACAAGGGTTGCGACACGGCCTGCGGGTTCGGTGACGGACGCGACCTCGATGTCGTAGGCGACGATGGCGACATCCGCTCTTCCGTCGGCGTGTCGCTGCTCTGGCAGTCTCCGCTCGGCCCGCTGCGCTTCGACTATGCCTGGGCGCTGACCAAGGACGATGCGGACGAGGAGCAGGCGTTCCGCTTCTCCGGCGGCGGTCGCTTCTGAGGACAATGATGTCCGCGCGGCCGGGTGCCGCGCGGATCCTTTTGCGGGTGACATGATGGGTGATCCCCGCTTCTTCGCTGAACCCCAGCCGGTACGTGCCTCCGATCTCGCCGAGCTGACGGGATCCGAGCTGCACGGCGACGGCAGCCGGGAGCTCAACGGCATAGGTCCGCTGGAGCGCGCCGGCCGATCCGATCTCTCCTTCCTCGACAACAAGGCCTATGCCGGCGACTTCCGCACCACGCGTGCGGGCGCGTGCTTTGTTTCGCCCGATCTGGCCGGCGAAGCGCCCGATGGCCTGACCCTTCTTGTCTCTCGCGAGCCCTACCGGGCGTTCGCCGTGGCGGCGGCTCGTCTCTTCCCGGCGGCGATGCGGCCGGAGCCGATCTTCGAGGGCGTGGGCGTCGCGCCGGGCGCGACGGTGCATCCCCGCGCACGCCTCGAAGCAGGTGTGATCGTCGACTTCGGCGCCGTGATCGGTGACGGCGCGGAGATCGGCAGCGGCACCATCATTGGAGCCAATTCGGTGATCGGCGCGGATGTACGCATCGGACGCGACTGTGCGGTGGGCGCCAACGCGACGGTGGTTCACGCATTGATCGGCAATCGCGTGATCCTGCATTCGGGCGTCCGCATAGGGCAGGATGGCTTCGGCTTCGCCATGGGGCCGCGCGGACACCTCAAGATTCCCCAGATCGGCCGTGTTGTCGTGCAGGACGATGTGGAGATAGGCGCCGGCAGTTGCCTGGACCGTGGCGGGACGCGTGACACGGTGGTGGGCGAGGGCACCAAGATCGACAACCTGGTCCAGATCGCACACAACGTGGTCATAGGTCGTCATTGCGTTATCGTCTCGCAGGCGGGCATTTCGGGCAGCACCACGCTCGGCGATTTCGTTGTCGTGGCCGGGCAGGCGGGCCTTGTCGGCCACATCGAAATCGGCGCCGGAACGCAGATAGGTGCTCAGTCCGGTGTCATGAACAATGTGCCGGCCGGGCAGCGGCTGGCCGGATCGCCGGCGCAGCCGGTGCGGGACCATATGCGCGAAGTGGCCTTTGTCCGGAAGATGGTGCGGGACGCCCGCGCGCGGGGGCCCAGGAGCGGGAATTCGGGAGAAGAACAGTGACGGACGCCGTAGAGGCCGCAACCGAGACGCTGGGATCGGTGGATATCCGCCGGCTGCTTGAACTGCTGCCGCACCGCTACCCATTCCTGCTGGTGGACCGCATCATCGGGATCAAGGGTGATGAGCGCGGCATCGGCATCAAGAATGTCACGATGAACGAGCCCCAGTTCACCGGCCATTTTCCGGGCTCGCCGATCATGCCGGGTGTGCTCATCATCGAGGGCATGGCGCAGACGGCCGGTGCGATGTGCGTGGCCGCCGGCGGCAGCACGCGTCCGCAGCTCGTCTATTTCATGACGATCGACAAGGCCAAGTTCCGCAAGCCCGTGGTACCGGGCGACCGGCTCGAATACCACATGACCAAGCTGAAGAGCCGCTCGAAGATGTGGTGGTTCCGGGGCGAGGCCAAGGTGGATGGCGTCGTCGTGGCAGAGGCCGAACTGTCGGCCATGATCAGCGACCAGTAGAATGGCGATCCACCCCAGCGCGGTCGTCGAAGATGGTGCCGTGATCGGCAGCGATGTCAGCATCGGTCCGTTTTGCACGGTGGGCGCGGATGTCGTGCTTGGCGATGGCTGCGTGCTGAAATCCCATGTTGCCGTGGCCGGCCACACCCGCATTGGAGCGGGCACGCGCATTTTCCCGTTCGCCTCCATCGGCCACGAGGCGCAGGACCTGAAGTTCCGGGGCGAGCACGCCACGCTGACGGTTGGCGCGAACTGCCTGATCCGCGAGGGCGTGACGATGAACGCGGGCACCGAAGGTGGCGGCAGCCACACGGTGGTGGGCGACAACTGCGCCTTCCTCGCGAACTCCCATGTCGGCCATGACTGCCGGGTCGGCAACAATGTCATCCTGTCGAACGGCGCTCTTCTAGCCGGACACGTGACCGTGGGCGACAATGTCATCATGGGTGGGGGATCGGCCGTGATCCAGTTCGCCCGCATCGGGTCGCACGCCTTCGTCGGTGGCCTCAGCGGCGTCGAGAAGGACCTGATCCCGTTCGGCATGGCGGTGGGTGATCGCGCGCGCCTGGCCGGGCTCAATCTGGTGGGCCTGCGGCGGCGCAATTTTCCGCGCGAGGAGATCAATGCGCTGCGCGAGGGCTATCGCCTGCTGTTCGCCGAGACGGGCACATTGCAGGAACGGGTCGACAACATGGCCTCCAGCTTCCCGGAGTCCGCGCTTGTGCAGGACGTCGTAGCCTTCGTCCGCGCCGGCGGCGACCGGGCTCTCTGCACACCGGAGAGTGCGCCGCGGACCGCGGCCTGAGCATGCCGGCGGGCGGCTCGCCGGAGGCGCCGCTTGCCATCCTGTGCGGCGCCGGCGCCTTTCCGCTGGCCGTTGCCGAGGAGGTGCGCCGCACGGGGCGGCCCGTGTTCCTTATCGGTATCCTGGGCAGCAGCGATCCGGCCATCGAACATCATCCCCATGCGTGGGCGAGGCTCGGGCAGTTCGGCCGGCTGGTGGAACTTGCGCGCGGCGCAGGTGCGAGGGACATCGTGTTCGTCGGGGCGCTGAGCCGTCCGGCCGGCTGGCTCGAACTGCGTCCCGACCGCCGCCTTCTGATGCTGGTGCCCCGATTGCTGCGCGCCCTGCGCGGCGGCGATGATCACCTTCTGCGCGCCGTGGTCGGCGCCGTCGCGGAACATGGCCTGCAGGTGCGTGGCGTGCATGAGGTCGCCCCCGGTTTGATGCTGCCCGCAGGGCCGCTTGGACAGCGCACCGCACTGGACACGGACACGGCCGACGCGGTGCTGGGCTTTCGGGTGCTGGCAGCCATGAGTCCGTTCGATGTCGGGCAGGGCGCGGTCATCGCCAACGGTCGCGTGGTTGCGGTCGAAGCGGCGGAAGGCACCGACGCCATGCTGGTGCGGGTGGCTGAACTGCGCGCCAGCGGTCGTCTTCGCCTGCCGGCTCGCGCAGGCGTCTTCGTCAAAGCTGCAAAAGCGGGGCAGGACCTGCGCATGGACACGCCCGCCATAGGGCCGAAAACCGTTGAAAGCGCGCGCGCGGCAGGCCTTGCAGGCATCGCCTATGCTGCCGGCGACGTCATGGCCGTGGATGCCGAGAGGATGATCGCGTCCGCTGATGCGGCCGGCCTATTCATCCAGGGCTATGAGCGGGAGAGGGCATGACCCGGCCGCTCGACGTCTTCCTCGTCACCGGCGAGCATTCCGGCGACCAGCTCGGCTTCAAGCTGATGGCCGCCTTGAAGGACCTTACGGAGGGGCAGGTCACCTTCCGTGGCGTGGGCGGGCCGCGCATGATCGACGAGGGCATGGAGAGCCTGTTCCCGATGGAGGACATCGCGGTGATGGGTTTTGCTCCCGTCATCCGCCGGTTGCCGCTTCTGCTGCGCCGAATCCGGGAGACAGCGCGTGCGGTGACCGACAGGCCGCCGGACGTGCTCGTCATCATCGACAGCCCTGACTTCACGCATCGCGTAGCGCGTCGGGCGCGGGCGCGGCTGCCGGCACTGCCCGTGGTCGATTACGTTTCCCCGACCGTGTGGGCATGGCGCTCCGGGCGCGCCCGGACGATGCGCGAATATGTCGACCATGTGCTGGCGCTGCTGCCGTTCGAGCCCGAGGCGCACCGCCGGCTTGGCGGCCCGGCCTGCACCTATGTGGGCCATCCACTGGTGGAACGGCTGGCGGAGTTTCGGCCGCATGCCGGAGAGCGCCCGCCGATCACGGATGGAGCACGGCTGCTGCTGCTCCCCGGCAGCCGCGCCTCGGTGCTTGAGCGGCACATGCCGTTGTTCGGAGAGGTGCTCGCACGGCTGCCGGAGGCGCCACGGGATCTGGTGATCCCCACCATGCCGCGTCTTGAAGCGGAGGTTGCGCGGCTTTCGTCGGATTGGCCGCAGCGCCCGCGCATTGTCACGGGTGAGCCGGCCAAGCTCGAGGCCTTCCGCACCTCCAACGCGGCGCTCGCGGCTTCGGGCACAGTTACGCTGGAGCTCGCCGTGTCCGGCGTCCCGATGATCGGTGTCTACCGCACGGACCGCCTGACCGATGTGCTCCGTCGCTTCGTGAAGATCGAGGCTCGCCACATCCTGCTTCCAAATCTCATCCTCGATGACCGGGTCATCCCGGAATTCGTCGCGGATGATGCCGAACCGGCGGCAATAGCCAGAGCGCTGGGCTCTCTCCTCACGGATTCGCCGGAGCGGCAGGCCCAGATGCGAGGCCTCGCACGTCTCGACGAGAGGATGCGCGTGGAAGAGCCGCCGAGCGTTCTCGCGGCGCGGATCGTCAAGGCTGTTGCGGAGAAGCCGGCATGAGCGTGCTGATTGTTCCCGGATTGGGCGGATCCGGCCCCGATCACTGGCAAAGCCTTTGGGAAGGCGAGATTGCGGGTGCGGCCAGGGTAGAGCTCGGTGCATGGGATGATCCGGAGCCACAGCTTTGGGAGCCCGTGATCGAGCGGGCCGTCGTGGCAGCAAGGCCCGGTGCGGTGCTCGTGGCGCACAGCCTTGGCTGCGTGCTGGTGGCGCGCTGTGCCAAGCCCCAGTGGACGGTGAAAGCTGCCTTGCTCGTGGCGCCCGCCGATGCCGACCGCCCGGACATGCCGGACCCGGTGCGGCGGTTCGCGCCCATGCCGAGGCAGGCTCTGCCCTTCCGCTCGATGGTCGTGGCGAGCCGCGACGATCCCTATATAGACCTTCCGCGCGCCCAGGAATTTGCCGGCTTCTGGGGATCGGCCTTTCGTGATGTGGGCAGTCTAGGTCACATCAACAGCGACAGCGGCCTTGGGAGCTGGCCAGAGGGCCGGGGCTTCCTTCTGCAGCTGCTTGAGGGACGATAACGTCACTCCAGCTCCTCGGCCGGCGTCATCTCGCCCTCCGGCAGGGCCTGCTCCGCTTCGGGGGAAGTGGAGGGAGGCGGCGAAACGGCGGGCTGGCGCCAGGGCGGCCCGACGGGTGCCCGGTTGGTCGCGCTCCACGCGCGCTGGCCGGGATCATGCGCTCGAAGGGTGATGGCCTCGCCGTCTTCCAGCTTGAGCGTCGTCGCGCCATTGCGCGTGAGGTCGGTGCCATCCACGACGAAGGCGGTGTTGCGGCAGCCTGGCGGTGCGACAAGGCGCGTCACCACGATGCGCGCCCGCGTGCAGTCCTCGCGCAGAGCGGCATAGGTCCAGGCGAGGGCGAGGTGGCCTTCGCTCGGGAGCGGCAGGGTGCAGCCGAAGCTGTCGCACCGCACGCCCAGCGCAACGCTCTTGTCGCGCGGCTTCCGCAAATCGCCATCGGCCGCGAGCCAGTTCTCGGCCGCAAAGCTCGCGTATCGAAGGCCGCTGACATGGAGCACGCCATCGGGTCCCCGCACCGCGGCAGCGCGGCCTTCCGGGTCGATGTAGATGTCCGGCCGGTCAGGGATCGCGGCGAGAGCGACCCCCAGTGCGACGGGCAGCACGCCGAGAAGCCGAAGCCATGTCGTCCAGATGGCGATCCAGCACAATCCGAGGGCCAGGAAGAGAACGGCGGAGGCGGAGAAGGCGGGTAGCGCCACCAGGGCGCCGGGAAGATCGGCTACCCAGTAGGACACAGCCAGCATGATGTCGACGCCGAAGCCCATGACCATCCAGGCCGGCGGATCGAGGCCGAATGGCATCAGCACGAAGCCGAGCAGCGCGAACGGCATGACGAGCGTGCCCACCACAAGCAGCGCGACGAGGTTCGACAGCAGGGAGTGCACGGCGATACGCTGGAAGTGAAACCCCGCGAACGGGCCGGTGGTCAGGGCGGCGATGATCGTCGTCACGACGATGCCGAGGACGTAGATCCACACCCGGCGCGCCACGCCGCGACCGCTGGAGCGGGGTTCGTCATCGGGCACCTGCCACCGGGTCCGCTCGTACCAGGACACGAGTCCGAGCACGGCCGCGAACGACATCTGGAAGCTCGGGCCGAGCACCGCATGAGGCGTGAGCGCGATGCCGAACAGCGCGGCGATGGCGAGATTGCGCATGGTGAGGCCCTGGCGATCCACGATGACCGCGAGGAAGACGACGGAGATCATGATGAAGCTGCGCTGCGCGGCGACCTCGTTCCCGGACAGATAGAGGTAGCCACCGGCACCCAGCAGGGCCGCCGCCGCAGCCCATTTCTTGACCGGGACGTGGAGCCCGAGCCCCGGCACCATGACGAGGAGGAGGCGCAGGGCGGCGAACACGCCGCCTCCGAACAAGGCCATGTGCAGGCCGGAGATGGAGATGACGTGGTAGAGGCCCGCTGTGCGCAGCGCATCATTGGCCGCCGCCGAGATGTCGCCGCGCTGCCCGGTCACGAGAGCGGCGGAGATCGCGCCCGCGTCTCCGGGGACCACCTGCTGGATGCGCGCGGAGATCGCATTGCGCAGCCGGTCCGTCGCCGCGCTGAACCGGCCCATCGGGGTCAGCGGTGGTGGATCCAGCAGGCGAGGGGGCTTCGCCTCGCTGCCCACTGCGCCAAGGCCCGTAAAAAACGCCTCCCGCGCAAAGTCATAGCCACCGGGCCGCACTGCCTGCGGCGGTGGTCGCCAATAGGCGTCGATGGCGACACGGCTTCCGGCGGCAACGCCATCCGCTCCCCGCACCGTTGCGCGCGCGAAGCGCGGCCTGTGGTCTTCCGGCACGCCCGCGATGGACTCAACACGGATCAGCAGGCGCACCGCGCCACGCGCACGCGGCTCACGCCGTTCCACCACGCCGACGGCCTCGCCGCGAACGCCACGCTCCAGCACCGGCGCTGCGACGCGGTGGACCTGCAGGCCGGCCGCGAGAAAGCCGCCGATGATGGCGGCCACGGACACGGCAACACAGAACCCGGTCGGGCGCTTCCGCGCGGCGGCGCACATTGCGAGGGCGGCGAGGAACGCCAGCGCTGACGCCGTCAGCGAAGGATCGTCGGGGGCCGCGAAGAAGAGGATCACCCCGCAGATGGCCAGTACTGGCAGCCAGATGAAGAATCGGCCGCGCTCGCGCTCTTCTTCCAGGGCCGAGGTCAGCGCACCGCCAGACACGGGAAGCAGTTGGCGCAAACGGAACGCGGCGGTGCCACGGCCATGCCGCCGTGCGGATGGCGCAGCCCCCATGCTGCCGACCCCGTTCCCCACCCCGTTCCCCTTTCGTCGCGGGCCATGCTACACGGAGCCACGCCGAAGCGCAGCGCGCTCGCCCCCCATCCCACCTGCCAAAGTTCGCCCATGTCCGATCCCGTCATCGCCCGTTTCGCGCCGTCTCCCACCGGCTTTCTTCACATCGGCGGGGCGCGCACGGCCCTGTTCAACTGGCTGTTCGCGAAATCGAAGGGCGGCAAGATGCTGCTCCGCATCGAGGACACGGACCGGGCGCGTTCCACGCAGGAGGCCATCGACGCCATCATGGACGGGCTGAAATGGCTGGGCCTCGACTGGGACGACGAGCCCGTGTTCCAGTTCTCGCGCGCGGACCGCCATCGGGCCGTGGTGGACCAGTTGCTGGCGCAGGGCGCGGCGTACCGGGCCTACGACACCGTCGAGGAACTCGACGCCATGCGGGCGAGCGCGCTGGCGGCCGGCAAGCCGCCCCGCTACGACGGCGGCTGGCGCGACCGCGACCCGGCAACGGCTCCGGAAGGCGTGAAGCCGGTCATCCGCCTGCGGGTGAACAATGAAGGTGAGACGCTGGTCGATGACGCGGTGCAGGGCGCCGTGACCTTCCCGAACGCCGATCTGGACGATCTCGTCCTGCTGCGCTCCGACGGCACGCCGACCTATATGCTCGCGGTCGTGGTGGACGATCACGACATGGGCATTACCGATGTGGTGCGCGGGGTCGATCACCTCACCAATGCCGCGCGCCAGATCCAGATTTACCGGGCGCTCGGCTGGGACGTGCCGCGCATGGCGCACATCCCCCTGATCCACGGGCCGGACGGGGCCAAGCTGTCCAAGCGCCATGGTGCGCTCGGCATCGAGGCCTATCGCGAGATGGGCTATCTGCCGGTCGCGGTGCGCAATTACCTCGTCCGCCTCGGCTGGAGCCATGGCGACCAGGAGATATTCTCGACGCAGGAGATGGTGGAGGCTTTCAGCCTCTCGGATGTGGGCCGCTCGGCAGCACGATTCGATTTTGGCCGGCTGGAGAACCTCAACGGCCACTACATGCGCGCCACGCCCGACGAGGAACTGGTGCAGATCTTTGCCGACGCCTTGCCCTATCTTCCGGGCGGGCCCGAAGCCAAGGCTAAGCTCGATGCCGGTCTTTGGGACGCGTTCCGGGTGATGCTCCCGGCCATGAAGGAGCGTTCCAAGACGCTGATCGAGCTCATGGACAATGCCAGCTTCCTGCTGGTCGACCGTCCGCTGGCGCTCGACGCGAAGGCCGAGCAGGCGCTGGCGGCGGATGGCACACGCGAACGTGTGGCGAAGCTGGCCGGCCGTCTCGCCGCGCTGCCGAACTGGGAGGCCGAGGCCGCCGAAGCCGAGGTGCGGGCGTTCGCCGAGGAGCAGGGGATCAAACTGGGGCAGGCGGCGCAGCCCTTGCGTGCGGCGCTCACGGGCAAGATGGTGTCTCCACCGATCTTCGAGGTGCTGGCGGTGCTCGGCCGAGACGAAAGCCTCGCCCGCCTGGCCGATCAAGCCGGCTGAACGAAATCGTGCTGTCACACCCTTCTCTTGTGGCCGGGGGTAAATTCGCTTAGCTGAAATCACGGCCTTTCCGTGGCAACGGGAATGCTATCTGTCTGGAGAAAGGGTGCGCGTATGAGCGACAAGACAGCTTCGCTGACCGTCGGCGGCAAGACGATCGAACTTCCCATACTGGAAGGTTCGACCGGACCTGACGTCATCGACATCTCCAAGCTGTATGCGCAGACCGGGATGTTCACCTACGATCCCGGCTTTACCTCCACCGCGAGCTGCGCCTCGACCATCACCTTCATCGATGGCGACGAGGGCATTCTGCGCTACCGGGGCTATCCCATCGACCAGCTGGCCGAGGGCGGCGACTTCCTCGAGACCTGCTTCCTGCTGCTGTACGGCGAACTGCCGAGCGCGAAGGAGCGCGAGAGCTTCGAGCGCCGCGTGACGCGCCACACCATGGTGCACGAGCAGATGACCCGCTTCTTCACGGGCTTCCGCCGCGACGCGCACCCCATGGCCGTGATGGTGGCCAGCGTTGGCGCCATGGCCGCCTTCTACCCCGACTCGACCGATGTGGCGGACCCGAACGCACGCGAGATCGCGTCCATCCGCATGATCGCAAAGCTGCCGACGCTTGCGGCGATGGCCTACAAGTACTCGGTGGGCCAGCCGTTCGTGTATCCGCGAAACGACCTCGATTACGCGTCCAACTTCCTGCAGATGTGCTTCGCCGTGCCCTGCGAGGAGTACAAGGTGAACCCGGTGATGGCACGCGCCATGGACCGCATCTTCACCCTGCACGCCGACCACGAGCAGAACGCATCCACTTCCACCGTTCGCCTCGCGGGCTCGTCGGGCGCAAACCCGTTCGCCTGCATCGCGGCCGGTGTTGCCTGCCTGTGGGGCCCCGCCCATGGCGGCGCGAACGAGGCGGCGCTGAAGATGCTGGAAGAGATCGGTACGCCGGACCGCATTCCGGAGTTCGTGGAAAAGGCCAAGGACAAGAACGATCCATTCCGCCTGATGGGCTTCGGGCACCGCGTCTACAAGAACTACGATCCGCGCGCCAAGATCATGCAGCAGACCGCGCATGAGGTTCTGGACGAGCTCGGCATCAAGGACGATCCGCTGCTCGACGTGGCGGTGGAGCTTGAGAAGGTTGCCTTGCAGGACGAGTACTTCGTCGAGCGCAAGCTGTACCCGAACATCGATTTCTATTCCGGCATCACGCTGCGCGCGATGGGCTTCCCGACCTCGATGTTCACCGTGCTGTTTTCGGTGGCACGCACCGTCGGCTGGATCGCACAGTGGAAGGAAATGCTGGAAGACCCGGCGCAGCGCATTGGACGTCCGCGCCAGCTCTACAATGGAGCCGTCGAGCGCAGCTTCGTTCCGGCCAAGGATCGCGGCTGACGGCAATCCGTGCGGCCCGGCATCCACGCCCGGCCGCATCGACTGTTCGCAGCTTCAAGCACGAAAACGGGGAGGTCCGGACAGGACCTCCCCGCATCATTTTCAGCCGTGCTCCGCTGGGCCGAACGCCTCAGTAGCGGCGGATCAGCCCCACCAGCTTGCCCTGCACGCGCACCCGGTCGGGTCCGAAAATGCGGGTTTCGTAGGCTGGGTTGGCGGCTTCGAGAGCGATGGACGCCCCGCGCTTGCGGAGCCTCTTCAGCGTGGCTTCTTCGTCATCCACCAGCGCGACCACGATGTCGCCGGTTGCGGCCGTGTCGGCCTTGCGGATGACGACCACGTCGCCCTCAAGGATGCCGGCCTCGATCATCGAGTCGCCGCGCACCTCGAGCGCAAAGTGCTCGCCGCCCGTCAGCATTTCCGGTGGAACTGCGATGGTGTGGCTGCGGGTCTGGATGGCTTCGATGGGCACGCCGGCCGCGATCCGGCCCATGACGGGCACGAACGCCGAATGGCCGCGCTCCTCGTCATCATCGGCCGCACGCGGGCGCGCCTTGCCGAGATTGCCTTCGATGACGCTTGGCTGGAACTTCCCGGTCGGCCGCATGGGCGGGGCCACCGTCTCGGGCAGCTTCAGCACTTCCAGCGCGCGAGCCCGGTTCGGGAGACGGCGGATGAAGCCACGTTCCTCAAGCGCAGTGATGAGGCGATGGATGCCCGACTTGGAACGGAGGTTAAGTGCCTCCTTCATCTCGTCAAACGAGGGCGGGACACCCGATTCCTTCAGGCGCTCATGAATGTAGCGCAGAAGCTCGTGCTGCTTTCGCGTGAGCATGGGCACCTCGGCGGATGAATCAAAACAAATCAGGAACAAAAAGGTAGCTGTTCCTTATGTGTTCCGCAACGGTTAACATCCGGTTGCTTTCCCGCAAACTGGAACGATACGGCTAGGTTCTCGACCTTTCAGGGGCGTGCTCGCATCCTGAAGGGGCCGAACGGGGAGGATGCGATGCGGCAAGACGGATCGGGGTTTCTGTCGCGGATAAAGGCTCTGCCATTCGCGCAGGCCGATCTCCAGCGCGCGGTGACGCGCTTTCCCGTAGCGGTAGCCGCATCCGTCATCGTCACCGCCATGGCGATCGCCGAAATCCATGACCGTCTCGATCACACCATGGCGGAGATGGTCGGCATCGGCTGCCTTGTCGCCTTTGCCGCGTCGGTGGCGGCAGGCGTGATGTCGGAAGCTCACGGCCTTGGACGTGGGCGTGCGCTTCTACAACTTCTTGCCGCGACGACGGGCGCGATCTCGGCCGTGTTCCACGAGTCGCACTGGTTCAGTCCAGAGGCCGCCGGAGTGGCCGCGATCGCGCTCGCGGCGACGGGTTCGCTGTCGCTTCTGCGCGACGAGGAACGGCGGAGCTGGGTCTTCAACCTCTCGGCCCTGTCCGGCCTCGCCTTCGCCGGGCTGAGCACGCTCGTGATCATGATCGGGCTGGCGGCGATCCTCTACAGCATCCGGTACCTGTTCGGCATCACGGTGACGGACACCGTGATGCAATATGTGTGGGCGCTTGGCTTCGCCCTCGTTCTGCCGCTCCTGTGGCTTTCGCTGCTGGGGAACAGGCAGTCTCCGGAAGCGCCGGACGGGCTCATTCGAAGAGCCGTGGCGGCGCTGGGCATCATCCTCGCCGTTCTGGCCGCGATCTATGCGGTGGTGCTGCACCTTTACGCAGCCAAGATCGCGCTCACCATGGATGTGCCGCGCAACCAGGTTGGCTGGATCGTCTCGGCCTTTCTGTTCATTGGCAATCTTGGCCTGCTGGCGAGCTACCGGCCCGATGGAGATGTCGCCCCGGCGGTTCGCTGGATCCGGCGGCTGTGGTTCCCGATGACCGCCGTACCCGTGGCCTTGCTGGCGCTGGCGACGTGGCAGCGCATCGGGGCCTATGGGGTGACGCCGGAGCGGCATGTGCTGGCCCTGATCACGGCGGCGGCCGTGATGCTGCTTGCGTGCTTCGTTGTGCTCCGCGAGCGCTTCGACATTCGCCTTGTTCCCGGCGTCGTGCTGCTGCTTGCCGTTGCGACCATGGTGGGTCCGTTGACCTTCAAGAAGACCACCATCCGAAGTCAGTCGGCCCGCCTCGATGTGCTTCTGGACCGGTGGGCGCAGCGGAGCGGCGGCGCGGTGACCGGCGTGAGGGACGATGCGCCGGAGGCGGCACGGCAGGACATTGCGAGTGCCGCAGGCGTGCTTCTCGGGCTCGGCGCGCTGGATACTGTCCGCCAGTCGACCGGACGGGTGTTCGCCAACGCGGATGAAGCCCGCGCCCTGCTGCGGACCCTCTGGCTGATGCCGGCCGCAACGGTGCATGCATCGCCAAAAGCTTCAGCAGGTGGCACCCGGACCCCGTTCGGGCTTGCTCTTGGGCCGTTCAGTCTCGGCAAGGAGAGCGTTCAGCCGGAGCCGTTCGAAGGTTGGCTGAGCCTGCAGGACAGCCGCGTGACGCTCGCCTCCACGCCGCCGCTGGTCTTCGATCTCAAGTGGCTGGCCGACGGTGTGCGCGATGGATCTTTCGTGGATGTGCCAATCAGCGTCACGTCCGTCGACGGCGCATCCGCCTTGATCCTGAACCACATCACGGCCGAGGGCCGGGAGGCGCTGGAGATCACGTCGGTGGCCGGCGTTCTCCTGCTCGGAGACGGTGTTACTCCGCCGCCTGCGCTGTCCCGCCCATCCACTCCGCCAAGGCCGCCTTCGCCCGCCCGCTGATCGCGCGCTTCTTCGCCGCCGACTTGGCCGGGCCACGGACGCGCTCTCCATCGGGGCCTTTCAGCGGACCGTCGTAGGGCGGGAACAGGCCGAAGTTCACGTTCATGGGCTGGAAGCTGCGCTTGGTGTTCTCGTCGCCATCCACCTCGATGTGGCCGCCGGTGATGTGGCCGAGCAGGGCGCCCAATGCGGTGAGTTCCGGCGGCACGGCGGGTGCTTGCCCCAGGCGCTCCGCTGCGGCGAAGCGGCCGGCGAGGAGGCCGATGCTGGCGCTCTCGACATAACCCTCGCAGCCGGTGATCTGGCCAGCGAAGCGCAGGCGCGGCTGCGCCTTCAGCCGAAGGGTGCGGTCCAGCACGCGCGGCGAGTCGAGATAGGTGTTGCGGTGCAGGCCGCCGAGGCGCGCGAACTCGGCCTTTTCGAGGCCGGGGATCATGCGGAAGGTTTCGGCCTGCACGCCGTGGCGCAGCTTGGTCTGGAAGCCCACCATGTTGAACAGGGTGCCGAGCGCATTGTCCTGCCGCAACTGCACGACGGCGTAGGACTTCACGGTCGGATCCCGCGGATTGGTGAGGCCCATGGGCTTCATCGGGCCGTGGCGCAGGGTCTCAGGTCCGCGCTCCGCCATGACCTCGATGGGCAGGCAGCCGTCGAAATAGGGGGTCGAGGCTTCCCAGTCCTTGAAGTCGATCTTCTCGCCCGCGACCAGCGCCCGCACGAAGGCTTCGTACTGCTCGCGGTCCATGGGGCAGTTGATGTAGTCCGCGCCCGTTCCGCCCGGTCCGGCCTTGTCGTAGCGCGACTGGAACCAGCAGACATCCATGTCGATGCTGTCGAAGTGGACGATGGGGGCGATGGCGTCGAAGAAGGCTAGCGCATCGCGTCCGGTGAGTTCCCGCACAGCTTCGGCCAGAGCGGGCGAGGTGAGGGGCCCCGTGGCGACGATGACGTTGTCCCAGTCCTCGGGTGGGAGGCCAGACACCTCCTCGCGCTCGATCATGATGAGGGGATGCGCTTCGAGCGCCGCCGTGACTGCCGCCGAGAAGGCGTCGCGGTCCACCGCGAGCGCGCCGCCGGCCGGCACCTGATGGGCGTCGGCCTCGCGCATGATCAGCGAGCCGAGCTGGCGCATCTCATAGTGCAGCAGGCCAACGGCGTTTCCCTCGCTGTCGTCCGAGCGGAAGGAGTTGGAGCAGACCAGCTCGGCCAGCCCGTCCGTCTTGTGCGCGTCGGTGCCTCGCACGGGGCGCATCTCGTGCAGCACAACCGGCACTCCGGCATTCGCCACCTGCCACGCCGCTTCGGAACCGGCGAGCCCGCCGCCAATGATGTGAACCTGTTTCATGGCGCGGAAGCTATGCGACAGAACCGTCACGTTCAATCGCTAGGCTCGATCCTTCGGAGAGGATGGACGCTTCCATGACAGACCCGCAGCCGGCCCATTCCTACGCCCAGCAGTCGCACGGTCCGGCACGTCTCTATCACGCCACGCTCAACACCTTGCGCGGACTGCGCTTTGCGGCGCGCACCGAGGCTGCGCTGCGTGAGGAACTGATGGCGCTGGTGGTGGCCATTCCGCTCGGCTTTTTCATCGCGCCCGACATCGCCTGGTATGTGGCGATGATCGGAGCCTTGCTGGTGGTCCTTGCCGTGGAACTGCTGAACACGGCGGTCGAGAAGCTGGCGGACCATGTGACGCC
The DNA here is from genome assembly GCF_033898525.1 of Terrihabitans rhizophilus. Lineage (NCBI taxonomy): Bacteria > Pseudomonadati > Pseudomonadota > Alphaproteobacteria > Hyphomicrobiales > Terrihabitans > Terrihabitans rhizophilus. The sequence continues at coordinate 336,173 of NZ_JAXAFJ010000002.1, read as the reverse complement.
GGACTTCCACCCGAAGATCGGCGTGGTGAAGGATGTCGGCTCGGCGGCGGTGTTCTGCACGCTGTCCCTCGCGGGGCTTATCTGGGGCGCGGCGGCCATCGAGCGGTTCGGGCTGATCGACCGGGCGTGGGCTGCGCTCGGGGCCTGAACAGGGCCGAACAGGCTTACAGCTTGAGCAGGCTGCCCACACTTTCCGTGGCTGCGCGGCGCGAGAGATCGAGATCGCGGCGGATGTGGTCCAGATGCTGGACCATCAACTGTGAAGCCCGTGATGCATCCCGGGCTTCGAGAGCCGCCACCAGTTCGCGATGCTCGGCCAGGCCGCAGCTGGATGAGCCGCTGGCGCCGTACAGCGCGATGATGAGCGAGGAGCGCGCCACCAGTTCGCCCAGAAAGCGGGCGAGGATCGCGTTTTCGGATATCTCGGCGATCTGCAGGTGCAGTTCTCCGGAGAGCCGGATGGCCGTCCGGCGTTCACCCGCCCGCATGGCCTCCTCTTCCTCGTCCAGGTGAGCCTGCAGGATGCGTGCGTGCGCGGCCGTGCAACGGGCGGCGGCGAGCGCGGCAAGCTCAGCCTCGGCAAGGCGCCGGCAGGCGAACACCTGGTCGGCTTCCTCGGCGCTGGGGCTGGCGACGAAGGCTCCCCTGTGCCGCTCAAGCGTGACCAGCCCTGAGAAGGACAGTGCCTGCAACGCGGCACGCACCAGTGTGCGGCTGACCCCGAACGACGCACCGATCTCGTCCTCCGTCAGCTTGGTGCCAGGCGGAAGACGATGATCCATGATGGCTGCCTGGATCGCATCGCGAACGACGCTGCTGCGGTCCCGCGGTGCCGGCGGCGGCAGGGTGTCACCGGGGGGATCGTCCATCTGGTGAAGCGGCTTCATGGCCACGATCATCCCATTCGCGGCCCTGAACGTCACGACGCATTCGTATACAACTTTGGGTGCTTCTGTATGCGATCTGGCGCGATATTAGGCAGCTGTCGAGAGGCGCGCACCGCCCGCAGCCGCCTCAACGTTGCGCTTGGCTCTTGGCACGGGGATTGCGATGATCCGTTCGAAGGCAGGGGAGCATCAGCGTGGAGCCAGCCCAGATCGAACTGATCGGTGTCACCAAGAGATATGCGGGTGGCGCGGCCGCGGTCGATGATGTCAGCCTGAAGATCCCTGCAGGCACCTATTGCTGCCTGCTCGGACCGTCGGGCTGCGGAAAATCCACCACGCTCCGGATGATCGCCGGGCACGAGACGATCACCGAAGGCGATATTCGTCTTGGAACCACGGTCGTGACCGATCTGCCGCCCGCGGCGCGCGGCACCGCCATGATGTTCCAGAGCTATGCGCTGTTCCCGCATCTCGACACCACGGACAATGTGGCCTTCAGCCTCAAGATGAAGGGCATGGACAAGGCGGCGCGGCGCGCCCGCGCCATGGAGATGCTCAAGCTGGTCCACATGGAGCATCTGGCCGAGCGGCGGCCGGCCCAGCTTTCCGGCGGACAGCAGCAGCGCGTGGCACTGGCCCGCGCGCTGATCACCGATCCGCAGGTGCTGCTGCTGGACGAGCCGCTCTCCGCGCTCGACCCCTTCCTCAAGATCAAGGTGCGGCAGGAGCTCAAGCGGCTTCAGCTGCAGCTCGGCATCTCGTTCATCCACGTGACGCACAGCCAGGAGGAGGCCATGGCTCTGGCCGATCTCGTGGTGGTCATGAACGGCGGGCGCATCGAGCAGGCGGCGACGCCCCGCGAAGTTTTCAACCGGCCGGAAACGGCGTTCGTGGCCCGTTTCATGGGCGACCACAACGTGCTCAAGGGACGGGTGACGCAGGCGGGCGACGATGCCATCCGCTTCGAGCTACCGGACGGGCTGTCCTTCACCGCACCCGCCTCGGGCGCCGAGGTCGGTCAACCCATCGAGATCGCGGTGCGCAATGATCGCGTGCGGATCGGACGGGAGCCGGTTACCGGCTGCAGCCTGACGGGGCTGGTGCAGAACATCGAATATCACGGCCAGAAGGTGCAGGTGGCGCTGAGCGCACCCGGCGTCGACGAGTTCGCGCTGCAGCTTCCCGAGACCGACTTCTTCTCGGCACCGCTTCACGTGGGAGATGCGGTGCCCCTGACCTGGGCGCCGGAAGACGTCCACGTCCTGAAACCGTCTGCCACGGCCTGAACACGCGCATCAACGGGGAGCAAACAGGATGAGCAACAAGGACAAGGGCACCAGCGGCATCAGCCGGCGCACCGTGCTGAAGGGCGCTGCCGCAGCGGCGGGCCTCGCCGCCGGATCGGGCGTGGTCACAGGCTTCCCAACTGTTTGGGCGCAGAACCCGATCACGCTGCGCCAGGTCGGCACCGGCGTGTCGAACATCAACGCCATCGCGGAGAAGTGCAAAGCCGATCTCGGCATCACGCTGCAGATGACGGCTCTGGATTCCGACGCCGCCGCGCAGCGCACCGTGACGCAGCCCAACAGCTATGACATCGCCGATGTCGAGTACTGGATCTGCAAGAAGATCTTCCCGTCGGGCAAGCTGCAGCCGATGGACGTGTCGAAGATCAAGTATTTCGACAAGATCGTCCCGCTCTTCGTGAACGGCAAGCTGACGCCGGAATCCACCATCGCGCAGGGCACGGCGCCGCACACCGTGACCTTCGTCGAAGGCAAGGATTCCACGAAGTTCGCGAAGGAACAGACCAACTGGATGACGATGGTTCCGACCATCTACAACGCCGATACCCTGGGCATCCGCCCCGATCTCGTCGGCCGCGACATCACCAGCTGGGCCGACATCATGGACCCGAAGTTCAAGGGCAAGACCGCCATCCTGAACATCCCGTCCATCGGCATCATGGATGCGGCCATGATCATGGAGGCCATGGGCGAGATCAAATACGGCGACAAGGGCAACATGACGAAGGAGGAGATCGACAAGACGATCGCCTTCCTCATCAAGGCCAAGAAGGACGGGCAGTTCCGTGCCTTCTGGAAGAGCTTCGACGAGAGCGTGAACCTGATGTCCTCCGGCGAGGTGGTCATCCAGTCCATGTGGTCGCCGGCCGTGACCGCGGTGAAGGCAAAGGGCATTCCCTGCGTCTACCAGCCGCTGAAGGAAGGCTACCGCGCCTGGGGCGGCGGCATCGGTCTCGCCAGCCACCTCAAGGGTGCGCAGCTCGACGCGGCCTATGAGTACATCAACTGGTACCTGTCGGGTTGGGTCGGCGCCTATCTGGGCCGCCAGGGCTATTACTCGGCCTGCGTCGAGACCGCCAAGGAGCATATGACGCCCGCCGAGTGGGCGTTCTGGATGGAAGGCAAGCCCGCGGCCGAGGACATCAAGTCCCCCGATGGCCAGCTCATCGAGAAGGCCGGTGCGGTGCGCGATGGCGGCTCCTTCAGCGAGCGCATGGGCAAGGTCGCCTGCTGGAACTCCGTGATGGACGAGGACCGCCACATGGTCCGCAAGTGGAACGAGTTCATCGCCGCCTGACGATCTTTCCGGGCCGCGGTTCACGCCGCGGCCCGGACCTGCATGAACGAGCAAGGGGGCAGGGGTGACCGATCAGGCGATGGACTATGCGCCGGGCGTGGCGCGGGCCGACACGCTGAAGAGCAAGCCTGCGCGCAAGCGCAGCGCCGGCCATCTGGCGTCCTATTTTCAGGCCGCGCCGCTCGCCATCGTGCTCGGAATTTTCCTGGTGCTCCCCATCCTCACCATCATCATGGTGAGCTTCTGGGACTACGACTCCATCCAGATCATCCCGGACTTCATCACCCTGAACTACGAGGAGACGCTCGGCTCCTGGGTGACGTGGACAATCTATCTCAACACGCTGAAGTACACGGCCATCGTCTGGGCGCTGACGCTCGTGATCGGCTTCTGGGTGGCGTATTTCCTGGCATTCCATGTGCGTACGCCCACCATGCAGATGGTGCTGTTCCTGATCTGCACCGTGCCGTTCCTCACATCGAACATCATCCGCATGATCTCGTGGATTCCGTTCCTCGGGCGCAACGGGCTGATCAACCAGACGCTCATGAACCTCGGCATCACCAGTCACCCACTGGAGTTCCTGCTGTTCTCCGACTTCGCCGTCGTGCTGGCGATGGTGCACCTCTACACGCTGTTCATGGTGACGCCGGTCTTCAACACGCTGATGCGCATCGACCGCTCCCTGCTGGAGGCGGCGCGCGATGCGGGCGCCAGCTCGCTGCAGATCCTCACCAACATCATCATCCCGCTGGCGAAGCCCGGCATCGCCATCGGCTCCATCTTCGTGGTGACGCTCGTTATGGGCGACTTCATCACCGTGCGCTTCATGTCCGGCGGGCAGTCGGCCTCGGTGGGCCTGATGATGGCGAACCAGATTTCCGTGCTGCAATACCCGGCTGCGGCCGCCAATGCGGTGGTGCTGCTGGCCGTGGTGCTCTTGATGGTGGCGGGCATCCTGCGCGTCGTGAACATCCGCAAGGAGCTTTGAGATGGATCGCGAACGCCGCGGGCTTGGCTTCTATGTGCTGGCCGCCTTCTTCACGCTGTTCGTGCTGTTCCTCTACGGCCCGCTGACGACGATTTTCATCCTGTCGTTTCAGGGGCCGAGCGGCGGCCTGACCTTCCCGATGAACGGCTTCTCGCTGCACTGGTTCAGGAATTTGCTGGAGACGCAGGCGGTCGGCGACTTCGGCGGCTCGTTCACGCGGTCTTTCCTGCTCGGCCTGATGGTGATGATCACCACCGTCGTGGTGTCGCTGCTGGCCGGCATGGCCTTCCGCCGCCCGTTCTGGGGAGCGACGCCGCTGTTCTATACGGCCATCGCCAGCCTCATCGTGCCGTCCATCCTCGTCAGCCTCGGCATCGGCCTGCTGTTCCAGGTCCTTGGGCTGGAGCCGGTCTGGTACTCCTCGGCGTTCGGCGCGCACCTGACATGGACGCTGCCCTTCGGCCTGTTGATCATGTTCGCGGTCTTCAACCGCTTCAACCCGGCCTATGAGGAGGCGGCGCGCGACCTTGGCGCCACCTCATGGCAGACCTTCCGGCATGTCGTGCTGCCGCTGATCCTGCCCAGCCTGATCGGCGTGGGCCTGTTCGGCTTCACCTTGTCATATGACGAGTTCGCGCGGACGCTGATGGCAGCGGGATCGTTCAACACGCTGCCGCTCGAGATCTACGGCATGACCACCAATGTGACGACGCCGGTGCTCTACGCGCTCGGCACCGTGACGACCTTGTTTTCGGTGGGGATCATTCTCATCGCCCTGGCTGCGATCTTTGTGTCGCAAAAGGCGGCACGCAAGCGCATCGCGGGCTGATGCCGAAGGCGGTCTTCAGTTCTCAGGGATCGAGCGGAGTGCAGATGGCGGAGGGTGACAACCGGCGCGTGGATGGGGCGCGGCTGTGGCAAAGCCTGATGGACATGGCGAGGATCGGTCCCGGTGTGCGCGGCGGCAACAACCGGCAGGCATTAACCGACGAGGACCGCGAAGGCCGGCTGCTGTTCGCCGAATGGTGCCGGAATGCCGGGCTCGCCATGACGGTGGACACGATGGGCAACATGTTCGCCCGACGCGAAGGGACCAAACCCGGTCTGCCGCCCGTGGTCGTCGGAAGCCATCTCGACACGCAGCCGACCGGCGGGAAATTCGACGGAGTGCTGGGCGTGCTCGGCGGGCTTGAAGTCGTCCGCACCATGAACGACCTCGGCATCCGCACGAGGCATCCAGTCGAGGTGGTGAACTGGACCAACGAGGAGGGAAGCCGCTTCGCGCCCGCAATGGTGGCCTCAGGCGTGTTCGCGGGCGTGCTGAACGCCCAATGGGCGAAGTCGCGCACCGATGCCGATGGCCGCTCTCTGGGCGCGGAACTGGCCCGCATCGGCTTCGAGGGCGAGGAGGTCTGCGGGCGGCATCCGGTCCATGCTTATTTCGAACTGCATATCGAGCAGGGCCCGATCCTGGAGGATCAGGGGGTCGATATCGGCGTCGTCACCCACGGGCAGGGGCTGCGCTGGGTGCAGGTCACGTTGACCGGACGCGACGCGCACACCGGCTCCACCCCTATGCGAAAACGGGTCGATGCGGGGCTCGGGGCAGCGCGCATCGTGGACCGCGTCAACGACATCGCCTGGCGCTATCCGCCTCATGCCGTCGGTGCCGTGGGCATGCTGAACCACCACCCCAACTCCCGCAACATCATCGCCGGCAAAGCCGTGTTCACCGTCGATTTCCGGCATCCCGACCGCGCGGTGATCGAGGCGATGGTCGCAGCGCTGGAGATCGAGGGCCGCAAGATCGCAGCGGATCTCGGCCTTGAGATCGCGTTCGAGAACGTGGGGGCCTTCGATCCCGTGACGTTCGACGAGGGCTGCGTAGACACCGTGCGCGAGGCGGCACGGACGCTGAATCTCTCGTACCGAGACATCGTATCCGGCGCCGGGCACGATGCCTGCTGGGTGGCCGGCGTGGCACCCACCGCGATGATCATGTGCCCCTGCGTGGACGGGCTCAGCCACAACGAGGATGAGACCATCACGCCGCAATGGGCCGCTGCGGGAACCAATGTGCTGCTGCACGCCGTCCTGCGCACGGCAGGCGTGGAAAGCTGAAGAGGAAAGAGCGATGACGCGTACACTGATCCGTGGAGGCACGATCGTGGCCGCCGATCACAGCTACGGGGCCGACATCCTGATCGATGGCGGGCGCATCCTGGCCATCGGCGATCATCTGGCCGGCGACGAGGTCATCGACGCGGCCGGCTGCCTGGTCATGCCGGGCGGCATCGACCCCCACACCCATCTCGAGATGCCCTTCATGGGCACGCAGACGCACGAGGACTTCGACACCGGTACGGCGGCGGCCTTGTCGGGCGGAACCACCATGGTGGTGGACTTCGTGCTGCCAGCCCCCGACGCCTCGATGCTGGATGCGCTGCAGCAATGGTTCCATAAAGCCGGCAAGGCGCGGACCGACTACTCCTTCCACGTGGCGGTGACCGGTTGGAACGAGCGGATCTTCGACGAGATGGCGGAGGTGGTGGCCCAGGGCATCAACACCTTCAAGCACTTCATGGCCTACAAGGGCGCGCTGATGGTCAACGATGACGAGATGATCGCATCGTTCCAGCGCTGTGCCGAGCTTGGCGCCATGCCGCTGGTCCACGCGGAGAACGGCGACATCATCGCCCACCTGCAGCAGAAGCTGATGGCGCAGGGCAAAACCGGCCCCGAGAGCCACGCCTTCTCGCGTCCTCCGGAAGTGGAGGGCGAGGCCGTGAACCGCGCCATCATGATCGCCGACCAGGCCGGCGTGCCGCTCTACGTGGTGCATGTCTCCTGCGAGGAGGCACACGAGGCGATCCGTCGCGCCCGCCAGAAGGGCATGCGCGTCTACGGCGAGCCGCTCGTCCAGCACCTGGTGCTGGACGAAAGCGAATACAGCCATCCGGATTGGGATCATGCCGCGCGCCGGGTGATGTCACCGCCGTTCCGCGACAGGCGGCATCAGGACGGGCTCTGGGCGGGCCTTGCCGCAGGCAGCCTTCAGGTGGTTGCGACCGATCATTGCGCCTTCACGACCGAGCAGAAGCGCATGGGCGTCGCGGACTTCACGCGCATCCCCAACGGGACCGGCGGGCTGGAAGACCGGCTGCCGGTGCTTTGGACATACGGCGTCCGCACCGGGCGCATCACGATGAACGAGTTCGTCGCGATGACGTCCACCAACATTGCGCGCATCCTGAACATCTATCCTCGCAAGGGCGCCATCCTGCCGGGTTCAGACGCGGACCTGGTGATCTGGGATCCGCTCGCCACCAAGACCATCAGCGCGGCCGCACAGTTCTCGGCCATCGACTACAACGTCTTCGAAGGGGTCGAGGTCACCGGCCTTCCGCGCATCACCCTGTCGCGCGGTCGCGTGGCCTACCGGGATGGCAAGGTGCTGGCCGAGCCCGGGCACGGCAGGTTTGTGGAACGGCCGGCCAACGGCGCCGTCAGCCGAGCCCTTTCGCAATGGAAGGACCTGACCGCTCCGCGCGCCGTGAACCGCCGGGCCGAGAACATCCCGGCGGGCGTCTAGCCTTCCTGAAGAGTGGACGCCTCCTCGGGCGGTTGCTCGATTTCCTCCAGCACCTTCTCCGGCGCCACGTAGTTCCGGAGCTCCTGCAGGGAGGGGTCGTTCGCTTCCTCGACCCCGAGATGCTTCGCGATGGCGATGGTCAGGCTCAGCGCGCGGGTGATCTCGTACTCTGCGAGCAGGCTCGTCTGGAGGTCGAGCTCGGCCCGGCGCTCAGCCATCGCGGCCGCCCGGTTCTGGCTGATCAGCACGAAGGTCGAGAGAAAGATCGCTTCGACGGATGCGAACGTCGCAAGAATGACGAAGGTGGGATCGAACACCGGAACGCCGGGGACGATGCCCAGGTTTATCGCGATCCAGAGCCCCACAAGAACCAGGTGAATGTAGACGAAGGCCATGCTGCCGGTGAAGCGCGTTATGCTTTCCGCCAGACGCTCCTGAAGGCTGGCGTTCCGCTGGTCCTCGTTCTGCTTGTCGCGCAGAGCCCCGATATTGCGGGTGAGAACGGAGTTTATGTCACCGTTCTCGCCGTCGGGGATCCGGCTCATTCCAATGGGTAGTTTCTTCATCCGGTGCATTGCCCCGCCATTTTGCGTGCATCAACGCACGAGACCGGCAATGGACGCATGGCGTACGAAATCAGGCGCCGGCGATGAACGCCTCGGTCGCGTCCCGCGCCTCGTTGTCGGTGACCTGAACGGGCGGAGACTTCATGAAGTAGCTCGATGGGCCGGCCAGGACACCGCCCACCCCGCGGTCCAGACCCAGCTTGGCGCAACGCACGGCATCGATGACCACGCCGGCGGAATTGGGCGAGTCCCATACCTCCAGCTTCAGTTCCACGCTCAGCGGCACGTCGCCGAAGCTTGTTCCTTCGAGCCGGATGAACGCGAATTTGCGGTCGGTGAGCCATGGTACGAAATCGCTCGGTCCGACGTGGGCGTCGTCGTTGGACAGTTCGTGGTCGATCTGGCTGGTGACGGCGCGGGTCTTGGACAGCTTCTTCGATTCCAGCCGCTCGCGCTCCAGCATGTTGCGGAAGTCCAGATTGCCGCCGACGTTCAACTGGTAGGTGTGGTCGAGCCGCACGCCACGCTCGCGGAACAGGTTGGCCAGAGCGCGGTGGACGATGGTGGCGCCAACCTGGCTCTTGATGTCGTCGCCGATGATGGGAAGGCCCTTCTCCTCGAAGCGGCGCACCCATTCCGGCTGCGAGGCGATGAAGACGGGGATGCAGTTGACGAACGCGCAGCCGGCGGCAAGCGCCTGCTCGGCGTAGTATTCGGTGGCTTTCTGCGAGCCGACGGGCAGGTAGGACACCAGAACGTCGGCGCCCGTTTCCCGCAAAATGGCACCAACATCGGCTGGCGGTTCGTCGGATTCCGCGATGACTTCCTTCACATACGAGCCGAGGCCGTCGAGCGTCGGTCCGCGATGCACGGTTACTCCGAGCTTGTCCACATCGGCAAAGCGGATCGTATTGTTCGGCTTCGTACCAATGGCGTCCGCGAGGTCCTGTCCGACCTTTTCGGCATTCACGTCGAAGGCCGCGACGAACCGGATATCGCCGACATGATAACCGCCGAGCCGCACATTCATCAGGCCGGGCACGCGCTCATTGTCCGACGCGTCACGGTAGAACTGCACGCCCTGCACGAGCGAAGAGGCGCAATTTCCCACCCCGACAAGGGCTACCCTGACTTCACCGCCGGTACGGCGCGGCTGCTGCCCGTCTAGGGCCTGCCCGTTCATCGACATGGATCCTCCTGAGACGCCCGGCGATTCACCAGGCCAGACGCGGGTTGGCACCGCTTGTAGACAACAAGAACATGACATGACCAGACTGAGCCGGTGCAACGCGAGGCTGCGCGATTCCGCAGAAAGCCTGTCCTGCCAGAGGTGCGGGAACAAAGAAGAAGATGAAGAAGTTTGACCAGTTGGCGAATGTCCGACCGAGGTAGGGCGCCGCCAACAAGCTGGACAGTGTCGGGCGCAGTCCTTGCGCCGCAACACTTAACGCTGGACCGTCAACCCGGCGCAGGACCGTCTCTGATTTTCCCGCCAGTATCCGAGGAATACACCCGATGTCCGTAACGAACCTTCCGGTTGCGGCCCAGAAGACCGTCCTAGTGGCGGGCGGCGCCGGTTTCATCGGCTCGCATCTTTGCGAGACCCTGCTGGAGGCCGGACATCGAGTTCTGTGCGTCGATAACCTCCAGACCGGTTCGGAAGACAATCTTCGTCCGCTCGAACGTGACAGCCGCTTCAGGTTCATCGAGCAGGACATCTGCACGCCGCTGCATCCCAAGCTGAAGGTCGACCAGATCTACAATCTGGCCTGCGCGGCATCGCCTCCGGCCTATCAGGCCGACCCCATCCACACGATGATGACCAGCGTGGTGGGCACGAAGAACCTGCTCGATCATGCGGCGGCCTTCGGCGCCAGCTTCGTGCAGGCCTCCACCAGCGAGGTTTATGGCGACCCCGAGCAGCACCCGCAGCGCGAGGCCTATCTCGGCAACGTCAATTGCACCGGGCCGCGCGCCTGCTACGACGAGGGCAAGCGCGCAGCCGAGGCGCTGTGCTTCGACTTCTCCCGCCTCGGCCGGGCCGACATCCGCGTCGCGCGCATCTTCAACACCTATGGCCCGCGCATGCAGCCGGACGACGGCCGCATCGTCTCCAACTTCCTGATCCAGGCGCTCTCCGGCGATCCGATCACTGTCTACGGCTCCGGCGAGCAGACCCGGTCGTTCTGCTACGTGTCGGATCTGGTGCGTGGCCTCGTGCGCCTGATGAACGTGGAAAATGCACCGGCGACACCGGTCAATCTCGGCAATCCCGAGGAGTACAAGGTCAACGAGTTCGCACAGCTGATCGCCGAGCTTGTCGGCAGCAAGCCGCGGATCGTGCACGAGCCGCTGCCGCAGGACGATCCACAGCGCCGCCGCCCCGACATCTCCCTGGCGAAGACCGTGCTGGGCTGGGCGCCCGAAGTGCCGCTCTCGGAGGGACTTCCGCCGACCGCCGAGTGGTTTGCCCAATGTCTTGATGCCAAGACGCCGCGACTCATGCAGAAAGAAGCCCGCACTCAGGCGACCGGCTAAGGAGCGGGACTTATGGCGCGATATCTTGTCACCGGCGGTGCCGGCTTCATCGGCCGCCATCTGTGCCGGCAATTGCTGGACGAGGGTCATGAGATCCGGGTGGTCGACAGCCTCGTCGAGCAGGTCCATGGGGGACAGCCGCGCGCGGACGTTCTCCAGCATGTCGAATTCATCCAGGGCGACCTGCGGAACCGCGATGTCGCGGCGCGCGCCGTGGACGGCGTGGACGCGGTCTACCATCTCGCCGCCGAGGTCGGCGTCGGGCAGAGCATGTACGAGATCGAGCGCTATGTCGGCGGCAACGATCTAGCGACGGCCAACCTGCTGCAGGAACTGATCGCGAAGCCCGTCGAGCGCATTGTGGTGGCATCCTCCATGAGCGTGTACGGCGAGGGGCTGTATGTGACGCCGCACGGCACCCGCGTGGAAAACGCGGTGCGCACCGGCGATCAGGTGAAATCCCGCACCTGGGATCCTGTCGGCCCGAATGGCGAGCCGCTGACGCCCATCGCCACGGACGAGACGAAGCAAATCTCGCTGTCCTCGATCTACGCGCTGACCAAGTTCGTGCAGGAGCAGGAGGTGCTGATCACCGCCCGCGCCTATGGCATGGGCGCCGTGGCGCTGCGCCTGTTCAACGTGTTCGGCCCGGGGCAGGCGCTGTCCAACCCCTACACCGGCGTGCTCGCCATCTTCGCGTCGCGGCTGCTGAACCACGAGCGTCCGATGATCTTCGAGGACGGCAAGCAGATGCGCGACTTCGTCCATGTCGACGACGTGGCGCGCGCCTTCCAGCTGGCCATGAACACGCCCGAGGCCAATGGCGAGACCATGAACATCGGCGCCGGCGAGCCGCACACGGTGCAGCAGGTCGGGCAATTGCTGGCCGGCGCCATGGGTCGCGAGATCGAGCCGGAGATCCTGAACGAGGCACGCTCCGGCGATATCCGGCACTGCTTCGGCGATCTCTCCAAGGCCGAGCGCGTGCTGGGCTTCAAGCCGCAATACAAGCTTTCCGACAAGCTGGGCGAACTGGCCGAGTGGGTGGCCCGCCAGCAGGCGACGGACCGTGCCCGCGATGCGCGCAAGGAGCTTGAGGCCCGGGGACTGGTGGTATGAGCGCTGGCCCGGTTCTGATCACGGGCGGTGCGGGTTTCGTCGGCTCCAATCTGGCCGACAGCCTGCTGCGCGACGGCCATGAAGTCATCATCTACGACGCGCTGGCGCGCCGGGGTGTCGAGACGAACCTGCAATGGCTGAAGGACCGCTACGGCAACCGCGTCACGGCCCGCATCGAGGACATCCGCAACAAGCAGGCGCTCGATGATGCGGTGCGCGAAGCCAGCGCCGTGGTGCATCTGGCGGCCCAGGTGGCGGTGACGACGAGCCTTGAATCGCCCGAGGACGATTTCACGATCAACGGGCAGGGCACGCTGAACCTGCTGGAATCGGTGCGCCGCCATGGCGGCCAGACGCCGGTGATCTTCGCCAGCACGAACAAGGTCTACGGCCATCTCGACAACGTGGAGATGGTGCCGCAGGACGACCGCCACATCCCGGCCGACGAGGAGATCCGCGCCTACGGCATTTCCGAGAAGCAGCCGCTGGACTTCGCGACGCCCTATGGCTGCTCCAAGGGCGTGGCCGACCAGTATGTGCTGGACTACACGCGCACCTTTGGCCTGCGCACGGCCGTGCTGCGCATGAGCTGCATTTATGGTCCGCGCCAGTTCGGCACCGAGGACCAGGGCTGGGTGGCGCACTTCCTAATTCGCGCGCTCGGCGGCGAGCCTATCACCATCTATGGCGATGGCCGGCAGGTGAGGGACGTGCTGCACGTCTCCGACGCCGTCGCGGCCTACCGCACGCTATTGTCGGACATCGACCGCCTGAAGGGGCAGGTGTTCAATCTCGGGGGCGGGGCCGACAACGCCGTGAGCCTGCGGCTGATGCTGGCCGAGATCGAACGCATCACTGGCAAGCCGCTCAATGTCAGCTATTCCGATTGGCGCGCCGGGGACCAGCTGTTCTTCGTGGCCGACACCCGCCGCCTGCAGGGCGAGACCGGCTGGACCGCCCGCACCGGCTGGCGGGAGGGCCTGCGCGATCTGGCGCGCTGGATCGAAGAGCACAGCGACATCATCGGCATCGTGCGCCAGGCAAATCTGCTGAAGCAGCCAGCATGATGCGTCTCGTGGCATGCGCCTCGTGATGACGCCCACGCCTCGCCGGGTGATGATGACGGTGGATGCCGTCGGCGGCGTGTGGCGCTACGCCGTCGATCTCTGCCGCAGTCTCTCGGAGCGCGGTGTGGAGACGGTGCTGGTGGTCATGGGGCCGCCGCCGTCCCCCGACCTTGAGGCGGAAGTCCGCACCATCGGCGGAGTGCAACTCGTCGTGCTCGGCGGAAGCCTCGACTGGATGGCCGACGCGGGAGAGGCTGACATAGCCACGATCCCGCCGAGGCTGGCGGCTTTGGCTGCTGAACTCGACGTCGATCTCCTCCACCTCAACCTGCCGACGCAGGCCGTCGACATTCCCACGGACAAGCCCGTGGTGGTCGCGGCGCATTCCTGCCTCGCGACCTGGTGGAACATGGTGCGCGGCGACGAGCCGTTTCCTCAAGCTTGGCGCTGGCATCTGGCGGCCACCCGTGCCGGGCTTCAGCGTGCCGATGCGGTGATCGCGCCAAGCCGTGCCCATGCCTCCGGCATCCGTGCCGCGTATGGGCACATCGATTACCTGCACACCGTGCACAACGCGTCTGCCGGCATCGCCGACACTGGGGCTCCTTCGCCAGCCGCTTTCGCCCTTGCCGCCGGGCGCTGGTGGGACGACGCAAAGAACCTCGCCACGCTCGACGAGGCCGCAGGGCTTTGCCGCTGGCCGATCCGCATTGCCGGAGCACTGAACGGCCCGGGCGGAGAACGTCGCGAGGCAACGCACGCCCAGCCCGTGGGACATCTTTCGCGGCCGGACATGGCCCGGCTCGTGCGCTCGGCGCCGATCTTCGTGTCCCCGGCGCTTTACGAGCCCTTCGGGCTGGCCGTGCTGGAAGCTGCACTGGGCGGCTCCGCGCTTGTGCTATCGGACATCGCGAGCTTCCGCGAATTGTGGAGCGACGCCGCCGTCTTCGTTCCGGCGCGGGACGCGGCCGCACTTGCGGCGGCGATCGACCGGCTCGCAGATGATCCGGACGAGCGTCAGCGCCTCGGCCACGCCGCCCATGATCGGGCGCAGCGCTACAACCTCTCGGCACAGGCCGACGCCACGCTCGCGGTATATGCCGAAGCAGTGCAGCGCGTTCCGGCTCCCGTTCAACTCCAGACGGCCTGATCCATGCGCCTTGTCCTCTACACCCATTCGCTCGTCTCCGACTGGAACCACGGCAACGCCCACTTCCTGCGCGGCGTGCTGCGCGAGTTGCAAGCGCGCGGCCACGAGACGCTCGCGATGGAACCCGCCGATGGCTGGAGCCGCGCCAACCTGATCGAGCAGAACGGACCCGTGGCGCTGGACTGGTTCGCGAAGAGCTTTCCGGAGCTGACGTCGCAGACCTATGGGGCGGGGTTCGATCACGGAGCTGCACTGGACGGCGCGGATGTGGTGCTGGTCCATGAATGGACCGATCCGGCGCTGATTGCCGATCTTGGCCGGATGCGCCGCGATGGCGCGAAGTTCACGCTGCTGTTCCACGACACGCATCATCGTGCCGTTTCCGAGGAGCACGAGATCGGCGGGCTGGACCTCGACGGATATGACGGCGTGCTTGCTTTCGGCGAGGTGCTGCGCGAGCTCTATCTGCGCCGTGGCTGGGGTCGCCGGGTCTTCACCTGGCACGAGGCCGCCGACGTCAGGCTGTTCCATCCCCGCCCGGAGATCGAGCCGGAGCGCGATCTCGTTTGGATCGGCAATTGGGGCGACGGGGAACGCAGTGAGGAACTGCGCGATTTCCTGATCGAACCCGTCAAGCGGCTCGGGCTCTCCGGCACGGTACACGGCGTGCGCTACCCGCATGACGCGTTGGCCGCGCTGGCGGATGCCGGCATCGACTATCGCGGCTGGGTGGCCAGCGCCTCGGTGCCGGAGGTCTATGCCCGCCACCGCATGACGGTGCATGTGCCGCGCCGGCCCTATACGCAGTCGCTTCCCGGCATTCCCACCATCCGCATGTTCGAGGCACTGGCCTGCGGCATCCCGCTGATCTCGGCCCCATGGTCGGACAGCGAGGGGCTGTTTCGTGCGGGCGAGGACTTCCTGTTCGTCCGCGATGGCGGCGAGATGGAAAGCGCCATGAAGCGCGTGATCGCGGAGCCGGATTTTGCCGCAGCCCTTGCTGCCAGCGGACTGGAAACCGTTCTCGCGCGGCACACCTGTGCCCACCGAGTGGATGAACTGCTGGCTGTTCTCGACAGCATCGGGAACGCGCCCGCCCGCAACGACCGCATGGAAACCGCCTGATGCGCATCGCCTTCTACGGATCGAGCCTGCTGTCCTCCTACTGGAACGGGGCGGCCACTTATTACCGCGGCCTGCTGAAGCAGATGGCGCTGCTCGGCCACGATGTCACGTTCTACGAGCCGGACGCTTATGACCGGCAGAAGAACCGCGACATGGACCCGCCGGACTGGTGCCGCGTGGTGGTCTACGACGCAACCGAGGAAGCCCTTGCGCGGGTCACGGCGGAAGCCGCCGACTACGACGTGGTGGTGAAAGCCAGCGGCGTGGGCGTGTTCGACAACGAACTGCTGGTGCAGACCATGGCCGCTGCCCGGTCTGACGCCATCCGCATCTACTGGGACGTGGATGCGCCTGCCACGCTTGCCGAGATCCAGCCCGACGCCGCGCATCCGCTGCGCGTGACGCTGCCTTCGCTCGATGCGGTGTGCACCTATGGCGGCGGGCAGCCGGTCATCGACGCCTATACCGCGCTCGGCGCGCGGGCGGTGCACCCGATCTACAACGGCCTCGATCCCGAGACGCATCATCCGGTACCGGCAGACAGCCGCTTCTCGGTGGATCTCGCGTTCCTGGGCAACCGGCTTCCAGACCGCGAGAAGCGGGTGGAGGACTTCTTCCTCGACGCCGCCGCCCGCATCCCGGAAAAGTCGTTCCTGCTCGGCGGCTCGGGCTGGGGCGACAAGCACATGCCCGACAATGTCCGCTATATCGGCCATGTCGGCACGGGCGACCACAACGCCTTCAACTGCTCGCCGATGGCGGTGCTGAACATCAACCGCGACAGCATGGCCGCGACCGGCTTCTCGCCTCCGACCCGCGTCTTCGAGGCCACCGGCGCGGGTGCCTGCCTGATCTGCGATGCCTGGACGGGGCTCGAGATGTTCCTGGAGCCGGACACCGAGGTGCTGGTTGCGCGCGATGGCCGGGATGTCGGTGAGATCATGTCGGGTCTGACGCGCGAACGCGCTGATGAGATCGGCAAAGCCGCGCTCTCTCGCGTCCTGCGTGACCACACCTATGCCAGCCGCGCGCAGGAGGTGCACCGGCTGCTGCGCGCGATGCGCGACGCCAAGGCGGAGCCGACGCCGGCATGACGACGCGGCCGCTCCGCATCGTCATTCTGGGCCTGTCCATCACCTCCGCCTGGGGCAACGGGCACGCCACGACCTATCGCGCGCTGGTGCGGGGGCTCCACGCGCTGGGCCACGACGTGCTGTTCCTCGAACGCGACGTGCCCTGGTACTCCGCGCATCGCGACCTGCCGGAACCGGATTTCTGCCGGCTGGCGCTCTACGCCGATCTGGCTGAACTGCACTCGCGCTGGGCAGAGGCTATCCGCGATGCGGATGCGGTCATCGTCGGTTCATACGTGCCTGAAGGCGTGGCCGTTGCGGAATATGTGTTCCGCACCGCGCGCGGCGTCACCGCGTTCTATGACATCGACACGCCGGTGACGCTTGCGAAGCTCGCGCGCGGCGATTTCGAATATGTCAGCCCGCAGGTCATCCCCTGCTTCAGCGTGTACCTGTCCTTCACTGGCGGGCCGACACTGCAGCGACTGGAACAGGAATATGGAGCACAGCGGGCCGAGGCGCTTTACTGCGCCGTCGACGAGGCCCGCTACGCACCGACCGGCTATGAGCCGCACTGGGATCTCGGCTATCTCGGCACCTACAGCGATGACCGTCAGCCCGGTCTCGAGCGGCTGCTGATCGAACCCGCGCGGCGGATGCCGGACCGGCGCTTCGTGGTCGCCGGGCCGCAATACCCCGCCAGCATCGAGTGGCCGGCGAATGTGGAGCGCATCGAGCACCTGCCGCCGGAGCAGCACGCCGCCTTCTATGGACGGCAGCGCTTTACGCTGAACATCACGCGGCAGGACATGATCGCCGCGGGATGGTCGCCCAGCGTGCGCATCTTCGAGGCAGGCGCCTGCGGCACGCCGATCATCAGTGATTATTGGGAGGGGCTTACCGAGCTCCTGCCGGAGCCGGAAGCCATCTTCATCGCGGGTAGCAGCGAGGATGTGGTCCGCATGCTGGAGGAAACCGGCGAAGCGGAGAGGCAGGAGATGGCGGGCGTGGCACGGGGCATCATCCTGGAAGGCCACACAGGAACGGCGCGGGCGGGGCAACTGGCGGGTATCCTCGCCAGTTGCATGGCCGACGCCTGACGCTCAGGCGCTCTCTGCTTCCTTGATGCGGGGGGCGAGCGTCACGAATCGCTCGTCCTGCGGTTCGGCACGGCAGGTGCCGGTTTGCGCAATTTCGTCGATCACCTGTGCAAGCAGGCGCAGGCCCATCGGGCCGAGCTCGCGCCGCCACAGGCTGCCGGCATCCTCACCGGGCAGCACGAAGCACCAATCCTGCGCGGCGATGCCGCCGGCATCCATCTCGTCCGTGAGGTGATAGACGCTGCCGCCAGCAACGGCGTCGCCCGCCTTCACTGTCCATTCCACCGACGCGATCCCGCGCCAACGCGGAAGGAGCGACGGGTGGTAGCCGATGGAGATCGGCGCCTTGTCGAGCGGGATGAAGGCATGGGAGTAGGCGGCGACCACGACGTCGAACTCGCCGGGCAGGTGGTCATGCGTCACGCGTCGCTTGCCGGTGTGAAGGGACAGCGGCGCGCCGAGCTCCACCGCCGTCTGGGCGAGGCGGTCCTCCGCGTCCGGCGCCACGACATGGAAGTCGTAGCCGCGGGCGTGGACGATCTTCAGCATCTCCGCGCCGAACCAGCGCGACCCGATCAGGGCAATTCTCATGACGGCTCCGGCCTAACGCCTGCCAGTGGCAGGGAAGGGCCTCTATACGCGAAGCCGTCTGGTCCGCAAGTCTAGCCGCGCTTCTCAGCCGTCCATTTGCCCGAGCAACCGCCGTCCGGCGCCCGCCAGGTGCCGCGTCCGTTCTTGCCGCTGAGGCGCCCGCTGCCCGATGCAGCCTGGTTGCCCTTGCTCACGGTGACCTGTGCGGAACCGTTGGACTGCACGCGACCGGAGACGTTGAATTTGTTCTGGCCGTTATAGCTGACCACCCCGTTGCTGATCTTCACGGGATAGCGGTAGGCGCGATCGCAGCTACCTTGCTCGGTCACGATGAGCACGCTCCATTCGCCGTCGTAAGTCGCGGCTTGGGCGGGCAGAACGGCGCCCGACATCACGAAGGTTGAGAGGCCCAGAGCGGCGATGGCGTATTTCATGGATTGACCGTCCGTCGAAGAGAAAGGCCCGCCATGATGGCGGGCCTTCTTGGTTCAGGCAGCTTTGGCGTTGAGGCGCTGTTCCGCAAGTGCGGTCAGGCCCTTGTCCGTCTTGTACTCCTCGTCGAGGTTCTGCTCGAACGCCGGTACGAGGTCGTTGCGGCCCAGCTGCTTCGCCCAGGCGATCAGCGTGCCGTAGCGGGTGATCTCGTAGTGCTCGACAGCCTGCGCAGATGCGAGCAGGGCGGCGTCGAGCACCTCGGGGTCAGCGACATTGCCGGCTACGTGCTTGGCTTCCTTGAGGATGCCGTCGATGGCCTCGCAATCCACGCCCTTGGCGGGCTTGCCATAGGCCGCGAACACCGTGTCCAGGCGCTTGATCTGGTTGGAGGTCTCGCGAAGGTGGGTCTCGAACTTCTGCTTCAGCTCGGGATTGGTGGCCTTCTCGATCATGGTCGGAAGGTTCTTCTCGATCTGCTGCTCGGCGTAATAGATGTCCTCCAGCTGGTGGAGAAACAGGTCGTCGAGCGTCTTGATGTCTTTCGAGAACAGTCCCATTGGGGAAACTCCTTGCTGTGACCGTCCGGATGGCGGTGCTGCCGGGTGAACGTCCGGTCGCTGTGCCTGTTCCCGGCGTTCAGACATTCGTGGTCGATTTGGCCGAGGCGACCGCCTCCTTCATGCCGGGCAGCGCCCCCTTGGCGCGAACATGGCGCACGAAGCCGTCCACCCAGCTGTCGAACTGCTCCAGCCCCGGCTCGCGGTCGCGCACGATGTCGTCCGCCTGATCATCGGCATAGAGCTTGCCGACGCCAAAGCTGGTGCTCTGCCAAAGGGCATCCGGCACTTCGATGCCGGAATAGCGGCATTGCCACACCAGGCTCTTATAGGCGTCGCGCGTGTCGCAATCCTGCGGCTCGTCCGCCGGGTCGAACCAGTCCTTGCGCTTGAGATTCCTCGGCCTTCCATCCTCGCCGATATCCGCACCGCCCTTGTCGCCGTAGGAGAAGAAAGCGGCGGTGCGGCCCTCGAGATGGTTGCGGTTCAGCTCCGGCCATTGAGGCGAGCGCTCCAGCGCCTGGGCCAACAGCGTGGATTTCTTGTCGATGAGGTCCGGCCGCGGATTGCCGCCGTTCATGCAGACCAGGCGGTCGAACAGCAGCTTGAAATTGGTGCTGGGGCCGTACCACCAGATCGGGCCGATAAACGCCCAGGCGTCGGCGCGGGCGAGCCGACCGTAGAGGTCCAGATCCCACAGAAGATCGGGCTGGGTGTCGCTGTTCGGCCCGTAGCAATTGCAGGGCCAGACGCACAGCGCCATGGAGGAGGAGACGCAGCCATTGCAGCCCTGGATCTTGGGCTTGCCATGCTCGTTCGAGATGTCCTCCAGATCCACCTGCCAGCCCGCCGGCAGCTGTGCGGCCATGCGCCTCAGAAGATAGCGGGCCTTCGAATCGAGGCCCGGGCATCCGTTCACCCGCCGCGCGGAGCCGGCGATCACGAGGACCTGCAGCGGGCGTTCTTCGCGTGTGTGGGGATGATCTATGGCCGCGTCGGCCGCGCTTTTGGTGTCCAGCATCTCAACTCCGTTCAAGAAGTGAAACGCCCAGATGGCCGGGAAGATGCAGCGGCCGTTTTTATTCGCCCTCGGCCTGCTTCAGCAGGTGCGCGCACATCTTCAACGCGGACGGCGTGTGGGTGACCTGGATGCGCAGCGACTGGCCCGGCCGGCAGGCGCGCCAGAGATCGAGCGCCGCATCCACGTTGCCGGCCAAGGCCGCCTGGCACAGGGCCAGGCTTTCAGTTTCGTCCGGACCGAAACCAAGGGCTCTCGCGAGACGGCGATCGTCTCCCGCCCGTGGCTTGCCCGACCAGATGCGGGAGTGCAGGGGCTCGATACTGATGGTGCTCATGGATGGGGGACCTGGGAGGGCAACGCGGCACGCGGAGATTGTGCGCCGCTTTTTCCCATGAGGCAAAGTCTTTGCTGACGGATACGCCAACCAAGTTTCAGGAACCTGCCCGCCCGGGCGAACGTTTCCCGTGACGTTTGGAGCCCGACATGAACACTGCAAATCTTCAGCTTGAGGGACTGTATGCGGCTCTCGCCGCCATCATCGGCACGCTGCAGCAGAAGGGCGTACTCAGCCAGGAGGAAATCGAGCGCTGCCTGCAGGATGCAGAGGAGTCGACTGCGCGGGACCGGCCGCACGAGCTTTCACCGGCGCATATCGACGCCATCCGCTTTCCGTTCCGCTATCTTCGCGCTGCCAGCAAGGGTGAGGGCGCAGGGTCCTTCGCAGCAATCACGGCGCAGATCGGAATGACAAAGGACGACACGAATCGCGGCTGAACGTCAGCCGTGGGCCGGCTCGCGCCGCCCGCTGGGGCGGTTCTGGCGTGTGAACGCCGGCGGCGGTGTATCCGAGCGCACCGACCAGCCCTGGAAACGTGCTGCATCCGAGAACGCGGCGATGGCGAGCTGGCCCGCGCGGGGCTCGTCCGACATCAATGCACTTTCCGCCCTGCGCTCGGCTTCTTTCCACCGTGCGGCGTTGGGGCCGCCGAGAACCGCCTGCCGGGCCGCCAGCATCTGCAAGCCGCGATAGCTGGCAACAAAGCGAAGACCGTCTTCGGTCATCAGCCTTATTCCATGCGGCAGCAGATCGTCATCTCGCATCGGTGTGAGCCTCAAGCTTGGATCAAGTCTAACCTATACCGTCAGCCGTAGAAGCTGTTTCTTGATTTTGCCACACTTTGTTCCAAATAGAACGCTGAAGGCCCGCTGGACAGCGTGCGGGAGAGGGGCCATAACGCGCCCAATCGTTCGCCGGAGTCCCTATCCGTGAAGCAGCTTCTCCTGCAGATTTTCACCTGGTGGAATGGCCAGACGATCGGCACCCGCTTCTTCACGTGGCGCGCCGGCAAGGCTGTCGGCGAGGACGAGTTCGGCAACCGCTACTTCCGCGCGGGCGGCACGCATCTCGGGGAGCGTCGCTGGGTCGTCTATAATGGAGTCGCCGAGCCCTCGCGCATTCCTGCGGGCTGGCACAGCTGGATTCATCACACGAGCGACGTTGCGCCGAGCGAAGAAAACTTCGTGGCCCGCGAATGGCAGAAGCCGCACCGCGCAAACCCCACCGGCACGAGCGAAGCCTATCGCCCCCGGGGATCCACGCTTTCCCAGAGCCGCCGCGCCAAGACGACAGGCGACTATCAGGCCTGGTCGCCGGAAGGCTGACCCGCTCCGTCGTGACAAACCCAAAGAGAAGCAGCTGGCAGCAGGCGCGCAAGCGGGTGCTGGTTGTAGCCCGCGACACCGCGCTGACGGCGGCCATGCTGGCGTGCATGGCGATTCCGCATGCGGCGGCGCAGATCGAAACCGGAAATGACGGCGAGCGCATCGCCAATCCGGTCGCCACGTTCTCCGGGCTCGATAAGGTCACGGGCCGGATCGTCAACTTCCAAGTCAATGTGAACGAGACGGTGCAGTTCGGCTCCCTGCAGGTCACGCCGCGCACCTGCTACACGCGCCCGACCACCGAGCAGCCGGAAACCATCGGCTTCATCGAGGTCGATGAGATCACGTTGCAGAACGAGACGAAGCGGATCTTCACCGGCTGGATGTTCGCCGACAGTCCCGGCCTGAACGCCGTCGAACATCCGATCTATGACGTGTGGCTGACCGATTGCACGGGCGGTGCACGGCCCCAGCCCAAGCGTGGGCCAGTCGTCGGCGAATAGGGCCTAGCGCGCGCGGATGGTCGCCAGGGCCTCGGCGCCGGTCACGAGCCTCTCCTTCGGCCATGTGAAGAAATCCGCAGAACGGCCTGTGGCGGCGTCAAGCAGCGCCTGGTAGCGGCGCCGGGGCACTTCCACAGCCCCGAAGCTGCGCAGATGATCCGTGACGAACTGCGTGTCGAGCAGCATGAAGCCCCCCGCGATGAGGCGGGCAACCAGATGCACGAGGGCGACCTTGGAGGCGTCGCGCTCGGTGTGGAACATGCTCTCGCCGAAGAACGCAGCTCCTAGCCGCACCCCGTAGAGGCCGCCGACCAGCCGGTCGCCGTCGTAGACCTCGACGGTGTGGCAGTGGCCGCTCTCGAACAACTCACCGTAAAGGTGGCGGATGCGGCGGTTAATCCAAGTGAGCTTGCGGTCCTCGGCCGGGGCCGCGCAGCCGGAGATCACAGCGTCGAAGTCATGGTCCACCCGCACCGTGAACCTGTCCGACCGGAAGGTGCGTGCCAGACGCGACGATACCCTGAAGTCATCCAGCGGGATGACGCCGCGCATCCGGGGCTCGATCCAGAACAGCCCCGGATCTTCGGCGCTTTCCGCCATCGGGAAGATGCCGCAGGCATAGGCCTTCAGCAGGACATCGGGCGTGATTTCGACAAGCGCGTCGGCGATACGGGTCATGCGCCTAATCTAGTCTCGCGGGGCCCCGGTTTGCAGAGCTCTACTCCAGAGTATCCGCGTCGAGCTGCTTCTCCAGCCAGTGAATATCGTACTGCCCGTCCTGGATGTAGGGATTACGGACCAGCTGCCGGAACAGGGGCAGCGTGGTCTCGATGCCGTCCACCACGAACTCGTCCAGCGCGCGCCGCAGCCGCATCAGGCACTCCGTGCGGTTTTTGCCGAGCACGATGAGCTTTCCGGCGAGGCTGTCGTAATAGGGCGGGATCGTATAGCCCTGATAGACGTGTGAATCGACGCGGACGCCGAGGCCGCCCGGCACGTGCCACTGGCTCACCATGCCGGGAGATGGCCGGAAGGTCTTCGCGTTCTCGGCGTTCACACGGCACTCGATGGCATGGCCGCGCAGCACCACCTCGTCCTGCGTGAACGACAGCTCGGCGCCGCCGGCGATGCGGATCTGCTCGTTCACCAGATCGATGCCCGTGATCATTTCCGTCACCGGATGCTCCACCTGGATGCGGGTGTTCATCTCGATGAAGTAGAACTCGCCGTTCTCGTAGAGGAACTCGATCGTTCCGACGCCGCGATACTGCATCTCGGCCATCGCCTTGGCCACGATGTTGCCGATGCGCTCACGCTCCTCGGCATTGAGGGCCGGCGAGGGGGCTTCTTCCCAGACCTTCTGGTGACGGCGCTGCAATGAGCAATCGCGCTCGCCCAGATGAACCGCCTTGCCGCGGCCATCGCCGATAACCTGCACCTCGATGTGGCGCGGCTTCTGAAGATATTTCTCGATGTAGACGGCGTCGTCGCCGAAATTGGCCTTGGCTTCGCTCCGGGCGGTGGAAAGCTGAACGGACATCTCGTCCGCGCTGTGGACCACCTTCATGCCCTTGCCGCCGCCGCCGGAAGCGGCCTTGATGATGACCGGGAAGCCGATCTCCTGCGCGATGCGCAGCGCTTCCGAGTCTTCCGTGACGCCGCCCTCGGAGCCGGGAACAACCGGAATGCCAAGGCGCTTCGCGGTGCGCTTGGCTTCGATCTTGTCGCCCATGCTGCGGATGTGCTCGGCCTTGGGGCCGATGAAGACGATGCCGTGATCGTCCAGTATTTCGGCGAACCGGGCGTTCTCCGATAGGAATCCGTACCCGGGATGCACGGCGTCGGCGCCGGTGATCTCGCAGGCAGCCAGAAGCTGCGGGATGTTGAGGTATGAGTCGCGGGCCGCCGGCGGGCCGATGCAGACGCTTTCGTCCGCCAGCTTCACATGCATGCTCTCCGCGTCGGCCGTCGAGTGCACGGCGACCGTTGCGATGCCGAGCTCCTTGCAGGCGCGCAGCACGCGCAGCGCGATCTCGCCGCGATTGGCAATCAGGACCTTGTCGAACATCGGGGATCCGATCACTCGACGATGACGAGGGGCTGGCCGAACTCGACCGGCTGCCCGTCGTCGAACAGGATCTCCTTGACGCGGCCGCCCTTCGAAGCAGGGATCGCGTTCATGGTCTTCATGGCTTCGATGATCAGCAGCGTCTGACCCTGCCGCACCTCGGTGCCGACTTCGATGAACGACTTGGCGCCCGGCTCCGGCGAGCGATAGGCCGTGCCGACCATGGGAGACAGAACAGCGCCGACGCTCTTCGACTTGTCCTCGACGGCTGCCGCCGCTGCAGCCGGTGCCGCAAAACCGCCCGCTGCAGGCGCCTGATAAACGGGGGCCGAGACCTGAATGGTGCGGGCAACGCGAACGCGCAGATCGTCGTTCTCGATCTCGATCTCCGACAGGTCGGTCTCGTTCAGCAACTGAGCCAGCTGACGGATGAGCTCATGGTCGAAGCTTTTAGTGGCGTCCTTGGTCATTGATCTTCTTTTCTTTAGGGCCGTTGGGCGGATGGGGGCGAAATCATGCGGCTAATACCGTCAAGCGCAAGTTCGTAGCCCTGCGCGCCGAAGCCGATGACGATGCCTCGGGCGATGGGAGAAACGAACGAGCGATGGCGGAATTCCTCGCGCGCATGGACATTTGAAAGATGCACTTCGATGACCGGGAGGTCCGATGCCTTCAGCGCGTCGTGCAGCGCGACCGAGGTGTGGGTGTACGCGGCGGGATTGATGACGATGCCCCGGGCACGATCACGTGCTTCCTGGACCCAGTCCACCAGCACGCCTTCATGATTGCTCTGGCGGAAATCCACGGCGAGCCCCAGGCCCACGCCATGCGCCTTCACACGCTGCTCGATATCGGCCAGCGTGTCGGCACCATAGATGTGCGGCTCCCGCAGCCCGAGCATGTTCAGGTTCGGGCCGTTGAGCACAAAGATCGTTGCGGTCATGCGGGCCGCATCCGGCAGGATTCGTTCATCGACGGGTCCGACTTATAGGAGGGCTGATCATCGCGCGAAAGGGTGGTGCCGCCATTCCGATTGCTTGCCGGCACGTCTTTACGAGCAGGACGCCTTCCCGCACGTCCTGACATTGCTGATGATGCCCTTCAAGGTTTCGGCGCCGACGGCACCCGCCACAACAGTATCGGCGATGACATAGGTCGGCGTGCCGTCGATTCCGAGCTTTCCGGCAAGCTGATGTGCCTCCAGCATCGGCTCGTCGACTTCCGGGCCCGTCAGGTCCGCCGAGATGCGGTCCATGTCGAGGCCGAGGGATTTGGCGACCTCGAGCGCGCCGGCTCCCGTGGCGCCGCCTTCGGCCGTCATCAGGGCGCGATGGAAATCCAGATACTTGTCCGGCGCCTGGGCATGGACGGCAACCGCCACCCGCGCGGCATCGCGTGATTCCTCGCCCAGAACGGGGAACTCCTTCAGGACGATCCTGAGCTTGCCGTCTTCCTTCAGAAGCTGCTCGGCATCGGCCAGTGCCTTTCGACAGTATCCGCAATTGTAGTCGAAGAACTCGACCAGGGTGACGTCGCCCTCGGGATTGCCAAGTACCACCTGCTTCGGCGAATTGTAGATGGTGTCGCGGTACTCCTCGAAGACGGATCCGCGCTGCTCGTTTGCGGCAACCTGATCCTTCTGCTGAAGGCGGGCCATCATCTCGCGAAGGATCTCCGGATTCGAGAGAAGGTAGTCCCGCACGACGCTTTCGATGCCGGCGCGATCGGACGGAGATGCCGCTTGGGCCGTCGCGCCCGCCGGCGTCTCAGCCCTCAAGTAACGCGGCAGCAGGAAGAGGCCGAGGCCAGCCACCACCACCAGGGCAGCAATCACGATCCGACGTATGGACAAGATGTTCTCCTGATCAGCCGCCAGGGCGGCTGTTGAGCTGTGAGCCCGCTCAAAGCTTGGGTGGACGGTAATTGACGATGTCGTCGGCGCGCAACCAGCCGGGTGCTCCCGTGGAGAAGCGGCTCTTGGCGCGCGCGGCGAGCGATTTCGCGAGCGTGATGTCGCCGCTGTGGAAGGCAGCCTGCGCGGAGGCAAGGTCCGCGTCTGCGGTCTGACCCTTGCGGCCATAGGCCTGTGCCAGGCTGCGATAGGCGGATGCCGAGGCTTCTTCACGCCCGAGGCCCTGGCGCAGTTCCGCGATGGCCGCGTCGAGCTGCGCAGCGTCGCCGGTGTCGACCAGGGACTGGCCGAGCATGATGTGGAGCAAGCCTGAATTCGGCTTCAGCGAAACAGCCTTGCGCAAGGGCGCAACGGCCTGCCGGGCACGGCCTGCTTCCAGAAGCGCCTGTCCCTTCAATTCCCAGAACCAGGGGCTACCGGGCTGTTCCGCGATAAGGGCGTCGATCTGCTTCTGCGCATCGTCCACGTTGCCGAACCGGTAGGCGGTGACGGCGCGTGCGTAGCGGGCCGGGAAGCTTGTGTCCGATCGCGGATAGGCGCGCTCGACGGTGGGGGCCGGACGCATGAAGCCGATGATCTTGGCGCGGGCCATGTCGTGCCGGCGCTGCAAGGCAGGCGCGTCGACAGCATTGTAGTTCGGAGCCGACGTGGCGATGCGCTCCAGCAAGGCGATGCGTTCCGCCGGCATCGGGTGGGTCATGGCATAGGGGTCCATGAAGCGCGCCGTGAACATGCTCTTGTCGGCAAAGCCGCGGAACACCTCCAGCATGCCTTTGGCGGACTGGCCGGTCTTGGTCAGGTAAGACACGCCGGCCTGATCGGCGGCCTGTTCCTGGCTGCGGACATAGGAGAGCAGGTCGCGCTTGATGATCTCGCTGGGCCCTGTCGCGGCGGCTTGCGCGGCTCCGGCGATGTTGCTGCCGCTGGCGCCGGCGGCCGCACCCGCGGCCACCGCTGCCGCGCCCAGCAGCATGGCGATAACGGCGCGGGACTGTGCCTGCTCCAGCTTCTGCCTCATGGCGCTGAGATGCCCACCGGCGATGTGGCCGATCTCATGCGCGAGCACGCCGATCAGTTGGTTCGGCGTCTTGCTTTCGACGATGGCGCCGAGATTGATGAAGATGCGCCGGCCGCCCGCAACGAAGGCGTTGAAAGACATGTCGCGGATAAGGACGATCTGGACCGCCGTGGGATCAACGTTCGCGGCCTTCATCAGCGGCGTCGCGTAGTCCCGCATCAGTTCCTCGATCTCCGCATCGCGGACCGGGGAAAGCTTGCCACTGTCCTGAGCTTGCGCAGGCACGGGAACTTGCACCGCCAGAATGGACACGGCCACCAGCAAGGCGACGGCGCGGGTGCGCAGGCGTGCCAGCGGTGACGGGCTGTCGGGGTTGCGGGGACGGGCAGGGCGCGGCATAGGGCGGGCGATGCACCAGAAGAATGGCGCAAAAGGGGCGCGCGACGCATGACGGACCGGGAACGACGCGCACGAGGCATGCTGCACGCGCGCCGGGCGGAGATTGCGCCCTTCATCGCCATGGACGTCATGTCCTCCGCGCGCCGTCTCGAAGCCTCCGGCCGCGACGTCGTTCACATGGAGATCGGGGAGCCGGGCCATGGCGCGCCCAAGCCCGCCATCGATGCCGCCATGGCGCGCCTTGCCAGCGGCCGGATCGGCTACACCGAGGCGCTCGGCCTGCCGGAACTGCGCGCCCGCATTGCCCGGCACTACCGCGACGTGCATGGCCTCGAGATCGCAGCCGAGCGGATCGCGGTCACCACCGGCTCGTCCAGCGGCTTCGTGCTGGCGTTCCTCGCAATGTTCGATCCCGGCCAGCGGGTCGCCATTGCGTCGCCGGGCTATCCGCCGTACCGCACCATCCTGCAGGCCCTGGGGCTGGAGCCCGTCGAGATCGAGGTGGGGGCCGCGCAGCGCTGGGCGCTCGACGGCAAGGCGATTGCTCGGGCTCATGCGGAACGTCCGCTCGAGGGCTTGCTGATCATGAGCCCCGCCAATCCCAGCGGCACGATGATCGATGCCACGGCGCTGCAAGACATCGCCACGACGTGCCGGAACCTGGGCATTCGCCTTATCTCCGATGAGATCTATCACGGCCTCACCTATGGCATGGCGGCGACAAGCGCGCTGCGATTCGATGATGATGCCGTCATCATCAACAGCTTCTCCAAGTACTGGTGCATGACGGGATGGCGCGTGGGCTGGATGGTGCTGCCCGAAACGCTGCTGCGACCCGTGGAGCGGCTGGCGCAGAACCTCTTCATCTCGGCACCGACCTTGTCACAAGTTGCCGCGACCGTTGCCATGGACGCGCATGAGGAATTGGCGGTGGTGCATCAAGGCTATGCGCGCAACCGTGATCTCCTGCTGCGCGAACTTCCACGAGCCGGCCTCGACAGCTTTCTTCCGCCGGATGGTGCGTTCTACCTCTACGCCGATATTGGTCACCTGACGAACGACAGCGCTGCGTTCGCGAGGGCTATGCTGGACGAGGCAGGCGTTGCCGCCACGCCTGGAATGGACTTCGACCACGCCCGGGGAAGCCGCTTCCTCCGCTTCTCCTATGCGGGGAGCGAGGCGGATATCGCGGAAGCGGTGCGTCGGATCGCGCTGTGGCGAAACGGCACGCGCAGCACCTAAGAAAAAAGCCCCCGGAGACCGGGGGCTTTTGTGTTCGGCTTTAACCGCGAAGGCGGTTCCACCAGCCGGAGCGGCGGGGCTGCTCCGGATCGGGCGATGTGGATTCCGGGGCCGGGCGCCGCTTTGCTGCGGACTCGGGTTCCTCAGCTGCCGGTGCGGGGGCTGCGGGTTCCGCCGGGGCGGCTTCTTCCGGAGCGGCTGGTGCCTCGGCAGGGGCTTCCTCCGGCTCAGCGGATTGGGCTTCCGGCTGCGGCTCGGCAGCGGGTTCCGCAGCTACCGCCTGTTCCTCGGCAACTGGCTGAGCCGCTGCGTCAGCCTCGGCGGCGTCTTCGCTTGGGGCACTGGCCTCGACGTTGTCGTCAGAGGCTTCCGTCGCATCGCTGCTCTCGCCGGCATCGGAGCCACGGCTGCGGCGTCCGCCACGGCGGCCACGGCGGCGTGACTTCGGAGCTTCGCCAGCTTCGGCGGCATCGGCCACCGTGCCCGCAGCGGTCGAGCTTTCTTCGCCGCCTTCGATCACAGGCATGGCTTCAGCAGCGCTGCCTTCGTCGCCGGCCACTTCGGTGGCGTCGTCGGGACCTTCGTCACCCTGCGCGGCGTCGGCACCCTGCTGGTCGTCACCGCGATCGTCTCCACCGCGGCCACGACGGCGGCGACGGCGACGGCGACGGCCATTCTTGCCTTCAGCCGAGCTGTCGGCTTCGCGTTCACGAGGCGCGCGGTCTCCGGAGGATGCCGGCTCCTTGACCTCGACGGCATCGGCCTCTTCGTCCTCGATCTCCTCGACATCGTCCTCGATGTCGTCGACCGGAGGCGGCGGAAGCAGGACCGGGACCGGGTTCAGGGCGGGCTCGCCACGCTGGATCACGCAATGCTCGTGCACGGCCAGATGATCGTCGGCGACGAATTCCACCTGAATGCCGAAGCGCGTCTCGATGTCGTGGAGATGGGCCCGCTTCTGGTTGAAGATGTACAGCGCCACCACCGATGCCGTGCGGACGACCTGGTTGAAGCCCTGATTCCGCAGCAGGTTGTCCTCGATCATGCGCAGCACGTGGAGCGCGACGGAGGGAACCGAGCGAACGCGGCCATTGCCGCCGCAGACCGAGCAGACCTCGCTCGAGCTTTCCAGCACGCCCGTGCGGATGCGCTGGCGCGACATCTCCATCAGGCCGAAATGGGAGATGCGGCCGACCTGGATGCGTGCGCGGTCGTTCTTCAGGCAGTCCTTGAGCTTCTTCTCGACGGCGCGATTGTTGCGGTTCTCCTCCATGTCGATGAAATCGACCACGATGAGACCGGCAAGGTCGCGCAGGCGAAGCTGGCGGGCCACTTCCTCGGCCGCTTCCAGATTGGTGCGGACGGCGGTGTCCTCGATGTTCTGCTCGCGCGTCGAGCGGCCCGAGTTCACGTCGATAGCGACAAGGGCTTCCGTCTGATTGATGACGAGATAGCCGCCGGACTTCAGCGTCACCGTGGATGAGAACATCGCGTCCAGCTGCGCTTCGACGCCGGACTTGGTGAAGATCGGCACCACGTCGCGATAGAGCTTCACGTTCTTGGCATGGCTCGGCATGAGCATGCGCATGAAGTCCTTGGCCTCGCGGAAGGCGGTTTCGCCCGCGACCTGGACCTCGTCGATGTCACGATTGTAGAGGTCGCGGATGGCGCGCTTCACGAGCGAACCTTCCTCGTGCACCAGCGACGGCGCCGTGGACTCAAGCGTCCTCTCGCGCACGGTCTCCCAGAGGCGGAGCAGGTATTCGAAGTCCCGCTTCACCT
This sequence comes from Terrihabitans rhizophilus, assembly GCF_033898525.1. Classification (NCBI taxonomy): domain Bacteria; kingdom Pseudomonadati; phylum Pseudomonadota; class Alphaproteobacteria; order Hyphomicrobiales; genus Terrihabitans; species Terrihabitans rhizophilus. Next base: position 305,171 of record NZ_JAXAFJ010000002.1, on the reverse strand, counting down.
CGGCCTTGGTGCGGTTCGCACCGGCCGTGCGGAGGATAACGCCCATGCCTTCCGGCACGTCGAGATCGCCGGCGATCTCCTTCATCTTCTTGCGGTCGGACGCGTTGGTGACCTTGCGGGAGATGCCGCCGCCGCGTGCGGTGTTCGGCATCAGGACCGAGTAGCGGCCCGCGAGCGACAGATAGGTGGTGAGGGCGGCGCCCTTGTTGCCGCGCTCTTCCTTCACGGCCTGCACGAGCAGGACCTGTCGGCGCTTGATGACTTCCTGGATCTTGTACTGGCGGGCGCGGCGCGGCTGGCGGCGCTCGGGCACCTCTTCCAGCGCTTCGTCGTCACCGCCGAGCGATTCGATCTCTTCCTTGGTGTCGTCGCCGACTTCAACGATCTCGGCGCTGCCCTCGTCGGAGGGGGTGTTCTCCTGGCCGTTGTCGTCGGAGCGGGTTTCGCTGACCCGGTCCTCGGACGCGGGCTCCTCGTCAGGCCGCTCGCTTTCGGCTTCCAGCTGCGGCTGGTCGGCGGTGCCGGTCTCAGTGAATTCCGTTTCGCCGGTCGGCTCCTGGCTGGATTCACCAGATGCCGCGGCTACGTCCTCAGCCGACGCCTCTTCGCTGACCGACTCGTCAGGGCGGGCACCCTTTGCGCGGCTGCGGTCGCGGCCGCGTCCCCGACGCTCGCGGGGGCGCTCTTCGCTGCTGCTGGCTTCCGCTTCATCGCCGTTGTCGCGATCCCGATCGCGCTCCTCTTCGTCGATCAGGGCCTGACGATCGGCGAGGGGGATCTGGTAATAGTCCGGATGAATTTCGCTGAAGGCGAGGAAGCCATGGCGGTTTCCGCCATATTCCACGAAGGCTGCCTGAAGAGACGGCTCCACGCGGATAACTTTGGCGAGATAGATGTTCCCGCGAAGTTGCTTACGGTTGGCGCTTTCGAAGTCGAACTCTTCAATGCGGCTGCCGCGCACCACCACGACCCGTGTCTCTTCCGGGTGGGCTGCGTCGATGAGCATTTTGTTGGCCATGGGAAACCTTCAGTTTGGCGCGATGTCCTGCGCGGCGCTCGCAGGCAAGGCGCAAGGCACCCTGTGAGCGGCCGGCGCCGGTGGCGCGAAGATTGATGTCGTGGGTTAATGCAGCCGGGGCAGCGGCGTGTGCGTCGAGAATCTCAAAAACGCACGCCATGTTTGCCATCGGCTCCGGTCATCTATCCGCTGCAGGATGCAGCGTCTTGAGGCTCGGCGCGCGAGCGTCGGATGACCATGTCCGCGCCTCAAAAAACGCGTGCGCGGCGGCGATGAACGCCATTGTCTTCCCGACGCAGCGCCCCTGGCTTGAAGCCTGGAGGCGCCGGATCACGCCAGGGCAGCGTGCGCTGCCTCAAACGGGCCACGTTCCTTCATACAGAAATGGCGTCTTTTGACAAGTCGCCTGTGGCCGTGAGGCAACGGTCGCAGAAATGGGAGTTGGCGGCCGTGGAAGAAAAAGCGTTCACGGAAGCGGCGGCTTTCGCTAAACACCGCTCGAACAGGGGATCGGATGTTGTGCTGGCACGTTTGGCCGTTCTGTTCCTGATCATGGCGGGATGCGTCATCGCTCCAATGGCCCGGGCGGCGCAGCCGGCGGTAGTCACCGCCACACGGCTGGAGGGCGATGCACAGCGGACCAGGCTGGTGCTCGAACTGGATGGGCCGGCGCAGGCGCGCGTGTTCACTCTCGCCGACCCCTATCGCGTGGTGCTCGACCTCCCCGACGTCGTGTTCGCTCCCGACCTGCCGGAACCTTCGGCCGGGCCTCTGGTCGCAGCCTATCGGTACGGGCTGATAGCACCCGGGCGTTCCCGTGTGGTGATCGATTCCGACAAGCCGCTGAGCGCCGAACAGCCCCAGTTGCTCATCGACGAGGACGGCAGTGCCCGCATCTCCATAGACTTGGCGCCCACCTCGGAAGTGGCCTTCATGCAGACCTTGCGGGAAGGTCCCAAGCTGCAGGAAGAGGAGAGCGCCGCAGAGGAGCCCAAGGCGGAAGGGGCGGAGCACAAGCCCCTGATCACGATCGATCCCGGCCATGGCGGCATCGATTCCGGAGCGCGCAGCAGATCGGGCGATCTCGAAAAGGATGTCGTGCTGCAGTTCTCCCGCGCCTTGCGCGACCGATTGCTGGCCACCGGCCGCTACCGCGTGGTGATGACCCGCGACAACGACAGCTTCGTCCCCCTGAAGAAGCGCGTGAAGATCGCCCGCGACAACCAGGCCAACCTGTTCATCTCGGTGCACGCGGATTCGATGTCGAGCACGGCTGAGGACGTGCGCGGAGCCACGATCTACACCCTGTCCGACAAGGCAAGTGACCGCGAAGCCGAGAAATTGGCCGAAAAGGAAAACCGCGCGGACATCATCGCCGGCGTCGATCTTGCGGACGAGCCCGACGAGGTGGCCAGCATCCTGATCGACCTCGCGCATCGCGAAACCAAGGTATTTTCATCCCGCTTCGCGCAGACCCTCCACGGTTCGATCAAATCCAGCATCACCATGAACAAGAATCCATTGCGGTCGGCCGGGTTCATGGTGTTGAAGTCTTCCGACGTGCCGTCGGTGCTGCTGGAGCTGGGCTATATGTCCAGTCGCGATGATCTTAAGCTCTTGACCTCGCGAAGCTGGCGGGAGCGGGCCGCGACCTCGATGACGGAAGCTGTCGATGCGTTCTTCGGCGCACGGCAGGGGAGCGAATCCGAAGGTGGGGTGAACTAGCGCCACTCGCCGTCGCGCCCCACAAAACACACAAAAGACCGCCAAGCCCCATTCGGCCGCAGGCGGTGTGCCGCCAGCCTGAGACGTTGACCCTGGAGTTCTGCTGACCGATGCGCTTGCTGATCCGGTTCTTCGGCTTTGTCTTTGCCACCGCTGCGATTCTCGGCGTGGTCGCGGCTGCCGGCGTGGCAATCTTCGTGTGGCAGACGGGCCGCGACCTGCCCAACCACACCGCGCTTCAGAACTACGAGCCGCCGGTGATCACCCGCCTGCATGCCTCCGATGGCAGCATGATCGGGGAATACGCCAATCAGCGGCGTCTGTTCCTCCCGATCCAGGCCGTGCCGCAACTCGTGCTCAGCGCGTTCATCTCGGCTGAGGACAAGAACTTCTATCAGCACAGCGGCATCGACTTTACCGGCATTGCTCGCGCGGCCCTGGCTTTCGTGGAGCATTTCGGCACGGACCGCCGGCCGCAGGGCGCATCGACGATCACGCAGCAGGTGGCCAAGAACTTCCTGCTGACCAACGAACTTTCGATGACCCGCAAGATCAAGGAGGCGCTGCTCTCCATGCGGATCGAGCAGACCTTCTCCAAGGACAAGATCCTCGAACTCTATGTGAACGAGATCTATCTCGGCCTCGGCAATTACGGCATCGCGGCTGCGGCCCTGAACTATTTCGACAAGTCGGTCCACGAACTGAACATTGCCGAGGTTGCCTATCTGGCTGCGCTGCCGAAGGCTCCGAACAACTACAATCCCTTTCGCCAGACGGACCGTGCGATCGAGCGCCGCAACTGGGTCATCGATCGCATGGTCGAGAACGGTTACGTCAAGCCCGAGGATGCCCAGAAGGCCAAGGATTCGCCGCTGGGCGTGATCGCGCGGGCCGGCGCACCGCACAACTACACCGCTCCGTACTATTCGGAGGAGGTCCGTCGCGTCCTGTATGAGAAGTACGGTGCGAAGGGGCTCTATGAAGGCGGGCTTTCGGTTCGCACCGCGCTTGAGCCGCAGCTTCAGGAACTGGCCAAGAAGGCGTTGACGGACGGTCTCGTGAAGTTCGACGAGGCCCGCGGCTGGCGTGGTCCGGTCAAGCACATCGAGCTGGGCGCCGACTGGGGACCTGCCTTGGCGGAAGTTCCCGCCCTGAACGACGTGTCGTGGCAGCTGGCCGTGGTTATCGGCGTGCAGGGCAATCAGGTGGCCATCGGTCTTCAGCCCGGACGCGAGGGATCGGGCGCCGTGAAGCCCGACCGCGAGACCGGCACGATCCCGACGGAAGGCCTGAAATGGGCCCGCTGGGCAAGCGGCGTCGAGAAGCCCGCCAACCTCAAGGGTCCGGTGCAGCCGGGCGATGTCGTCTATGTCGAGCCGCTGAAGACCAAGAGCGGCGAGGCCGGACAGTACCGCCTGCGGCAGCCTCCGGAAATCTCCGGCGCCATGGCGGTCATGGACCCTTTCACGGGCCGCGTCCTGGCGCTGGTGGGCGGCTTCTCCTACGCACAAAGCGAGTTCAACCGCGGCACGCAGGCGCTGCGCCAGCCGGGTTCTTCCTTCAAGCCGCTGATCTACGCCGCCGCGCTGGAGAACGGCTACACGCCGTCGTCGCTGGTCCTCGACGCTCCCATCGAGATCGCGCAGGGCAGCGGGCAGGAGGACTGGAAGCCGGAGAATTACGGCAACGACTTCAATGGCCCCTCGACCCTGCGCTACGGCATCGAGAAGTCCCGCAACGTCATGACCGTCCGTCTGGCGCAGGACATGGGCATGCCGATCATCACGGAATATGCCCGTCGCTTCGGCGCGTATGACGACCTGCCGCCCTTCCTATCCATGGCGCTGGGTGCCGGCGAGACCACGCTGCTGCGCATGGTTTCCAGCTATTCGGTGTTCGCGAATGGCGGGAAGAAGGTGACGCCGTCTCTGATCGACCGGATTCAGGACCGCTACGGCCGCACCGTCTATCGCCATGATGAGCGGGAGTGCCAGGGCTGTCGCGCAACGGACTGGCGCAACCAGCAGCCGCCGACCCTTGCGGATCATCGCGAGCAGATCCTCGATCCGCTGACCGCCTATCAGATGACCTCCATCATGGAGGGAGCGGTGCTTCGTGGCACGGGCACGGCACTGCGCGAGGTCGGCAAGCCGGTGGCCGGCAAGACCGGCACCACCAATGACTACAAGGATGCATGGTTCGTTGGATTTTCGCCGGACCTCGTCGTCGGCGTCTATCTTGGCTACGACAAGCCGCGCGGCATGGGGAAGAGTGCGACGGGTGGCGGACTGGCGGCGCCGGTCGCGGCCGAGTTCATGAAGATGGCGCTGGCCGACAAGCCTGCGGTGCCGTTCCGCGTGCCGGCCGGCATCAAGCTCGTGCGCATCAACCCGGCAACGGGCATGCGTGCAGGGCCGGGCGACCAGAGGGTCATCCTCGAAGCGTTCAAGCCGGGCACGGCTCCGCCCGACAACTATACCGTCATAGGCGGTGAGAGCTATGAAGGGCAGGCGGTGAACGTCACCCCCGAAGCTGCGGGGCGTTCGGTTCGCACGGGCACTGGCGGGCTCTACTAAGGGAACATCGATGGCCGGCAAGGCAGTGCCAGCGACCCGGAGCCTCTGGGTCGGCTACGGCTTGGCGGCCACGGGCGCGTTCCTGTTCTCCACCAAGAGCATCTTCATCAAGCTGGCTTATGCCGAAGGTGTCGATCCGGAGACGCTGCTCGCGCTCCGCATGGTGATGTCGCTGCCGTTCTACCTTGTGATCGGCCTGCTCGGTGTCAGGAGTGATCCTGTCCGCAGCCGCCATGTACTCGGTGACCGGCGTGCCGTGGCGAGCGCTGTCCTGATTGGGCTGCTGGGCTATTGGTTCTCCAGCTATGCCGACTTCAAGGGCCTGCTCTACATCTCGGCCGGCTTTGAACGGCTGATCCTGTTCACCTATCCATTGTTCGTGGTTCTGCTGGGCGCGATGTTCTTCGGGCAGCGCGTGCGCGTTCGCGCCCTGATGGCCTTCGGCATCAGCTATTGCGGGCTCGCGGTGATCTTCGTGCAGGATTTCGCGGAGATCGGGACCGCAGCTTTGGTGGGCGTGGCGTGGGTGATGGTGGCAGCCGTCGCCTACGCGCTCTACCAGTTGCTTGCCCATCGCATGATTGCCGGCATGGGTGCGCGGCTGTTCACCTGCATCGCGATGAGCGCGGCCTGCGTCGCCGCAATCCTGCAATACCTGCTCCTGCATCCGATAGAACCCGTTTCGGAACGGGTCCTGTGGCTCGGGCTGCTGCTGGCCATCGCTGCGACCGTCCTGCCGTCGTTCTTCATGAACGCCGCGCTGTCGCGCATCTCGGCGCAGGCCAATGCGACGATCGCCACCATCAGCCCGGTGGCCACACTTGCACTGGCGGTGCTTGTGCTGGGTGACAGCCTGACGGTCATCGATGTGGCCGGCAGCACGCTTGTTCTCGCCGGCATCGGTTTTTTCACGCTGATGAGCCGCTCGCGAGCATGACAGGCGGTTTACAGATCAGCCCGCGCTCCCTAGGTTCCGCCAACTTTCCCCAACCCCTCGAAGAGCACCATAATGCGCGCCGAGACGGCTAACCTCGTAGAAGAACTCAAGCAGTCAGTCGGGCTGCTGAGGAGGCATCTTTGACTGGGATCAGGCAAATTCCCGTCTAAGAGAGCTCAACGCCCTTTCCGAAGATCCCACGCTGTGGGACGACGCCGACCGCGCGCAGAAGCTGATGCGCGAGCGGACCGACCTCGAATCACGCATCGACGCCATCCTGCGGTTCGACCGCGAACTGGCGGACAGCATCGAGTTGATCGAACTCGGCGAGGCCGAGGGCGACGAGAGCGTCATCGATGAAGCGGACGCCGTCATCCGCGGCCTTCGCGACGAGGCCGCGCGCCAGCAGATAGAGACGCTGCTCTCGGGTGAGGCGGATGAGAACGACACCTATGTCGACATCCACCCCGGCGCGGGCGGCACCGAAAGCCAGGACTGGGCCGAGATGCTGCTGCGCATGTACACGCGCTGGGCGGAACGGCGCGGCTACAAGGTCGATCTCGTCGATTACCAGTCGGGCGAAGGCGCGGGCATCAAGTCCGCGACCATGCAGGTCAAGGGCAAGAACGCCTATGGCTGGCTGAAGACCGAAAGCGGCGTGCACCGTCTGGTGCGCATCTCGCCTTTCGATTCGGCGGCGCGTCGGCAGACCAGCTTTGCCTCAATCGACGTCTATCCGGTCATCGACGACCGCATCCAGATCGACATCGACGAGAGCCAGGTGCGGGTCGACACGATGCGTTCGGGCGGCGCCGGCGGCCAGCACGTCAACAAGACGGAATCGGCCGTGCGCCTGACCCATCTGCCGACGGGCATCGCCGTCGTCAGCGAAGGCGACCGCTCGCAGCACAAGAACCGCGCCACGGCGTGGAACATGCTGCGCGCCAAGCTGTACGAGCGCGAGTTGAAGAAGCGCGAGGAAGCGGCGGCGGCGGAGCAGGCCGCGCGGACGGATATCGGCTGGGGCCACCAGATCCGCTCCTACGTGCTGCAGCCCTACCAGATGGTGAAGGACCTGCGCACCGGCGTGACCTCCACCAGCCCCGGAGACGTGCTGGACGGGGCGCTGGATCCTTATATGGAAGCGGCCCTGGCGCAGCGCGTCTACGGTGGTGGGCCCGCGAATGTGGACGATGTGGACTGAGCCCGAGGCTCAGTTCTCGAGAGCAGCCGCTGCGCTGAGGTAACGGGCAGGGTTCACAGCCTGCCCGTCACGCCGCACCTCGTAGTGCAGGTGGGCGCCCGTGGAGCGGCCGGTCGAGCCTACGCGGCCGATGATCTCTCCCTGGCTTACGCGCTGCCCTTCCTGGACAAGCACGGTCGCAAGATGCCCGTAGCGGGTGGAGAAGCCGCTCGCATGGCGGATCTCGACCAGCTGCCCGTATCCGCCGCTCCAGCCCGCGGTGACGACGGTGCCGTCCGCTGTCGCAGACACGCCGGCGCCGGTGGGCTGGCGGAAGTCCACTCCCGAATGAAAGGCCGGCTCCCCGAGGAACGGGTCCGAGCGTCCACCGAAGCCGCTGCTGACCGGCGATCCTGGGGCAGGGTGCCTGACCGGGATGGCGTCGAGGCCGGCCCGCAGACGATCCCGTTCAGCCTGAGCTTTCATCAGCTGCGCGGCATCGCCCGTGGAAGCATCGCGTGCCGACATGGCGATGAAGGGGCCGCCCAGTCCTGCTTCGACGGGTGCTTTGGAGATGGGAACGACGCCTGCGCGGCTGTATGCGAGGCGAAGGGCGGCAGCCTCGCGTTGCGTCGCGGCCACGGCGTCGGCGACCTTGCGCTCCTGCTGCGTGGTCAAGAGGTCGGCCCTGATCGAGGCGGCGTCCAGCCGTGCTGTGAGGCTTTGTGGCTTGCCGTCCTCTGCGGGCGGCAACAGATTTACGGCACCGTCGCGCTGCGGTGCACCGGGAACCGCGATCGCCTCTTCCCGGCTCTCGAGCGCTTCCTGACGCCGTTCAAGCTCGGCCAGGCGTTCGGCGAAACCCGTCCGCTCGATGAGGTGGAGACTGCCGGTCCTCTCCAGCTCAGCGCGAAGCCGCAGGATCTCCGATCGCGAGGCTTGCTGACGGGAGAGATGCCGCTCGGCGATCGCGTCCAAAGCCCGGTCGTGGAACAAGGCGTAGGTGGTGGTCGCCGCGCACCATCCGAAAAGAAGGAGCGCGACGACGACTGCGAGCAGGATCGTTCCGCCGGAGACATCGAGACGGACCGGCTGCCGCAGCGCGGCGAAGGGAAGGGTTGACCTGAGGTGCATGGCGGATCCCGGATCGCCCAGAGCTTCCGCCATAGAACACCAGCATGGTTAACAGCCCGTGATCAGAGCGCCTGCGCGGCCGCCAACACCTCGTCCACATGGCCGGGGACTTTCACCTTCGGCCAGACCTGCGCGATGTTGCCGTCCGCGTCCACGAGGATCGTGGTGCGTTCGACCCCCATATATTTGCGGCCATACATGCTCTTCTCCACCCAGACCCCGTAGCTTTCCAGAACCTCCTTTGACTCGTCTGAGGCAAGCGGGAAGGCGAGGTCGTACTTGGCGCGGAACTTGTCATGGCTCTTCGGCGAATCGGGCGACATGCCGACCACTTCAGTGCCGGCCGCGGCGAAGGCCTCGCGCGCACCGTTGAAGGCGATGGCTTCCTGAGTGCAGCCGCTGGTGTCGTCCTTGGGATAAAAGTAGAGCACCACTTTGCGGCCTTTCAGCTCGGAAAGGCGCACCGCGCGGCCGCTGTCTCCCGGTAAGTTGAAATCAGGCGCGGGAGAACCGATGGCGAGCTTTGTCATGTGCCGTCCTTTCGTCTTATTCCTGAAGCCTATGGGCCTCATCTGCTGAGGCTGCGGCAAGCGTGCTGCTTAGTACCTGCCAGGCGGGCCCATCAAGATGCGGGGAGGAATGACGGAGCAGCGGCCGGTTCACGCGAGGAGATTAAAGGACTGCGCGTTCGACCGGCGTGGCGTTCGACATCCCTTGTTGCCGGGGCAGGGCCTTTCGCGTAGGCGCAAGCTGGCGATCGGCGCCGCCGCCGCTGTCCTGTGCGTGGTCGCGCTCGTCGCCGTGGTGCTCTTCACGCCCGTCGCCTCCATTCTGGTGACGCCGCAGATCGTCAAGGCATTGGAGGCGCGCCTCGGGCCCGGCTATCGCGTCCAGATCGGCCGTAGCCGCACGGACATCACCGGCGAGGGCCTGGACCTCCGCCTCGATGATCTCTCGATTCTGGATGCAGGCGGCAACCGCGTCTTCTCCGTGCCGAGCGCATCCATGGCCGTGGATAAGGCGCTGCTCGCAGGCACGGGCAATTTTCCGCTGCGACGCATCAAGCTTGTCCAGCCACGCCTGACGTTGCGCGTGGAGGAAAACGGGTCGGTAAACCTCGCGTCATCGGACGGTGGCCTGCCCCTGTTCGGTATGCCATCCACGGCTACGTCCCAGGCCTCGACCCTCGACATCCTGCAGATGCTGACAGCCGCCGATGCTGTCATCGGCTCAGGCGGTCCATTCGCGCGCTTCTCGTCTGCCGAGGTAAGTGCCGCGGACATCGTCATCGACGACCGGCGCAAGGGCCGGACCGAGAGCCTGCGCAATGTCGATGTCCGCATCACGCGCCGGGAGAAGGACGGTGGTCTCATTGCAAGCGCATCGTCCGTGGAGGCCGGAAATCGTTGGTCGGCGACTGCAACCCTGACTGGGCATGAGGGCGACAGCCGGAACTTCGACCTCGGATTCGAGAACCTGCCGCTCGGCCGCCTTATCGAAGAGGCTTTGAATGGAGCCACGCCGGCCGACTTCGCCGGCAGCCTTTCCGGGCACCTCTACGCGCAGGTTGCCCCCGAAGGTGCGATCCAGACGGCGGGCGCACGCCTCGACGTGCTGGGCTTCCAGATGATCTCGCCCGTGAAGCGCGAGGCCGCGACGACGGTCGAGCGTGGCCGGGTGGAGGTTGAATGGAACGGAGCCGAGCGGCAATTGCGACTGCTGAAGGCCGATGTGGCCACCGGCACCACCCGGGTCGCACTGGGCGGGCAGGCCAAGCCGATTGACGCGGCGGGGGAGGAGTGGGAGTTCTCCTTTGGCGGAACGGAGCTCGCCATCCCCGGCCTCGACGCGGCGGCACAGGCGTTGCGCTTCGACCGGATCGAACTGGCCGGTAAGGCGGGCATCAAGCGACGTCATCTCGACCTCCAGACCGTCGGCCTGCGCGGGCGGGCCCTTTCCGTCGTCGCACAGGGGCAGTTCGATTTCTCGGGCGCTGTTCCGCAAGGCGACCTTGCCATCGCCAGCTCGCGCGGACCTCTTGCCGCGCTGCTGCGCGTCTGGCCGGAACCCATCGCTCCCAACACCCGCACATATCTTTCGAAGAACGTCCGCCGCGCCGTGGTGGACGAGATGACGATCGCCGTGAAGGGGCCGTTGAGCGTCGGTCCAAGTGCGGACCGTTCGCTTCGGCTCGACGCCAGGTTTTCCGAAGGCGTGTTGTCCTATCTCGCCGATGCCCCTCCAGCAGCGGGCATCGCCGGCCGCATCGTCATGGGCGATCGCGAGCTGGATCTTGTGATGGACACGGGGCAGGTGGATTTCGCAGAGGGTCGGACACTCTCAATTGCCGGGACGCGCTTCACGGCGCCGGACCACAGGCCCGCCAATTTCCCCGGCGAGATCGCAGTGAAGCTCGCCGGCCCCATCGAGGCGGTTTCTTCCCTGATGGCGACGCCTTCCCTTGCTCGTTTGGCACCCGGAGCGGCTGGTGCGCTCAAGGGGCAGGGCACCGCAGCCGGCACCGTCTCCCTGAAAGGGCTTATCGGCCGCGAGACGGAAATGGCCAAGATGGCGATCAGCGTCGATGCCGATGTGAAGGACGTCTCGCTGCCGAGGGCGGTCGGCGGCAAGGATATTCAGGACGGAAACTTCCATATCGCGCTCGACGGTTCGGCACTGACGGTCCGGGGGCAGGCGCGGATCGGCGGTGCCCCTACGGCGCTCGAAGCGATGATTGCCCGCAGCGGTCCCGGAGAGTTCGGGCAGACGAGCGTGGCCTTCTCTCTCGATCCCTCGAAGATCAAGGATTTCGCGGCCGAGAAATGGACGCTCGTGGGGCCGGTCTCTGCGCGACTGACCATGCCCAAGGCCGGCGAGATCCAGAACGCAGTTCTCGAGGCGGACCTCAGCGGGGCGCGTGTCCAGGGCCCGATCGGCATGACCAAATCTGCGGGAGAAGCCGGCCGGCTGAAATTCACGGTCGACGTTCTGGAGAAAGGCTGGCGGCTTCGGGACTTCCAGGCGCAGGGCGGCAGCATTGATGCGCGCGGTGTGCTGGAGCTTGGGCCGTCCGGGCTCGTCTCGGCCGATCTCGGCACCTTCCATGCCTCGGAAGGGGACGATACGCGGCTGAAGGTCACCCGGGCCGGCAATGGCTACAAGGTGTCGCTTCAGGGCAGTTCGTTCGACGCGCGCAGCGCGCTCAAGGAAGCGTTCTCCGGCTCGGCCGGCAAGGACTCGCTCGACATGGACGTGGAAGCCAAGCTCGGCACCGTGACCGGGCACAATGGCCAGATCCTGAGCGGCCTCGACCTGAAGGTTGTGCGCCGTGGCGCCGATATCCGCACCCTGTCGCTGGCGGCCAGGCTGGGGAATGGCGGCGTGGAGGCACGCACCTCCGGAGAAAAGCGCCGCATCATCAGCGTGCGGGCGGCTGATGCCGGGGCGGCCCTGCGCTTCCTGGATGTCTACGGACGGGTGCAGGGCGGCACCATGACGCTTGAGGTGGTGCCCGGCGATGTCAGCCATGCGCGGCTGGGACTGCAGGGGTTCCAGGTCGGCGACCAGCAGCTTGCCACCATCGCGCGGGGAAGCCGTCCCCAGAACAATGGCGGCATGACCTTCACCAAGATGGATGCCAAGTTCCGGGCCACGGAAGGCCGCATCCTGATCGACGAATGCCTTGTCTACGGAAACGAACTTGGCGCGACGCTCACTGGCGAGATCAACTACGCAGCCAATGACGTAGGCATCCGGGGAACGTTCCTGCCGGCCTACGCCATCAACAACCTGTTCGGAAAACTGCCCGTGATCGGCGCCATCCTCGGCGGCGGCTCCAAGGAGGGCCTGCTCGGCATAACCTTCGAGGTCGACGGAAAGTGGTCGCAGCCGCGCATGAAGGTGAACCCGCTTTCGGCGGTCGCGCCCGGCTTCCTGCGCAAGCTGTTCGAGTTCCGCGACGACGGCAATCCCCAGCGGGCGAACCCGCCGGGTTGACCGCTCCCGCTCAGGCCTCGGGGCGCAGGAGGATGTGCTTCTTGCGGCCGAGCGACAGCTTGATCACGCCGTCTTGCAGGTTGGCGTCGGTCAGAACGGCGCGCTCGTCCGTAACGGTCGCATCGTTGACCTTCAGGCCGCCGCCCTTCACCTGACGCCGTGCCTCACCGTTCGATGCGACAAGGCCCGCCGTGACGAAGGCGCCAAGCACGCCCATTCCGGAGGACAGCTCGGCGGCCGGGACGGACACGCTCGGCAGATCGTCGGCCAGCGCGCCTTCCTCGAAGGTGCGCCGTGCCGTCTCCGCCGCAGCGTCCGCTGCCTCGCGGCCGTGGACCAAGGCGGTCACTTCATTCGCGAGCACCTTCTTCGCTTCGTTGATGTCGGCTCCGCACAGGGCTTCCAGCCGTTCGATTTCCGCGATCGGAAGATCCGTGAACAGGCGCAGGAAGCGGCCGACATCCTCGTCTTCCGTGTTGCGCCAGTACTGCCAGAAGTCCCAAGGCGTGAGCATGTCGGCGTTGAGCCAGACCGCGCCCGAGGCGGTCTTCCCCATCTTGGCGCCGGAGGCCGTGGTGAGCAGCGGACAGGTGAGACCGAACAGCTCCGCACCGGCGATGCGGCGGCCAAGATCGATGCCGTTGACGATGTTGCCCCACTGATCGGAGCCGCCCATCTGCAGGCGGCAGCCATAGCGCTTCGACAGCTCGGCGAAGTCGTAGGCCTGCAGGATCATGTAGTTGAATTCGAGGAAGCTTAGCGGCTGGTCACGCTCCAGCCTCAACTTCACCGAGTCGAAGGTCAGCATGCGGTTGACCGAGAAATGCCGGCCGACATCACGCAGGAACGGGATGTAGGCGAGCTCTTCCAGCCAATCGGCATTGTTGACCATGATGGCGTCCGTCGGACCGTCACCGAAGGTCAGGAACCGGTCGAACACGCGCCGGATCGAAGCCATGTTGTGGGCGATGATCTCGTCGGTCAGCACCGGACGTGCATCGTCCTTGCCGCTGGGGTCGCCCACCTTGGTGGTACCGCCGCCCATCAGGACAATGGGCTTGTGACCGGCCTGCTGCAGTCGCCGCAGCATCATGATGCCCATCATATGGCCGACATGCAGGCTCGGGCCCGTCATGTCGAAGCCGATATAGGCCGTGATCGGTCCCTTCTGCGCCAGTTCGTCGAGACCCTTGGGGTCGGAAATCTGGTTGATGCAGCCGCGCTCTGAGAGCAGCTTCAGAAAAGACGATTCGTAAGCTTCCATGATCCTGGGGCTTTGTGTCGATGACGGAGGTGCGACCGTGTATCAGGTTTGTGGCCTGATGACACGGTGGCGGCGCGTGAGGGGAAAGCCCGTATGTGGGCCATTGGCATGATGAGCGGCACCTCGCTCGACGGCATCGACATCGCCATGATCGAGACCGATGGCGAGACTGTGCAGAGCTTCGGCCCCGTGGCCAGCTACCCCTACGACCAAGAGGGGGCGGACCGCCCTCTGATCTTCGGCGCCATGGACGATGCCCGCGACCTGACGGACCGTGCTGCGCGTCCGGGACGGCTCGCTGCGGCGGAAGAGGCCGTTACGCGGCTGAACCGGGATGCCCTGCTGCGCTTCCTCGAAGGTGATCTGCCGGCGCGGCCCGATGTCGTCGGCTTCCACGGGCAGACCGTGGTGCACCGCCCGCAACTGGGGCTGACCCTTCAGCTTGGCGATGGGGCCGCGCTTGCCAGTGCCGCCGGCATTCCCGTCATTCACGATCTGCGGCAGTCGGACATGGAGGCCGGAGGGCAGGGCGCGCCGCTGGTGCCGGTGTTCCACCGCGCTCTGGTGCGCGCGCTTGGCCGAAGCGGACCCGTGGTCGTGCTCAATCTCGGCGGCGTGGCCAACATCACCTATCTCGACGGCACAGGGGACGAACTTCTGGCGTGCGATGTCGGCCCGGCCAATGCCTTGCTGGACGACTTCATGCTGGCGCGTACCGGACAGGTATGTGACGAAAACGGCGCGGCAGCGGCCGCCGGGCGCGTGGACGAGGCCGTGCTGGCGCGGCTGATGAGCCATGAGTTCTTCCGCATGGGCCCGCCGAAATCCCTGGACCGCAACGAGTTCCGCGCCTTCGCCGCGGATGTGGCGCCCTGGCAGACCATCGCGCTGGAAGACGGCGCAGCGACCATGTCGGCCTTCACGGCGGCCGGTGTTGCGAGCGTCGTGCCTTATCTGCCGAAAACGCCGGACAGCTGGATCGTCTGCGGCGGTGGCGCGCATAATGCGACCCTGATCCGGATGCTGCGCGAGAGGCTGGCGCCAGCGCGGGTGGAGACCGGAGCCGAGATCGGCTGGTCGGTCGACCATATCGAGGCGCAGGCCTTTGCCTTCCTCGCGGTGCGCAGCCTGCGCGGCCTGCCGCTGAGCTTTCCCGGGACGACAGGCGTTCCGCGTCCCCAGACCGGCGGCGTGCTTGCGAGCCCCGGCCCGGATCTACCCCGGAAGGCCGCCGTAGCCTGACAGCGTCAGAAAGATGGTGATGGTGATGACGGAGCAGAGGGTCGTCGCCAGGATGACCTTTGCCGTGATCGCGGCGTCGCGACCGTAATATTCGGCCAGCATGAACGGCCCGGTGCCGGTCGGCAGCGCGGCCATCAGCACGGCAAGATCGGCTTCGAACTTCGGCAAGTTGAAGACGAAGTGCGCGAGCACGTAAGCGATGCCCGGCTGCAGCAGCAGTTTGGCCATCGCAAGAAAGAGCTCGGTCGGGCGCTGGCCGGGTGCGGGCGGGCGCTTGTCCGCCAGGAACGTGCCCAGAGCCACCAGAGCGCACGGGCTGGCCGCGCCACCCAGCAGGAGCAGGGCTGAATCCGCACTGTGGGGCAGCGGAATGCCGGTAGCCGCCCACAGCACGCCAAGGACCGGCGAGACGACCAGAGGGTTCTTCAGAAGAGACAGCGACACCTTGAAGAGCAGCGGCCCGAGACGGCGCTCCTCCTGGATTCCGATCTCAAGAAGAACGATGGCGACGCCGAACATCACGCAGGCTGTAAGGATGGACGCGATCGTCACGCCCGTCGAACTGGCCGGCCCTAGGACGGCGAGAGCCAGCGGGAAACCAAGATAGCCAGTGTTGGGATATCCCGCGATCAGGCCCTCGACCGCGCCATCCGCGAGACCGCGCTGCCGCACAGCCACAAGCAGTGCGAGCCCGAACATCGTGAAGCAGGAGATGCCGAAAACGGCCGTAAAACCCGGCCGGTAGAGTTCCTGCCATCCGGCATTGGCCGTGATGTGGAACATCAGGGAGGGCAGGCCGAGCCAGACCACGAAGCGGTTCAGCTCGGTCGTGGCCGTCGCGCCGAAGATACCGGCGCGCCGGCACGCGGCACCGGCGAGGATCAGTGCGAAGATCGGCAGGACGACCGCGAGTGCAGCGAACATCGCAGTCCCGCCGTCAGGCGGCGCTTGCGCCCTTCAGGCGGCGGTCCAGATAGCCCTTGCAGCTGTCCAGCAGCTCTTCGGTCTTGCCGTCGAAGAAGTGGTTGGCGCCCGGGATCACGTCCTGGTCGATGACGATGCCCTTCTGCGTCTTCAGCTTGTCGACGAGCGCCTGCACGTCCTTCATCTGCGCCACGCGGTCGACATCGCCGTGGACGATGAGGCCGGAGGACGGGCAGGGCGCGAGGAAGGTGAAGTCGAACTTGCCGGCGGGTGGGGCGACCGAGATGAAGCCCTCAACCTCCGGACGGCGCATCAGGAGCTGCATGCCGATCCAGGCACCGAAGGAGACGCCGGCCACCCAGCAGCCGCGTGCGTCAGGATTGATGGACTGCGCCCAGTCGAGGGCCGAAGCCGCGTCCGAGAGTTCGTCCTGGCCGTGATAGATGCCCTGGCTGCGCCCGACGCCGCGGAAGTTGAACCGCAGCACCGAGAAGCCGCGCTCCACGAACATGTAATAGAGCTGGTACACGATGGGATTGTTCATCGTGCCGCCGAACTGCGGGTGCGGATGAAGGACGATGCCGATGGGCGCGTTCTTGGTCTTTGACGGGTGATAACGGCCCTCGAGCCGTCCGGCCGGACCGTTGAAAATGACTTCGGGCATCGTAGGTGATCTCTCGCTTCAGGAAGGCCCGGGCGCGGCAACGCGCTTGACTCGGACGCTGACCTGGCTGAAGTGGTGGAATTATTCTAAAGGTCGGCTGCACGCATGGCGGCAACCGGCTGCTTATATCATGGCGCAGCGGCAGCGGTGCAAGCTTTCCGTTGCGTGTGACGGCGGATGTTACAAGAACGCATCTATCTTGATCACAACGCCACCATGCCGGTGCGGCCCGAAGCGGCACGCGCGGTGGGGCAGGCCTTGTTGAGAGGCGGAAACCCGTCTTCGGTCCACGCCGAGGGCCGCCGCGCCCGCGCGTCGCTGGAGGAAGCTCGTTCCGTTGTCGCCGGGCTTGTCGGCGGGGCAGCGAAGAACGTCACGTTCACGAGCGGCGCCACAGAGGCGCTGAACCTTGCGCTGACGCCCACTCTACATCACGGCACCGACGCGCGGCCCTGGCATCTCCTTGTCTCCGCGACGGAGCATCCCTGCGTGCTGCGCGGGCATCGTTTCCCGGCAGATGCCGTGACGGTGCTGCCGGTGAGCCGCGAGGGCGTGCTGGATCTCGATGCGCTGGATGCGGCCCTGGCTGCTGATACTGGGTCGCGCCCGTTGCTCGCACTGCAGTTCGCCAACAATGAGACGGGCGTCATCCAGCCGCTGCGCGAAGCCGCCGAACGGGTTCATGCGGCCGGTGGCCTGCTCGTCTGCGACGCGGTGCAGGCGGCTGGGCGCGTGCCGCTCGACATAAACGAGATCGGCGCCGACATGGTGGCGCTTTCGGCCCACAAGCTCGGCGGACCTGCCGGCATTGGCGCGCTGGTACGTGCCCGCGATTCCATCCACATTCCCGATGCGCTGGTGCGCGGTGGCGGCCAGGAGAAGGGTCTGCGCGCAGGCACCGAGAACGGGCCGGGGATCGCAGGCTTTGCTGCGGCGGCGCAGGCGGCGCTTCAGTCTCTCACTGAGGAAACCGCCCGCATCACCGCACTGCGCGATCGTCTCGAAGCCGGATTGCGGTCGCTAGACGGCGCAGCATCGGTGTTCGGCGCGGGCGCGGCGCGCTTGCCGAACACGGTGTGCTTTGCCCTGCCGGGCATGAACGCCCAGACCGCTCTGATGGCTCTTGATCTGGCAGGCGTCTCGGTCTCTTCCGGCTCGGCGTGTTCGTCCGGCACAGTAAAGGCCTCGTCCGTCCTTGACGCCATGGGCGTGCAACCCGACATGGCAAAGTGCATGCTGCGCGCCAGCCTAGGCTGGACCACGCGGGAAGCCGATGTGGACGGTTTCCTCGCCGCGCTCGCCACGACGAAGCAGAGAATTCACACAGCCGGACGAGGTCTGGCTGCTTGATGCGTACGCAGCGTGGGAATCTTCCCGCGCAGCACCTATATGGAACCCCAACGCGCGGTCCTTGAAACCGCTGTGGAAGGAGAAGTTCATGCCGGCCGTCCAGGAGACGATCGACCAGGTTCGTCTGATCGACGTCGATCAGTACAAGTATGGTTTTGTGACGGACATCGAGAGCGAACGCGCTCCGCAGGGTCTGTCCGAAGACACTGTCCGCTACATCTCGGCCAAGAAGAGCGAGCCGGAATGGCTGCTCGAATGGCGTCTCGACGCCTATAAGCGCTGGCGCACCATGCAGGAGCCGAACTGGGCAAAGGTGGAGTATCCGCCGATCCCCTATGAGGAGCTCTATTACTATTCGCAGCCGAAAAACACGCCCGGGCCGAAGAGCCTGGACGAGGTCGATCCGGAACTGCTCCGCACCTATGAGAAGCTGGGCATCCCGCTCCGCGAGCAGGAGATCCTGCTTGGCGTCGAGCGTCCGGAAGGCGAGGGCGAGCGCCGCGTCGCGGTGGACGCCGTGTTCGACTCGGTGTCGGTAGCCACCACCTTCAAGGCTGAACTGGCCAAGGCCGGCGTGCTTTTCATGCCCATCTCCGAGGCGGTCCACGAGCATCCGGAGCTGATCAAGAAGTATCTTGGCTCCGTCGTGCCGGTGACGGACAACTTCTTCGCCACGCTGAACTCGGCCGTCTTCTCCGACGGCTCGTTCGTCTACATCCCGCCGGGCGTCCGCTGCCCGATGGAGCTGTCCACCTATTTCCGCATCAATGAGCGGAACACGGGGCAGTTCGAGCGCACGCTGATCATCGCCGACAAGGGCTCCTATGTGAGCTATCTCGAAGGCTGCACGGCACCAATGCGCGATGAGAACCAGCTGCATGCGGCTGTCGTCGAGCTGATCGCGCTGGACGATGCGGAGATCAAGTACTCCACCGTCCAGAACTGGTATCCCGGCGATGCGAACGGCAAGGGCGGCATCTACAACTTCGTGACCAAGCGCGGCGATTGCCGTGGCGACCGCGCGAAGATCTCGTGGACGCAGGTGGAGACCGGCTCCGCGATCACCTGGAAGTATCCGAGCTGCATCCTGCGCGGTGACGAGTCGGTGGGCGAGTTCTACTCGATCGCCATCTCGAACGGCATGCAGCAGGTCGATTCCGGCACCAAGATGATCCATCTCGGCCGCAACACGACCTCGAAAATCATCTCCAAGGGCATCGCGGCCGGGCGTTCGCAGAACACCTATCGCGGCGTGATCTCGGCGCATCGCAAGGCGAAGAACGCCCGCAACTTCACGAACTGCGACAGCCTGCTGATCGGCGACCAGTGCGGCGCGCACACGGTGCCGTATATCGAGGCCAACACGGCCACGGCGGTGTTCGAGCACGAGGCGACCACGTCCAAGATCGCCGAAGACCAGATGTTCTACTGCCAGCAGCGCGGCCTCTCGTCCGAGGAAGCCGTGGCGCTGATCGTCAACGGCTTCGTCAAGGAGGTGCTTCAGCAGCTCCCGATGGAGTTCGCGGTAGAGGCGCAGAAGCTGATCGCGGTGAGCCTGGAAGGCTCGGTGGGCTGAAGCCAGGCGGCGTACGCGCCGCCTGCTTTGCCGTGATGATCCCTGTTGAGACTAAGGCCGGTTTGCAGCGCAGCGCTCGCCGGCGAGAAGGAAGACGAACATGCTGTCGATCAAGAACCTGCACGCCCGCATCGAGGACAACGGGCAGGAGATCATCAAGGGGCTCGATCTCGAGATTCCGGCCGGCCAGGTGCACGCCATCATGGGGCCGAACGGCTCGGGCAAGTCCACTTTGTCCTACGTGCTGGCCGGCAAGCCGGACTACGAGGTGACCGAGGGCTCGGTGGAGCTCAACGGCGAGGACCTGCTGGAGCTCGAAGCTGACGAGCGCGCCGCCAAGGGCGTGTTCCTGGCCTTCCAGTACCCGCTGGAAATCCCCGGCGTCGGCACGATGACCTTTCTCAAGGCAGCCCTCAACGCTCAACGCCGCACGCGTGGCGAGCCCGAAATGCAGACGCCCGACTTCATGAAGATGGTGCGCCAGCACGCCGGCGACCTCGGCATCAACCAGGACATGCTGAAGCGTGCGCTGAATGTCGGCTTCTCCGGCGGCGAGAAGAAGCGCGCCGAGATCCTGCAGATGTCGCTTTTGCAGCCGAAGCTCGGCATTCTCGACGAGACGGATTCAGGCCTCGACATCGACGCGCTGAAGGTTGTTTCCGAGGGCGTCAATCGCCTGCGCGGCGGCGACCGCTCCTTCCTCGTTATCACGCACTACCAGCGCCTGCTGAACTACATCAAGCCGGACGTGGTGCATGTGATGTCCAAGGGCCGCATCGTTCGTTCGGGCGGGCCGGAACTGGCGCTTGAACTCGAAGCCAATGGCTATGCCGAATATGGCGAGGCCGCTTGATGAGCACCGCCGCCGTCCGTCCCCTGAAGACCGCTGCCGAGAACGCGCTGGCGGAACAGTTCACCTCCGCGAAGGGTCGCCTGAACGGCAACCTCGCGGCGCGTGAGGAGGCCTTTGGCGTCGTCGCCGACGGGCTGCCGAGCCGCCGCGTGGAGGAGTGGAAGTACACCGATCTTCGCGCCCTGATGCGCGATGCGCTGCCCTTGGCCGAACTGCCGACCGTGGGCGAGATCAACTCCGTGCGCGAGCAGATGGCCGAACATGCGGTGGACTCCGCGCGCATCGTGTTCGTCAACGGCAGCCTGATCGAGGGCGTGTCGGACCTCGGCTCCCTGCCGGCTGGCGTGGAAGCCGTGTCCATCGCGCGCGCCTATGCGGAGAACCACCCGCTGATCGCCCGCTCGGGCGAGGCGCCGATCCCGCCCGACAACGCGGCCGTGGCATTGAACACCGCGTTCGTCTCGGACGGAGTGGTCCTGCGGGTCGCCGCCGGCACCAAGGTCGAGCGTCCGCTGCATCTCGTCTTTGTCCAGCAGGGCAACGGCCATGCCGCCTACACCCGCGTTGTCGTGGTCGTGGAGGCCGGTGCGCAGGTCGAGATCATCGAGACGCATTCCGGTGAAGGCTCGCACCAGACCAACACGGTCGTTGAACTGGTGGCCGACGACAACGCCGATGTGACGATGGTGAAGCTGCAGGCGGAATCGCTCGGCACGCAGCACCTCGCCACGTTCGGGGCGAAGCTCGGCGCCGAGGTGAAGCTGAAGACGGTGAACATCGCGCGCGGCGCGGCCATGGCCCGCCAGCAGATGTTCCTGACCTTTGCAGGCGACAGCACGAATGCCGAGTTGCACGGCATTTCACTGTCCGGCGGGCGCCGCCATCTCGACACGACCATGTTCGTGGATCACGCCGCCTATGGCTGCGAGAGCCGCGAAACGTTCAAGTCGGTGCTGGACGGCGAGAGCCGCTCGGTGTTCCAGGGCAAGATCCTGGTGCGCCAGAACGCCCAGAAGACCGACGGCCGCATGATGATGCGCGCGCTGATGCTTTCGGAAGGCTCCGAAGCCGACATGAAGCCGGAGCTGGAGATCTACGCCGACGACGTGCAGTGCGCCCATGGCGCGACCTGTGCGGCGCTTGACGACGAGCACCTGTTCTACCTGCGTGCCCGCGGCATTCCGAAGATGGAAGCCGAGGCCATCCTGGTCGAGGCGTTCGTCGGAGAAGTGCTGGAGGCCGTGGACAACGAGCCCCTGCGCGAGAAGCTGGCCATCATCACCAATGAGTGGCTGCGCACCCGCGATTGAACATCACCTCTACCCGGCGGGGAGAGGTCGGCACGTCGCGGCAGCGATGGCCGGGTGAGGGGACAGACTTACATATGAGGGCGCAACCCTCACCCCGCTCGAACCTGCCGGTTTGAGCCGGCCCTCTCCCGCGAGGTGGAGGGAGGAGAGCAGACAATGAACGCACCTGTCCTGCCGAAGACCGTCACCTACGACGTCGAGGCCGTGCGCCTCGATTTCCCGGCGCTCTCGATGGAGGTGAACGGGAAACCGCTCTGCTATCTCGACAACGGCGCCTCGGCTCAGAAGCCGCGCCAGGTGCTGGACGCCATCCGCCATTCCTACGAGGCGGAATACGCCAACGTTCATCGCGGGCTGCATTATCTCGCGAATGCCGCGACCGAGGCATTCGAGGATGCGCGCGAGCAGGTGCGGGGCTTCCTCAATGCCGGCTCGCTTGACGAGATCGTCTTCACGCGTTCGGCGACGGGATCGCTGAACCTTGTCGCCTCCAGCTTCGGACGCATGGCTGGGATCGGTCCGGGCGACGAGATCGTGATCTCGCTGCTGGAGCATCACTCGAACATCGTGCCCTGGCACTTCCACCGCGAGCGCAGCGGCGCGGTGCTGAAGTGGGTGCCGGTCAGCGAGGAGGGCGAATTCGACCTCGCCGCTTACGAGCGACTGCTGACGCCGAAGACGAAGATCGTCGCCATCACGCATATGTCCAACGTCACGGGCACCATCACGCCCGTGAAGGAGATCATCCGGCTCGCTCACGAGCGCGGCATTCCGGTGCTGCTCGACGGCAGCCAGGCCGCCGTTCACATGCCGGTCGATGTGCGCGATCTCGACGTCGATTTCTACGTCTTCACCGGCCACAAGCTGTACGGCCCCACCGGCATCGGCGTTCTCTACGCCAAGCGGGAATGGCTCGAGCGCATGCCGCCTTACGAGGGCGGCGGCGAGATGATCCGCGACGTCTCCGAAGACGGCGTGACCTATGCCGGCGTGCCGAGCCGGTTCGAGGCGGGAACGCCGCCGCTGGTTCAGGCGGTCGGCCTCGGCGCGGCCATCCGCTACGTCAACGGCATCGGCCGCGAAGCCATCCTTGCGCACGAAACCGTGCTGCGCGATTACGCGATGGAGCGGTTGAGCCGCATCAACGCCCTGCGCATCTTCGGCACCACGCCCGACAAGGGCGCCATCGTCGCGTTCGAGATGAAGGACGCGCACGCCCATGACGTTGCCCATGTGCTGGATCGCTACGGCATCGCGGTGCGCGCCGGAACGCACTGCGCCCAGCCCTTGCTGGCCCGATATGGGGTAACCTCGACCTGCCGCGCGAGCTTCGGGCTGTACAACACCACCGCCGAGATCGACACGCTGGTCGAGGCGCTCGAAAAGACGCAGGCCCTGTTCGCCTAGAAAGCCGCCATGACCGACACAACGACGAATCCGAACAATGTGGAGCTGAGCTCCGCGACCCTTCCGCCGGAAGAGCTCGACCGCATGGCGGGAGAGATCATCGGTGCGCTGAAGACGGTCTACGACCCCGAGATCCCGGTCGACATCTACGAGCTGGGCCTCGTCTACAAGATCGACATCAGCGACGAGCGCGATGTGGCCATCGACATGACGCTGACGGCGCCGGCTTGCCCCGTGGCGGCCGAAATGCCGGGCTGGGTGGAGAATGCGGTCGGCTCGGTCCCGGGCGTCAACGCCGTGAAGGTGACCATGACCTTCGACCCGCCATGGGATCAGGGCCGTATGTCCGACGAAGCCCGCGTCGCGCTCGATATGTGGTGAACAAGGCGGAAAAATATCCGGGGCAATCTTCTGGAGTGCAACGGGTTGTTTACCGCGACGGCGCTTAATCCCTCTCACGCAATGTCTTTAGTGTGTGAGTGGCGCGATGCAGTCGGCTTCATCTTGGTCCCGGTTCGGCGTCAGGTTCGCGGTTCTCGGCGCGGTCGCGGTTTCGGCTTCGGCCTGCAGCTCTGACCGGTTTGCCTACGACCCGTTCGGGAACCCCTTCAATGGCCGCGAGAGCGGCCCCACGATGACCGGCTCCGTCTCGAACGGCGCGGGTCCCATCGCCAGCGCACCGGTTGGCGGCGTTACCTCCGAGCCGCTGGCGGCTCCGTCCGGCTACGGCAGCAATGCGCCTGCCTACGCGCCGGCCGCGCCGAGCTATCCGCCTTACCAGCAGCAAAGCTCCGCTCCCGCGCAGCCCTCCTATTCCTCTTCGCCGGCACCCACCTATTCGGCGGCCCCCAGCTATCCCACGGCTGACCGCAGCTACGAGAAGGGTGGCCGCACCGTCGTGGTGCAGTATGGCGACACGCCGTATTCGCTTGGCCAGCGCCACGGCGTTCCCGCCAGCAAGATCCTGTCTGCCAACAAGCTGCCGCAGGGATCGACCCTTGTTCCCGGCCAGCGCCTTGTCATCCCGTCCACTGGCAACCAGGCTGCTGCAAACGAAGTGATCTCGCGTCCTGCGCCGGTGGCCCCGCGCTCCGTTGCGCAGGCTCCGGCAAGCCGCTCCACCGCGTCCGGCGGCGGGCACACCGTCGCTCCCGGCGAAACCCTGTTCTCCATCGCACGCCGCAACAATGTGCCGGTCGGGCAACTCGCCGCCGCCAACGGCTTCGACCTCGACCATCAGGTCCGCATCGGCGAGACGTTGACGATCCCGGCCGGAACCACGGCAGTCGCGCCGGCGCCTCTCGCCACGCAGAAGCTCGCCGCCGCAGAAGCGCCGCTCAACGTTCC
Organism: Terrihabitans rhizophilus; assembly: GCF_033898525.1. NCBI lineage: Bacteria > Pseudomonadati > Pseudomonadota > Alphaproteobacteria > Hyphomicrobiales > Terrihabitans > Terrihabitans rhizophilus. Next base: position 280,665 of record NZ_JAXAFJ010000002.1, on the reverse strand, counting down.
AGCCGCGAAGCCGCTGGCCGAGGTGAAGACCTCCGCGCCTGTCGAGAAGGCAAGCGAGCCGGAGGCCAAGTTCCAGCCGGCCGTCGCCAGCATGGAGCCGAAGCCCGCACAGAAGGATGAGGAGGCGGACGATGCTCCCCGTTCTTCCGGTGCGTCCTCCAGCGCCGACTTCCGCTGGCCGGTGCGTGGTCGCGTGATTTCCGGGTTCGGCTCCAAGCCCAATGGCGCCACCAATGACGGCGTGAACCTCTCGGTGCCGGAAGGCACGGCCATCAAGGCCGCAGAAGGCGGCGTGGTCGCCTATGCCGGGAACGAGCTGAAGGGCTTCGGCAATCTCGTCCTCATCCGCCATCAGGGCGAATGGGTTACGGCCTACGCCCATGCCAGCGAGATCCTGGTGAAGCGCGGAGACGTAGTGCGGCGCGGGCAGATCATCGCCAAGTCCGGCAAGACCGGCAATGTCTCCGCCCCGCAATTGCACTTCGAAGTGCGGCGCGGCGCGACCCCGGTCGACCCGATGCAGCATCTGCCGGCCGGCTGATCGCTCCGAACTTGGAATGCAGAAGGGCGCCTCGATGGCGCCCTTTTTCGTTTGCCCCGATCAGGAGAGCTTCGTGTTCAGCCGGCCCGCAAGGTCCTGGATGAACTGCCAGGCGGTGCGTCCGGAGCGCGATCCGCGTCCCATGGCCCAGGCTAGTCCTTGAGCCCGCAACTCATCGGCGTGGATCTGCAGCCGGTAACGCTCCGCATAGGCGGTCAGCATTGCGAGGTATTCGTCCTGTCCGCACGGGTGGAAGCCGAGCCAGAGCCCGAAGCGGTCCGAAAGCGACACCTTCTCCTCGACGGCTTCACCGGGATTGATGGCGGTCGCCTTCTCGTTGTCGATCATGTCGCGCGGCATCAGGTGACGGCGGTTGGAGGTGGCGTAGAGCAGCACGTTCTCGGGCCGGCCTTCGATGCCGCCGTCCAGCACCGCCTTCAGCGCCTTGTAGGACGAATCATCGCTGTCGAAGGAGAGGTCGTCGCAGAACAGCAGGAACCGGTGGTCGAGGTTCCGCAGCATGCCCATCAGCTCGGGCAGGCTCTCGATGTCCTCCCGGTGGATCTCGACCAGCTTGAGCGCGGTGCCCGCTGCGTTGACGGCTGCATGGGCGGACTTCACCAGCGAGGACTTGCCCATGCCGCGTGCGCCCCACAACAGCGCGTTGTTGGCGGGGTAGCCGCGGGCAAACTGCTCTGTGTTCGCCAGAAGGGTGTCGCGCGAGAGGTCGATGCCCTTGAGCAAAGCTATGTCCACGCGGTTGACGTGTGGCACCGGCACCAGCCGGCGCGAGGGCGCATGCCACACGAAGGCATCGGCGGTACCCACATCCACAGGTGCCGGAAGTGGGGGAGACATGCGCTCCAGCGCGCTGGCGATGCGCTCGAGTGCGTCTGACGGGAAGGGGGGCTTGTCGGTCATACCGTGCGGATACCCTTCACCCCTTCGTGTGTCCATGAGGGCGGCGTTGCTTTCCCCCGTTGCACCGCTATAGTCCCGCCGCTTCCCGACCTTTGGTCCCGAATCCATATGGAGAGAATGATGTTCGTGACTCCCGCTTTCGCTCAGGGCGCCGCTGCCGGCGGGGAGGCGAACTTCTTCATGTCCATCGTGCCGTTTCTTTTGATCTTCGTGATCATGTACTTCCTGGTCATTCGCCCGCAGCAGAAGCGCCTCAAGGCCCATCGCGAGCTGACGACGAATCTTCGCCGTGGCGACACGATCGTCACTTCGGGCGGCATCATCGGCAAGGTGACGAAGGCCGTGGACGATGGCGAGGTCGAGGTGCAGATCGCGGACAATGTCCGTGTGCGCGTCACCCGCGCCTCCGTCTCCGAAGTGCGCGCCAAGGGCGAGCCTGTCAGTTCGGACGCATAAGGCAGCCCGTCTTCTATGCTTCATTATTCGCGTACCAAGACCATCCTGACGCTTCTGATCGTCGTGGTGGGTCTGATGCTCGTCATGCCGAACCTGCTCACGCAGCAGATGCGTGACAGCCTTCCCTCATGGCTGCCCTCCCGCAGCATCGTGCTTGGCCTCGATCTCCAGGGCGGGTCCCACCTGCTGCTGGAGGTCGACGCCGCAGCACTGCGGGCCGAACGCCTGACCTCGATCCGGGACCAGGCGCGAGCCGTGCTGCGCGAACAGCGCGTGGGCTATACCGGGCTGTCCATCTCCGGCAATTCCGTGCAGGTGCGCCTGCGCGATCCGGCGGACATCGGAAAGGCGCTGCCCCGGCTGCGCGAACTGGCCAATCCCATTTCCTCCTCCATGTTCGCGGCCGGTCCCGGTGGCGTGGATCTGGACGTGACGAACACGGCCGATGGCGTGATCACCGTGACCCCGAACGAGACGGGCTTCAACGCCCGCATCCGCTCGGCGGTCGACCAGTCTATCGAGATCGTGCGCCGTCGCGTGGACGAACTGGGCACCACCGAGCCCAGCATTCAGCGCCAGGGTGCGGACCGCATTCTCGTGCAGGTTCCCGGCCTGCAGGACCCGCAGCGCCTCAAGGCCCTGATCGGGACCACCGCAAAGCTGACCTTCCGCATGGTCGATGTCACCATGCCGGTGCAGCAGGCGGAGCAGACGCGCCCGCCGGCCGATTCCGAGATCATGCCGGGTGCGGAGGACAATCCGGGCGAGCGTTACCTCATCAAGAAGGAGATCCTGGTCTCCGGCGAGGATCTCATTGACGCACAGCCGGGCTTTGACCAGCGCAACAACGAGCCCATCGTCTCGTTCCGCTTCAATTCCAACGGCGCGCGCCGCTTCGCCGCTGCCACTACGGCAAATGTGGGCCAGCCATTCGCCATTGTCCTCGACAACAAGGTGATCTCGGCGCCGCGCATCAACGAGCCGATCACGGGCGGCTCGGGCCAGATCTCGGGCAACTTCTCTGTCGAGAGCGCCAACAATCTCGCCATCCTCCTGCGCGCAGGTGCTCTACCGGCGCCGCTGACGGTGGTGGAAGAGCGCACTGTCGGGCCCGGCCTTGGCGCCGACTCTATCGAAGCCGGCACGAAGGCGACCATCTACGCGGCCGTCTTCGTCGTGCTCTTCATGTTCGCCACCTATGGCACGTTCGGCCTTATCGCCAACATTGCGCTGCTCATCCATGTCGGCTTGATCTTCGGACTGATGTCCTTGATCGGTGCGACTCTGACCCTTCCGGGCATTGCAGGCATCGTGCTGACCATCGGCACCGCCGTGGACTCGAACGTGCTGATCTATGAGCGCATCCGGGAAGAGTACAGATCAGGCAAGCCGGTGGTGAACTCCATCCTGGCGGGCTTCGACCGTGCTTTCGCGACCATCGTGGACTCGAACTCCACCATGGCCATCGCCGCCGCCATCCTGTTCGTGCTCGGCTCCGGCCCGGTGAAGGGCTTTGCCGTGGTGTTCCTGCTGGGCATCGTCACCACCGTGATCACGGCCGTAACGATGACGCGCATGATGATCGCGCTTTGGTACCGCTGGACGCGGGCCAAGACCCTGCCGTTTTGACGAGGACCTAGATCGTGCGTCTTCTAAGACTCTGGCCGGAAGATTCGAAAATCCGGTTCATGAAGTGGCGGCATTTCAGCTTTCCGTTCTCGGCGCTGCTGTCGCTGGTCATCGTGGGGCTGTTCTACGCCCACGGGCTGAACTTCGGCATCGACTTCCGTGGCGGCACTCTCATCGAATTGCAGGCCAAGGCCGCTAACACCGCTGACGCGTCTGACGTGCGGCAGCGCTCCAATGCGCTCGGCTTTGGGGAAGTCGAGGTGCAGGAATTCGGAGACCAGGGTGAACTGTCCCTTCGATTCCCGATCCAGGAAGGCGGCGAAGCCGCACAGGGCAACGTCGTACAGCAGGCCCGGAGTTCCTTCGAGAACGCGTATGACTTCCGTCGTGTCGAGACGGTTGGCCCGCGTGTCTCCGGCGAACTGGTGCAGGCAGGCACGATCGGCGTCATTCTCTCCGTGGTGGCCGTGCTCGCCTATCTCTGGTTCCGCTTCGAAAGGAACCTGGCGATCGGCGCGATCATAGGAACGCTGCACGATATCGTGCTGACGGTCGGGTTCTTCGTCGTAACCCAGATGGAGTTCAACATGACCTCCATCGCAGCGATCCTGACCATCGTCGGCTATTCACTGAACGAGACGGTGGTGGTGTTCGACCGGACACGCGAACTGCTGCGGCGCTACAAGAGCATGCCGGACGAGGAACTGCTGGATCTGTCCATCAATTCCACGATGTCCCGCACGGTTATGACCGGCACGACGACGTTCCTTTCGCTTCTCGCGCTGGTTCTGTTCGGCGGCGAGGCCATCCGTGGCTTTGCGGAGGTCATGCTCCTGGGCGTCGTGATCTGCACCTATTCCGCGATCTTCATTTCGTCGCCCGCGCTGATCTATCTTGGCCTGCGGAGCGCTGTGTCGCCGGCACCTGCGCGCACCGCCGTCGAGGCAAAGCTCTAGGGCGTGGCCGAGGGTCTGGAGAAGGGGCACTATCCCGCCCCGGCGCCCCTCGATGCCTATGGCAATGGCGGCTTCCGTTTTGCCGATATGTCGCATCGCGGCTCCATCCTGTGCTTGCCGAGCGGCATCTGGGCCTGGCCGGTGGTGAAAGCTCATGAGTTCACGCCATTGAGCTTTGCCAAGGCGGCAGCGGAAGCGGAGCTCATCGAGGTGTTCCTCATAGGAACGGGTGATGACCATGTGCCGCTGCCGCTTGATATCCGTGACTTCCTGAAGAGGGCCGGACTGCACTTCGACGTCATGCCCACCGGCGCCGCCGCACGCACATACAACGTGCTGATGAGCGACGAGCGAAAGGTGGCTGCGGCGCTGATCGCGGTGGACAAGGCGCGGTGAAGGGGCGGGCGCATTGATGGATGGTGGCGCATACGCGCAGTCCATTGTCCGGGAGAGCGATCCCGATCGCTTCTTCGCCACCCTGTTCGCGCCGGCTGACAAGCGGCCGGCCCTGTTCGCCCTCTACGCCTTCAACGCAGAAGTCGCGCGCGTGCGGGACGTGGTCAGCGAGCCGATACCCGGCGAGATCCGGCTGACCTGGTGGCGTGAGGTCGTCGAAGGGGAACGGGCAGGCGAGGCAGCCGGCCATCCCGTGGCCGGAGAGCTTCTGGCCGCCATGCGGGACTACAGATTGCCGCCGGCGGCTCTGTCGCGACTGGTCGAAGCCAAAATCTTCGACCTCTACGACGATCCGGTCGCGATCGTAACTGAACTTGAAGGCTATGCCGGCGAGACCGCGTCCACGGTGCTGCGCCTCGCATCCATTATCCTGAGCGACGGCGATGAGCCTCGTGGCGCCGATGCGGCCGGGCATGCAGGGGTCGCCTACGCCATAACGGGCTTGTTGCGCTCGCTGCCTCTGCACGCCTCACGCGGGCAGGTGATGATCCCGACGGAGATCCTGGCGCGTAATGGTGTCGACCGCGGCAAACTCCTGAACGGCGAGGCCGACGCGTCCCTGCTGAACGCGCTTGCAGAGATGCGGGCCTTGGCGCGGCATCATCTTGCGCGGGCGAAAGAGGCGTTCGTGGATCTGGACCGGAGGGCCGCTCCGGCCTTCCTGCCGGTGGCGCTGGTCGAGCCGTATCTGCAATCCATGGAGAGGCGGGGCTATGACCCGTTCCGCACGGCGGCGGAGGTGCCGCAATGGCGCAAGCAGTTGACCCTGTGGCTGGCGTCACGCCGCAGGGTTCCTTTCCGCTGAAGGATCAGCGACGATCCTGCCGATCAAGGTGGGTGCCGTAGAGGCGCTCGCGCTCCTCGCGCTCCCGGATCATCTCCTCATATGCCTTCCGGGCCTCGGGCGAGAGCGTAACCCGCTTCACGGGTTCCTTCTTCCGCGGCTTGTTCGCCCGCTTGTAGACGTTGTTGTCTTCCGGCATGGGAAACCTCGAATAAGGGCCCGTTCTTCTAGCTTACGGTCTCCGGTTGTGGAAGCTTGCCTTCGGGCCAGTTCCCGATCGCGCTCCGGCTTGCACCAATCTGCCAGCGGGACTATCTCCACAACAGACGCCCGGGGTGCCGCTATCTGGCGGCTGAGATCAAACCCGACGAACCTGATCTGGGTCATTCCAGCGAAGGGAGTGTGACATGACGAAAATCATCAAGATGACGGACCATAATGCTGCCCGCCGGTTCGACGTGGCCATCATTGGCGGCGGCATCATCGGCCTTTCCGTCGGCCGTTCACTGCTCAAGCGAGGCTTGTCCGTCGGCGTCTTCGAGCGAGGTGTGGTGGGCTCGGGCGCAACGCGCGCAGCGTCCGGCATGCTGGCCGCCACCGCCGAGGTAGAGCCGGGGGAGGACGACCTGCTGCCACTGACGCTTGCCAGCCAGGATCTGTGGCACGGCTTCGCGAAGGAACTTGAGGCGGAGACAGGGCTGTCCGTCGATTACCGCGCGGAGGGCACCATGGTGGTGGCGCTGTCCCGCGACGAAGTGGACCGGCTGCGCTTTCGCCACCAGCTGCAGACGCGCCTTGGCCTCAAGACCGACTGGCTGCCCGGCAGCGCTGCCCGTGAGCGCGAGCCTGGGCTGAGGCCGAACGTTGCCGGTGCGATCCTGTGCGAACAGGATCATCAGGTGGATGCACGTCTGGTCGCAGCCGCGCTCAAGGCAGCGTTCGAGGCGGCAGGCGGCGCGCTGTTCGAGAACACCGCGGTCATTTCGCTCGAGCGCAGCGGGGGCAGGGTCACCGGGCTTTTGACAGAAGCGGAGCGCGTCGAGGCCGGCACCTTCGTTCTGGCGGCTGGAGCATGGTCTCCGCAGCTGGTGCCGGACCTTCAGATTCCCGTCCGTCCGCTGCGCGGCCAGTCCATGGCGCTGCGCATGGACCCGCGGATGCCGGCCCTGACGCATGTGGTCTGGACCGAGCAGATCCACATGGCCCCGAAAGGCGACGGCCGGCTCGTCATCGGAGCGACGGTGGAGGAGCGCGGGTTCGACCAGCGCAACACCGCGGGCGGCGTGTTCGCCTTGCTTGAGGCAGCCCGGCAGGCTCTGCCAAGCATGGAAGATCTGGCCATCGACGAGATCTGGGCCGGTTTCCGGCCGACATCCCTGGACGATGCGCCGATCTTCGGTGAAGTGGGGATCGACGGGCTGGTGGTGGCCACCGGCCATCACCGCAACGGGATCCTGCTGGCGCCGGTCTCCGCGCGGGCGATCAGCGATCTCATCGCGGAGGGGCAGATGAGCGGGCCGGAAGCGGCCTTCACGCTGCAACGGTTCAGCCGCAACACAAGCCGGCTCAATGAAGGGGCCTGAGAGCACGATGGAACTGGTGGTGAATGGCCAGCCGCGCGAATGCGACGCCGAAACGGTGGACGCGCTGCTGGCCGGTGAACTGGAAGAAGGCCACACCCGCCGCGGCATCGCCGTGGCGGTGAACGGCCAGATCGTACCCCGGGCGGAGTGGCCGCGGCGGGTTTTCTCCAAAGGCGACCGCGTGGAGATCGTCCACGCACTGCCGGGAGGCTGACATGACGAACGACATCCTGAATGACCCCTTCGAAGTCGGCGGCGAGACCTTCCGCTCCCGCCTCTGGCTGGGCACGGCCGGCTATCCCAACCAGAAGGTGCTGATGGACAGCGTGGAGGCCAGCCGCTGCGAGATGGTCACCATGTCCATCCGCCGCGTGTCGCTGGCCGGCGAGAACTTCGACACGGTGAAGCTGCTGCGGGACTACAAGTTCCTGCCCAATACCGCCGGCTGCGAGACCGCGCGTGACGCCATCCTGACCGCCGAACTGGCGCGGGAGGCGCTTGAGACGAACTGGATCAAGCTCGAGATCATCGGCGATCGCGAGACTTTGTATCCGGACGTGCAGGAACTGCTGAAGGCCACCGAACAGCTGGTTTCGATGGGCTTCACGGTGCTGCCGTACTGCAATGACGACCCGGTGGTCTGCCAGCGACTGGCCGATGCCGGCGCTGCTGCGGTGATGCCGATGGGTTCGCTGATCGGCTCGGGCATGGGGGTGGCCAATCCGGCCAATATCGAGCTGATCTGCCGGCGCTCGCCGGTTCCGGTGGTGGTGGATGCGGGCATCGGCACCGCGTCGGATGCCGTCATTGCCATGGAACTCGGCGCTTCCGCCGTGCTGCTGAACACGGCTGTGTCCAAGGCCGCCGATCCCGTGCGCATGGCGGCCGCCATGGGGCACGCCGTCGATGCCGGCCGTCTCGCCTATCTGGCCGGGCGCATCCCGCGCCGCAGCCGCGCGGAGCCGTCCAGCCCGCAACTCGGTCTCGTCGGTTCGTGACGCTGCCGCGCCTGCTCGTTATCACCGACCGGATACTGGCCCGGTCCGGTGTGGAGCAGGTGGCGGAAGAGGTCGCACGGGCCGGAGGCTGGCTGCTGCTGCGGGACAAGGATCTTGCGGGTGAAGAGCGCCGGCAACTGGCGCATCGCCTGCGGCGGATCACTCGTGAGCACGGGACGGCGTTCTCCGTCAGTGCCGACATCGCTCTGGCTGGAGAGGTGGATGCGGACGGGGTGCATCTTCAGGAGCTCCCAGCAATCCCCGTGGCCCGAGCGGCGCTGGGCGCGGGGAGCTGGATCGGCTTTTCCGCTCATTCCATCGCGGATGTGGCGGCTGCTCACTCAGCCGGTGCGGACTACGTTACGCTCAGCCCTATCTACGAGACATCGAGCAAGCCGGGCTATGGCCCCGTGCGTGGGACTGACTTCGTGAGGCAGGCCGCTGGCCTGGGATTGCCGGTATTCGCTTTGGCGGGACTTGCGCCGGCGCGGGCGGTCGAATGCCGCTTGGCTGGGGCCTACGGCGTGGCCGTGATGGGAGGCATCATGTGTTCGGAGAATCCCGGCGCCGAGGTGGGCCTCTATCTCGAAGCACTTGGGCGCTGAAAGGCGCCTCGCGACCAACATCCTTCGACAAGCTCAGGATGAGGTTTGTCGGATCGGTTCGCGCCTAATCGAAGTCCGTCAGCCGCAGGACGCGGCAGACGCTTCCGGCGGGCTGTGGACCTTCGTTCGCGGCGCGCACGATCAGGCAGTTCGAGTCGGCGAGAACCCGCAGCATGGACGAATCCTGCTTCTGCGCAGGCGAGGCGACCGGCACGCCGTGGCTGTCGAAGGTAAGCCTGCCGCGCACATAATCCTCGCGCCAGTCATTGGCCGGCAGGGCAATGCTGAGTTGCGCGCGCTCCAGCCGATGATGGATCTCGCGCCGGCCAAGCAGCGCCCGAACCAGCGGAACGAGGAAGAGCCAGGCGCAGACATGCGCGCTGACGGGATTGCCGGGAAGGCCGAGCGTGCGCATGCCGCCCAGCGTGCCGAACATCATCGGGCGGCCGGGACGCATCGCAATGCGCCAGAAATCGAGTGTCATGCCCTCGGCTGCGAGCGCCGGGCGGATCAGGTCGTGATCTCCCACGGATGCGCCGCCGGTGGTGACCAGCACGTCGAAACCTTCATCACGCGCCCGCCGGCACGCGGCGCGGATGGTGTCGAGATCGTCCGCAGCGATGCCGAAATCTGTGGCCTCGCCACCGGCCGCTTCCACCAGGGCGCAAAGAGCTGAATTGTTGGATGCGGTGATCTGGCCGCGCCGCGGCTCGGCGCCGGGTGGCACCAGTTCATCGCCGGTCGAGAGCACCGCGACGCACGGCTTGCGCGCGACATGGACCTGCACGTTGCCCGTGGCCGCAGCCAATCCGACCATGCGCGGCGAAAGCCGCTGGCCGGGCTCGACGAGCACGTCTCCGGACCGGAAATCCAAGCCTTCCGCGCGGACGAACTGGCCCTCGGTCACGCCCGTCAGGACGCGCACGCGGTCGGCGTCCCGTTTCGCGTTCTCCTGGATGAGGATGGCGTCGGCACCTTCCGGCAGCGCGCCTCCGGTGAAGATGCGGACGGCTTCGCCGCTGTTCAGCGGCTGCTCGAAGACGTGGCCCGCCGAAGATTCGCCAATGACCCGAAGTTCCGCGCCGGTCTGCGCGTTTGCGGCACGGACGGCATAGCCATCCATGGCCGAGGAACGAAATGGCGGCTGGGTGCGCCGCGCTGCGAGAGGCTCGACAAGAGTGCGGCCAAGCGCGGCGGCGTAATCCACCGCCTCCGAGCCGACCGGCCCCGCACCCGCGAGCACGCGTGCCAGCGCATCCGACACCGAGAGGAGGGGCTGGCCGGTCACCTAGTCTGCCTGCCAGGTGCCCGAGCGTCCGCCCGACTTCGCCAGCAGGCGCACATTTTCGATGCGCATGCCGCGATCCACCGCCTTGGCCATGTCGTAGATGGTGAGGCAGGCGACCGACACGCCGGTCAGCGCTTCCATTTCCACGCCGGTTTGTCCCTTCAACTTGGCCGTGCAGACCACGCGCAGGCCGGGCAAGGCCGGATCGGGCGTGATGTCGACGAGTACCTTGGACAGCATCAAGGGATGGCAAAGCGGGATCAGGTCGGACGTCTTCTTCGCGGCCATAATGCCGGCCAAACGGGCCGTGCCGATGACGTCCCCCTTCTTGGCATCGCCGCGTAGGATGAGGTCCAGCGTTTCGGGTGCCATGACCACGCAGCCCTCGGCGCGGGCCTCGCGTTCGGTCTCCGCCTTGTCGGAGACGTCCACCATATGGGCCTCGCCCGTCTCGCGGATATGGGTGAGGCCGGAGCTCACTCGGCGGCAGCTTCGGCTTGATAGGGCGCGAGCAGGGCGCGGGTCGCTGCCTCGACGTCGTCCTGACGCATCAGGCTTTCGCCGACGAGGATCGCCCGTGCGCCGGCTGCGGCTGCACGGCTGACATCGTAGGGCGTGAAGATGCCGCTCTCGCCGACCATCATGCGGTCCGGTGGGATCAGCGAACCAAGCTTTTCGGTCACCGACAGGCAGACCTCGAAGGTGCGGAGATCACGGTTGTTGATGCCGATCATCCGCGCGTCGAGCTGAAGCGCGCGATCGAGTTCAGCCGGATTGTGAACCTCTGCGAGAACGTCGAGATCCCAGTCCCTGGCAGCAAGAGTGAGGTCGCGCGCTTCCTCGTCTGTCACGGCTGCAAGGATAATGAGGATGGCATCCGCGCCCCAGGCGCGCGCTTCCGCGACCTGATAGGTGTCGAACATGAAGTCCTTGCGCAGCACGGGCAGCGAGCACGCAGAGCGGGCGGCCACCAGGAACTCGGGAGCGCCCTGGAAGCTCGGTTGGTCGGTCAGGATGGACAGGCAGGCCGCGCCGCCCGCCTCATAGGCGCGGGCGAGGGCCGGCGGATCGAAGTCCGGGCGTATCAAGCCCTTCGACGGGCTGGCCTTCTTGATCTCCGCGATCAGGCCGGTCTTGCCGGCGTCAAGCTTCGCATCCAGCGCACGGGCGAAGCCGCGCACCGGAGAAGCGGCGCGAGCCTTCGCCTCGATGTCGGCGAGCGAACGCTGCTGCTTCGCCTCTTCGATTTCACGGCGCTTGTAGAGCTCGATCTTTGCGAGGATGTCGCTCACCGGTGGTGCTCCGTGGATTTCAGATCAGAGTGCTTCATCGCGCGCTTCATCGCTCTCTTGCGTCAGCAGCCGGGTGCGGTTCGACACGTCGATGAGGGCATCGAGACGCTCACGCGCCGCCCCTCTGTCCACGCTCGCCTGCGCCATCTGAACGGCTTCCGCAAACTCGGTCGTCCGCCCGGCCACGACGAGCGCGGCGGCGGCATTCATCACCGAGACATCCCGATAGGCGGTGCGCGCGCCGTTCAGCACCCCGATCAGGGCTGCTGCGTTGAATGCCGCGTCGCCACCCTTGAGGTCCGCAGGCTGGCAGCAGGTGAGCCCGAAATGCTCCGGCTCTATCTCGAAGTGCCGCACGGTGCCGTTCTTCACCTCGGCCACATAGGTGTGCGCCGTGTTGGTGATCTCGTCCATGCCGTCAGAGCCGTGGACGATCCACGAATGCGTGGTGCCGAGCGCGAGCAGGGCATTGGCGATGGGCTCGATCCAGGAGCGCGAGAACACGCCCACCATCTGGCGCGTCACGCCGGCCGGGTTGGAGAGCGGGCCGAGGATGTTGAAGATGGTGCGGATGCCAAGTTCGGCGCGCGCGGGACCGACATACCTCATGGCCGTGTGATGGTTTGGGGCGAACATGAAGCCGATGCCGGCCTCACGGATGCAGCGCGAAATCTCTGCCGGGATGAGGTCGATGTTGACGCCCAGTGCCACGAGCACATCGGCGGCGCCTGACTTGGAGGACAGCGCGCGGTTGCCGTGCTTCGCCACCGGCACGCCGGCGCCGGCCACGATGAAGGAGGCGCATGTGGAGATGTTGTAGGAGCCGGCATTGTCGCCACCGGTACCCACCACGTCCACGGCTCCGGCAGGAGCATGCACGGGTGTCATCTTGGCGCGCATCACGGAGACAGCGGCTGCGATCTCGTCCACGGCTTCGCCGCGCACCCGCAGCGCCATCAGGAAGGCGCCGATCTGCGCGGCGGTTGCCTCGCCCGACATGATGATGCCGAAGGCTTCCGTCGCCTCCTGACGGGAAAGAGGCCGGCCATCCGCGACGCGGGCGATGAAGGGGCGGAAACGTTCCATCTCAGCCTGCCCGACGCAGCGACGGCGCAGGATGCCCGGCGTTCCATTCCTCGGCGAGAGCGAGGAAGTTCGCGAACAAGGTCGAGCCATGCTCCGAGGCGATGCTCTCCGGATGAAACTGCACGCCGTGAACTGGATGTGTCTTGTGCGCGAGGCCCATGATCAGTCCGTCCTCGCTCTCCGCCGTGATGGCGAGATCATCGGGAAGGCTGGTGCGGTCCACAACAAGCGAATGGTAGCGGGTGGCGTTAATGGGGCCGTTGATGCCGCGGAAGACGCTTTGTCCGGAATGATTGATGCGGTTCACTTTGCCGTGCACGGGCACCGGGGCCCGCACCACCTCTCCGCCATACACGTCGCCCATGGCCTGCAGGCCAAGGCAGATGCCGAGCATGGGCACGGTGGGGCCCGCCTCGCGGATCAGGTCGCAGGATATGCCGGCCTCGCGCGGCGTGCAGGGTCCGGGCGAGATCACGATGGCGTCCGGCTGCTGCGCCATCACCTCGTCCACGGTGGTCTTGTCGTTGCGCAGCACCGTAACGCGCGCGCCGAGCCGCCCGATGGCGTGCAGCACGTTGAAGGTGAAGCTGTCGTAATTGTCGATGAGGATGACGCGTGTCATGCGGGGCTTTTAGCAGAAGCCCGACGCGCTCGCCACACGGCCGGTGGCATGCCGATAGTCCGCGTTCTATAAGGGGGCATGAACAAGCCCGTCGCAGCCTTCATCCTGGTTCTGCTCGTCGCCGCAGCGGCGGCTGCCTATATGAACCTGACCGTCAGCGGCGAGCTGATGAAGACCCTTCCGCCGCCGCCGGACGCCGTCCAGCAGCGGCCCTGAGGCCTACTGGCCGCGCCGCCCCTGTGCGGCGAAGCGCACGGCTTCCTCGGCGGCGCGGAACAGGGCACGCGCCTTGTTGTGGCACTCCGCGTTCTCGCTCTCGGGCACCGAATCGGCGACGATCCCGGCACCCGCCTGCACATACATGCGGCCGTCCTTGATGACGGATGTGCGAAGCGCGATGCAGGTATCCATCGCGCCATTGGCACCGAAATAGCCGACGCATCCGGCATAGATGCCGCGCTTGTCCTTCTCCAGTTCGTCGATGATCTCCATCGCACGCACCTTCGGCGCGCCGGAAACCGTGCCGGCCGGGAAGCCCGCAACGAGCGCATCCAGTGCATCGTGCCCAGCCGCGAGCTTGCCCTCCACATTGGAGACGATGTGCATGACGTGGCTGTAGCGCTCGAGGAAGAACTTGCCGGTCACCTCGACGGTGCCGATCTCGGCGACACGGCCGACATCGTTGCGGCCGAGATCCAGCAGCATCAGGTGCTCGGCCAGTTCCTTCGGGTCGGCTAGCAATTCCTCGCCCAAAGCTGCGTCCTCAGCCGGTGTCGCGCCGCGCGGGCGGGTGCCGGCAATGGGCCGGATGCTGACCACGCCGTCCCGCGATCGGACAAGGATTTCAGGACTGGAGCAGACGATCTGGAAGCCGCCCAGATCAAGGAACACGAGGAACGGCGCGGGATTGACCCGCCTTAGCGCCCGATAGAGCGAGAACGGCGGCAGTTCGAACGGCGCCTCGAATCGCTGGGACAGCACTACCTGGAAGATGTCGCCGGCCGCGATGTACTCCTTGGCCTGCGCCACCATGGCGTAGAACCTGTCGGTCGACGTGTTGGACGTCAGGTCCGGGCCCACTGCCGGATGCTCCGTGATGGCGGCGTCGCCGCGGGGAAGGGGACTTTCGAGCGCGTCCAGTGCTGCCGTCAACCGTTCCCGTGCCTGCGCGAGCGCGGCATCGCTGGGCACGCCCGGCTGCTGCCTGACCGGCGTGACGATCGTGATCTCGTCGCGGACCGCATCGAACACCACCATCACAGTGGGTCGCATCAGGAGCGCGTCCGGAACGCCGAGCACATCGGTGTTCGCCTCCGGCAGCGCTTCCATGTGGCGGACCATGTCGTAACCGAGATAGCCGAACACGCCCGCCGACATGGGCGGCAGCGACGGCGGCATCGAGATGGCCGATTCGCCCAACAGCGCGCGCAGGCTGTCGAGCGGCGGCAGGCCGGTGGGCTGGAAGCCCTGCGGGTCGCCCGCAGGATCGCGGTTCATTTCCGCGAACTCGCCCCGGCACCGCCACAGAAGATCGGGCTTCAACCCGATCATGGAATAGCGCCCGCGCGTCTCGCCGCCTTCCACCGATTCCAGGAGGAAGGCATTGCCGCGCGGCCCGCCTTCGCCGGCCGTCAGCTTCAGATAGGCCGAGACCGGGGTTTCGAGATCGGCAACCAAAGTCGTCCAGACGATCTGGGCTTCCCCGGCAAGATAGGCGGCGGCGAATGTGTCTGCCGAGGGGTGGAACTGCATGGCCGGCCCTAGTTCTCGGTCTGCCCGCCAAGCGTCGTGGCGAGCAGCTGGGTGTTGACCGTCGCGCCGGTGTCCGTCTGCAGCCGCTGCACATACTGGCCGGCCAGATCGTTCTCGATGCTGTCGGCAATCTGCGTGCGGGCCTGCGCAAGCACCGGCTGGTCGGCCGGCATCGGGGGAACCTGAACGGTCGTGACCTGGAAGATGGCCCGTGCCCCGGTCTGGGCCGGCGCGGTGGCGAACGTGCCCTGTGGCGTCGAGAAGATTTGCGCCGTTCCAGCCTGGCCGAGCACCGGGTCACCGCCGCGACGGTCGATGTTCTGCGCCGAAAGCACCTCCACACCCTCGCGGGCAGCCAGTTCGGGCAGCCTGACCGTGCCGGCGCGAAGCTCGTTCAGCGCCGCATCGATCTTGGCGTCGAGCGCCTTGCGCGCCTCCTCCTCCTGCCAGCGTGCCAGCACGTCGGCACGGGCTTCCTCGAAGGTCCGCGGGCGCGCCTGAGCGACATTGGTCACGTCGAACCAGACATATCCGCTGCCCTCGATCTGAACGGCGTCGTTCTCCACGCCGAGATCGGACGCGAAGGCCGCCGCCAGCACGGGCTCGCCACCGGGCACCCCTGCCGATTCGCCGCTGGCCTTGCGGCCCTGGCGGTCCACGCCTTCGAAGGTGCTGGTGGTGAGGTTCAGCTTCTGCGCGATCTCGGCAAGCGTGGAGCCGCTGGCGCGCGCGTCCTCGACCTGATCGTGAATCTCGCCCATCCGGGACGTCGCCTTCTCGGTCGCCATCGCCGCGCGCAATTCCTCCCGCACCTCCTCGAAGCTGCGCACCTGCTCGGGCTCGATAGCCGTGACCCGCAGCAGAACGGTGGAGAAGTCACCCTGCACGGGAGCGCTGACCTCGCCCTGCGGAAGAGCGAACGCGGCGTCGGCGATCTTGCGGTCGATGATGGCCTCCTTCGTGGAGGGACCAATAGTCAGGTCGGCGGCGGCTACGTTGCGTGCCGTCGCGGTGTCCTCGAACGAGGTGCCCGCTGCGATCTTTGCCGCGGCTTCCGTAGCCTCCGCGATAGACGGGAAGGGGATGCGCTGGATGGTGCGGCGCTCCGCCGTGGTGTAGCGGGCGCGGTCCTGCTCGTAGCGGGCGCGAAGTTCCTCGTCCGAGATCTGCTGGGCGCCTGCGACCGCTTCGACGGTGTCCGCGAGCACAAGCAGCGTGCGGCGCTCGGGCTCCTGGAAGGTTCCCTTGCGCTCTTCGAAGAAGGCTTGCAGCGCTGCCTCGTCCGGCGCGGCAATGGTGTCGGCCGCGGGCGGCGGCAGGAGCACATAGCTTGCGGAACGGCGTTCGTTCTGGTGGCGGAAGACGGCCTCCACCAAGGCTGCCGGCGCGGTAACGCCGCCGGACACGCTGTCGATGATCTGGCGGCGTGCCATCAGACGGCGCTGTTCCGCGACATACATGGCCTCCGTGAAGCCATTCGAGCGCAGGATCTGGTTGAAACGGCTGATGTCGAACGCGCCGTTGGGACCGCGGAAATTCTCGTCCGCCGTGATGACGTTCGCCACCACCTCATCGGGGACCGCAAGCCCAAGGTCGCGGGCGCGCTCGTCCAGCGTGGCTTCGCCGATCATCTGCGACAGCACGCGCTGGTCCAGCCCGATGGCCCGGGCATCGGCAGGGCTGAGGGGACGGCCGATCTGGCTGCCCGCGCGCTGCACGGCGCGGTTGAACTGGTCGCGGAACTGCTCCGGCGTGATGCGCGTGTTGCCCACTGTTGCGATTGCGTTCGCGCTGCCGCCGCGAACAAGGTCACCGATGCCCCAGACGGCGAAGCTCAGCACGATGAGGAGAAGAAATCCCTTCATCACGAAGCCGCTGGCATGTTTGCGCATCGAGTTCAGCATGGAACAGGTCCGGGGATCGGTGGTGGGGACGAGGCAAGTTGAGTTGGCGACCATATAGCTGGCGCATGCGCAGCACCGCAACGCTTGCGCATGAGCAGGGAGAGGCCGCACAAACACGTGTGATGAATCAGGAGTTTGCCGTGTCCGACGCCCCCCGTCCGCTGATCGCCGGAAACTGGAAGATGAACGGGCTGCGAGCGGCGCTGCAGGAGATCGAGACGCTGCGCGACGCGGTGCGGGCGGGGCATGTCGGTTCGGTCGACCTCGCGATCTGCCCGCCGGCGACATTGATCCACGCTGCGGTGCAGGCCTGCGGAGGCGTGCTCAGCATCGGCGGGCAGGACTGCCACGGGGCACCCTGCGGCGCGCACACCGGGGACATCTCGGCCGAGATGCTCGCCGATGCCGGTGCCGGTCTTGTCATCGTCGGCCATTCCGAGCGCCGCACGGATCACCACGAATCCAACCCCACGGTGCGCGCCAAGACCGAGGCGGCGTGGCGTGCTGGCTTGATCGCTGTGCTCTGCGTCGGCGAACTTCGCGAAGAACGCGAGGAGGGGCGCGAGACCGAAGTCGTGGGCGGCCAGCTGGCGGGTTCCGTTCCCGACGGGGCGACGCCGGACAACCTCGTTGTCGCCTACGAGCCGGTCTGGGCCATCGGGACCGGATTGACGCCGACCTGCGAGGACATTGCTGCCATCCACCTTTTCATTCGTGGCGAACTTGTGACCCGCTTCGGAGAGGCCGGGCAGGGCATCCGCATCCTCTACGGCGGCTCCGTGAAGCCAGGCAATGCGCGGGAATTGATGGCGGTCGAGAACGTCGACGGTGCTCTTGTCGGCGGCGCGAGCTTGAAGGCCACCGACTTCCTGGCCATCTGTGCCTGCCTGTAACACCTGATACCTTTGGCGGGGTTCAGCGCCTGCCGCCCGCGCGTGGCGGGGGTGGCTTATACCGTGGACGTGGTGTAAGCACCGCGCCAACTCACCTACAGCCCGGTCGGAAATGCACACCGTTCTCATCGTCGTCCACCTCATGATCGTGCTGGCGCTCGTCGTCGTGGTGCTGCTCCAGCGCTCGGAAGGCGGCGGTCTCGGCATGGGCGGTGGCGGGGGCAACTTCATGTCAAGCCGCGGCCAGGCCAATGCCCTGACGCGCGCAACGGCCGTCCTTGCGGCAGGGTTCTTCATCACCTCCATCACGCTTGCCATTCTCGCAGGCACCAACCGCATTCCGAACTCGATCATCCAGCGCGCGGCGCCTCCCGGAAGCGCCGATCGTCCCGCTGTGCCGACCGAAGGCGGAATTCTTGGAACCCTGCGTCCGCAGGCTCCGATTTCCGGCGCCTCCGAGAACCAGACGCCGGCTCCGGCGCCCGCTGCTGCTCCGGCAGCTCCGCAGGCACCGATCGCCTCGGAGCAGCCGACTGCGCCGGCACCTGCTCCCGCAGCGCCGCAGCCCGAAGCTCCCGCAGCGGCTCCGGAGGCTCCGGCGGCAGCCCAGCCCGCTCCGGCTCCTGTCGAGCCCGCCGCGCCGGCCGAGCCTGCGGCACCGCCAGCGCCGCCCGCGCAGTAAACCTGTGGACGCCCGGCCTGCCGGGCGCCTCATCACTTTCGCAAATTGGTCAGGAAGGAATAGGGTGTAGGCCCATGACGCGGTATGTCTTTATCACCGGCGGCGTGGTGTCCTCCCTGGGCAAGGGGCTGGCCTCGGCTGCTCTCGGAGCGCTGCTTCAGGCGCGCGGCTATACGGTGCGGCTGCGCAAGCTGGACCCCTACCTGAACGTCGACCCCGGCACGATGAGCCCCTACCAGCACGGCGAGGTCTTCGTGACCGACGACGGCGCAGAGACGGACCTGGACCTCGGCCATTACGAGCGCTTCATCGGCGTTCCGACCGGCAAGCAGGACAACATCACCACGGGGCGGATCTACCAGGAGATCATCACGAAGGAACGGCGCGGGGATTACCTCGGCGGAACCGTCCAGGTGATCCCGCACGTGACGGACGCCATCAAGGACTTCGTCCTTTCCGGCAATGACGGCTTCGATTTCGTGCTGGTGGAAATCGGCGGCACGGTGGGTGACATCGAGGGCCTGCCGTTCTTCGAGGCCATCCGCCAACTGGGCAACGACCTGCCGCGCGGCCAGTGCATCTACATCCATCTGACTCTGCTGCCCTACATCCCCAGCGCCGGCGAGCTGAAGACAAAGCCGACGCAGCACTCCGTCAAGGAGCTGCGCTCCATCGGCATTCAGCCGGATATCCTGCTGTGCCGCACGGATCGCCCGATCCCGGCGGACGAGCGCCGCAAGATGGGCCTGTTCTGCAATGTACGCCCGGAAGCGGTGATCGAGGCGCGCGACGTGGACTCGATCTACGACGTGCCTGTCGCCTATCACCGGCAGGGGCTGGACCGTGAAGTTCTGCGCGCCTTCAGCCTGCCGGAAGGCGATGCGCCGGATCTGACGCGCTGGACCACGATTTCCGAGCGGCTGCACAACCCCGAGGGCGAGGTGACCATCGCCATCGTGGGCAAATACACCGGCCTGAAGGACGCCTATAAGTCCCTGAACGAGGCCTTGGTGCATGGCGGCATCGCCAATCGCGTCAAGGTGAACCTCGACTGGATCGAGAGCGAGGTCTTCGAGAACGAGGACCCGGCGCCGTATCTCGAACACGTCCACGGCATCCTTGTGCCGGGCGGCTTCGGAGTGCGTGGCGTCGAGGGCAAAATCCGCGCGGCGACCTTCGCGCGTGAACGCAAAGTGCCTTACTTCGGCATTTGCCTCGGCATGCAGATGGCGGTGGTCGAGGCCACCCGCAATCTTGCCGGTGTCTCGGAGGCGAACTCCACGGAGTTCGGCCCGACGCCGGAGCCCGTGGTCGGCCTTCTGACGGAATGGGTGCGTGGCAATGTGCTGGAGCAGCGCGCCGCAGGCGGCGACCTTGGCGGCACGATGCGCCTCGGCGCCTATCAGGCCAGCCTCAAGCCCGGCTCCAAGGTTGCCGACATCTACGGCGCGACCGATATCCAGGAGCGTCACAGGCATCGCTACGAAGTGAACACGGGCTATCGGGAAAGGCTCGAAGAGAAGGGCGTGCGCTTCTCCGGAATGTCACCCGACGGCGTGTTGCCGGAGATCATCGAACTCGAGAATCACCCCTGGTTCGTGGGCGTCCAGTTCCATCCGGAGCTTAAATCCAAGCCGTTCGAGCCGCATCCACTGTTCGCAAGCTTCATCGAAGCCGCCGTCGTGCAGAGCCGGTTGGTCTGAGGACGAGATCGCGTACGGCACGTGTTCGCTGCGTTAAGCATAGGCGAGCACCTTCGTTGAAAGTGCCTACGATTGTAGCTATCCACCTAAACGTCGTGGGTATGTACTGAAGGCCGCAATTGGCCGTGCCGCTCGGGAAGAGGTTTCCGATCCGGGTCGGACGACGAGCCGCTCTACTTGCCGGATGACGCGCTCTTTTCAAGGCTCGGTGCATGATCACCAGGACCGCCACGAAGAACTATCTGCTGAACATCCAGGTTCTTCGCTTCGTGGCGGCCTTCCTCGTGGTCCTCGGGCATGTGCTGACATCAGCGGACAGGATGCCGCTTCAGGGCGATCAACTCTCGCTCACGCGGAGCTTCGCGGACAGCTTCGGCATCGGCGTCGATATCTTCTTCATCATCAGCGGCTTCATCATGTTCTACCTCTGCCACGACAAGTTCGGGCAGAAAGGGCAAAGCAGCAGCTTCCTGCTTCGCCGCTTCATCAGGGTTGTCCCGATCTACTGGGCGTTCACCGCGCTCATGGTGGCCTCGATCCTGATCTTCGCCGATCAGGTCACTACCGCCATCATCAATCCCGAGCATCTTCTGGCGTCGCTGGCCTTCATCCCCTGGATGAATCCGGATGGCATCATGCGCCCCGTTCTCAAGCTGGGCTGGACGCTGAACTACGAGATCTTTTTCTATCTGGCGTTCGGGCTGGCGCTGAACCTGCCTCGACGGATTGCGCTGCCAGTGCTGTTCTCGGTTTTCCTGATGGCGGTGGCGTTCAACGCGTTCGTGCCGTCCGAGCTGTGGATCCTCAAGTTCTGGTCGGATCCCATCATCCTCGAATTCCTGTTGGGCATTGGCCTGGCGGCTGCTTTTCTCCGGGAATGGCGCCTCTCCTTCACCCAGTCGGCCGCCCTGATCGCGCTGGCGTGCTTTACGCTCATATTCCTGGTGCCGGTTGCCCAACTCCATGGCGTCACCTTCAGGCCGCTGATTTTCGGCATCCCGTCACTGATGATCTGCGCCGCCTTCGCGTTCGGTCCGCAGATGTCGGCCGATCGGCTGCTGGACCGTGCGCTCGTCCTGTTCGGCACGGCATCCTACTGCCTCTACCTCTCGCATCCCTTCATCCTGAATGCCGTTGAGCGAATGGGAATTGGATGGTGGAGCACGCACCCCGGGGCGTTCGTCATGGCGGCCTGCGTGGCTTCGGTCTTCGGCTCCATCGGTCTTTACCTGTGGCTGGAGAGGCCACTGGTGCGGCTGTTCTCCCGGTTCGGGAAGCTCTCGACGGGGCTGCGGCGCGCGCCGGCCGAGCCGCTCGCGGTGGAGAAGTCCTGAAGATCGGCGTATGAGGTTCGCATGACCTCACATGCCGTAAATGTCGGGCCCGTCCGGTTCGGCAACAATCTCCCGCTGTCGCTGATCGCGGGGCCTTGCCAGCTCGAATCTCGAGATCACGCTTTCGAGGTCGCATCCGCCCTCAAGGAGATCACAGGCCGCCTCGGGATCGGGCTCGTGTTCAAGACCAGCTTCGACAAGGCGAACCGCACCTCCGCCAATGCGGCGCGCGGCATCGGCCTTGAGGCGGCGCTTCCCATCTTCGCCGAGATTCGGGAAAGGCTCGGCCTGCCGGTGCTGACCGATGTGCACGACGCCGCGCAGTGCGCGCCCGTGGCCGAGGCCGTGGACGTGCTGCAGATCCCCGCTTTCCTGTGCCGGCAGACCGATCTCCTGCTGGCCGCGGCTGCCACCGGTCGCGCAGTGAATGTGAAGAAGGGGCAGTTCCTGGCACCCTGGGACATGAAGAACGTGGTCGAGAAGATCACGGCAGCAGGAAACACCGACGTGCTGGTGACCGAGCGCGGCGTCAGCTTCGGCTACAACACGCTGGTGTCCGACATGCGGGCGCTGCCGGTGCTGCGCGCGACGGGAATGCCGGTGATCTTCGACGCCACCCATTCCGTGCAGCAGCCGGGCGGGCAGGGCACCTCCTCGGGCGGCCAGCGCGAGTTCGTACCCGTGCTGGCGCGAGCTGCCGTGGCGGTTGGCGTGGCCGGCGTCTTCATCGAGACGCATCCCGATCCGGACCGTGCGCCGAGCGATGGGCCCAACATGATCGCGCTGCGCGACATGGAGGCGTTGCTTTCGAACCTGATGGCCTTCGACCGGCTCGCGAAGGCGCAGATCGCCGCCTAGCGGGGCGCGATCATCTCGCCTGCCTTGCGGTCGTAGCGCAGCTGCAGGGCCGGGCGCAGCCTGACGCCGCCGATCCAGCGGTCGACATCATTGGCCATCGCATGGTCGAGGCCGCCGCTCAGGACCTCGCGTCCGGCATCGGTCAGGCGGACCTCGGCACCGGCGAAGTCGGCATAAGAGGCGGGCAGCCCGTCTTCTGCGTCGAGCTTTTCGCTCCGCAGGCAGTACGGTGCTGGAAGACCGTTCAAGAGGGGCTCCTTGACGAAGGCGAGCCCGCCCACGCGCCGGAAGAAGCTGGCGTCGGCCATGAACCGCGCATCTTCCTGGCCTGTCACGTCACGGAACAGATCGGCGGCGGTGGCGGGTCCATCTTGCAGGCGTTCGAGGATGCGCTCCTCCGTCAGGCTCAGGCCACGTACGGGGTCGGGAAATTCGGCGAGCAGTCGCAGGATTGCGGGCTTCAGAAACGGCAGGGCACCGGTGTCATGTGACGAAAACTGCACCAGGGCCGAAGGATCGGGAGACGTGAACGCCCGCCAGCCATGGCAGGCCAACTCGAATTGCATCGGCGAGACCCGCATCGCAGTCGTAGACAGCGCCTCGACATCTTCGACCCTCGTGAGACCGAGATAGCTGTCGGCCTGCACAAGATAGATGTTCTCCATCCGCTGCTGTTCGGCGAAGAAGTGCAGGATCTGCAGCAGTTGAAGCTGATCATAAAGATCGTGCTCCAGCCAGATCTCGATGCGCTCATAGTCCCGGTGCTGGCGGATCGTCGTGTCGCGTTCGGCGAAGCGCAGGGCCACTTCGTCGCGCGGCATGCCGAACTCCTCGGCCAGGAAGGCGGCCCTTAGCTGGGAGAGCCGCTCCAGCGGCTCGTCCTCCGGCACCGGGCCGTCGTGCAGCACGTCACGCCATGGCAGGATGTCGCCAGTCATGCCGCCTGCGCGAAGCCGTTCGACTGCGGCGTCCCCGTTCGTCACGATCAGGCGCATGCGTATTCTCCCTGTTCACCGGAAGGGCCGAACATCACCGCCGCATCCGGCGATTTGTTGGCCGGAGCGCGGCGCAGGCTTGATCCAGACGGCGGCCCCCGCCGCATCCGATCACGTCCGCGTGGCTCGGCCTTTGCGTCAGCGCGGGCAATTGGCTACACAACGCGCTCCTCCATTTCCTTCGGAGTTTCCTATGACAGCCATCGTCGACATCATCGGCCGCGAAATCCTCGACAGCCGGGGCAACCCGACCGTGGAAGTGGATGTGGTGCTGGAGGATGGCTCCATGGGCCGTGCCGCCGTGCCCTCTGGCGCCTCGACGGGCGCGCATGAGGCGGTCGAGCTTCGTGATGGCGACAAGAGCCGCTACCTCGGCAAGGGCGTGCTCAAGGCGGTCGACGCCGTGAACGTCGAGATCTTCGATGCGCTTGGCGGTCTGGATGCCGAGGACCAGACCAAGATCGACGAGATCATGATCAATCTCGACGGCACGCCGAACAAGGCGCGCCTCGGGGCGAATTCGATTCTCGGCGTGTCGCTGGCCGTGGCCAAGGCGGCCGCCGAAGCTTCCGGCCTGCCGCTCTATCGCTATGTGGGCGGGGCGTCGGCCCGCATGCTGCCGGTGCCGATGATGAACATCGTCAATGGCGGCGTGCATGCAGACAACCCCATCGACTTCCAGGAATTCATGATCCTGCCCGTCGGGGCCCCGAGCTTCTCCGAGGCTGTGCGCACCGGCGCGGAGATCTTCCACACGCTGAAGAGTGCGCTGAAGAAGGCCGGCCACAACACCAATGTGGGTGACGAGGGCGGCTTCGCCCCGAACCTTCCTTCCGCCACCGCAGCCCTCGACTTCGTGATGGCGGCCATCGAGACGGCAGGCTTCAAGCCGGGCGAGGACGTGTTCATCGGGCTGGACTGCGCCGCGACGGAGTTCTTCCGCGACGGCGCCTACCGCTATGAGGGCGAGGGCGTGAACCGCTCGCCGCGCGAGCAGGCCGAGTATCTTGCGAAGCTGGCGGCCGACTATCCCATCGTGTCCATCGAGGACGGCATGTCGGAGGACGATTGGGAGGGCTGGAAAGCCGTCACTGATCTTGTCGGCAGCAAGTGCCAGCTGGTCGGCGACGACCTGTTTGTGACGAACGTGTCGCGCCTCTCGCAGGGCATCAAGAGCGGCACGGCCAACTCGATCCTGGTCAAGGTCAATCAGATCGGCACCCTGACCGAAACGCTGGCCGCCGTGGATATGGCCCACCGCGCCGGCTACACCGCCGTGATGTCGCACCGTTCCGGCGAGACCGAGGATTCGACGATCGCGGACCTCGCGGTCGCGACGAATTGCGGGCAGATCAAGACGGGTTCGCTGGCGCGTTCCGACAGGCTTGCGAAGTACAACCAGCTGATCCGCATCGAGGAAGAGCTCGGAACGCAGGCGCTGTATGCCGGACGCGGGGCGCTGAAGGCGCTGGCCTGAACAGCACGCTCAGCGGGAATAGACGGCCGGGCGATTGCCCGGCCTTTTCTAGCGCTGGCGAAAGGTCAGCCGCAGAGCGCCGTGGGCCGATGGCTCACCTTCTGCCGGCAGGTTGTAGCCGACATCGCCGCTCAGGGTGGCCGAGAGACCTGTGTCGCCAAGCCTGTCGAAGCTCGCCGAGGTTGTCAGCTTTGGCTCTACGGCTGCCGTCGCTGCAGCCTCTGTCCAGTTGAGCTGCGGTGCGATCTCGGACCCAATCCGCACATTATCGAGGATCTGAACGGAACTGCGATACCCGGCCCGCGCGGTGACCGTCTCCTGACCTCCAGCCGAGTCGTAATTGCCTGCCGCGGTGCCGGACACGAAGATGCCCTCGCGCCCGCGGAATGGGTTTGCCTTTAGCTCCCAGGCCAAGCGGTCACCGGACGACGGATCACCCGGCTGGATGACTTGCGTCGAGAGTTCGAGAGGAAGCGTCGTGCCGACGACCTGCACGCCGACCGCCTTGTCCGGCGCGCCTTCGAAGGGGTTCAGCAGATCTCGCTTCGCGTCCAGGCCGGATGCGATCACTGTCGTGCGTACCTGCTCGCGCCTTGTCAGCGGCTTGGGCTTCACACGCGCGAAGGTGAAGGCGCCGGACGGGGCCTGCATGACCGCGCTCAGGTTCTCGGCGAGGCTGTCGCAGACCTCCCGCAGGTCGGCGGAAAAATCGGCCTCATCGCAGCTGATCGCCTGCGGCTCGGGTTGAACGTCCAAATTCGGGTTCTCGGCACGGGCCGGAACGCCGGCCAGCAAAGAAAGCGCCGTCCACGCTGCAAGCTGCCTATGGGCCATGGATGGCCTCCCGCGTCTGTTGCCAACGGGCAGGGGAGTGGAATCCATGCGCCGCCGAAGCGGTGCGTCGTCAGGTGAATCCTACGCGCTCTCGACATTCACTCAAGCCAGCAGCGAACATGCCCGCCCTGCGCGGAGCCCGGCCATTCTCCCGCGCTTGTGAAGCGCGCTTAACCGGATGCTAACCAAGCAAGTGGACCTTTGTCCTCATGATCGTTCGCACGCGAATCCGCTCGCTCATCTTCAATCTCAGCCTGTGGCTCATCGCCGCCGGTGCTGTGGCCTATTTCGGCTACCACAGCATCCATGGCGAACGCGGACTGCGGGCCCACCGCAGCTTCGAGACGGAGATCGCGAACCTGAACGGCAAGCTGCAGGAGCTGGTGGCGGAGCGTGAGGCGCTCGAACTGCGAGTCGGCCAGTTCGAACCCTCTGCGGTCGATCGCGACCTTCTCGACGAGGAAGCCAGACGCAGCCTCGGCTGGATGGCCCCGAACGACCGCATCCTGATCATTCCCGCCTCCCTCCAGCGCAGCGCCTTCTAGTTCACGGCTGGCGCCATGCGTCAGACGCATGCCAGAACTGCCCCTGACGCTCCTCAACCCTCTCATTCTCTTGGCTTTCCCTGCGGAAGCGCCTAGAGCGGGGCGGCTCGCTTTTGCCTAACCGTTAGGCTAACGTCCGGGCAAAATAGAAGCGATCCGGACGGATCCGCCGTCTCATGCAGGGAGTTCGTATGGCCGCGTCCACCGCTCAGGCGACCGCCAATACTGCCGAAACGTCCGGCACCAATTTCGAGCAGATCGCCGAGTTCTCGCAGGAGCAGGAACTCAAGGCGCTGCGCGAGATGCTGGCAATCCGTCGCTTCGAGGAGAAGGCGGGCCAGCTTTACGGCATGGGCCTCATCGGCGGTTTCTGCCACCTCTATATCGGCCAGGAAGCCGTCGTCGTCGGCATGCAGATGGCGTTGAAGGAGGGTGACCAGGTCATCACCGGCTATCGCGACCACGGCCACATGCTGGCCACCGGCATGGACATGAACGGCGTGATGGCCGAACTGACCGGCCGGCGCGGCGGCTATTCGCGCGGCAAGGGCGGCTCCATGCACATGTTCAGCCGCGAGAAGCACTTCTATGGCGGCCACGGCATTGTCGGCGCCCAGGTTTCGCTCGGCACCGGGCTGGCCTTCGCCAACAAATATCGTGGCACGGACAATATCGCGGTCGCGTATTTCGGCGACGGCGCGGCCAACCAGGGCCAGGTCTATGAGAGCTTCAACATGGCGAAGCTCTGGAAGCTGCCGGTGATCTACGTGGTGGAGAACAACCGCTACGGCATGGGCACCGCCTACACCCGGGCGTCCTCGACCACCGACTTCTCGCAGCGCGGCCGCTCGTTCGACATTCCCGGCGAGAAGGTGGACGGCATGGATGTGCGCGCCACCTACGCCGCCGCACAGCGGGCCGTGGAATATGCCCGCTCGGGCCAGGGTCCCTACATCCTCGAGATGGAGACCTACCGCTATCGCGGGCACTCCATGTCCGACCCGGCCAAGTACCGCTCCAAGGAAGAAGTGCAGAAGATGCGCGAGGAGCACGACCCCATCGAGCAGGTGCGCAAGCGCCTGCTTGCGGGGGGCGTGGCCGAGGACGAGCTGAACGCGATGGACAAGGACATCCGCGCCGTCGTCAACGCTGCCGCTGAATTCGCCAGCAGCGATCCCGAGCCGGACGTGTCCGAGCTCTGGACCGACATTCTGCACTGATCCCACGACGCGTCCCGCAACGCTCGTCACTCTTTCAGGAAACGCTGCCCTGATGCCGATCGAAGTCCTCATGCCTGCGCTGTCGCCGACCATGGAAACCGGCAAGCTGACGAAGTGGCTGAAAAGCGAAGGCGACACCATCAAGGCCGGCGATGTGCTGGCGGAGATCGAGACCGACAAAGCCACGATGGAAGTCGAGGCCGTGGACGAGGGGACTTTGGGCAAGATCCTCGTGCAGGAAGGCTCCGACGATGTGGCCGTGAACACGCCCATCGCGGTCATTCTGGCCGATGGCGAGGATGCGTCGGCCGCCGAGGCCGCGGCTGATCCTGCCACTGCCCGCAAGGCAGCGGAAAGCGCGTCGCCGCTGGAAGCGGCTCCTGCCGAGCCGTCGCCGGTCGTGGCCTCCGCTCCCGCACCGGGCGCCGCTGAATCGGCTGTCTCGAACCCGCCCAAGCCCAAGGTGCAGCCGGACCCGGAAGTGCCGGAAGGCACCGAAATGGTGCACCAGACGGTGCGCGAGGCGCTGCGCGACGCCATGGCCGAGGAGATGCGGCGCGACGGCGACGTGTTCCTGATGGGCGAGGAAGTCGCGGAATATCAGGGCGCCTACAAGATCAGCCAGGGCCTGCTGGCCGAGTTCGGCGACCGCCGCGTGATCGACACCCCGATCACCGAGCATGCCTTTGCCGGTATCGGTATCGGCGCGGCTCTCACAGGCCTGAAGCCGATTGTCGAGTTCATGACCTTCAACTTCGCCATGCAGGCGATGGACCAGATCATCAATTCGGCGGCGAAGACGCTCTACATGTCCGGTGGCCAGATGGGCTGTCCCATCGTGTTCCGTGGCCCCAACGGCGCAGCCGCGCGCGTGGCGGCCCAGCACAGCCAGGACTACACGGCCTGGTACAGCCAGATTCCCGGCCTCAAGGTTGTCGCGCCCTATACGGCCGCCGACTTCAAGGGCCTGCTGAAGGCCGCGATCCGCGATCCCAATCCGGTCATCTTCCTCGAGAACGAGATCCTCTACGGCCAGAGCTTCGACGTGCCGAAGCTGGACGATTTCGTGCTGCCCATTGGCAAGGCGCGCATCGCCCGTGCCGGCAAGGACGTGACGTTCGTCTCCTTCTCCATCGGGATGACCTATGCGCTGAAGGCCGCCGAGGAATTGGCGGGGCAGGGCATCGACGTGGAGGTCATCGACCTTCGCACGATCCGCCCGATGGACATCGAGACCGTGATCGAGTCGGTGAAGAAGACCGGCCGCTGCGTCACCGTCGAAGAGGGCTGGCCGCAGTCCGGCGTCGGTTCCGAGATCGTCGCGCAGCTGATGGAAAAGGCGTTCGACTATCTCGATGCGCCGGTGCTCCGCGTCACCGGCAAGGACGTGCCGATGCCCTACGCCGCCAATCTCGAAAAGCTGGCGCTGCCGTCCGTCGCCGAAGTCATCGAGGCGGCGAAGGCCGTCTCCTATCGCTGAGGCAGGCCGATGCCCATCAACATCCTGATGCCCGCGCTCTCGCCCACCATGGAGCAGGGCAACCTCGTCAAATGGCTCAAGGCCGAGGGCGACAAGGTCAAGGCCGGCGACGTGCTGGCCGAGATCGAGACCGACAAGGCCACGATGGAAGTCGAGGCCGTGGACGAGGGTACGCTCGGCAAGATCCTCGTGCCCGAGGGCACGAACGATGTGCCGGTCAACAAGCCCATCGCCATCATGCTTGAGGAGGGCGAGGACGCCAGCACCGTCAATGAGCCCGCAGGGTTCGCGCAGCCAGCCATCAAGCCGGCGGACGAGAAGTCCGCACAGCTGACCGAGCAGCAGGTCGCCAAACAGACCGACCAGAAGCCCGCTTCGCAGCCCGCGCAGGCTGGAAAGGCCGATGAGCAGGCGCTTGCGGGCGAAAAGGGCTACGGCGTCGTTCCGGGTGCCGAGCCGGTGACCACTGCGAAGGCTGCTGCTGGCAGCAATTCCGGTGAGCGTGTGTTTGCGTCGCCGCTGGCCCGGCGTCTCGCCAAGGAGCGGGGGCTGGACCTGTCGGCCATGAAGGGTTCCGGCCCGCATGGCCGCATCGTGAAGTCGGACGTGGAGAACGCGCCCGCCACGGGTTCGGCAAAGGCCGCTCCCGCAGCCGCGCAAGCGAGCACGGGGGGCGGCTTCCCGCTGATCCCCGACGAGCAGATCAAGGCGCTGTTCGAGCCCGGCACCTACGATGTCGTGCCGCATTCCGGCATGCGGAAGACCATCGCCAGCCGGATGCAGCAGTCCAAGGTGGTGGTGCCGCACTACTATCTCGCCGTGGACGTCGATCTCGATGCGCTGATGAAGATGCGCGAGGAGATGAACGCCGTCGCGCCGTTGGACGACGGCAAGCCCGTTTGGCGCCTGTCGGTGAACGACTTCATCATCAAGGCCCTGGCCATCACGCTGAAGCGCCATCCGGAGGCCAATGCCTCGTGGACCGAGGCCGGCATGCTGGTCCACAAGGTGGTGGATATCGGCGTGGCCGTCGCCATCCCGGACGGGCTGATTACGCCCATCATCCGCAACGCGCATGAGAAGTCGCTGTCCGCCATCTCGCAGGAGATGGCCGGCCTTGCCCGCAAGGCGCGCGACAAGAAGCTGAAGCCGCACGAATATCAGGGCGGCACGACGGCGATCTCCAATCTCGGCATGTACGGCGTAAAGAACTTCACCGCCGTGGTGAACCCGCCGCACTCGACCATCCTTGCGGTCGCGGCCGGCGAGAAGCGTGCCGTGGTGCGCGGAGACCAGATCGTCATCGCCACTCAGATGACCGTCACCATCTCCTGCGATCACCGCGTGCTGGACGGCGCGCAGTCGGCGCAGATGATGCAGACCTTCAAGGGCCTCGTCGAGAAGCCGCTCGGCCTCGTCGTCTAGAGCCGACAGTCACGCCCGGGCACTGCCCGGGCGCACACCTTCACGGCCGACCGCCTGAAGAGGGTGCCGGCCCGGCATGACGGAAACACCATGGCCGACACCCAGTTCGACATCATCATCATCGGCGGCGGGCCCGGCGGCTATGTGGCCGCCATCCGCGCGGCGCAGCTCGGCTTCAAGACGGCGGTCGTGGAGCGAGAACATCTCGGCGGCATCTGCCTGAACTGGGGCTGCATTCCCACCAAGGCGCTGCTGCGCTCCGCCGAGGTGTTCCACTACTTCAATCACGCGAAGGACTATGGCCTCACCGCGTCGAACATCGGCTTCGACATCAAGGCCGTGGTGGAGCGTTCGCGTGGCGTGTCGCGCCAACTGAACGGCGGTGTCGGCGGGCTGCTGAAGAAGAACAAGGTGCAGGTGATCTGGGGCGAGGCCACGATCACGAATCCGGGCGAAGTCCAGGTCAAACCGTCGACGAAGAGCGTGCAGGGACCGCCGATAGAAGCGCCGAAGGGTGCGCTGGGGCAGGGCACCTATGCCGCGAAGCACATCATCATCTCCACCGGCGCGCGGCCGCGCGTGCTGCCGGGTCTGGAGCCCGACAAGAAGCAGGTGTGGACCTATTTCGAGGCAATGGTGCCCGAGACGTTCCCGAAGAGCCTGCTGGTCGTGGGCTCCGGCGCCATCGGCGTCGAGTTCGCGAGCTTCTACCGCACCATGGGCGCGGAGGTGACCATCGTCGAAGTGCTGCCGCAGATCCTGCCGGTGGAAGACGAGGAGATCGCCAAGATCGCCCGCAAGCAGTTCGAGAAGCAGGGCATCAAGATCATGACCGGCGCCAAGGTCGTGAAACTCGACAAGAAGCCGGACGGCGTGACGGCGAGCATCGAGGTCGGCGGCAAGACCGAGACCATCACCGTCGAAAAGGTGATTTCGGCGGTCGGCGTGGTCGGCAACACCGAGAACCTTGGCCTGGAAGCCGTGGGCGTGAAGACAGAGCGCGGCATCGTGGTGACGGACGGTTTCGGCGCCACCAATGTGAAGGGCATCTACGCCATCGGTGACGTCGCCGGCCCGCCCATGCTGGCGCACAAGGCCGAGCATGAGGGCGTGATCTGCGTGGAGGCCATCAAGGGCCTGCACCCGCACGCCATGGACAAGGCCAAGATCCCCGGCTGCACCTATTGCCACCCGCAGGTGGCGTCGGTGGGGCTGACGGAGGCCAAGGCCAAGGAGGCCGGGCGCGAGATCAAGGTCGGCCGCTTCCCGTTCATCGGCAACGGGAAGGCAATCGCGCTGGGTGAGCCGGACGGGCTGGTGAAGACCATCTTCGATGCGAAGACCGGCGAACTGATCGGCGCGCACATGGTCGGCGCGGAGGTCACGGAACTGATCCAGGGCTTCGTGGTGGCGATGAACCTCGAGACGACGGAAGAGGACCTGATCCACACCGTCTTCCCGCATCCGACGATCTCCGAGACCATGCACGAGAGCGTTCTCGATGCGTATGGACGCGTGATCCACATGTGATCCGCGCCGGTCCCGGCGGACCTTCCGCCGGAACCGGGCATGCGGCTCACGCCGCCATCTTCTCGCAGCTTTCCGCGCAGGCGCGGCAAGCCCTCACGCACTCGTCCATATCGCCGACGTGCTCGCAGTCCTCGGCGCATTCGCGGCATATCTCCGCGCATTCGCGGCAGGTGTGCTTGTGGTGCGGGGTGCCGATGAGCATGAAGTGCGCCGATGTGCGGCACATTTCCGCGCAGGCCATCATCAGCTTGAAGTGAGCCGGTTCGGTGTGCTTGCCACCCGCCTCCAGGCAATGGTTCATCGCAATGCCGGTGCAGACGGAATAGCACTTCAGGCAGTTGTCGATGCAGGCCTGCATCGCGGCGTCCGTGTGGTGCATGAGCAATCCTCCTGTCGTTGCTACTGGAAAACCATGCGCCAGCGCGGTCGTTCCTCTTTCTTCGCGCTGTCATGCATCCGTTTCGGGCATCGTGCGTTAGTGGCTCAGGACGTTCCATTGAGCAGGAGGCATTCATGGAAGGCGTGGGTTGGATCGCGACGATCATCATCGGTATCTTGGCGGGCTGGATTGCGGAAAAGGTCACGAGCCGCAATCACGGGCTGTTCATGAACCTCATCTGCGGACTGATCGGCGCCGTGGTGGGCCGCTTCATCGCCATGAGCGTGTTGGGGATCAGCTATTCCGGCTGGATCGAAAGCCTCATCGTCTCGACGATCGGCGCGATCATCCTGCTGTTCATCGTCGGGATGATCCGCGGACGCAGGGCCGCCTGACTCCAGTCAAATCAGCGGCGGCGCACGATGCGCCGCCGTTTCCGTTTCAGAGATTGCGCCTCTTCATGGTCTTACGTGGCGTCGTGCGCGGCCGGGGGCAGATGGTCCTGAGCGCCGTCCAGGCTTCGGCGGAGAGGATCGGTTCGCCTACCTGCGGCCGGTCCGTTCGTCTGATCCTGTCGAGCCGCTCCGCGCTGACAGGATGGCTGTCGAGGATGGTACCTTTCTCATCCTCTTCCGAGACGCGCCGCAGGAAGTCCCCGAAGGGCGTTGCCGAGCGCCCGAGCCGCACAAGCGCCTGCACAGCGTAATCGTCCGCAGCCCGCTCGGCGTCCCGCGAGTGGGAGGCGTCGAGAAGAGAGGCCGAGATGGTCAGCACGACGCTGCTGCCCGTGAGGTCTCCGAACAGCAGGCCGAGCAGGAACGATGTGCCACCGCTCTGGATCAAGGCCTTTGTGATGTGGTGGCTGCGCACATGACCGATTTCATGGGCCATGATCCCTGCGATCTCGTCGAGGTCGCGGGACTGCTCCAGCAACCCCTTGAACAGGTAGATCCTGCCGCCGGGAAGCGTATAGGCATTCTGCAAATCGGCATCGAGGACGCGCGGCTGTATGGATATTCCCGCCGGTCCGCTGTCGAGCCGTGCGGTGAGTTCGTCCAGCGCGGCCTGACCCGCCGCCGTGGTGCACACCTTGCCACCGAAACTGGCACGGACGCTTTTATCCACCGCTTCCCCGAGTCTTGCCTCGGCGGCATGGGGGAGGAGAGGCGCCAGCCGCTCGGCCGCGAACGGAATGCCAAGGAAGACCATGGCGACGATGGACGCCGTGGCCGCGAGCGACCACCCGATGATGCGGCCGGTCTGGATTTCCGCGACATCATCGTCCAGTGCGGAACACCGCTGCATGAGGAGCGCGGCCGCCGCTTCATGCTCTATTTCGAGCCGGGCGAGAGGCGCGCCGGACACCGAGCGCAGCCTCAGCCCCGCGCCTGCTTCGACACGCCGGACATCCGCGTAAAGCCAGGACGCGATGACCTGGCCGTCCTCTACGATGTCGAGATGTTCGCCCAGCACCAGCGCGACGATCCGGCGGCGGCTGCTCATGCCGTCGTGGAAGCGCGCCGTCGGCGAGGGCGGCTCCTTGTGATCCACATCCACGGTCAGATGCCGCCCATGTCGAAGCCGTCAATCAGGCCTTCACCCAGCGGGTCGGCGAGGCTTCCCTGCCCGGAGACATCGTCGGCGGCTGAGATGTTGAGCACGCTCGTCGTGGCCGCGATCCGCACCCAGACGTCCCGCGAAAGGTAGACGCGGACGATGGCACCGGCGGCCACGCCTGCGATCAGGTAGCTAAGCGCGATGCCGACGAGGATAGCCGGGCTCTGCGCCGCCGCGAGGATTTCCACCTCGGATGGCTCCTGTCCACCACGCAGGACCGCAGCCGCGATGAACCCTGCGTAGAGGGCGCCGACCGCCGCAAAGATCAGGGTCAGCCAGCCGACGACTTTCCAGTAGATGCCGAACAGCGCCTTGCGCGTCAGGTCCGAATGGAACGCGATCTCGCCGATGCGGATACCCGAAATCCACCAGCGCCATTCCGCAGCCCTGAAAGCCGCATACAGGAAGGGCGCGGGAACGAACAGGACCAGCGCGAACGGCGCCAGCAGCAGCATCCACCAGATCTGTCCCAGCAACTGCCTGGGACGGCCCTCGAAACGTCCCTCCAGCGTCCCGTAGGAGGTGTGCTTCATCTTGAAGCGTTCGAGCGCCGCCTGCCGCCAGGGATAGGCAATCCCCAGTGTGAGCGCCACGAGAAGGCTCCACAGGGAAGCACGCCAGCAATAGGCAAGGGCGGACCCCGTCATCGAGAAGCGGAGGCCGCGCCACACCGTACGGGTGACCCGGTAGCGCCGAGCCCGGTAGACGGCGAACTGGCCGAACACGAGAAACGCGAAGATCAGCGGCACGCTCGCGAACGCCTGCAGGCGTTCGGCTTCGAGGCCCAGAAGGAAGTAGGCCAAGTAGAACGGGATGAGGATGGTGACGGCGATGAGGAAGCCGACCAGCAGTTCCCGCGCCCGCCCCGTATATTCGGCGGGATCGCCGCCCACCGAGGTGTTCGACCACAGGTGCCTGCGGATGTCGGTCGTCAGCCAGAAACGGTAGAAACCAAGGGTGACGAATTCCAGGAGGGCGCCTCGCGCGACCAGCTTCCAGAAACGCCCTCGGCTTCCGTGGAAGACAACGGCGTGCGGCGGCTCGGAAGGTAGAGCCTGAACAGGTTGATGCATGATCGTTGCCCCAAAGTCGCCACAATTTGACGTGTGGACATGGCGATGTGCAACCCGTTCTTGTGCGGATCACACCTGTTTCCGCGGGTTGCTGAAGGTGTGATGCAGCCATGTGACGCCGCCGTTCCCGGAGCCGCCTTCATCCTGTATGAATGTGTCGCCCGCGCAGTTTTGCCCCCGAAGGAGCCGGATGACCGTCGTTCTCGATCTCGTCAAGAATCCGCGCGCCCTTCGCCATCCCGAGAAGGCGCACAAGCCCGATACGGCCGTGCTGAAAAAGCCGGACTGGATACGGGTGCGCGCTCCCGGCTCGCCGGTTTACCGCGAGACGCAGGAGATCGTCCGCACCAACAAGCTGGTGACGGTGTGCGAGGAGGCCGGCTGCCCGAATATCGGTGAGTGCTGGTCCAAGAAGCACGCCACCTTCATGATCCTCGGCGACACCTGCACGCGCGCCTGTGCGTTCTGCAATGTGCGCACGGGCCTGCCCACGCCCGGTGTCGACGCCGACGAGCCGCGCCGTGTGGCCGAAGCGGTGGCGAAGCTCGGATTGCATCATGTGGTCATCACTTCGGTGGATCGCGACGACCTGCCGGATGGTGGGGCCCAGCACTTTGCGGATGTGATCCGTGCGATCCGGGTGGCCAGCCCGTCCACGACGATCGAGATCCTGACGCCGGACTTCCTGCGCAAGGATGGTGCGCTCGAAGTGGTGGTGGCTGCCAAGCCGGACGTGTTCAACCACAACCTGGAAACCGTGCCGTCGCTGTACCTGACGGTGCGGCCGGGCGCGCGCTACTTCCACTCCGTGCGGCTGCTGCAGCGGGTGAAGGAACTCGATGCGTCCATCTTCACCAAGTCCGGCATCATGGTCGGGCTGGGCGAGGAGCGGAACGAGGTGATGCAGCTGATGGACGACCTGCGGACGGCGGCGGTGGATTTCATCACCATCGGCCAGTATCTCCAGCCGACGCGGAAACACCATGCCGTGGCGCGTTTCGTCACCCCCGAGGAGTTCAAGGGCTACGAGACGACCGCCTACAGCAAGGGCTTCCTGATGGTCTCGGCCAGCCCGCTCACGCGCTCATCGCACCATGCCGGCGAGGATTTCGAGCGGCTACGCGGTGCGCGTGCCGCGCTTCTCGCGGCCGGCTAGCTGGACTTTCGACAGCCGCAGCACCACAAAGCGCACATGCCAAAGCATCAGACCACGCGCACCGTCGCGCATTCCGCACAGAAGATGTTCGAGCTTGTCTCGGACGTGGAGCAATACCCGCACTTCGTGCCGCTGTGCGAAAGCCTGCGCGTGCGCAAGCGGGAAGAGCGTGACGGCAAGACGGTTCTGCTGGCGGACATGACGGTCGCCTATTCCTTCTTCCGCGACACATTCACCAGCCGCGTCACCCTGGATCAGGCGAACCTCACGATCTTCGTGGAATACATCACAGGCCCGTTCGCCAGCTTGCAGAACCGCTGGCACTTCAAGCCGCTGACCGAGACGAGTTCGGAAGTGGACTTCTACATCGAGTGGGAGATGAAGAGCCGCGCCATCGGCATGGTGGTGGGTGCCGTGTTCGAGCGCGCGTTCCGCCGCTTCGCGTCGGCGTTCGAGGCCCGTGCGAACCAGGTCTACGGCTCGCGGCTGGCCTCGTCCGCCGTCTAGCGCGCCGGGCGCCGCTTAAGCTTCCGCCGCCTGCTTCAGCATGGCTATCGCTTCCATGGCGGAGTTCCGGCGTATCGGGCCGCGGCCGATATCGCCGTAGCGCATCTCCCGATGCATGGTCGGGCACCTCTTGCCCGCAACGGCGAAGTGGACAAGGCCGACCGGCTTATGGCTCTCGTCGCTCTTCGGACCGGCAATGCCGGTGATCGCCACCGCGAGATCGACGCCGGCGGCCTCAAGCGCTCCTTCAGCCATGGCGCGTGCCACTTCTTCGCTGACAGCGCCGTGGGTCTTGATGAGCAGTTCCGAGACGCCGATGAAGCGCGTCTTGGCGTCGTTCGCATAGGTGACGAAGCCGCCGAACACGCTGCTCGATGCTCCCGGTGCGTCGGTCAGCGCCGCCGCAACCAGCCCGCCCGTGCAGGACTCGGCAGTGACGACCATCAAACCCCGGCGTTTGCAGAGGTCCAGCAGATCGGCGGCCGCTTCGATGAGCGCCCTGTCTATGCGCGTGAATTCAAGTTCGTCTGACATGAGGCTTTCCGTCTGTCACGGCAGTGTCATGCCATAACGCATCACACCGGCAGACGGATCGTTGCGCTTGCAATTGCCGCAAGGCCCTCGCGGCGTCCGACGAAGCCGAGCTGTTCGGTCGTGGTGGCCTTCACCCCGACGCGATCGATGGTGAGGCCGCAAATTTCCGCGATGCGGGCCTGCATGGCGGCGCGATGCGGGCCGACCTTCGGCGCCTCGCCCATGATGCAGACATCTACATGCGCGAGCATTCCGCCCCGAGCCTTCACCCGGTCCACGGCATAGGCCAGGAACTGCGCCGAATCGGCACCCTTCCACTGCGGGTCGGATGGCGGGAAGTGCGAGCCGATATCGCCATCGGCCAAGGCGCCGAAGATGGCGTCGGTGATGGCGTGCAGCGCCACGTCGGCATCGGAATGGCCGAGCAGCCCCTGATCGTGCGGCACCTTGATGCCGGCAAGCACCACATGATCGCCGGGGCAGAAGGCATGCACATCGAAGCCGGTTCCGTTGCGGACGTCCGGCAGGGAGAAGAGCAGGCGCTCCTCGGCGCGGCTGAAGTCTTCGGCTGTGGTGAGCTTGGTGTTCATGGGATCTCCGGGAAACACGCCGATCGTCAGCCCCTGGTGGGAGGCGACGGCGCCATCGTCGGTGAAGTCGTCGCGGCCATCGCGTTCCGCGCGCAGATGCGCGGCAAGGATGTCCGCGAAGCGGAAGGCTTGCGGTGTCTGTACGCTGCCGAGGCGGTTTCGGTCGAGGGTCTCGCCGCGCTGGCCGGCCTCCACCATGCAGACGGTGTCTACAACGGCAGCGACGGGCACTGCCGCGCCATGTTCGGTGGCAGCCTGGATGGACCTGTCGATAACCTCACGGGAGACGAAGGGGCGGGCGGCGTCGTGGATGAGCACGAGATCAGGCCGATGATCTTCGAGCGCCTTCAGCCCGTTGCGCACCGAATCCTGCCGGGTCGCGCCGCCGATGACCGGCTCCAGCGTCTTGGCAAAACCGCCGACGGCCTCGTCGTAGAGATCACGGTCGTCGGCGTGGATGACCGTCAGTATCTGGGCTACGCGGGGGTGAGCGGCAAATGCCTCAAGAGTGTGCGTCAGGACGGCGCGGCCGGCTATATGCCTGTACTGCTTGGCCGGCCCGCCCGCGCCGCCGGCGCGTGTGCCTCGTCCTGCGGCAACGACCAGCACGGCAACCTTCAGCTCAGATCCACTCTGCGACACCCTAATCTCCTCTGGCGGCACGGGTTCTTAG
Source organism: Terrihabitans rhizophilus (assembly GCF_033898525.1). Lineage (NCBI taxonomy): Bacteria > Pseudomonadati > Pseudomonadota > Alphaproteobacteria > Hyphomicrobiales > Terrihabitans > Terrihabitans rhizophilus. The sequence goes on along the minus strand of NZ_JAXAFJ010000002.1, from coordinate 242,287 downwards.
CCGAGAGGGGCATGGCTGTCGCGCCCTTTTGCTACTTGCCGCTCCGGGCGGCTTCTGATTATCTGCTGGGCAGTGGTAAGGGTGCCTAAGTTTTGGTCAAATGCGCAGAGCCAGCATCGACACGCGTCACCATCGGCGATGTCGAAATTCCCAATCCGGTGGTCGTCGCGCCTATGTCGGGTGTGACCGACCTGGTGTTCCGGCGCATTGCCGTGCGCCTCGGGGCCGGGCTTGCCGTGTCCGAGATGATCGCCAGCAGTGAACTCGCCAAGGGGGATCAGGAATCGCGGCTGCGGCTGGAGGGCAGCGGCATGCCTGTTCATGCCGTGCAACTCGCCGGGCGCGAGGCGCACTGGATGGCGGAGGCGGCGCGGGTTGCCGAAGACGCGGGCGCCGACATCATCGACATCAATATGGGCTGCCCGGTGAAAAAGGTGACGGGCGGCCATTCCGGCTCGGCGCTCCTGAAGGACCTCGATCATGCACTGACACTGATCGAGGCGACGGTTGGCGCCGTCACGGTTCCGGTCACGCTGAAGGTCCGGCTTGGATGGGACGAGAACAGCATTGTCGCGCCGGAGCTTGCACGCCGTGCCGAGGAAGCCGGCATCCGGCTCATCACCGTGCATGGGCGCACACGTCAGCAGTTCTTCACCGGCCGTGCGGACTGGCGCGCGATTCAGGCTGTCAAGGATCAGGTCTCGATACCGGTCGTGGCCAACGGCGACCTGGAGACGGTGGACGACGCGGCTGAAATGCTCGACCAGAGCGGCGCAGACGCGGTGATGATCGGGCGCGGTGCGCAAGGGCGTCCTTGGCGGGCTGGCCAGATCGCGGCGTTCATCGCGCGTGGCGAGCGCCTGCCGGATCCGGGGCTTGAGGAGCAGCACGCCATTGCGCGCGAGCATTATGACGGGCTTCTCGGCCTCTATGGCCGGGAGGTGGGCTTGCGGCACGCGCGCAAGCACCTCGGCTGGTATCTTGATGAAGCCGCGCGCTCCGCCGGGACGGATCTGGAAGTCAGGCGCAAGGTTGCGGTGCTGACGGCCCAGACGCCCGAGGCCGCCCAGATGGCACTCGCCGCCTGCTATGACAGCCTTGCCTGGAAGGCTGCGGCATGAACGCGGCCGCCTTTGCTGCCGATAGCGGCTTCACACAATCGGATGCCGTGCTGAACGCATTGCCGCATCCCATCATCCTCATCAACGAAGGCGGCAGCATCGCCGCGGCCAATGCGGCGGCGGAACACTTCTTCCAGATGAGTGCGCCGCTGCTGCGCAGGCAGTCGCTGGCGGCCCTGGTACCATTCGGCTCACCGCTGCTCGTTCAGCTTGAGCAGGTGCGCCAGCGCAATGCGCCCATCAACGAATATCGGGTGGATCTCGGCACGCCCCGCAGCGGCGGCGCCCGCCTGGTCGACATCTACATCGCCCCGTTCGCGGAGCGCGCGGAGCATGTGGTCATCATGCTTCAGGAGCGCACGATCGCCGACAAGATGAACCAGCAGCTGACCCATCGTGGCGCGGCGCGTTCCGTCAGCGCGCTCGCTTCCATGCTTGGCCACGAGATCAAGAACCCGCTCTCCGGCATACGGGGCGCCGCACAATTGCTGGAAAGCTCGGTCGACGACGACGACCGCGCGCTGACCCGCCTGATCTGCGACGAGACGGACCGCATCGTGAAGCTCGTTGACCGGATGGAGGTGTTCTCCGACGAACGCCCCATCGAGCGGGATGCGGTGAACATTCACGTGGTGCTGGAGCATGTGCGACGGCTGGCGCAGTCCGGCTTTGCCCGCAATCTGCGCATCACCGAGGAGTACGATCCCTCGCTGCCGCCGCTGTTCGCAAACCGCGACCAGCTGGTTCAGATCTTCCTCAATCTGGTGAAGAACGCGGCCGAGGCCATCGGCGACAGCCCGGATGGGGAGATCTGGCTGACCACCGCCTTTCGTCCGGGTGTGCGGCTGAGCGTGCCGGGTACCCAGGCCCGCGTGAGCCTGCCGCTTGAGATCTGCGTGCGCGACAACGGACCGGGCGTCAGCGAAGAATTGCTGCCGCACCTGTTCGACGCGTTCGTGACGACGAAGCCGACCGGGTCCGGTCTCGGGCTTGCCCTGGTCGCCAAGATCGTGGGCGATCACGGCGGCATCGTCGAATGCCAGTCGCAGCCCCGCCGCACCACCTTCCGCGTCCTCATGCCGATATTCGCCGGCGATATCCCGCCGGATCCGGAGACCTGACCCATGCCGCACGGAAGCGTGCTTGTCGCGGATGACGATTCCGCCATCCGCACCGTCCTCAACCAGGCGCTCTCCCGCGCCGGCTACGAGGTGCGCACCGCATCGAACGCGGCAACGCTCTGGCGCTGGGTGACTCAAGGGGAGGGCGATCTCGTTATCACCGACGTGGTGATGCCGGACGAGAACGCATTCGACCTCCTGCCGCGCATCAAGAAGCTGCGCCCCGACCTGCCCATCATCGTGATGAGTGCGCAGAACACGTTCATGACGGCGATCCGGGCTTCAGAGCGCGGCGCCTACGAATACCTGCCGAAGCCGTTCGACCTGAAGGAGTTGATCGCCATTGTGGGCCGGGCTCTCATGGAGCCGAAGGCCAAGCCCGTTAATGTCACGGGGCTCGACGATCAGGACGGCATCCCGCTGGTGGGCCGCTCGCCGGCCATGCAGGACATCTACCGGGTGCTGGCCCGCCTGATGCAGACCGACCTGACGGTGATGATCTCCGGCGAGTCCGGCACCGGCAAGGAACTGGTTGCGCGCGCGTTGCACGATTACGGCAAAAGGCGCGGCGGGCCGTTCGTGGCCGTCAACATGGCTGCCATCCCCCGTGACCTCATCGAATCGGAACTGTTCGGGCACGAGAAGGGCTCGTTCACGGGCGCGCAGGCGCGGTCCACCGGCCGCTTCGAGCAGGCCGAGGGCGGCACGCTGTTTCTCGACGAGATCGGCGACATGCCGATGGAGGCGCAGACGCGCCTGCTGCGCGTGCTGCAGCAGGGCGAGTACACGACAGTCGGCGGCCGTACCCCGATAAAGACCAATGTCCGGATCGTTGCGGCCTCCAACAAGGATTTGAAGATCCTCATCCAGCAGGGCCTGTTCCGCGAGGACCTGTTCTTCCGGCTGAACGTGGTGCCGATCCGCATCCCGCCGCTGCGCGAGCGTGCGGAGGATGTGCCGGACCTCGTCAGGCATTTCTTCGCCATGGTCGAGCGGGAGGGACTGGCGCACAAGCAGATCGACGCAGCCGCGCTCGAGACGATGAAGCGCTATCGCTGGCCGGGGAATGTGCGCGAGCTCGAGAACCTGATCCGGCGGCTGGCGGCTCTTTATCCACAGGACGTCATCACCGCCCACATCGTCGAGACGGAACTGGCGGAGCCGGCGACCACGTCCCAGCCCGCGGAATCGACGGGCGGGCCCGACGAGATGTCCGCCTCGGTGGAACGCTTCCTCGCCAGCTATTTTAGCCAGTTCGGCGAGGCACTTCCGCCGCCCGGCCTCTATCATCGCGTGTTGCGCGAGATCGAACAGCCGCTGCTGGGAGCAGCACTTGTGGCGACCCGCGGCAACCAGATCCGCGCGGCCGAACTGCTCGGTCTCAATCGGAACACGCTTCGCAAGAAGATCCGGGACCTCGACCTCCGGATTATGAGGAGCGGTCGCTAGTTTGAGTTTTGCCAAGATGTTGTCGTATTCTGACAACAGTGTCGCGCGAACGCATCAGTGTGCGAGTCGCCGCGTCAACTGAAGGGCAAATTCTTGACTGTCGACACGATGACGCAGGAGCCGGTCGGTCCGACCGGTGTGCAGACACTGGTCGCCAAGGGCGGCCCGAGCCGCTTCGGCTCCATCGTGCTCGTGCTGACGCTGATCTCGACGCTTGCGACCTTCCTGATCCTGGCGAATCTCACGCCCATCGTCCCCAACCACAATGTGGTGGTGACGACCCTTTGCCTGAACGCGGCTCTTGGCGTCATCCTGCTGGTGTTGATCGTCTGGCAGGGCTGGGCGCTTATCCGTGCGCGCCAGAAGGGGCTCGCAGGCGCGCAGCTTCATCAACGCGTCATTCTGCTGTTCGCCATCGTGGCCATCACGCCGGCGCTGCTGCTCGCGGCCGTTGCAGTCATCACGCTGGATCGCGGTCTCGATCAATGGTTCTCGGTGCGCGCACGCGCCATCGTCGACAACGCGCTTGTTGTCTCCCGTGCCTATCTGGAAGAGCAGGCCCGCACGATTCGTGGCGAAACGCTTGCCATGGCCAGCGACCTGAACCGCGCCCGCCCGCTGTTCGATACCGAGCGCGAGCGCTTCAAGGAACTGGTGACGGTGCAGTCCACGATCCGTGGAATGCAGGCCGTCTACCTGCTCAACCGCGACATGACCGTGGTGGAACGTGCGGCCAATGATGGCGGGCGCCCTGTGCCCATGCCGCCGCCGAGTGCATTCGACCAGGCGACGGAGAGCGAGCCCGCCCTTTTGTCTCCGGGAAGCAAGAACCTCATCGGATCCGTGTTCCGTCTCGAGGGCTACGACGATCTGTGGATTTTCGCGGTTCGTGCAGTGGATCCTCGGGCTACGCAATATCTTCGCCAGACCGAAGCGGCTGCCGCTGAATACACGCAGCTCGAGCGTCGCCGTTTCGGCGTCCAGGTGGCGTTCGGCCTGATGTACCTCATCGTTGGCCTGACACTGCTGCTGGCAGCCATCTGGCTGGGCATGGCCTTCGCCAACAGGCTTGTGTCGCCCATCCGGCAATTGATGGCGGCGGCGGATCAGGTCTCTGCCGGCAACCTCTATGTCCAGGTCCCGGCAGGGCGGAAGGAAGGCGATCTCGGTGGTCTGTCCGAGACGTTCAATCGTATGACCGCGCAGTTGCGGACGCAGAGAAATGCTCTGCTGGAGGCCAGCGAGCAGATCGACGAACGTCGCCGGTTCACCGAGGCCGTGCTGTCAGGCGTGAACGCCGGCGTCATGGGCCTGACCGGCGATGGCCGCGTAACGCTCGTCAACCGCATGGCTGAAACGCTGCTCGGCAGCAGCGAGGCCGAACTGCTGAACCGGCCGCTTGGTGACGTCGCTCCCGAACTCGTGGAGCTGTTCGGTGAAGTGGTGTCGAGCGGCGCCCGCCTGCTGCAGAGCACCGTGACGCTGCACCGCAACGGACGCGAACGCACGGTGAATGCACGCGTCACCAGCGAACGTTCGGTGGAGGCGGAGCACGGCTACGTCGTGACCCTCGACGACATCACCGACCTCGTGACGGCACAGCGAACTTCCGCCTGGGGCGATGTCGCACGGCGCATCGCGCATGAGATCAAAAACCCGCTGACGCCCATCCAGCTGGCGGCGGAGCGCATCCGCCGCAAATACGGCAAGCACATCACGGAAGACCGCGAGGTGTTCGACCAGTGCACCGACACGATCGTGCGGCAGGTGGACGACATCAAGCGCATGGTGGACGAATTCTCGTCCTTCGCCCGGATGCCCAAGCCTATGATGGAGCCGGAGGACGTGTCGAAGACCGTCGAGCAGGTCGTCGTGATGATGCGTGTCGGCAATCCGGAGATAGACATCGCGCTGAACGTGCCGGAGCAGCCGCTGGTTGCGCCCATGGATCGCCGCCTGTTGTCCCAGGCCGTGACCAACATCGTCAAGAACGCGGCAGAGAGCATCACGGGCGTTCCAGAAGAGGAACGTGGACCCGGCGAGATCGTCGTCGATGTCCGCAACGCGGGCGGCCGTATCATCATCGACGTGACGGACAATGGCCCAGGCCTGCCGGCAGAGAATAGAAGCCGGCTGCTCGAGCCCTATATGACGACGCGTGAGAAGGGCACTGGACTTGGCCTCGCGATCGTCACCAAGATTCTCGAGGAACATGGCGGCGGCATCGATCTCGAGGACGCTCCGGCTGTGGCGGAAGGCGGGCAGGGGGCCCGTGTCCGCTTGTGGTTCCCCGCACCCCCACCCGCCACCACACACGAGCAGGCAGGCACCGAGGCATGACGTCTGACATCTTGATCGTCGACGACGAAGCGGACATCCGGGAACTCGTCGCGGGCATTCTGGAGGACGAGGGCTACAAGGCCCGCGTGGCCCGGAACTCCGAGCAGGCCGTGGCTGCCATCGAGGAGCGCCGTCCGCACCTCGTCTTCCTCGACATCTGGCTGCAGGGATCGAAGCTTGACGGAATGCAGATCCTCGACGTCATCAAGGCCGCGCATCCCGACGTGCCGGTGGTGATGATCTCCGGCCACGGCAATATCGAAACCGCCGTGGCGGCCATCAAGAAGGGCGCCTACGACTTCATCGAGAAGCCGTTCAAGGCCGACCGGCTGGTGCTGGTCGCAAGCCGCGCTCTGGAAGCCTCACGCCTCCGGCGGGAGTTGAAGGAGCTTCGCACCCGCTCCGGCTCCGCCGCCCGCCTTGTCGGCCGCTCCAGCATCATGAATCAGCTGCGCTCCACGATCGACCGGATCGCTCCGACCAACAGCCGCGTCCTCATCACCGGCGCTCCCGGCAGTGGCAAGGAGCTTGTGGCGCGCACCCTGCACGGGCTGTCCCAGCGCGCGTACGGGCCGTTCGTTGCCGTGAACGCGGCGATGATCACGCCCGAGAACATGGAGACCGCCCTTTTCGGCGTCGACAATGGCGAGGGCGGCACCCGCACCATCGGCGCGCTGGAAGAGGCCCATGGCGGGACGCTCTTCCTCGACGAAGTGGCCGAGATGCCGCGGGAAACACAGAGCAAGATCCTCCGCGTGCTGACGGACCAGAACTTCACGCGCGTGAATGGCGCGACGCGCGTCAGCGTGGACGTGCGCATCATCTCCTCGACCAGCCGCGATCTTCCGGCCGAGATCCAGCGCGGCACGTTCCGCGAGGACCTGTTCCACCGGCTTGCGGTCGTCCCTATCCGGGTGCCGGGACTGGCGGAGCGCCGCGAGGACATCGCGGAGACCATCGAGTACTGCCTCGACCAGATCTCCGGGCAGATGGGCCTGCCGAAGCGGATGATCGGCGAGGATGCGATGGCCGTGCTGCAGTCGCACGACTGGCCGGGCAATGTCCGCCAGCTCCGCAACAATATCGAGCGCCTGATGATCCTCGCGAGCGGGGATCCGGATGCCGTGGTCACCGCGAGCATGCTGCCGTCCGAAGTCGGCACCATGGTGCCGGTGACGCCGAACGGCAGCGGCGGAGAGCAATTGATGGGCATGGCGCTGCGCGAGGCGCGCGAGATCTTCGAGCGCCAGTATCTGATGGCGCAGATCAGCCGTTTCGGGGGCAATATTTCGCGCACTGCCGAGTTCATCGGGATGGAGCGCTCCGCGCTGCATCGCAAGCTCAAGGCGCTCGAGATCGGCTGAACCGCCGTCCGCTTCATCATCCCCGCACAATCTTGGAAAGCCAGCTGTGAGCCGCATCGTCTACGTCAACGGTCGCTACGTCCCCTATGCCGATGCGCAGGTGCATGTGGAGGACCGGGGCTTTCAGTTCGCCGACAGCGTCTATGAGGTCTGCGAAATCCGGGCCGGCCGCATTGTCGACGAAGCGCGTCATCTGGGGCGCCTGGACCGCTCGCTCGAAGAACTGAGGATGCCCGCACCCATGGCCGAAAGCGGGCTGCGCGTGGTCATCAGCGAGGTGCTGCGTCGCAACCGCGTGCGGGAGGGGACCGTCTACATCCAAGTCAGCCGCGGTGCGGCCCGGCGCGACTTCCTGTTCCCGCACGAGGCAACGCCACCGAGCCTCGTCGTCATCGCACGGGGCATCGACCCCTCGAAGTCGGCCAAGGCCGCGCAAAGCGGGATAAAGGTCATTACGACGCCGGAGACCCGCTGGGACCGCGTCGACATCAAGACCACGGGCCTGCTCCCCAACGTGCTGGCGAAGATGGCAGCGACGGAGCATGGCGCGAAGGAAGCCTGGTTCGTGGATCGCGACGGCTTCATCACCGAAGGAGGGTCCAGCAATGCCTGGATCATCACCGCGGATGATCGCCTGGTCACGCGGCCAGCCGAGCATGGAATCCTGCGCGGAATCACGCGGACGACGCTGCTGGACCTCGCGGCGGAAGAGGGATTGGCTGTCGAGGAACGGCCTTTCACGCCCGACGAGGTGAAGGCGGCGCGCGAGGCTTTCGTCACCTCTGCAACCAACATCCTGATGCCTGTCGTACAGATCGATGGCCATCGGATCGGCGATGGACGGCCGGGCCCGCAGGTGACAAGACTTCGCGCCCGCTTCCACGACATAGCGGCGTCGCGACCGATCTAGTCCGGTTTAGCTTGCGCACCAGCGGCAGCTTGCCTCTAATGCCCGGTGCCCCCGCCAAGAAGCCCACGGCGAAAGATAAGAAGAAATGGCCGAACGAGCTCAGAATCTCCAGGACACCTTCCTCAACAACGTTCGCAAGAACAAGATTCCGGTAACCATCTTCCTGGTGAACGGTGTCAAGCTTCAGGGCGTCGTGACGTGGTTCGATAATTTTTGCGTCCTGCTGCGCCGCGATGGCCATTCGCAGCTTGTGTACAAGCACGCCATCTCGACAATCATGCCCGGTCACCCCATTTCCCTGATGGATAATGCGGATGACGAGAAGGCAGATTGAGCGCTCCACAAGAACGACCGGACATCACCGGAGCTGAACACGAGGGCCGGGAGGGCAGCACCGGCCGCGCGGTCGTGATCGCCCCGTATCTCACGCGGCGTCCACGCGACGCCGCCGAGCCCATGCGCAGCCCCCAGGCGCGACTGGACGAGACGATCGGCCTTGCCCAGGCCATCGAGTTGGAGGTCGTGAGTTCGGGCCTTGTCCCGCTCTCTGAAATTCGACCGTCCACGTTTATCGGCTCCGGCAAGGTCGACGAACTCCTAGCCAACGTGAAGGCCGAGAATGTGGAGCTCGTGGTGGTAGACGCCGCGCTCTCTCCCGTGCAGCAGCGAAACCTCGAGAAGGGCTGGAACTGCAAGGTTCTCGACCGCACCGGCTTGATTCTCGAAATCTTCGGCCGCCGCGCGCGCACGAAGGAAGGCACGCTGCAGGTCGAGCTTGCACACCTGAACTGGCAGAAAAGCCGGCTGGTGCGTTCCTGGACCCATCTCGAGCGCCAGCGCGGAGGCTTCGGCTTCCTTGGCGGCCCCGGCGAGACGCAGATTGAAGCCGACCGCCGTGTCATCGGCGAGCGCATCCACAAGATCGAGCGGGAACTGGAACAGGTGCGCCGCACGCGCGGCCTGCACCGCTCCAGCCGCAAGCGCGTGCCATATCCGATCATTGCTTTGGTGGGCTACACCAATGCCGGAAAGTCCACTCTCTTCAACCGGCTGACCCGGTCGGAGGTGCTGGCCGCCGACATGCTGTTCGCCACCCTCGATCCCACGCTGCGATCCATCGACCTGCCGCATGGAACGCGCGTGATCCTGTCGGACACTGTGGGGTTCGTCTCGGAGCTGCCGACCATGCTCGTCGCCGCCTTCCGCGCCACCTTGGAAGAAGTGCTCGAGGCCGATGTCATCCTGCATGTGCGCGACATCAGCCATGGCGACACCGAAGCCCAGGCCGCGGATGTGCAGAACATCCTGAAGGAGCTCGGCGTCGATCCCGACAGCGACAGGCTCATCGAGGTCTGGAACAAGATCGACGTGCTCGATGCCGATCACGCGCAGAGCCTTCACGAAATCGCACGCCGCCGCGAGAAGGTGCCGGCTCTTGTCTCCGCGCTGACCGGGGAGGGGGCGGACGTCCTTCTCGACGGCATCGAGGCGAGAATTTCCGCCGGACGCGACGTGCTGAACCTGACGCTCGATGCGGCGGACGGCGAGGGGCTGCACTGGCTCTACGAGCACAGCGAAGTGCTGGCCCGCGACGACGGTGAAAGCGGGGAACTGCACCTGCAGGTCCGCGTGCCGCCCCAGCGTTCGGACGAGATCCGCCGCCGCTTCGGCTCCGATGAAGGCGCGCTACCCGGAACTTCCGGGTAGCGAACGCTCGGCCGCCTTGGCCTCGTTCCAGATGGCATCCATTTCTTCGAGGCCTGCGTCGGCAGTCGTGCGTCCCTGCGCTGCCAGCCGATCTTCGATGAAGCGGAAGCGGCGTTCGAACTTGGCGTTCGTGCGCCGTAACGCCACTTCAGGATCGGCTTTCACATGGCGCGCGAGATTGGCGACCGCGAACAGAAGGTCTCCGATCTCGCCCAGTCGCTCCTCATCGGTGGCCGCTTCGTCCAGAGCGGCTTCCACTTCGTCGGCTTCCTCGCGAATCTTCGCGAGGACCAGACGTGCCGAGTTCCAGTCGAAGCCGACTTTGCCTGCCTTGGCCTGAAGAGCCACGGCGCGGGAGAGGGGGGGCAGGTCAGCCGGGACGCTGTCCAGCAAGCCAGTCGCTGCGCCAACCCCGCGGGCGGCTTTCTCCGCCTTCTCCTCGGCCTTGATGCGGTCCCACGAGGCCTTCACGTCTTCCGCTGTCAGGCCCTTGGTGTCACCGAAGATGTGCGGATGCCGCCGGACAAGCTTGGCGGTGATGGCTTCCACAACATCCTCAAAGGCGAAATGTCCTGCTTCTTCGGCGATGCGGGAGTGGAAGACGACCTGCAACAGCAGATCACCCAGTTCCTCGCGCAGGTTCTCAATATCCCGCCGGGCGATCGCCTCGACCACCTCCGCCGCTTCTTCCAGCGTGTAGGGCGCGATCGACTCGAAGGTCTGCTTCAGGTCCCACGCGCAGCCCGTATCGGGGTCGCGCAGGGCAGCCATGATCGACAGCAGGTCGGCTATATCGCGGGAAGGGGTCATGTCGGCTCCGGAAGCCTTGCCTATGCGCTGGCTGGGGCCTAGGAGCAAGAGGACCGCCGGGTCTTCCGGGGCTGCACCGCTGCGCTGGTTCCTTGGCTGCCATGACCCTTTCCATCGATCCTGTCCCGACGATCTCCGTTGTGGTGCCTGCCCGCAACGAAGCGCGGAACCTGGAGACGCTGGTCGACGAGATCCACGCAGCGCTGCACGCGGAAACTCACGAGATCATCATCGTGGACGATGGCTCGACCGATGACACAGCCGGCGTTCTCTCTGCCAAGAAGGCGTCGGGCCAGCCGGTGCGCCATCTGCGGCATGCGCGGTCGCTGGGCCAATCAGCTTCGGTGCGAACGGGCGTGCTGCAGGCACGGGGTGAGGTCGTGGTGACGCTGGACGGCGACGGCCAGAACAATCCCGCCTATATCCCGGCGCTTCTCGCGGCGCTGAAAGAGGCCGGGCCGGATTGTGGACTTGCCATGGGCCAACGCACCCGGCGCACGGACGGCAATGTGAAGCGCCTGGCCTCCCGCGTGGCCAATACGGTGCGGCAGGCCATCCTCGACGACAATTCCAGCGATTCAGGCTGCGGCCTGAAGGCCGTGCCGCGTCATCTTTTCCTGACGCTGCCGTTCTTCGATGGCTGGCATCGCTTCACTCCCGCTCTGGTGCGCCGCGAAGGCTACGGCAATGTCCGGATCGAAGTGATCGACCGTCCGCGCGGCCACGGGCGCTCCAATTACGGCGTTCTGGACCGCGGATTGCGCGGCGTGCTGGACCTCATGGGCATGTGGTGGCTGCTGCGGCGTTTCCGCGGCCGGGCCGATGTCACGGAAATCGGGTAGGGCCATGTTCAGCCATTTTCTAGATTGGGCACATGAGAGCTTCGTCCTGAACCTGGACGGCTGGGCCTTGCTGGGGTTCGCGGCGCAATTCCTCTTCATGATGCGCTTCATGGTCCAGTGGATCGCCAGCGAGCGAGCGAAGAAGTCGGTGATACCGATCGGGTTCTGGTTCTTCTCGATCGCCGGCGGCCTGTTGCTGCTGGTCTATGCCATCCAGCGGCGTGACCCGGTCTACATCGCCGGCCAGTCGCTCGGCATGCTGATCTATGTCCGCAATATCTGGCTCATCGCCAAGGACCGGAAGCTCAGCCGCAATCCGCTTGAGCCGACCTAAAGACGTCACCCTCAGGGCCGGCGCCGATCTCATCCAGTGGAAAGAGGGCGGAATGCTTCGCCCGAGTGATGCGAACAGATCATCGCTGCCGCCGGAAAGATCGGCTCTGCACGACAATCCTTATGTCGCATAAGATATATTATGGAACTTAATTGATGCTTCTGCTTGGGGCGGAGCGGCTGTGCGCCGAGGGATTTCGCTGTCGTACCAGTCGCTTGCAGCCGTTTCTAGATGCGGGCGGCGCTTGTTACCCGTAGCTGATGGTGAGCCCGTCATACGCCGGCACGATGTGAGCCGGCAGTTGCGCCTCAAGCGCTCTGTAGTCGAGATCGGTGTGCAGGTTGGTCAGCACGGCTCGCTTCGGCTTCATCTGCTCGATCCAGCCCAGCGCTTCGGCCAGAGTGAAATGGCTGGGATGCGGCGCAATGCGCAAGGCATCGATGATCCAGACGTCCAGATCCCGCAGGAAATCCAGGCTCTCTTCCGGGATCGCGTTCACGTCCGGCGTGTAGGCCACATCGCCGAAGCGGAAGCCGTGGGCATCGACATTGCCGTGGACGAGCCTGAACGGAATGGCCTCGACCATGCCTCCGAGACCGTCCACGTGGATCTTGTTGCCATGGCTCATCCGGTGCTCGGTCAGGATCGGCGGATAATCGCTGCCGGGAGCCGACTCGAACAGATAATCGAAGCGGTTGCGCAAGGTCGGCGCAGTGTGCGGATCGATCCAGACGTCGACGCGCCGGCGATTGCGGATGAAGAGCGGCCGCAAATCGTCCACGCCGTGGCAGTGATCTGCGTGCTCATGGGTGAACAGCACGCCGGACAGGTCGTCCACGTCCTCGGAAAGCAATTGCTCCCGCAGATCCGGCCCGGCATCCACAAGAACCCGCGTTTCGCCGCGTTCTCCGGCCTTGCGCACAAGCACGGAGCAGCGCCGGCGGCGATTTCGCGGCTCGGCAGGATCGCAATTGCCCCAGCCGACTGCGACCCGTGGCACGCCGCCCGAAGAGCCGCAGCCAAGGATCGTAAGGCTGGTAGTCACAGCGCGGCGTCCTCGGAAAGCCCCAGAGCCGCGCGCGGTACCTTGCTGAAAAGCCTCGCGAAATTACGCGTGGTCCGCTCGGCGGTGAACTCGGCCGTCCACCCGCGCACATCCGCCAGCACAGCCGCCGTGTGGGCCGTGAAGGCAGGCTCATTGGTCTTGCCGCGATGCGGGATCGGCGCCAGAAACGGCGCGTCCGTCTCCACGAGGATGCGGTCTTCCGGCACTTCGGCGGCTATGTCGCGGATGTCCTGCGAATTGCGGAAGGTCAGAATGCCGGAGAACGACACGTAGAGCCCGAGTTCGACACCACGGCGGGCAAGTTCAGCCCCCGAGGAAAAGCAGTGCAGGACAGCAGGGAAGGCCCCCTTCCCCGTTTCCTCTTCCAGGATGCGGATCATGTCCTCGTCGGCCGAGCGGGCATGGATGACGAGCGGCAGGCCGGTTTCGCGCGATGCGGCAATGTGCCGGCGAAAGCTGGCGGCCTGCTGATCGCGGGGCGACTTGTCGTAGTGGTAGTCGAGCCCGGCCTCGCCGATGGCGACGATCTTCCGATGCTGGGAGAGCCGCACCAGTTCCTCGGTCGCGACGTCGGGCTCTTCGGCCGCCTGGTGCGGATGGGTGCCGACGGAGCCGAAGACGCTTTCGTGCGCGTCCACGATGGCTTTGATCTCTGCGAAGCGTCGGACGCGAGTCGAGATGGTGACCATGAGGCCAACGCCGGCCTCATGAGCACGTGCGACAACGCCGGCACGGTCCTCCGCGAAGTCCGGGAAGTCGAGATGGCAGTGGCTGTCGACAAGCATCAGGCGGCCGCACCCTCGTCCGGCTCGACATAGCGCGGGAAGATGGCTGTCGGTGCCGGCAGTTCCGTGCCGGGCTGGAGCCGTCCCTTCTCACCCAGCGAGGCGAAGTCGCGTGCATTCTCCGGCACATTCAGCACATCCAGAAGACGCGCGGAGGCGGTCGGCATGACCGGTTGCGTGAGGATGGCGACCGTGCGGAGCGCCTCCGCCGTCACATAAAGAACCGTGTTCATGCGGTCCGGGTCCGTCTTCTTCAGACGCCACGGCTCCTCACCTGCGAAGTAGCGGTTGGCATCGCCCACCACACGCCAAATGGCGGCCAGCATGGTGTGAAGGGCGAAGTCCCCCATGGCACGGCGGCATTCGTCCACCAGACGGTCGACGGAGGTCATCAGCGTGCGATCGGCTTCCGTGAAGGAGGACCACTGCGGCACCCTGCCCTCGCAGTTCTTGCCGATCATGGACAGCGAACGCTGCGCGAGGTTACCGAGGTCGTTGGCGAGGTCGGCGTTGATGCGCTGCACGATGGCTTCGTGGCTGTAGCTGCCATCTTGTCCGAACGGCACCTCGCGCAGGAAGAAATAGCGCACCTGATCCACGCCATAGGCATCCGCCAGCGCGAACGGATCGATGACGTTGCCGACCGACTTCGACATCTTTTCCCCCTTGTTGAAGAGGAAGCCGTGGGCAAATACCCGCTTCGGAAGCTCAAGACCCGCCGAGAGCAGGAAGGCGGGCCAATACACCGCGTGGAAGCGGATGATGTCCTTGCCGATGATGTGCGCATCGGCCGGCCAGAACTTGCGGAACGTCTCGCCGTTCTCGTCGGGATAGCCGACGCCGGTCAGGTAGTTCGTCAGCGCATCCACCCACACATACATGATGTGCTCGGGTGCATCCGGCACCGGGATGCCCCACTGGAAGGTCGTGCGGCTGATGGAGAGATCCTGCAGCCCGCCGCGCACGAAGCTGACGACCTCGTTGCGCCGGGAGTCCGGGCCGATAAACTCCGGATGCTCCTCGTAGTGCTTCAGCAGGCGATCGCCATAGGCCGACAGCCGGAAGAAGTAGCTCTTCTCCTCCACCCACTCGACCGGCGTGCCCTGCGGGCCGAGGCGGGTGCCGCCTTCCTGCAGCTGCGTCTCGTCCTCGGCATAGAAGGCCTCGTCGCGCACCGAGTACCAGCCGGCATAAGTGCCGATGTAGATGTCGCCACTGTCGAGCATCCGCTGCCATATGGCTTGCGAGGCCCTGTGGTGCTCGGGCTCCGTCGTGCGGATGTAGCGATCGTTCGAGAGGTTCAGCCGCTCGGCCATGCGCTGGAATGCGGGAACGTTGCGCGCCACCAGTTCGGCCGGGGTGATGCCGGCTTTGTCCGCCGTCTGCTGCATCTTGATGCCGTGCTCGTCCGAGCCGGTCATGAAGAAGACCTCGCGCCCGTCAAGGCGTTGGAAACGCGCAATCGCATCGGTTGCGATGGCCTCGTAAGCGTGGCCGATGTGAGGTGCGCCATTGGGGTAGGCGATGGCGGTGGTGATGTAGAATTGCTTGCGTTCGGGCATCGCTGTTCGCGTTCTAGGGATCAGCCGCGCTGGGCTGCGGCGAGGTCGGATACGATGGCCAGGACGAGCGGCCGTCGGTCGAGATTGAAGATGTCCGCCTCGCGGGCCGCACGGGCTGTTTTCTCCCACAGCTCCGCCCATCTCGCAAGGCTGACCCCATCTGTGGCGGCACCGGACCGGACACGGCTGTGGAGCCAATCGAGAACCTGCTCGACCACGACTTCGAAGGCTGCGGCGCCATCTCGGCCGGTCAACTGCTCGGCAAGTTCGTGCACCCGGAGGTAATCCACTTCGGGGAGCGCAGCGAGCACCTGCGCGAACGCGGCCCGGATCTCGATCCGATTGCCCTGAAGGAGCTCCACCGCACGGCGCACGGAGCCCCCCGCAGCCTCTGCCGCCTGCGCGATCTGCTCCGCGTCAGCATCGAGATCCGGGAGCCCACGGAGCACCGCTGCCACGTCTTCCGCCCTCAGCGGCTGCATCGGCAGCATGCGGCAGCGCGAGCGGATCGTCGGCAGCAGCCGCTTGGGCGTCGAGGACATTATGAGGAAGAGCGAGCGGGATGGCGGCTCCTCCAGCACCTTCAGCAGGGCATTGGCGCTGCTGATGTTCAGGTCGTCCGCGCTGTCGATCACGGCAACGCGCCAGCCCCCCTCGCCCGCCGTGGTGCCGAAGAAGTGGACGAGGCGCCGCGCGTCCTCCACGCGGATTTCGGCGGCCAGAGACTTGCGGTCCGTCGTCAGCCCCCGCCGCAGAATGAAGAGATCGGGGTGCGAAAGCTGCGCCATGCGTCGAGCGGCCGGAGCGTCGCCTCGCACGGACAGGTCCGTCGAGTGCTGGACGGCGGCCGACTTCGCATCGGGGTTGGCGAGGATGAAGCGCGCCAGCCGGTAGGCCAAAGTCGCTTTTCCGATGCCCGGTTCGCCCCCGAGAATCCACGCGTGGTGCATGCGGCCTGTCCGATACGCCGCGAGCAGTTCCGCCTCGGCCGCGACATGACCGACGAGGTTCAGGGTCTCCCGGGGATGCGGCGTTCCGTCCAGCCGGTCGGGTTCGAGGCCGAAATCAACGTCAGCCATGCAGCGCGGCCGCCAAAGCAAAGGTCTCGGCAGTGGTCGCCCAGACCTGCTCGGCGACCTCGTCCGGTGCCGGGCGCGCGTCCACGACGCGCACGCGCTGCGGCTCCTGGTGGGCGATGTCGAGGAAGGCCTGCCGCAGCGAACGGTGATAGCCAATGGCCTCCGCCTCGAAGCGGTCCGGTGCGCTCTGGCTGCGCTGCCGGGCACGTTCGAGGCCGATTTCCGCCGGAACATCCAGCAGCAGGGTAAGTCCCGGAACGGTGTCCTCCACGACCACGCGCTCAAGGGCGCGCAGCACGCGGGGATCAAGGTTCCCGAGGGCTCCCTGATAGGCACGGGTGGAATCGAGGAACCGGTCGCAGATGACCCACCCTCCCCGCGCAAGCACCGGTCGGATGGTGGAGCGCAGATGGTCGAGCCGGGCTGCCGAGAACAGGGCTGTCTCCGCGAAGGCGCCAAGGTTTTTCGCCCGCCCCGACAGGATCAGATCACGAAGCCGCTCGGCCTCGGGCGAGCCCCCGGGCTCCCGCGTGGCCACGACGTCCTCGCCCAGGGCACGCAGCCGTTCGGCCAGCAGGCGAGCCTGGGTGGACTTGCCGGTCCCCTCCCCGCCCTCGAACGTGATGAAACGCCGCGCCATTACATGAGCCGGCTGATCAGTGCGCCGACCGCGTTGGCGCCCAATTCGTACGTCGCGTCCAGCGCCTTCCTGAGCAGCGTGCCTTCCGGCACGTTCTCGTCCGCCAACAGGGGAACTTCCCGCTGCAAAAGTCCGTCGCGGAAGATGCGAAGGGATCCGACGCGATCGCCCTTCGCCACTGGAGCGGAGATCGGACCACGGTAGACGGCGCGGGCGACAAGGCGGCTGTCGCCATCCTTCGGAACCAGCATGTCTATGGCCTGGCCGGCAACGAGGCGCACTCGCGTTTGCGTGCCGCCAAACACCTGTGCCTCGGCAACAGGCGCACTGGCCTCGAACAGCTGACGCCCGATGTGGCCGTCGAAGCCGTAATCAAGCAAGGCCTTCGCCGCGCGGATCCGGGCGCCTTCATCCGGAAGGCCGGCAAGGACAGCCACGAGGCGCGCCTGCCCGCGCAAAGCGGAAATAGCTATCATGTGTCCCCTCTCCGCGACCGAGCCGATGAGGAGGCCGTCCACGCCGTCATAGCTGTTCAGGAGCGGATTGCGATTGCTCTGCCTGATGCGGTTCCAGTCGAGATCCGCTTCCGAAAAGACGCTGTAGCGCTCCGGATGCTTTGTCGCGAGGAACGCCGCGATCCGTGCGAGATCCCGCGCATTCGTCTGGGCGCCGGGTGCCGGGAGGCCGGTGGCGTTCACGAAACGGCTCGAGGTCAGTCCGATTTCCTGGCCCAACTGGTTCATGCGGACGGCGAATTCGGCCTCGGAGCCTGCGACGCCCTCCGCCAGTGCGATCGCAGCGTCATTGCCCACAACGATGGCCACGCCACGGATCAGATCCGCGACGGCAACCTCGCTGTTCAGCTTTGCGAACATGCTGGTGGTGCGTGCCGGGCCGCCGCCGGTGCGCCATGCGTGTTCGGTGATCTTGAAGGTCTGCTGGGGGCTCAGGCGGCCGCTGCCGAGTTCCTCGAATACCACCCCCAACGTCATCAGCTTCGCGAGGCTGGCCGGTGGGAAGGTCGTTTCCGAACCTTTGGCATAGAGCACCGAATCGGTGCCCACATCATAGAGGACCGCCTGCGCGGCTTCGCTTTCGAAGGCGTGCGCGAAGGACAAGGGAACGGTCGCGAGGACAACGCAGAGGCTCAGGCGCCGCAACGCGGCCAGAACGCGTTCCTTTTTCAGCCCTCGAACCATCTAACGCACCCGCCTCTCCGCGACTTCTAACGCGGACGAAGCTGGCGGCACAATGGAACAGATGGTGGGGAGGTCAGCGCGCCCCGCGCAGTCCCATAGGGCTGAACGCCATGCTTCCGAGCACCGGTTCGGACATCGGCGCCGTGGAGGCTGTCAGCGGCTGCGGCGAGGACATGCCCGCAAACCCCGCCGAAATCCGGCCGGCGATCTGGTCATCGGGTGTCGTGGCGGAAACGGGCGATGGCGGCGAGGCATCAGCCAGTTCCACAGGCGTCGCCTGTGGCACCGTCGCCGGCTGGCTTTGCTTTGCAGCCGCAGTTTCCGTCCTCGGGGCGGCGGCTGCAGGACGGACAGAAGCTACGGCCGTCCTGGCCGCAGGCGATGGCGCGACCGGACCAGCCGGATTGGTCGCCGTCGCTACAGCCGGACCGGCGGGAGCCGTTTCCACGATCTCCTCGCGCTCGGTGTCCGGCTCCTCGCCTCCCGGCATGAGCGAAGCCAGCAGCGTCGTTGCACGGTTGGCGATCTGGTTCAGCTTGCCGGGCTCGCTGTAGGACGCCATCAGCGTTTCGCGGTCGTCGGCCTGTACGGGCGCCGGGCCGACATATTCCACCTTCACACGCGCCATGCCCTTGCGGCGGAAGTCCAGCAGTTCTGCCGTGCGCTGCGAGACATCGACGAGGCGGTTCTGGTGGAAGGGTCCACGATCGTTCACGCGGACGATGATCGACCGGCCATTTGCCTCGTTCGTCACCCGTGCATAGGAGGGCAGCGGAAGGCTGCGATGCGCTGCGCTGATCGAGGTCGAATCGAACACCTCTCCATTCGAGGTGGAGCGGCCATGAAAGCGCGGCCCGTACCAGGACGCCGTGCCGCTCGCCTTGTAACCCTCGGGGCTATCGACCTTCCCGGCGACCTTGCGCGCGGCCGACTTGGCCGCAGGCTTGTCCACGAGGATGGAGGCAAGAGCCGCATCGGGCTTTTCAGTTCGTGCTGTCTGGACAGGCGCGGCGATCTGGGCGACCGGCTTCGGCTTCTCCACACATCCGGCAGCAAGGCCGGCCAGTACGACAGTGGTCAGGATGCCGCCGCAGCGGAACATGTGGCCTTTGCGGTGGTCCGCATGGTTCTGCCGTGCCGGGTCAAGCTTCATGCGGGGCATGTCTCCATGAAGGACGGTCCCTCCATTTGCCCTGTGCCAGAAAAGGCACGTCAGCAAACAAACTGGCGCCGGTCCCGCTTCGCCACGGAGTTCTGACCTGCTCTTTACGCTTTGTCAAAGAAGTCAGGGTTCGGGCACGTCTCCGCCGAGACGCCTCTGCCTAAGCAGCGCCGGCTCATGAGTGGACCGCGATCGTGACGATTGCCGGACTTCAGCCTCAGGCCACGAGGCGCATCGAGGCTGTTGCGATGCGGTTCCTGCCCCCGCCTTTCGCAGAATAAAGA
Organism: Terrihabitans rhizophilus; assembly: GCF_033898525.1. Classification (NCBI taxonomy): domain Bacteria; kingdom Pseudomonadati; phylum Pseudomonadota; class Alphaproteobacteria; order Hyphomicrobiales; genus Terrihabitans; species Terrihabitans rhizophilus. Next base: position 222,512 of record NZ_JAXAFJ010000002.1, on the reverse strand, counting down.
GCCATGTCCGCCTGCCCCAAAAGGTCCGACAGAGCGGCCCCCGCTTCCGTCTGGAAGGTCAGTCCGCCACTGACCGTGCAACTCACCGACCCTTCATCGGTCCCGCAGATGTTCTTTTCGAACACGGCCCTGATGGTCTCCGCGTAGGCCATCGCATCCTCGAAGGTGGTGCCCGTGAGCACGACCGCCACTTCCTCGCCACCCAGGCGCGCTGCCATCGCCCCCGCGGGCAGATGCTCTGCGACGATCGCGGCGAAGCAGATCAGCACGCTGTCGCCCACGCCGTGCCCGTAGCGATCGTTGATGAGCTTGAAGTGATCGAGGTCGAAGATGATGACCGCAGTGCGTGCCGGTAGGTTTCTGGCGCCGAACCTCTCCAGCAGCGCACGACGGTTCATCAGCTTCGTCAATTCGTCGGTCTGGGCGTCGTGACGGTGATGGCGAGCCAGTCGGGTCTGGTGCAGCGCGAGCGATATGGCGCCGATGCCGGTGATCCCGATGATAGCGGAGATTGCGTTGTAGTACTCCGCCCAATTCTGCGGCGGCGCTGTCAATCGCAGGTTTCCGGCCGCAGGCAGGACGAAGGCGCAGCACAGAAACGAGATCGCGGTATTCACATAGAGGATGAGGAGGCCGGCAACCGCAGTGGGCGCCTCTGCACGGCACCGCCTGTATTCGTAGGCTGTGGCAAGGATGATAGCCGCCGCCGCCACATTGAAGCAGATGAACCCGATGCCGTCATGTCCCGCCAGGAAGCCGGGCGTGAAGGATGCAATGGCCGCGATCGAGGCAAGGATGACGCGACGAAGCGAGAAACGTCGGCGGCGAAACTGTCGCGCGGCGCCGAGGATGGTGGACAGGCCCACCGAAAAACAAACGAACGCCATCCAGGCGAACAGTGGCCGAAATTGAGCCGTGTACAGCCCGAACAATGGCACTCCGCAAGCAGCCGTAGCAATGCCGATAGCCCAGGTCAGCAGGAATGCCTCGGCGCGCGAGGACAGCCATGTCGCGATGAGCGTCAGGGCTAGCGCCGCCGCGGAAAAGCCTGCTGCAAGCAAGAGCGAGGTGTAATCCAGGAGCATCCAGATCGGCCGTATGCGCAGGCGTCGATACCGCCCTTGAGAAGGCTAGCCCAGGTAGGTTTTACGTCTTCTGAAGCTGTGTGCAAAAAGCCGTGCTTTTTTGCAATAAGTCTGTGGCCGCCGACGCTTGCCTTGCGTCGCGCTCTGTGGTGTTTGGGCGGCGGACGGATGGCCGAGTGGTTTAAGGCAGCGGTCTTGAAAACCGCCGTGGGCGCAAGTTCACCGTGGGTTCGAATCCCACTCCGTCCGCCATGTCGCCGTGCTAAGCCGCTGATTTTGCGTACCGGGGTGTGCAAGAGAGCGCACGAACCGGCCAAAGGCAAAGGCTTCGGAGACTGCCTGGCTGCCCAGAGCCGGGGCTCCGCAAGGTTCAGGCGGCAAGTGCCCCTGTTCGGCGGCCACGCTCGCCAGCACTTCCCTCACCTCGCCATCGTGCAGATGCCTGAGTTCATCGTTCCACAGCAACCGCCCGACGATAGATCAACGAAAGATGCAGCAACTACTCTGCGCGACCAAGCGTGAGCAGTTAATGATCACAGAGCTGCAAGGCCCGCGTATGTTGCGTCTGAAGACGCTGAATGGCTATTGTTCGACATCAAGAAGAACGCGCACTGGCCAACAATGAACTGAAGCTTGTCGCCAAGTCACCACCCCGAGCTGCAGAAACTTGCGGACGACGAACTTGCCTCTGTTTTGAAGCTGGTCAGTTAACTCCGGGAAAAGTCGCAGACGGAGGCGCTAATCGCGCGCCGTCCTCCAGTGTGGATAGGTCACGTAAGCGGTGAGCGCGCCTGCCTCGTGCGAGCGGATCGTCACCGTCTCGCCCTTGGGCATGTAGATGATCTCGCCCGGACCTGCCGTGACCGTGCCGGCTTCCGTGGAGACCGATAGCCGCCCTTCCAGGACGATCATCACGTCGTCGACGGCCATGGTCTCGGACAGGCTCGCCTCCGGCGCATAACGTCCGTAGCCGATGGTGATCGGGCCTTCATCCCGCTCGTCGACCAGATTGCCGACGAACACGTCTGCGCCCTGACCGGGCGAGCGCTCCAGCACGGTGTCGGCGAGTGTGAGCTTGCGAACCCTCATTGTGTTTCTCCCCATCGGGATGTGAGCTTTGCAGCGACGCCAGCGGCCAAGCCGAAGCCCGGGGCCGATCCGGCGATCCTGATGATCGTTCCGGGCGCAAGGTCTCGATCAAAGCTGCCGGTTTTCAGAGCATCCGCTCTGGTGGATCGCCAAGATCCGTAGATGTACCAGTCACTTGATCAGCTGTGGTCGAACAGATCGAGAAACCTGACCTGTTCACGGAACGTCTTCGCGCCTTCGCGGTTAGCAGATTGGGTGCAGCAACGCTCCCATCATCCATAATAGGAGAAGAGAGATGCTGAACAAGACCATCTGTGCAGCCCTGCTGGCTTCCTCCATGATCGTTCCGGCCTTCGCACAGGCTCCGGCTCCCGCTGCCGGCGCATCGGGCCCGGTCCAGTTCATCGAGAAGGTCGAGATGAACAAGTTCCGTGGTTCGGACCTCATGGGCCGCACGGTCTACAACGACCAGAACGAAACCATCGGCGACATCGGCGACGTGCTGCTCGACAAGTCGGGCGATGTGTCTGCGGTCGTGATCAACGTCGGTGGCTTCCTTGGTCTGGGCGCCAGCGAAGTGGCGGTGCCGTTCGCGTCGCTGCGCTTCGAGGCGCCGAGCACGAACACCGCGTCCGCAGCCGGCACCGAAACGGGCCGCGCAGCAACGGGCACGGCAGCGACCGGCAATGACGCAGCCATGAACAACACCAACGCGAACGATCCGGCTGCCAAGGGCTCCGGCGCAGCGCCCGAGAACCCGAACGCTGCTTCAGGCACCGCTCCCACTGGCACGACGACCAGCAGTGCCCCGGCCAATCAGAGCGCCGCGAACACGAACACGGATGCGTCCCGTGACTCCACGCTTCAGGATCGCATCATCCTGTCCGTTTCGCGCGAGGATCTGGAAAAGGCACCGAAGCTCGACGATTCCGCTGCCAAGCCGCAGCAGTAATCATCCATCTTCGACTGGAAAGCCTGCCGCCTCGCGCGGCAGGCTTTTTTATGGAGTATGATCGGGAAGCCCGATGCGCCGATAGCGATTGCCGATTTGCAGATTGGCGCTTTCCCACCTACATCGGATGGATGCCGTCCGTGTCCTCGATAGACGCCGTCTCCCTTCCGCCACTGGTGGATCCCTTCCAGCGCGCGATCACCTATCTGCGTGTCTCAGTCACGGATCGGTGCGACTTCCGCTGCGTCTACTGCATGGCGGAAGACATGACCTTCCTGCCAAAGCGGGACCTGCTCTCGCTGGAAGAGCTGGACAGGCTCTGCTCGGCCTTCATCAGTCGTGGGGTGCGCAAGCTCAGGCTGACGGGTGGCGAACCGCTCGTGCGCCGGGACCTGATGACCCTGATACGCGGCCTTTCGCGCCATCTCGACTCCGGGGCCCTCGAAGAGCTGACGCTCACCACCAACGGTAGCCAGCTTGCCCGCTATGCGACGGAGTTGGCGGAAGCTGGCGTCCGGCGCATCAACGTATCGGTCGATACGCTCAAGCCTGACCTGTTCCGCACCATCACGCGGCGCGGTGACCTCGGCCGGGTGCTGGACGGCATTTCGGCCGCGCGGGCAGCCGGCATCCACGTGAAGATCAACGCCGTCGCGCTGAAGGACCAGAACGAGGACGAACTGGCTGACATGATGGTGTGGGCCCACGGCCATGGCATGGACCTGACCCTCATCGAGACCATGCCCCTTGGCGAGATCGACGGCGACAGGACGGACCAGTACCTGCCCCTCTCCCTTGTGCGCGCACGGCTGGCGCAACGCTTCACGCTGACGGATCTGCCTGACCGCACCGGTGGCCCTGCCCGCTACGTGCATGTGGCCGAGACCGGCGGCCGGCTTGGGCTCATCACGCCGATGACCCACAATTTCTGCGAGAGCTGCAACCGCGTGCGCGTGACGTGCACCGGAACGCTGTTCATGTGCCTCGGCCAGGAGGATGCCGCCGACCTGCGTGGACCGATGCGGCAGTCCGAAGGCGACGAGGCGCTGCATGACGCCATCGAGCGGGCGATTGCGCGCAAGCCGAAGGGTCACGACTTCATCATCGACCGCCAGCAGAAGCCGTCGGTCGGGCGGCACATGTCCGTCACCGGCGGCTAGGCCGCGCCCTCAAGATTCCTTTGCGCGAAACCGTGCAATCAGGAACCCGTCCGCGGACGGGACGTTCTCTGCCCGGAACCCCACCCGAGCGGAGAAATCGACATGGCAGTCAAGACGATGGAAGACCTCTTCCTTCACACGCTCAAGGACGTCTATCACGCTGAAAAGCAGGTCCTGAAGGCGTTGCCGAAGATGGCCAAGAAGGCAGGCTCTCCCGAGCTGAAGCAGGCCTTCGAGACGCACCGCACCGAAACGGAAGGTCAGGTCGAGCGCCTTGAGAAGGTGTTCGAACTCGTCGGCAAGCGCGCCCAGGGCAAGCCCTGCGCAGCGATGGAAGGCCTGATCGAGGAGAGCAAGGAAGCCATGGAAGAGATCGAGGACAAGGATGTTCTCGACGCGGCCCTGCTGTCCGATGCCCAGGCCGTCGAGCACTACGAGATCACCCGCTACGGCACCATGATCGCCTGGGCGCAGCAGCTCGGCATGGACGAGGCGGTCGGCCTCCTCGAGCAGACTTTGGCCGAGGAGAAGAAGACGGACGAGCTCCTGAACAAGCTCGCTCTGGCCAATGTGAACAAGAAGGCAAAGGCGAAAGCCGCCTGAGACTAGTGTCGCGCGGCATCGCCGCACGTCGTCGAAGGGTCCGCCGCATGGCGGGCCCTTTTTCTTTGCGCGGCTGGAATCTTTCGAAAAACTCAGTCGGGTGTTATAGCGCTGCGCAACGTTGGCCTCGGCCACACCCTCTCGGATGACATCGATGGACGACCGGCCCGCCCCGCGCGTGGGGCTCGTGAGCCTTGGCTGCCCCAAGGCCCTCGTGGACTCCGAACGGATCATGACCCAGCTTCGTGCCGAGGGTTATGAGTTGTCGAAGACCTATCGCGGCGCCGATGTGGTGATCGTCAACACCTGCGGCTTCCTCGATTCCGCAAAGGCCGAAAGCTTGCAGGCAATCGGCGAGGCCATGGCCGAGAACGGCAAGGTGGTCGTGACCGGCTGCATGGGCGCACAGCCCGAGCAGATCCGAGACGCCTTCCCCAATGTGTTCTCCATCACCGGCCCGGCAAAGTATGAGGCCGTTGTGGAGGCGGTGCACCGCGCAGCGCCGCCGGTGCACGATCCGTTCGTGGATCTGGTGCCGCCGCAGGGGCTCAAGCTCACGCCGCGGCACTACGCCTATCTGAAGATTTCCGAGGGCTGCAACAACCGCTGCACCTTCTGCATCATCCCGCAGCTGCGGGGCGATCTCGTCAGCCGCCCGGCAGGAGATGTGCTGCGCGAGGCGGAGAAGCTGGTGAAAGCCGGCGTCAAGGAACTGCTCGTCATCTCGCAGGACACCAGCGCCTACGGCATCGACATGCGCTTTCAGGAGAGCCTGTGGGGCGACCGTCAGGTGCGCACCAAGTTCCTCGATCTGTGCCGCGAGCTAGGCTCGCTCGGCGTGTGGACGCGCCTGCACTACGTCTACCCCTACCCGCATGTCGACGAGGTCATCCCGCTGATGGCGGAGGGGAAGATCCTCCCCTATCTCGACATTCCTCTCCAGCATGCCAGCCCGAATGTGCTGAAGGCCATGCGCCGCCCGGCGCATCAGGAGAAGACGTTGGAGCGCATCCGCCGCTGGCGCGAGATATGCCCCGACATCACCATCCGCTCCACCTTCATCGCCGGCTTTCCGGGCGAAACGGACGCCGACCACGAGTTCATGCTGGACTGGCTGGACGAGGCGCAGCTCGACCGCGTCGGCTGCTTCCCGTTCGAGCCCGTCAGCGGCGCTCCGGCCAATGAGCTCGGTCCGGTCGTTCCTGACGACGTAAAGAAGGCGCGCCACCGCCGCTTCATGGAGCGGCAGGAAAAGATCAGCGCCCGCAAGATGAAGAACAAGGTCGGCAAGCGCTTCCAGGTCCTGATCGACCACGCCGATGGCGCGCTCGGCCGCGGCCGCACCAAGGGGGATGCGCCGGAGATCGACGGCAGCGTCAACGTCCGCAGCCGCCTGCCGCTGCGCGTGGGCGAGATCGTCACCGTCAAGATCGAGCGCGCGGACGCGCACGATCTCTGGGGCGTCGCGGCCTAGATCAGAGGATCAGCACCGTGGAGCCGGTGGTCTGCCGGCCTTCGAGCGCGCGGTGGGCGTCTGCCGCGTCTGACAGTGCGAAGCGATTGCCGATCTCGATCTTGACCGCACCGCTGGCGACCACGTCGAAGAGGTCGTTCGCCGTCTCGGCCAGGGTTTCCGGCGTTGCGGTGTAGCTGAACAGGGTCGGCCGCGTCATGAACAGCGAACCCTTCTGCGACAGCATCACGGGATCGAACGTCTTCGCCGGTCCGGAAGACTGGCCGAACAGCACCCACATGCCGAGCGGCTTCAGGCAATCCAGCGAGCCGGGATAGGCCGCCTGCCCCACGCTGTCATAGACGACATCGCACTTGGCGCCGCCGGTGATCTCCGCCACGCGGGCCACGAAGTCCTCGTCCCGGTACAGGATCGTGTGGTCGCAGCCCTGTGCCTTCGCAAGCTCAGCCTTTTCGGGGGAGCCGACCGTGCCGATGACGGTTGCGCCGAGATGGTGCGCCCATTGCGTCGCGATGCTGCCGACCCCACCCGACGCGGCGTGGATCAGCACGGTATGCCCGGCCTCGACCCGGAAGGTCTTCCGTAGCAGGTAGCGTGCCGTCATGCCCTTCAGCATCATGGCTGCTGCGGTTTCATCGGCAATCGTGTCCGGCACCTTCACGAAGATCGCGGCAGGTGCGGTGATCTCGGTGGCGTAGGCGCCGGGCAGCGACGCCGACGCAACCCTGTCGCCGACGCTGAATGCCGTCACTCCCGCGCCCACTTCCTCCACCACGCCGGCCGCTTCCTTGCCGGCAGTGAAGGGCAGGTCCTGCTTATAGAGGCCGGTTCGAAAGTAGACGTCGATGAAGTTGACGCCGATGGCGGTTGTCCGCACGCGGACCTCGCCGGCCCCCGGTGGCCGGCTCGCCACCTCTTCCCACCGCATGGCCTCCGGGCCGCCGGTTTCGTGGATGCGCATCGCCATTGGCATAATGAGGTCTCCCGAGGAGGTAAGCGTGCGACGTCGTATCCGCGCCAGCGGCTACCAGATGCACCAGGAATGGCTAGATATAGACCAGCGACATGTCTGACCGGAAGCGTGCCAGACCGGCACGGGGAAGAAGCTGGGTGATGGATAGTGATCTTGCGGCCGATGTGATCGTTGTAGGCGGTGGACCGACGGGCCTGCTGACGGCTGCCCTGCTGGCCCATGGCGGGGTCCGCGTCGCGCTGGTGGCGCCCCCTGCCCCGGACGACAATCGCACCACGGCCTTGATGCATGGATCGCTCCAGATCCTCGAGCGCCTGCAGCTCTGGCCCTTGCTGTCTCGCCAGACCGGCGTGCTGCGGCGGCTGCGGATTGTAGATGCGTCAGACAATCTGATCCGTGCCCCGGAGGTGGTGTTCGAGGCAGCCGATGTGGGGCTGTCCGCCTTCGGCCACAACATCGAGAACAAGGCCCTCACAGCCGCGCTGCGCGGCTACGCGGATGCCATGCCGACGCTGCGCCTCTACACATCGAACGCACAGTCTGTGCATCCTGACGAGGCGGGCGTGGTGGTCCGTCTGGAGGACGGCACCGAACTCGGGGCTCCGCTCCTCGTCGGGGCCGACGGGCGAGGCTCGATCAGCCGCGCCGCGGCCGGCATCAGCGCTCGCACAAGGCGCTACGATCAGGCCGCGATGACGCTAAACATCAGCCACACCCGGTCGCACGAGGACGTTTCGACCGAGTTCCATCGCAGCGGTGGGCCGTTCACCGTCGTGCCCCTGCCCGGCAACAGATCCAGCGTCGTCTATGTTGCCCGGCCGGATCAGGTGGCGCGTCTTGAAGGTCTGGCAGCCGGAGACCTCCAGCATGTGCTGGAGCGCGAATCGTTCGGGCTTCTCGGCAGGATCACCATCGACAGCAAGCCGTCCTGCCGACCGCTGGCAAGCCTCCGCGCATCCAGCTTTGCGGCCAGGCGGATCGCTCTCGTGGGTGAAGCGGCCCATGTGCTGCCGCCGATTGGCGCGCAGGGGCTCAACCTCGGCTTCCGGGATGCTGCTGGCCTCGCCGACCTCATCATACCCGCCGTTATGAGCGGCGCTGATCCCGGCGACGTCGCCCTCCTCGGGCGCTACGCGCGACAGCGTCAACTGGACGTCGAGCCACGCTCCATCGCAAGCGACCTGCTCAATCGCTCGCTTTTGACGCGCTCTCTACCGGTGCAGGCGCTCCGCGCAGGTGGCCTGGCGGCTCTCAGCCGCATTGCTCCAGTGCGGCGCGCGCTTGTGCGCCAAGGATTGGCGCTGGAAAGCGCGAAACCGGTCTGACCACAACGAAAACGCGCGGCCCGAAGGACCGCGCGTCATGATGTGCGATTTGCCGCGAGCCTACTGCGACGGAGCGGCTGGCGTGCCCGCAGCTGCTGGGGGAGCAGCTGCCGGAGCCGCAGTGCCGGCGTCTCCACCCTGGATCTTGCCGCGCTGCTCCTGCGCACGCTTCACGAGCGCCGACTGCAGCTTGTTCTGGGTTTCCTCGAAGCTCTTGCGACGCTCCTCATACACCTTCGGGTCCAGTGCAGCGCCATCATAGGCGGCGCTGAAACCGGCAAGCGAGGTCTTGGCGCCGACCCACTGGCCCTGCGGATTGGCCGCGAAGAAGGTGAGCGTGCTTCCCTTGCGGATGCCGGCAAGGCTCTCGTCGGTCAGCTGGACTTCGGCCAGGCAGACATTCGGAAAACAGACACGGTAGCGGCCCGGCATCGGCGTCTTGTTATCGTCGATGACGAGGTTGACGCCCGGCTGGATCAGGAAGCCCGGGGGAACGAGCGCCTCGATGATGCGCTTGGTTTCCTTCTCGCGCTTCACGTCGAGTATCCGGATTTCACCGACCACATTGCCCGCATCGGCGGTGATGTAGCTGGTGACGGTGCAAAGCTCGGTCTTGGTCTTCTCGTCCTTGCCGCAGACCTTGAGCCACTCCGGAGCCGGCTGACCGGCGGGCGGAGCCACGGCCGGCGTGGTCTTCGGCAGGTTGGGAGCCGCCGGCGCGGGTGCGGACGGCCTCGCCTGTGCGGCGGGCTTCGGCGCAGCGGGCTTCGGCGCGGCAGGACGGGGTGCAGCAGGAGCGGCCGCAGGCGGCTTGGGCTGCTGCGGCTGGATCAGCGAAGGAGCCTGCGCCGACGCAATGGAGGCCGGCAGCACCAGCGCGACGGCGCCAGCGAGCACAAGGCGGGATGTCAGTGAGGCGATGGGCTTCATGGCAGATTGGTTCCCGTGCAGTCGGCGGGATTTACCCGCAAGCGCTGTCTCAATGGAATGGTCGCTGTGTCGTGGCGAAATACGGCATCAGCGTGACCATGCACAAGCACGCTCATGGTTTCTTAAGCGAAAAGGAGCCGCGAATGCCCATGCTAAACTGCGAATCACTCTTGGCTGGTGTTTCGGGGAGCGCGTGCGTGGTGAAATTCGGGGCCGTGTTGTCTGTACTCTTGTCGGTCTTCGCGCCGGCTGCGGCTTCTGCTCAGAACGCGGTGCATCGGCATGCGATCGCAATGCATGGCGAACCAGCCTTGCCACCGAATTTCGCCCACCTGCCCTACGCCAACCCCGACGCACCCGTGGGCGGTCGGCTGGTGCAGGGAGTGCTCGGCAGTTTCGACAGCCTGAACCCGTTCGCCGTGCGTGGGACGGTGCCGGCGGGCATCGCCAACGCGGTGGTCGAGCCGTTGATGGCGCGCTCCTATGACGAGCCTTTCACGCTTTACGGACTCCTGGCGGAGAGCGTGGCCGTTCCGGAAGACCGGAGCTTCGTTGAGTTCAGGCTGAACGCCGCAGCGCGATTTTCGGACGGACGGCCGGTCACCGCCGAGGACGTGGTGTTCTCCTGGCAGCTTCTCCGGGACCATGGCCGCCCGAATCATCGCACCTACTACAGCAAGGTCGTTGCCGCCGAGGTGCGGGACGAGCGCACCGTGCGCTTCGACCTCTCGGCCAATGCCGACCGCGAACTGCCGCTGATCCTCGGCCTTCTCCCCGTGCTGGCCAAACACACCATTGATCCCAACGCCTTCGAAACGCAGGGGTTACGGCCACTCATCGGCAGCGGGCGCTACGTGATCTCCGATGTGCGGCCGGGCACCAGTTTCACCCTGACCCGCAACCCCAATTACTGGGGTGCCGCACTCCCGGTTGCGCGCGGCCTCGGGAATTTCGGGGAGCTTCGCTACGATTTCTACCGCGATGCCAACACGATGTTCGACGCCTTCCGCAAGGGGCAGATCGACATCCGGCCGGAGCAGGACCCGGCTCGTTGGCTGAACGCCTATGGGGGTTCCCAAACCACCGGTGGGCAGATCGAGAAGGAAGAGTTCACAAGCGGCGCGCCAAGGCCGATCCAGGCGTTCGTGTTCAACACGCGGCGTCCCCTCTTCGCGGACATTCGCGTGCGGGAAGCTCTCTCCACGCTGTTCGACTTCGAGTGGGTGAATGCAGGCTTCTTCCATGGCGCCTATGCGCGCACGGCGTCCTTCTTCGAGGGATCGGATCTTTCGGCGCGCGGGCGAAAGGCGGACGATGCCGAGCGAGCTTTGCTGGCCCCCTTCCCCGATACAGTGCGGGGGGATGTGCTCGAAGGGGTCTGGCAGCCATCGAAAACGGATGGAAGCGGCCGGGACCGAGAACAATTGCGCGGGGCCCTGAGGCTTCTCGAAGAGGCCGGCTGGCGCCTCGATGGCGGCACCTTGAGGAACAAGGCCGGCCAGCCGTTCCGCTTCGAACTGCTGGTGAAGAGCAAGGACCAGGAGCGTATCGCGCTGGCCTATGCGCGGGACCTCGCCCGCGCCGGCATCACGGCCGATATACGGCTGGCGGATACCGTCGGCTTCGAGAGCCGGTTGCTTGGCTACGAATTCGACATGACCGTCTACACCTGGGACAACTCACTGTCCCCGGGCAACGAGCAGGCCTTCTACTGGGGCTCCTCGGCGGCGGATGCGCCGGGCACGCGCAACTATATGGGCGCGAAGCAGCCCGCGATCGACGCCATGATCGCCGCCATCGTAAAGGCCGGCTCGCGCGACGATCTGGTCTCCGCAACACGGGCTCTGGACCGGGTGCTGATGTCCCGCTTCTATGTGGTGCCGCTCTATCACCTTTCGAAGAAGTGGATCGCGCGGTGGGACCGCATCGGCCATCCCGCCACGACGCCCCTATACGGCCCGATACCCGAGACGTGGTGGCGCGAGGTCGGGAAGTAGCCGCTCAGGCGGCCGCCACGGTTTTCCCGGCCTCGGCGATCTTCACCAGTGACTTCATCAGGTTCGTCGTGCCTTTGAGGCGCAGGTCCGGCGTGGTCCATTCGCGCTTGAAGACCAGCTTGAAATCGGGCCGCAGCTTCACGTCCCGCTCCTTGGCCAGCCACTGGATCAGCCCGTCTGGATTGGCGAAGTGGTTGTCCCGGAAGGACAGCACCACGCCCTTCGGCCCGGCATCGATCTTCTCGACATTGGCGCGGCGGCACAGGGCCTTCATGCGGACGATCTTGAGCAGATGGTCCACCTCCGGCGGGCGTGGGCCGAAGCGGTCCTTCAGCTCGGCGCCAAAGGCCGCAATGTCCTCGTCCTCGCTCAGGGAGGACAGCCGGCGGTAGAGGCCGAGCCGCAGCTCCAGATCCTCGATGTAGGTCTCCGGAATCAGCACCGGTGTGCCGATGGCGATCTGCGGCGACCACTGCTCCTGAACCTGGACTTCGCCGCCCTCCTTCAGCGCCTCGATCGCCTCCTCCAGCATCTGCTGGTAGAGCTCGTAGCCGACCTCGCGGATATGGCCGGACTGCTCGTCGCCCAGCAGGTTGCCCGCGCCGCGGATGTCGAGATCGTGTGTCGCCAGCTGGAAGCCGGCGCCCAGGCTGTCGAGTGACTGCAGCACCTTCAGCCGCTTCTCGGCGTTCACCGTCAGCGTCTTGTGCTCGGGTGTGGTCAGGATAGCGTAGGCACGCGTCTTGGCGCGTCCGACACGGCCGCGCAGCTGGTAGAGCTGCGCGAGACCGAACATATCAGCGCGATGGACGATGAGCGTGTTGGCGTTCGGAATGTCGAGCCCGGATTCCACGATGGTGGTGGAGACCAGCACATCGTATTTGCCCTCGTAGAAGGCGCTCATCACGTCCTCCAGGTCGCCCGCGGCCATCTGGCCATGGCCGACGATGAACTTCACCTCGGGAACATGGGCTTCGAGGAACGCGGTGATGACCTTGATGTCCTCGAGGCGCGGCGCGACGTAGAAGCTCTGCCCGCCGCGATAGCGCTCGCGCAGCAAGGCTTCCCGCACCACCAGCGGATCGAACGGCGCCACATAGGTGCGCACGGCAAGCCGGTCGACGGGTGGCGTGGCGATGATGGACAGTTCGCGGACGCCGGTCAGCGCCAGTTGCAGGGTGCGCGGGATCGGCGTGGCGGTCAGCGTCAGCACATGCACATCGGCGCGCAGCTGCTTCAGGCGCTCCTTGTGGGCCACGCCGAAATGCTGCTCCTCGTCGACGATGACGAGGCCGAGATCCTTGAAGTTGATGGCCTTGCTGAGCAGCGCATGCGTGCCGACCACGACATCGACATCGCCGGATGCGAGGCCTTCCTTCGTCTTCTTCATGTCGGCCTGGCTGACGAAGCGCGAGGCCTGCGCGACCTTCAGCGGAAACCCGCGGAACCGCTCCTCGAAGCCACGGAAGTGCTGGCGCGCCAGAAGGGTGGTCGGCACCACGACGGCCACCTGCTTGCCGTTCATGGCGGTGACGAAGGCAGCACGCAGGGCAACCTCGGTCTTGCCGAAGCCCACATCGCCGCAGACGAGGCGGTCCATGGGGCGGCCGGCCGCGAGGTCGTCCAGCACGGCGTTGATGGCGTTGAGCTGGTCTTCCGTCTCGTCGTACGGGAACTTGGCCGCGAACTCCTCGTACATCGTGTCCGCCAGCAGCAGGCGCGTGGCTTCCCGCGTCTGGCGTTGCGCGGCCACCTTGATGAGCTCGCCCGCCATCTCGCGGATGCGCTGCTTGAGCTTGGCCTTGCGGTTCTGCCACCCAGCGCCGCCGAGGCGATCGAGCTGGACCTCGGTGTCCTCGGACCCGTAGCGCGACAGAAGCTCGATGTTCTCGACCGGGAGGTACAGCTTGGTGTCGCCGGCATAGACGATTTCAAGACAGTCATGCGGCGCACCCAGCGCCTCGATGGCCTTGAGGGCGACGAAGCGGCCGATGCCGTGATCGACATGGACCACGATGTCGCCCGCCGAGAGACCCGTCGACTCGGTCAGGAAGTCCTGCGCCCGGCGCGGCTTCTTGCGGCCACGCGCCAGCCGGTCGCCGAGAATGTCCTGCTCGGCCACTATGGCGATGTCAGGCGTCTCGAAGCCAGCTTCCAGCCCGAGCACGGCAAGGGCCACGGCACCGGTCTTCAGCCCCTGCGCATCGGCCCAGCGCGGGACTTCCCGCACGTCCTCAAGCCCATGGTCGCCCAGCACATGGGCCAGCCGCTCACGCGCGCCGTCAGACCACGCGGCGACGATCACGCGCTTGCCGACCTCCTGAAGCCCCCGGATGTGGCGGGCCGCTTCCTCGAACACATTGGCATTCTCGTTCGCGCGTTCCGGAGCGAACGACCGCCCCGGACGTCCGCCGGCGTCGACCAGCTTCGCACCCTTGGGAGCTTCCGCCTCGAACGGGTGGAGGCGCGCCAGTGCCGCCTCTTCCAGTCGGGATTTCAGTTCGTCCTCGGCGAGGTAGAGCCGGTTCGGCTTCAGCGGCTTGTAGGGCGCGCCGCCGGCATCCGGCGTCGAAACTCGGGCGTCGTAGTAATCCGCCACCTGATTGAGCCGCTGGCTGATGGCATCCTCGGCCTGGTGGTCAAGCACGACGGCCGCACCGGGCACATGGTCCAGCAGCGTTTCCATGCCGTCGCTGAACAGCGGCAGCCAATGCTCCACGCCGGGATAGCGCCGCCCCTCGCTCACCGCCTCATAGAGCGGGTCGCCGCGCTGCGGCGTGCCGAACTCCGCCACGTAGGACTGGCGGAAGCGGCGCATCGTGTCCTGCGTCAGCAGCACTTCGCTGACCGGCACCAGATCGAGCGAGCGGAGCTGGCTCGTGGAGCGCTGCGTCTCGGGGTCGAAGGGCCGAATGGATTCCAGCGTGTCGCCGAAGAAGTCGAGCCGCACCGGCGCGGGAAGGCCCGGCGGAAACAGGTCGATGATGCCGCCACGCACGGCGTATTCACCGGTGTCGCGCACCGTCGAGGCCCGCAGGAAGCCGTTGGTCTCCAGCCAGCCGATGAGATTGTCCGAGTTCACCGCATTTCCCGGCGCGACCGACAGGCTCTGCGCGGCGATGGCCGCGCGGCTCGTGACCCGCTGCACCAGGGCGTTGGACGTGGTCAGCACCACGCGCGGCTTGTCGCCCTGCTTGGTGCGGGCCAGCCGGGCGAGCGTCGTCATGCGCTGCGCGGAGATCGCCGGGTTCGGCGAGGCGCGGTCATAGGGCAGCACGTCCCATGAGGGGAACAGCAGCACATCCACATCCGGCGCGAAGAAGGCGAGCGCCCGCTCCATGTTCTGCATCCGCGACCGCTCTCGGCTGACATGCAGTATGGCCGCCGGCGCATCGCGGTTGCCGCGCGCAAGTGCCCGCGCGAGATCGGCCACCACGAGGGCATCCATGCCATCGGGCGTGTGGGCAAAGACAAGCTGGCCGCCACGGGCCAGCACTTCGGCGTGCTTCAGCATAAACTCACCAGATCACACCGGACGCGCCGGCAGTCCATGGAAGGCGCGGATGCGCTCGAACAATGCGCTCCTGTACTCCTCGGGAGGGATGCGCCCGCCCGAGACCCAGGCCAGCAGGTCCGCATCGATCGCCTGCAGCAGATGTTCGAACGTGTCGAGATCGTCATCGTTCATGCCGGCAATCTCGGCATCGGCAAAACGTCCGAGGATGAAGTCCATCTCGCGCGTACCCCGGTGCCATGCTCGGAAAAGGGCGCGGCGGCGGCGGGGGTCGAGGTCAGGATGGTCGGCGGTCGTTCCGGTCACCCCCATGGATTAGGCACTTGACGGCGCCGCTGCAACCGCGCGTTCGTCGAAGGTGCGGGAACGGCGCACGAGAAGCGTCTTGATGGCGGCTTCGGTTCGGGGCACGGTCGCCCTGCCCCATGCGTCCCGCCATCCTCAATCCCCTGTTCGCCTCCGTCGAGAGCCTGAGCGGCTTCGGCGCGAAAAGCGTTCTTCCGCTGACACGGCTGCTCGGCCCCGATCCGCGCGTCGTCGATGTGCTTTTCCACCTGCCGTCCGGCTTCGTGGACCGCCGCGCGCGGCCCAAGCTCTCCGCAGCTGAGCCCGGAACCGTGGTCACGGTCGAGGTCACAGTGGACGAGCATCAGGCCCCGCCGCGCAACAGGCCAAAGGCTCCGCATCGCGTGGTGATGACGGACGGGACCGGGTTTCTGACTTTGGTCTTCTTCGGCGCGCAGCGGAACTATGTGGAGCGCCAGCTGCCGGTCGGCGCCAAGCGCTGGGTGTCCGGAAAGCTGGAGAGCTATGACGGCATGCTCCAGATGGTCCATCCGGACCGCATCCTGGACGAGGCCGGGCTTTCCAAGCTGCCGACCATCGAACCGGTGTACCCGCTCGTGGAAGGCGTCACTCTCGGCCTGATCTCGCGGGCGGCACGCGCGGCGCTGGATGCTGCTCCCGTGCTTCCGGAATGGCAGGAGCCGAACATGCCTGCGGCGCGTGGCTGGCCGGGTTTCCGTGAGGCGCTGCGCCAGCTTCACGCGCCGCACCAGCCGGAAGACATCGCGCCGGAGAACCCGGCCCGCCACAGGCTTGCCTATGACGAGCTGTTGTCGGGTCAATTGGCGCTCGGTCTTGTCCGCGCGAACATGAAGCGCGAGCACGGGCGCTCGACCGCAGGCGATGGACGCATCTCCCGGCGTCTCGAAGCCGCGTTGCCCTTCGAGCTCACCCCTTCGCAGGAACGCTCCGTAACCGAAATCCGCGGAGACCTTGCCTCGCCCGAGCGCATGCTGCGCCTGCTGCAGGGCGATGTGGGAGCCGGCAAGACGGTGGTTGCCCTCCTCGCGATGGCTTCCGTGCTGGAAGCCGGGCGGCAATGCGCCATGATGGCGCCGACCGAAATCCTGGCCCGACAGCACCTCAAGACCATCAGCCGCCTGGCCGAAGGCTCCGGGCTGAACGTCGCCATCCTGACGGGCCGCGAGAAAGGCCGCGATCGCGAAGCCATTCTGGCCGGCGCGGCGTCGGGAGACATCCACATCCTGATCGGCACGCACGCCCTGTTTCAGGACCATGTGGTGTTCCACGATCTCGCCTTCGCCGTGGTGGACGAGCAGCACCGCTTCGGCGTGCACCAGCGCCTTGCCCTCGCCGCCAAGGGTGAAGCCGTGGACGTGCTGGTCATGACGGCAACGCCGATCCCGCGCACTCTCGTGCTGACCTATTTCGGCGACATGGACATCTCCGCGCTCTACGAGAAACCGGCCGGGCGCCACCCCATCGACACGCGGCTCGTCTCGAACGAGCGGCTGGACGAGGTTTTCGAAGGGTTGAGCCGAGCGCTGGAGACGGGAGCCCGGGTCTACTGGGTGTGTCCGTTGGTCGCCGAGTCGGAACTGGTGGACGCGGCAGCGGCCGAGGAACGCTTCCGCGACCTCGACCACCATTTCCCCGGTCAGGTGTCGCTGGTCCACGGCAAGATGAAGGGGCCGGAGAAGGATGCCGTGATGGCGCGCTTCGCGGCCGGCGAAACGCGCATCCTGGTTGCCACCACGGTCATCGAGGTCGGCGTCGATGTGCCGGAAGCCAGCATCATGGTCATCGAGCATGCGGAGCGCTTCGGCCTCTCGCAGCTTCACCAGCTACGCGGACGAGTGGGCCGTGGCTCGGCCAAGTCATCCTGCCTCCTCATCTACAAGGGGCCGCTCGGGGAAACCGCCGAGGCACGCCTCAAGATCGTGCGCGAGACCGAGGATGGCTTCCGCATAGCCGAGGAGGATCTGCGGCTGCGCGGCGAAGGCGAGGTGCTCGGCACACGGCAGAGCGGGCTGGCGGCAACGCGGCTGGCGAATGTGGAGATCAGCGGCGAACTGCTGGAGGCGGCCCGGAAGGACGCTATCCTGATCCTTGATCGCGACCCGCTGCTGAAGAGCCCACGTGGAGAGGCGCTCCGCGCTTTGCTCTACCTGTTCGAGAAGGACGATGCCGCTCGCCTGCTCAGGGCAGGCTAGGCTCGGCGGCCTGCGGCGGAAGCGCCGCCAGTTGCGGAAGGCGGTCTTCCGGCTGGATGATGCCCATGGACATGATCATCTTGAAGGCCTCGTCGGTGCTGACATCGAGGTCCTTGATCAGGCTCTCGTGCATCACGACGAAATAGCCGGTTGTCGGGTTGGGCGTGCAGGGCACGAACACGTTGAGGTAGCCGTCCCCCGGCATCGCCGCCGCAAGCCGCCCGCGCGTGTGTTCGGACACAAGGCAGATCGACCACAAGCCCGGCCCCGGCCATTCGATCAGGCCAACACGCCGGAAGCTCGTCCCATCCTGCTTGAATACGGTCTCGAAAATCTGCTTCACGCCCTTGTAGAGCGAGCGGACGAAGGGGGTGCGGTCGAGCAGCCGTTCACCGAACGCGACGAAGGAGCGGCCGACGAGATTGGCGGTCAGGAAACCCAGCAGCGTCAGGCCGACGAAGGCTGCGAGAAGCCCCACCCCCGGAACGGAAAACCGAAGATAGGTCTCGGGATTGTAGGCGGTCGGAATCAAGGGCCGCATCCAGCCGTCGATCAGCGCGATGAGCCACCAGGTGATGTAGGCGGTGATGGCCAAGGGGCCGGCCACGAGAAGGCCGGTGAAGAAATAGGCCCTGACGCGAGCGCCGAACGAGCCCCTGCCGGGCGTGGGCTCCGGGGACAGCAGCGGCGGTGTCGTCGGCTGCTTGCTACCCATGATCCGCACATCTCCCCGTCATGCGCAACAGATTGGAATCGCTCAGATGTTTTGGCAACCACTTGTAGGCGGAGCGGTGCGGGTCCAAAACCTCTGACATGGCCACCACACCCAACCCGGACCCACTGCGACCGCTCTTTTTCGTCGCGGGCTGGATCCTCCTGGCCATCGGTGTCGTCGGCGTTGTCCTGCCCCTCCTGCCCGGCACCATCTTCCTGATTCTTGCTGCTGCCTGCTTCTCGCGATCCTCGCCACGCTTCGAGCTCTGGCTGCTCAACCACCCACAGCTTGGACCGGAGGTGGTCGCGTGGCGCCGCGACGGGTCGATCTCCGTGCGCGGCAAGGCATTTGCGCTGTCCGGCATGGCGCTGTCGCTCGTCATCGTCTGGTTTTCGGGTGCGCCCCGCTACGCCTTCGCGATCACGGCCGTGCTGCTCGTAGCATCGGCGATCTATGTCGGAACGCGGCCGAGCAACCCGACCGGTTCCTGAGCGCACTCACTCCACGGTAACGGACTTCGCCAGATTGCGCGGCTGGTCCACGTCGGTGCCCATGAACACGGCCGTGTGATAGGCCAGCAATTGCATGGGCAGCGCGTAGAGGATGGGCGTCACGAAGGGGTGGGCCGAGGGCAGCACCAGGGTCTTCAGCGTTTCGCCGGCATGTTCGGCACCGGCAGCGTCCGTCACAAGCACGATCTTGCCGCCACGGGCCGCCACTTCCTGCATGTTCGAGACGGTCTTCTCGAAAAGGTTGTCGAACGGCGCCAGCACCACCACCGGCACCTTCTCGTCGACCAATGCGATCGGTCCGTGCTTTAGCTCGCCAGCCGCATAGCCTTCGGCGTGGATGTAGGAGATTTCCTTGAGCTTCAGCGCGCCTTCCATGGCGATGGGATAGCTGGTGCCACGGCCGAGATAGAGCGCGTCCTGCACCTTGGCGAAGGTCCGCGCCAGTTCCTCGATCTGCGGCTCGAGCTTCAGCGTCTCGGCCATCAGGCGCGGCAGTTCGATGAGAGCACCGACAAGCTCGGCCTCGTCGTCGGCGCCCAGCACCCCGCGCGCGCGGCCGGCGGCGATGACAAGGCTCGCAAGCGTCGCCAGCTGGCACGTAAACGCCTTGGTGGAAGCAACGCCGATCTCAGGCCCGGCGAGCGTAGGCAGGGCGACATCAGATTCCCGGGCAATGGTGGAGGTCGGGACATTGACCACTGAGGCGATCTGCATGCCCTGCTGGCGGCAATGGCGCAAAGTTGCCAGCGTGTCGGCGGTTTCGCCGGACTGCGAGATGAGGATGCCGAGACCGCCGCCATTCAGCGGCGGCTCGCGGTAGCGGAACTCCGATGCGATGTCGATGTCGACCGGCATCCGCGCATATTTCTCGAACCAGTAGCGCGCCACGAGGCCGGCATAGAAGGCCGTGCCGCAAGCCGAAATGGCGAGACGATCAAGCGCCGCGAAGTCGAGGCCCTCGGGAACCCGGGCGCGGCCCGCGCTCATGTCGAGATGGTGCGACAGCGTATGCCCGACGACCTCCGGCTGCTCCGCGATCTCTTTGGCCATGAAGTGGCGGTAATTGCCCTTGTCGATCTGGGCGGCGCTGGCGAGCGAGCGCTGGATCGTGCGCGACACGGCAGCACCCGAGCCATCGCAGTCGCGCACCGTGACACCGCGACGGGTCATGACCGCGCAATCGCCGTCGTCGAGATAGCTGATCCGGTCGGTGAAGGGCGCGAGCGCGATGGCGTCGGAGCCCAGGAACATCTCGCCATTGCCGTACCCGACGGCGAGGGGACTGCCGCGCCGGGCGCCGATCATGAGATCGTCCTCGCCTCGGAACAGAAAGGCCAGCGCGAAGGCCCCGCGCAGACGCGACAGCACGGCGGGCACGGCCTGTTCCGGCGTCTTGCCGGCGTCGAGCTGTTCTGAAACGAGGTGGGCGATCACCTCGGTGTCCGTCTCGCTGGAGAAATGGACACCCTGAGCGATGAGCTCGGACTTCAGCTCCTTGTAGTTCTCGATGATGCCATTGTGCACCACCGCAACGCGGGCCGTGGAGTGCGGATGGGCGTTCTCTTCGCTGGGTCCGCCATGGGTGGCCCACCGGGTGTGGCCGATCCCGGCATTGCCGCCAAGCGGCTCGCTCTCCAGCTTTTCCTCCAGATAACGCAGCTTGCCGGGCGCGCGGCGGCGGTCGAGCTCGCCATCTTCCAAAGTGGCGACGCCCGCGGAATCATAGCCGCGATATTCGAGACGCTTCAGCGCGTCCACGATCTGCGGGGCAACAGGCTTGTTGCCCAGGATTCCGACAATACCGCACATACAGATTGTTCTCCGGCCGGCAGAGTGTCTAAGCCGAAGGCCAGCTTTGCGCAAAATAACAAACTTTGTCCGAATATGACCGCCCGGATTTCGGCCGATCGCTGATCCAGCACGACCTCATCCTGAGGCAGACATCAGTCCCGCTTCGTCTTCGTCACGGTTTTCCGGCGCTCTTCGGCCCAGCCCGGCTTCACCGTCTGGCGGCTGCGAGCCACGGCCAGGGCATCCGCCGGCACGTTCTCGGTGATGATGCTGCCGGTCGCGACATAGGCACCCTCGCCTATCGTGACCGGCGCCACCAGCGCGGAATTGACGCCGATGAAGGCGCCCGCGCCGATCTCGGTGCGGTGCTTGTTCACGCCGTCGTAATTGCAGGTGATGGCGCCGGCGCCGATATTGGCGTTCTCGCCGACATGACTGTCGCCCACATAAGCGAGGTGGTTCACCTTCACGCCGGCATCGAGCACGGCGTTCTTGATCTCCACGAAGTTGCCGATGCGCACGCCTTCGGCGAGCGACGCGCCTGGCCGGAGCCGCGCGAACGGACCGATGGAGACGCCCGAGCCCACGTGTGCGCCCTCAAGATGGCTGAATGCGTGGATGACGGCACCGCTTTCCACATGCACCCCGGGTCCGAACACCACGTTCGGCTCCACCAGCACGTCGGGCTGCAGCACCGTATCCGAGGAGAAGAACACCGTCTCCGGAGCGATCAGCGTTACCCCGGCCTCCAGCGCCGCAGCCCGGAGGCGCTGCTGGAAGGCGGCTTCGGCGGATGCCAGCTGCGCGCGCGTGTTGACGCCCTGCACCTCGGCCTCCGGAGCCTCGAGCACAACGGCCTTGAGACCGCGCGCACGGGCGATCTCCACCACGTCCGTAAGGTAGTACTCGCCCTTGGCATTGGCGTTGCCGACCTCGTCCAGCAACGAAAGCGCGTGCTTGCCGGCCATGGCCATCAGCCCGGCATTGCAGAGGTCGATCGCGCGCTCGTCGGCGCTCGCATCCTTTTCCTCGCGAATGGCGGCAAGGCTGCCGTTCTGCACGATGAGCCGGCCATATCCGGTGGGATCCGCGGCCCGGAAGCCCAGCACCGCAATGTCCGCGCGGGCTGCGAGTTCGTCCCGCATCCGCGACAGCGTGGAGGAACGGATCAGGGGCGTATCGGCGAACAGGATCAGGACATCGTCGGCCGGGCTCCCCAGAGCCTCACGCGCCGCCAGCACCGCATGCGCCGTGCCGAGACGCTCCGTCTGGGTGAAAACCTGCGCATCCGGGCGAGCCGCCTGCGCCTCGGCCGCCACGTCCTCGCGCCCCGGTCCGACAATCACGGCCAGCCTTTCGGCGCCGGCGCCTTCCGCCGATGCGAGCGCGTGACCCAGAAGCGTGCGGCCCGCCGCGCGGTGCAGCACCTTGGGCAGGCTGGAACGCATGCGCGTCCCTTCGCCGGCCGCGAGCACGATTGTGAGACAGGTTCTCTGTGCCATGTGTCTGGTCCCGGTTTCCGGCTGCGTCGCCGGGTCGCCTCTCATAAGGGCTTTTCCCGGTCCGGTCATCGGGTGCGATGCCCTATCACGTTGAACCGGGTCCGCGCCGCCTCTAAGGAAGAGGCCGGTCCACATGAATCTTCGTCTTCCCGCCCCAGCCGCCTCCGTCCTGCGCGCCATCGTTACGGCGGCGGTGCTGCTGTCTGCGTGGTGGGCTGGCATAAAGCTGTTCGGTCCGCCGCCATTCATCCTTCCCGGCCCGGAACGCGTCTTCGCGGCCATCCTGAAGAACCACGTCTACCTCTTCGACAATGCCCTGGTGACGCTACAGGAGATCCTGCTTGGACTCTTCGCGGGCACTGTGCTGGGCGTCTCGGCTGCCCTGCTGGTGGCGTCGTCGGAGACCATGCGCCGCTGGCTGCTGCCCCTTCTGGTGCTGTCGCAGGTGCTGCCGGTCTTCGCCATCGCTCCCCTGCTCGTGGTCTGGTTCGGCTACGGACTGGCGTCCAAGATCGTGATGACGACGATCATTATCTTCTTTCCCATCACCTCAGCCTTTCAGGACGGCCTGCGGCGCACCGATCCCGGGCTGCTGGATCTCGCACGCCTGCACGGTGCCTCGCGCTTACAGACCCTGCGCCTGCTGAAGGTACCGTCCGCCCTGCCCTCGCTTGCCTCGGGCTTGCGCGTCGCCATTGCCGCGGCACCCATCGGGGCCGTGGTGGGCGAATGGGTTGGCGCGTCATCGGGTCTTGGCTATGTGATGCTGAATGCCAATGCCCGCGCGCAGACGGATGTGCTGTTCGCGGCCCTCCTGATCCTCGGCTTGGTCGCAGCCGTTCTCTGGTTCACCCTGGACGCGGCGCTCGCCCGTCTGATCCCCTGGTCCGATGATCGCCGCCCCTCCTGAGGCGCGCGCAATGAGGTTCTCCCGATGAAGCGTCTTGCCGCCGCCTTGGTCGCCCTCGGCCTCTCGCTCAGCCCCGCCGCAGCCGCCGACAAGCTGACGGTGCTGCTGGACTGGTTCGTGAACCCGGATCATGCGCCTCTCGTCATCGCCAAGCAGAACGGCCTGTTCGAGAAGCACGGCCTGGATGTCGAACTGGTCGAACCTGCCGATCCCAACGCGCCGCCTCGGCTCGTCGGCGCCAAGCAGGCGGACGTGGCCGTGACCTATCAGCCGAACCTCTATCTCCAGGTGCAGGAAGGCGTGCCCGTCGTGCGCTTCGGCACGCTGGTGGACACGCCGCTGAACTCGCTGCTGGTCCTGAAGGACGGTCCGGTGAAATCGATCGCCGACCTAAAGGGCAAGAAGGTCGGCTATTCCATCTCCGGCTTCGAGGACGCGCTGATGGGCGTGATGCTCGAGAACGCCGGCCTCTCCGCGAAGGACGTCGAGATGGTCAACGTCAACTTCGCTTTGACGCAAGCCCTGATGGCCAAGCAGGTGGATGGCGTGATCGGCGCCTTCCGAAATTTCGAGCCTACGCAGGTGAAGATCGCCGGCGGGACCAGCACTGTCTTCTTCCCCGAGGAACACGGCGTGCCGCTCTATGACGAGTTGATCTACGTCGCGCACAAGGACAGCCTCGGCGACGACCGGCTGAAGCGCTTCCTCGCTGCCGGGCAGGAAGCGACGGTGCAACTGCTGAACCATCCCGAAGAAAGCTGGAAAGCCTTCACCAAGGCCTATCCCAAGCTGGACGACGAGCTGAACACCGCCGCATGGGCCGCCACCCTACCGCGCTTCGCCAAGCAGCCGGGCCTCCTGGATCGCGCGCGCTATGAGGGCTTCGGCGCGTTCATGAAGGAGCGCGGCCTCATCACGGCCGCACCGGCCCTCGACAGCTTCGCCGTCGAAATTCGCTGAGGCACACAAATGGCTTTCGCAGACAACAACGGCGTCCGCCTCTTCTACACTGTGGACGGACCCGCCGATGCGCCGGCACTGGTGCTGTCGAACTCGATGGGGACGACGCACGGAATGTGGCAGCCGCAGTTGGCTGCCCTGACGGAGCGGTTCCGGGTCGTGCGATATGACCGCCGCGGCCACGGCCAGTCCAATTCACCGGCAGCGCCCTACACCATCGACGAGCTCGCAGGGGATTCCATCGCCGTAATGGATGCGGCCGGCGTGGAGAGCGCGCATTGGGTGGGCCTCTCCATCGGCGGCATGGTGGGCCTGCGGATCGCGTCGACCGCGCCGGAGCGCATCCAACGGCTCGTGGTGGCCAGCGCGGGCGTGTTCATGGGTCCGCCTGAGGTCTGGAACGGCCGCATCAAGACGGCGCAGAACCGCGGCATCGAGCCTCTGGCGAACCCGACCATGGGCATGTGGTTCACCAAGGAGTTCCTGACGGCGAACGCCGGAGCCGTGGATGCCATCCGTGCGCAGTTCGTGCAGACCACCCTCGACGGCTTCATCGGCTGTTCGTCCGCGATGCGCGACATGGACCAGCGCGAGAGCATCCGCGCCGTCACCTCGCCGACCCTCGTCATCGTGGGCTCGAACGACCAAAACACGTCGCCGAACGAGGCTGCCCTCATCGTGGGCCGGGTGCCGAATTCGAGCGGCCTCATCCTTCGCGGCTCGCACATCATCAATGTCGAGCAGGCCGAGGCTTTCACCGGGGCTGTGCTGGAGTTTCTGGGCTAGTTCTTGCCGTGACCAAGGCCTCCAAAGCGGCGGATGCCTTGGTCCGGTAGCGCTCTCGGTGCCGCAGCAGCCAGAAATGGCGCGGCGGCAGATCCATGCCGACCTTCACCAGCCGGCCGGTGGCAAGATCCGGTGCGGCCACTGCTTCCGACATGACGGTGGCATACTCCCCGGAAAGAACCGCCGAGCGCACGGCCTCGTTCGAGGGAAGCGCCAGCAGGACCTTCAGGTCGCCGGCCGCGATGTCCTGAGCCGCCAGCGCCTTCTCGAAGAGCGCCCGGGTGCCGGAGCCTTGCTCCCGCAAGATCCAGTCACCATTCCGAATCTCCGTCGGGGATAGGTGCCGCCCGTCGGCCCAGGCATGCCGCACGGGCACAACCACTATGAGTTGGTCGGTCGCCACGGCTCGAACCGTCAGGTCGGGGTGCTCAACCTCGCCCTCAGCGAAGCCGATATTGGCCCGGCCATGGAAAACGTCGCCAACCGTATCAGCGGTGTTGCCCACCAGCAGGTTCGTCTCCAAGCCGGGATAGGTTTCGCGGAATCTCGCGAGAAACGGGGGCAGCCAGTACCCGGCGATCGTTTGGCTTGCCGACACGCCGATACGCCCGCGGATCAGCCCGCCGGTCTCCTTCAACGCCCGTTCCGCATCCTGCGCCGAAGCCAGGACGTCACGCGCATGCGGAAGGAACATGCGTCCTTCCTCGGTTAGTTCGATGCGCCGCCCTACCCTGTGGAACAGGCAGAGTCCGTACCGCTCCTCCAACGCACGGATGGAGGAACTGACCGCCGACGGCGTCAGGTTGAGCCCCTCCGCAGCGCGGGTGAGGTGCTCCCGCTTCGCGACGGCCACAAAGATCTTGAGCTGCTCCAGGGTCATCGTTCGATAATAGTGCACAGAACATCGGGAAAGTCGCGATAGACCTAACAGCGACGCCTGCCATCCTGCCGGAATGATAGTGGATTTGGAGCCAAGCCGCCGCCCCACGTCGTGGAGCGGCCTTTTACCGGGACTGATGTTGTGCGTCGGCGTGGCGCTGGCGGCGCGCGCCGCGTCCTGGGTTGAAGTCCGGCTGCTGGGGCACCCGGTGCTGGATGCCGTGCCGCTCGCGATCGTCTTCGGGCTGGCCGTCCGCAGCACCTTGCCACTGCAGGCGTCCACCAGAGCGGGCATCTGCTTCTCTTCCAAGACGCTGCTGGAGATCGCAGTCGTTCTGCTGGGCTCGTTGATCGATCCGGCTGCGGTGATGGCAGCCGGGCCCGCTTTGCTCCTCGGCATCGCGGCCGTCGTCGCGTTGTCGGTCCCCACCAGCTACCTGCTCGGCCGCATGGCCGGCCTCGACAAGCCGTTGGCACTGCTCATTGCCGTCGGAAACTCGATCTGCGGCAACTCTGCCATCGCAGCCGTGGCACCTGTGATCCGCGCGCCGGCGCGCGACGTGGCCGCATCCATCACCTTCACCGCAGTTCTGGGGATCGCCGCCGTCCTGTTCCTGCCGTCCCTGCCCGGCCTCATCGGCTATTCCGCGAACCAGTACGGCATCTTCGCAGGCCTGACGGTCTATGCCGTGCCGCAAGTTCTGGCCGCCACTGCCCCGGTGTCGCAACTGAGCCTGCAGGTCGGCACCGTGGTCAAACTGCTGCGCGTGCTGATGCTGGGGCCGGTCATCGTGGCGATCAGCCTGTGGTTCGCAGAAGGATCAGGAGGAAGACGGCCTTCGGCCGCGGTGATGCTGCCGTGGTTCATCATCGGCTTCGTGGCGATGGTGGCCGCACGAGGCGCGGGCTTGATCCCGGGGCCGGTACTGCCCGCGCTGGCGGCAATCACCGAGTGGCTGACGGTCATCTCGATGGCGGCTCTCGGCCTCAGCGCTGACCTGCGGGTGCTGGCGCGCGTCGGACGGCGGGTGTTCCTGGCCGCAAGCCTCTCGCTCGCGGCACTTGGCGTGTTCAGCTACGGACTGATCCGCCTGCTGGGCGTTGCGTGAAGCCCCTCAGCCCTGCTCCGGCGCATCGTCCGTTTCGGCCTGCCCGTAATAGAGCACCCCGAGCTTGATCGGGTCGCGCCCGCGCTCGCGCCGCGAGACATTGGTGTCCCGCAGGGAATAGACGCAGCCGCAATATTCCTGCTGGTAGAAGTTCTCGCGCTTGGAGATCTCGATCATGCGCGAGGAGCCGCCCTTCTTGCGCCAGTTGTACTCCCAGTAGGTCATGCCTTCGTAGCGTGCCGCCGCGCGCCGTCCCGATCCGTTGATCTGGTTCATGTCCTTCCAGCGCGAGATGCCGAGGGAGGACGTGATCACGGGGAAGCCATGCTCGTGCGCGTAGAGCGCTGTGCGCTCGAAGCGCATGTCGAAGCACATGGTGCATCGGGCGCCCCGCTCCGGCTCCCACTCCATGCCCCGGGCACGGGCGTACCAATTGTCCTTGTCGTAGTCGGCATCCACGAACGGCACGTTGTGCTTCTCGGCGAAGCGCACGTTCTCATCCTTGCGCAGGAGGTATTCCCGCTCGGGATGGATGTTCGGATTGTAGAAGAAGATCGTGTAATCGATCCCCGAGGCCAGCATGGCCTCCATCACCTCGCCCGAGCACGGGGCGCAGCAGGAATGAAGCAGAACCCGCTTCTCGCCGCCGGGTGCCTCGATGATCTCTCGCTGAAATGTGGTCTCGCTCATCCGCCTGCCATAGCACGGCGCCGGAACGCGGCTCAACGCCAAGCAAAAGGCCCGACTTTCGCCGGGCCTCAAAACGCTGTGACCTGAGGACGTCGATCAGCCGAAACGGCCGGTGATGTAGTCCTGCGTCCGCTTCTCGCTCGGATTGGTGAAGATCTTCTCCGTGCGGTCGAACTCGATGACATCGCCGAGATACATGAAGGCCGTGAACTCGGAGACGCGGGCCGCCTGCTGCATGTTATGCGTGACGATGCAGATCGTGTACTCCGACCGCAGGTCGTTGATCAGTTCCTCGATCTTGCCGGTCGAGATCGGATCGAGCGCGGAGGCCGGCTCGTCGAGCAGGATCACGTCCGGCTTCACCGCGATGCCACGTGCGATGCACAGACGCTGCTGCTGGCCGCCGGAGAGGCTGAGTCCGCTGGCGTTGAGCTTGTCCTTGACCTCTTTCCAGAGGCCGGCGCGCTCGAGAGCCGAGAACACCCGCTGCTCCATATCCGCCTTCGAAAGCTTCTCGTAGAGGCGGATGCCGAACGCCACGTTCTCGAAGATCGTCATCGGGAACGGCGTCGGCTTCTGGAACACCATGCCGATGCGCGCGCGCAGCAGGTTCAGGTCCTGGTCGGGCGAAAGCACGTTGCGACCGTCCAGCAGAACCTCGCCTTCGGCGCGCTGGTTCGGATAGAGCTCGTAGATGCGGTTCAGCACGCGCAGCAGCGTGGACTTGCCGCAACCCGACGGGCCGATGAAGGCGGTGACCGTCTTCTCGTAAAGCGGCAGGTTGATCGACTTCAGCGCCAGGTGCTCGCCGTAGTAGAACTTGAGATTACGGATCGAAACCTTCTCGTGACGGTCCGTCGCACGATTGATGGTGATGGTCGTGGGAGAGGACGATGACCCATCGTTCGACACGGGGATCGCCGGCTTGGGTGCGACAGCTCCGGCAGGATCGGTCGGGGATAGAAGCGACGTGTCGGTCATGATCAGCTCCGCGAAGTGAGGTAGCGCGCGGTAATGCTGAGCGTCAGCACCGCGAAGGTGATGAGAAGGGCCCCGGTCCAGGCCAGTTGCTGCCAGCCTTCATAGGGGCTGAGAGCGAAGTTGAAGATGGTGGCCGGAAGGCTTGCCATGGGCTGTGTAAGGTCTGTGCTCCAGAACTGGTTGTTCAGCGCCGTGAACAGCAGCGGAGCGGTCTCGCCGGAGACACGTGCGACCGCCAGCAGCACGCCGGTGACCATCCCGGCCTTGGCTGCCGTGTAGGCAACCTTGCGGATGACGAACCAGCGCGGCGCGCCGAGAGCCGTCGACGCCTCGCGAAGCTGATCAGGCACCAGGAGCAGCATGTCTTCCGTCGTGCGGACCACGACCGGTATGACCAGCACCGCAAGTGCCGCAGCGCCCGCTATCGCCGAGAAGTGGCCCATCCGTGCGACGATCAGCTCGTAGATGAACAGGCCGATGACGATGGAGGGTGCCGAGAGCAGGATGTCGTTGATGAAGCGCACGACCGTGGTGAGCTTCGTGTGACGTCCGTACTCAGCCATGTAAGTGCCGGCCAGGATGCCGACCGGGGTGCCGACGGCAACCGCGATCGAGGTCATGATCAGGCTGCCGACGATGGCGTTCAGCAGGCCACCGCCTTCGCCTTGCGGCGGTGGCGTGATCTCGGTGAAGACCGCGAGATTGAGGCCGGCTGCGCCCTTGAGGACAAGCGTGCCGAGGATGAGGAACAACCAGGTGATGCCGATGACGGCCGCGGCCAGCGACAGCGTCATGAAGATCTGGTTCGTGATGCGCCGGCGTGCGTGGAGCGAGGACATGGATCAGGCTCCCGATGCCTTGGCCACCCGCATCAACAGCAGGCGGGAGATCGCCAGAACCGTGAAGGTGATCAAGAAGAGGATGAGGCCAAGCGCGATCAGCGACCCGGTGTGGATGTCGCCGGTGGCTTCGGTGAACTCGTTGGCAATGGTCGCGGAGATGGTGGTTCCCGGCTGCAGCAGCGATGCCGAGATGCGGTTGGCATTGCCCACCACAAAGGTGACCGCCATCGTCTCGCCGAGAGCACGCCCGAGGCCGAGCATGACGCCGCCCACCACGCCGACGCGTGTGTAGGGGATCACGACATTGCGGATGACTTCCCAGCGCGTGCATCCCACGCCGTATGCCGCTTCCTTGAGGACCGGCGGCACCGTGAGAAATACGTCGCGTGTGATCGAGGTGATGAAGGGCAGAACCATGATCGCGAGGATCAGGCTCGCGGTCAGGATGCCGATGCCGTAGGGCGGACCTGCAAACAGGTAGGACAGCACCGGGATCGGGGCCGTGACGTTGATCAGGAAAGGCTGCAGCGTCTGCTGGAGAAACGGAGCGAAGACGAAGAAGCCCCAGATGCCATAGATGATGCTGGGGATACCGGCCAGGAGCTCAACTGCGATGCCGATCGGGCGGCGCAGGAACTGCGGGCAAAGTTCCGTCAGGAAAATGGCGATACCGATGCCGAGGGGAACCGCGATCAGCATGGCGATCAGCGAGGTGACGACCGTGCCGTAGATCGCTGCCAGGCCGCCGAACTGTTCGGTAACCGGGTTCCAGCTCTGCGTGACGAAGAATGCGAGACCGAACTCGCGGAAAATCGGAATGGAGCCCCGGATCAGCGAGAAGATCACGCCGCCCAGGATCAGGAGGACGAGGATCGCCGCGGCTTGCGTCGCGCGATGGAAGATGACGTCGGCGATGTTGAAGCGCTTGAGCGTCTTTTGTCGCGAACTGACCACGTGCACGTCCGATAAGCTGATGTCGGCCATCACCGTCTCCAGGCTTTGGGCACAGAAAGCAAGGGGGCACAGAGGCCCCCTTGCTATTAACGGGATCAGTTAGCGGTCTTGATCTCGGCCTTCCACATGGCCTGCATGTCGGTCGTAACGTTGTCCGGCAGAGCCACATAGTCGAGATCAGAGGCCAGCTTGTCGCCTTCGGCGCTGTAAGCCCACTCGAAGAACTTCAGAGCTTCGGCGGAAGCCTTCGCGTCCTGCGGCTGCTTGTGCATCAGGATGAAGGTCGCGCCCGTGATCGGCCACGAAGCATCGCCCGGCTGGTTGGTGAGGACCAGGTAGTTGCCCGGTGCGCTCTTCCAGTCGGCGCTGCCGGCAGCAGCTTCGAAGGCTGCAGCCGTCGGTGCGACGTTCTTGCCGGCCTGGTTCATCATGTTGGCGTGGGCCATCTTGTTCTGCTTGGCGTAGGCGTACTCGACATAGCCGATCGCGCCCTGCGTCTGCGAGACAGTGTTGGCAACGCCTTCATTGCCCTTGGCGCCGAGGCCAACCGGCCATTCGACAGCGGTGGCGGCGCCGATCTTCGACTTGAAGTTCGGGTTCACCTGCGAGAGGTAATCCGTAAACAGGAAGGTGGTGCCCGAACCGTCCGAGCGACGAACGACGGCGATGGCCGTGCTCGGCAGCTTCACGTTCGGGTTCAGCTTCGCGATGGCCGGATCGTTCCAGGTCTTCACTTCGCCGAGATAGATGTTCGCCAGGGTCTCGCCGTCGAGAACGATCGCACCAGATTCGATGCCTTCGACATTGATGACGGGAACAACGCCGCCGATGACCGTCGGGAACTGAACGAGGCCAGCCTGGTCCAGATCTTCCTTCTTCAGCGGGGCGTCGGACGCACCGAAGGTAACCGTCTTGGCCTTGATCTGCTTGACGCCGCCGCCGGAGCCGATCGACTGATAGTTCACCGAGGTGTTGGTCTTGGTCTTATAAGCGTCCGCCCACTTGGCATAAACCGGGGCCGGGAACGACGCGCCAGCGCCGGTGATCGTCTGCGCATTCGCGGCGCCAGCCACTGTGATGGCGGCTGCGGCGATGATAGCCGACTTGAATGCATTCAGGCCGATATGCTTCATCTTGCCTCTCCTGTCGTTGAGGTTGTGCCCGTCCGCGACATTCACGGCAGGTCTGACCGACCGGCGTTCCCGGGCGGTCGCCGCAGCTTGTAGGGAGGCAGGGTGACAGGCTTATGACATCCCGGGCGCTCTTTGACAGCGCCTTTGCGAAGCCTCAGCCAGCCACATTGTCCGCCATCTGGGCGCCTCGTTCTCCCATTGGTTTCGGGGCACCGGAGGTGCTGTCCTTGGCCGTCTGGTGCTCTGCCTCGGAGTTGAGTTCGGCGCCTACGAGGATGATGACCGTCGACAACCACATCCAGGTCATGAAGCCGATCGCGGCGCCCAGCGAGCCATAGGTTTCGTTGTACGAGCCGAAATTGGTGACGTACCAGGAGAACAGCAGCGAGCCGCCGAGCCACAACAGAGCCGCAACCACGCTGCCGACGGACACCCACCGCCACTTGGCCCGCTCGCGGCTCGGCCCAAAGCGGTAGAGGAGCGAGATGGCCAGGGCCGCCACGACGAGCATCACCGGCCAGCGCAGCATCGCGAGAAGGCCTTCGGTGGCCCCCTGCAGCCCGAACCAGTTGAGCACGATCGGCACCACGACGATGGCGATGAGGCCGATCACCAGGAACAGGATCGCGCCGACGGTGAAGCTGAGGGACAGCAGGTTCAGCGCGAAGAACCCGCGCTTCTCCCTCTCGCCGTAAGCGACGTTGATCGCGTCGAAGAGCGCCTTCATCCCGGCATTGGCGCTCCAGAGCGCAAGCGCGAGACCGAAGACGAAGCCGAAGCCCAGCGCCTGCTCCGGCTGGCTGGTCAGGCGCGTCAGCTGCTCGGAGATGATCTCCATGCCGCCGCCCGGCATCACACCGCTGAGGGCGTTGAGGTGCTCGGACAAAGTCGCCCGGTCGGCGATCAGTCCATAAAGTGAGACGAAGGCCGTCAGAGCCGGGAAGATGGCGAGCAGTGCGTAGAAGGTGACGCCCGCCGCAACGGCGAGAACGCGATCTTCCGAGATCTCGTTGTAGACGCGCAGTAGGATGTCCGTCCAACCGCGAGCCGGAATCTGCGTGGGAGTTTCGGCTTCCCGACCGCGCGCCGTCTTGCTTTTTGCCGATGTTCCGGCCCCGGCGCCCGCATGATCGCCATGCTTGCCGCCGCGCGGATCTGCGGAATGGCCGCGCCACATGGTGAAAGCAAGGATGGCGGCGCCCAGCGCCACGGTGCCGATGCGCGACGAGCCAGACCCGGTCGAAACGCCATCCTCGATTCGTGCCATTTCGCGCGTCATTCTTCACGATCCCCGTCTCTGTCGGACCGTTAACGCGGAGGCACCACCTTGGTTGCCGTAATTAGGTAAGTTCCACGCTCGCCTGGATGGTCTTGGCGGCGACGATCCCATCGGCCATCGCCGTCACGACGCAGGGGTGGTTTCGCCGAGTCACCTCTCCGATGGCGAACAGACCCGCAAGGCGGGTCTCGCAGGTGTGCGGATGGACATCCAGGAAGCCTCGCCTGTCCCGCGCGAGCTTCGCGGGCATCTCCGGGAGGGGCGAAGGCTCCCAGCCATACATCACGACCAGCCGGTCATATCGCTGGCCGCTCACGCAGAGGGTGAGGCCGTCCACATCATATGTGCCGACATGCAGGTCCGCGGGTTCTGCGGCAGCGATAGCAGCGCGCTGTCCGCGCAAGGTCCGGGCATAGACGTGCACCTGCGCGGCGCCGCGTGTGCGGATGAAAGCGTAGTTCTCCAGCGCGTTGTCCCCACCGCCCAGGATGGCGACACGCTGGCCGGTGAACCGCGCCTCCGCCACGTGGCGACCGGGCCCGATCAGGATGCTTTCGCCCGGCACCAACCCGCCCCGGACAGGCTGAACACCGGTGGCGAGAACGACATGTCTGGCGCGAACCGACTGCCCACCGGCCAGATGGACGCTGAAACGTCCCTGCCCTCCGTCAACCGCGTCTACGCGACGTCCCATGATCGTGGAAACACTCGCGGCTGCAAGGCTTACGCCCAGATTGGCTGCGAGCTCGAAGCCTGTCGCGCCCGGCTGCGTGGCGATCCAGTCATTGCGGAAGGGCGTCTCGCGCAGCAGTCCGCCGGGGGAGCCTGCGGCTTCGATGAGAATCGCGCGGCAGCCGAGCCGCGCCAGCCAGATGGCGCAGGACGCCCCGGCCGGTCCCGCCCCGATGATAGCCGCATCGAAGAGGTCTTCCGGGCCGTCGGCCTCCAGGGAACCTCCTGCTACCGGCACTGCGCCGACCGCAGCTCAGGCATCTGCCTTCTTCTTCCGGGTGGCACGGGCCGGGCTTTCGCTGCTTGCGGCATCCATCGACGGCTTCTTGGCCTTGGCGGTCTTCGGCTCTGCCGCCGTGAAGCCCGGATCCTTCTTGCCGATTTTCGCAGAGGCCGGAGTGTCGGCCTTCGGCTGCACGCGCGCGCGGGCGGTTTTGCCGGGAGCAACGGTTTCGTCGGGCGCGGCGGGGGTCTCCGGATCGGCCAGCGCGGTGGCGTGCGCTTCCTGCTGCTCCTTCAGGATCTGGCGCTCTGCCTCAAGCCAATGATCGACGTCCAGACCCTGATGGCCCGAACTCTGCCAAAGCTCATAAGCGCGTCTGGCAATCTTCTGGTCATCGGACATCGGGTTTTCCTCCTGCGTATCGCCTGCTTTCCTGAACGTCCGCGCCGTCCCAAGGGGCTGTTAACACAGCCAGCGGTCGCGGACATCCTTGCCGGAGTTATGGCCGAACACCGCACAGGGAAAGTCAAAAGTACGCTTGAAGGCGAAGCGGCTTGACCCCCGCCGGACCTCCCCATAGGTTCCGCGCATCGCTGGGGCCGGTAGCTCAGTGGTAGAGCACGTGACTTTTAATCATGTGGTCGCGGGTTCGACCCCCGCCCGGCTCACCAGCGATCTCAATCACAACCGCCCGTCTACTCCGCCGTCGCACAGTTCGTCGGACAGCTACCTCCACTCGCCTCTGCACGGGGATTTCTCCCGCGGCTTCGCCAGAAGCGGGAATAGGAACCGTCTGCCGCCGTTAGCCTTCGGGGGATCAAAGGAGGACGGACGATGCTGGCGCAAATCAAGATAGACTTCTTCACCGTCGTGATGGCGCTTCTGTGCACCGCCACGGTGTCCGCTTTCGCCCTTGCACTGTTGACGCTGCGTGCGGCCATGCTCGCGACCTGAGGGTTTCGCCCCGATCGCGTCAGGGCGCGACGTCGCCGCGCTCCCAGCACGCCCTGGCATCAGCTACGTAGTCCGCGTAGCGCCCGGCCTCGATGGCCTCGCGCGCACCACGCATCAGCGACTGGTAATAGGCGATGTTAGACCAGGTCAGCAGCGTCATGGCCAGGATCTCTCCCGAGCGGACGAGATGGTGGAGGTAGGCCCGCGAATAGTCGCGCGCTGCCGGACACGTGCTTTCGGGATCAAGAGGGCGCGGATCGTCTGCGTGGCGGGCGTTCTTGAGATTGATTCGGCCATAGCGGGTATAGGCCAGACCGTGGCGGCCGGCGCGCGTCGGCATCACGCAGTCGAACATGTCGATGCCGCGCGCGACGCTTTGCAGCATGTCGTCGGGCGTGCCGACGCCCATCAAATAGCGCGGTCGGTCCTGTGGCAGGTCCGGAAGGGTGTCCTCCAGCACGCGCAGCATCACGTCCTGCGGCTCACCCACCGCCAAGCCGCCTATCGCGTAGCCGGGAAAGTTCATGGCGACCAGTTCACGGGCCGATTCCCGGCGCAGGTCCGTCTGGTCCCCGCCCTGAACGATGGCGAACACAGCCTGCCCGTCTCCGCCCCGGAAGGCGGCCTTTGAGCGCTCGGCCCAGCGCAGCGACAGCCGCATCGCGCGGTCGATCTCGTCGCGGCTGTTCGGCAGCGACACGCACTCGTCGAACTGCATCTGGATGTCGGAACCCAGCAGGCCCTGGATCTCCATGCTGCGCTCGGGCGTCAGCATGTGCCTGGAGCCGTCGATATGGGACTGGAAGGCCACGCCCTGCTCCGTCACCTTCCGCAGCTTGGCCAGCGACATCACCTGGAAGCCACCGGAATCGGTCAGCATGGTGTGCGGCCAGCCCGCGAATTTGTGCAGCCCGCCCAGCTTAGCGACCTGCTCGGCGCCCGGCCGCAACATCAGGTGGTAGGTATTGCCCAGCACCACATCCGTGCCCGTCTCGCGCACGTCGCGCATCTGCATGGCCTTGACCGTGCCCGCCGTGCCCACGGCCATGAAGGCCGGCGTCGCCACCTCGCCATGGGCCGTGCGGATGGTGCCGCGCCGCGCTGCGCCGTCGCGCGCGTGCAGGGTGAAGCTGAAAGGCTCGGTCATGTGCGGTCCGGGAAGAGCAGGCTTGAATCGCCGTATGAATAGAAGCGGTAGCCGTCTGCGATGGCGTGCCCGTAGGCGCGCTGCATCCGTTCCAGCCCCGCGAAGGCCGAGACCAGCATGAACAGCGTCGATTTCGGCAGGTGAAAATTGGTCATCAGCGCGTCGACGGCGCGGAAGCGGTAGCCCGGCGTGATGAAGATGTCGGTGTCGCCGCTGAAGGGCTGGATGATGCCGCTCTCCGTGGCGGCGCTCTCCAGCAGACGCAGCGCGGTGGTGCCGACTGCAACGACCCGCCCTCCCCGTGCACGTACCGCGTTCAGCGCCTCGGCGGTTTCCGGGGAGATCGTACCCCATTCGGAGTGCATGCGGTGGTCGCGCGTGTCCTGCGCCTTCATCGGCAGGAAGGTGCCGGCGCCCACATGCAGCGTCAGCCGGTGCAAGCCGATGCCGCGATCCGTGAGACTGGTCAGCAGTCTTTCCGTGAAATGCAGGCCGGCCGTCGGCGCGGCCACGGCGCCATCGTGCTCGGCAAAGGCCGTCTGGTAGTCCGCATGATCTCGCGCGTCGGCAGGCCGTTTGCCCGCGATGTAAGGAGGCAGCGGCATCGTGCCGGTCGCGGCGATAGCGGCGTCGAGTTCCGGGCCCGAACATGAGAATCGCAGTGCGACGTCGCCTCCTTCGTTCTTCTCGACTGCCAGCGCCTCCAGCACGTCGCCACCGAAGCTGATGCGGTCGCCTGCCGCGATCTTGCGCCCCGGCTTCAGGAAGGCGAGCCATGTCTGCGCGTCCACCCGCTTGTGCAGGGTCGCGTCTATGCGTGGCTCGCTGTCTCCGCGTCCGATCCGCCGGCCGCTCAGTTGCGCCGGGATGACGCGTGTGTCGTTGACCACCAGAGCGTCGCCGGGCTGCAGGAGATCGGGAAGGTCGAGGACGCCGCGATGCCCGATCTCCGGCTCGGCACCGGGCCGCACCACCATCATCCGCGCATGATCCCTCGGCTCCGCGGGGCGCAAGGCGATGCGCTCCTCCGGCAGGTCGAAGTCGAACAGCTGAACATCCATGGCGGGGTGATGGGCCGGTCTGTGTTCCGGCGTCAAGTGAAGCGGACGAGCACCGCGCCCATGATCAGCAGGAGCAGCCCGGTCATCCGCAGAACGGTGAGTTCGTGGACCGGAGCGCCGAGCAGGCCGTAATGGTCCATCACTGCGGCCGCGATCAGTTGTCCGGCAATGATGAGCGCAGCCACGGCCGCAACGCCAAGCCGCGGCACGAGAAGAACGCTGCTGTAGACGATGCAGGCGCCCAGCAGGCCACCGCTCAGCCACATCCACACCGGCACGGACTTCAGGGAGCCGCTCCCGATGACCAGTTGCCCCGTGGCCAAGCCGATCGTTGTCAGGGCGATGGTGCCGACACTGAAGGAGATGGTCGCCGCGATGAGCGACGACCCAAGTTGCCGTGCAAGCCCGGCATTGATGCCGCTCTGCACCGAAAAGGCGACGCCGGCCGTCAGCGCGAAGGCTGATAAGAGAATCTTGGCCAGCATCGCTGCGCTCAGGCGTCGGCTTTGATCTTGGCCGACAGGATGGTGTCGGGATCGCGCACGGGCTCGCCGCGCTTGATCTTGTCGACGTTCTCCATGCCCGACACGACCTCGCCCCACACGGTGTACTGGCCGTTCAGGAAGCTCGCGTCCTCGAAGCAGATGAAGAACTGGCTGTCGCCGGAGTCAGGGCTCTGCGCGCGAGCCATGGAGACGGTGCCGCGCACATGCTTGCCGGCGTTGAACTCCGCTTTCAGCTTCTTGCCCGAGCCGCCCATGCCGGTGCCCGTCGGGTCACCGGTCTGGGCCATGAAGCCCTCGATGACGCGGTGAAACGGCGTGCCGTTGTAGAAGCCTTCGCGTACCAGCTCCTTGATACGGGCCACGTGGCCAGGTGCCAGATCGGGACGCATCGCGATCTCGACGGGACCCTTGCTGGTTTCGAGAACCAGGATGTCTTCTGCTTCTGCCATGTGATGTCCTTCCTTGGGTCGACCGCTTACTGCACGCTGGCCTTGACGATGCGGTCTGGGTTGCGGACCGGCTCGCCGGTCTTGATCTTGTCGACGTTCTCCATGCCGGAAACCACTTCGCCCACGACCGTGTACTGGCTGTTGAGGAACGCGGCGTCACCGAAAGTGATGAAGAACTGGCTGTTCGCGCTGTTGGGGCTCTGCGCGCGGGCCATGCCCACGGTGCCGCGCACGAACGGCGTCTTGCTGAACTCGGCTTTCAGGTCCGGGTACTTGGACCCGCCGGTGCCGGTGCCCGTCGGATCACCCGTCTGAGCCATGAAGCCGGGGATCACGCGATGGAAGACCACATTGTTGTAGAAGCCCTCGCCCGCAAGCTGGATCATGCGTTTGGCATGC
This sequence comes from Terrihabitans rhizophilus, assembly GCF_033898525.1. NCBI lineage: Bacteria > Pseudomonadati > Pseudomonadota > Alphaproteobacteria > Hyphomicrobiales > Terrihabitans > Terrihabitans rhizophilus. Next base: position 184,377 of record NZ_JAXAFJ010000002.1, on the reverse strand, counting down.
TCAGGCGCCAGATCCGGACGCAGGCGGATGGCGACCGGTCCCTTCGTGGTCTCGAGCGTAAGGGTCTGTCCCGCGCCTTGTGCCTGTGCGGCCGGCACCATTGCGGCGAACGCCAACGCGGCCGCAAGCATGTACTTGATCAACGGCTTTCTCCTTCAGAGGACCCGGACAGGTGTTCGGCCAGTTTGGCGGCAACGGGCTGTGGCACGAACGCCGAGATATCGCCACCCATGGCTGCGATCTGCCGGACAAGAGTGGCCGTGATGGGGCGGCTGGCAACCGAAGCGGGAATGCAGATGGTGTGGATGTCGGGCGCGAGGGCGGCGTTCATGCCGGCCATCTGCATTTCGTAATCGAAATCCGTGCCGTTGCGCAGGCCACGTATGAGGAAACGGGCATCGGCCTGCCGTGCGGCGTCGATCACAAGACCGTTGAAGGTCGTGATCCGAACATCGCAGCCCTTATCCAGCCCGATCGGCGCACATACCTGTTTGAGCAGAGAGACGCGATCTTCTGCACTGAGCATCGGCGTCTTCGCGTGATGCGTGCCGACGGCCAGGACGACGCGGTCGAACATGAAAGCGGCGGACCGCAATACGTCGACGTGCCCATTGGTCACGGGGTCGAAGGAACCGGCGTAGAGGGCCGTGCGGATCATGAGGCGGCTTTAGCCCGCGGCGGAAGCACCTGCAAGTGCAGAAGGATTACGGACACTTTAACAAAAATGTCTCAGGCGACCCTCGATGAAACTTTTTTCGCTTGGTCGTGTTGTAGATGCAAGAGATGTGAGGAGCACGAAATGCTTCGGGGTTTTGCGACAACAATGGCGGTGGTATCGGCGATCACGCTGACGGCGTGGACGTACGCGGACCAGGCCCGGATGGCGAAAGCCACGCCGGTCGCGGATGTCACCCCAGCGGCGACCTCCATCACCACCAATTCCAACCTGTCCGCCAAGGGCGACGCCCTGTCGGTCGCCCCGCAGCTTGCTGCGGACACCAGCATGGATGGCGGCGAGGCCTTCGGGCGCATCGTCGGCGCTCATCAGGTGGCGATGTCGGAGCACGCCTCGAAGCGCTTCGTGACCGTTGCGAAGGCCGGCGTGTCCAATGAGACGGTTCTTACCCGCGTGCGCGTCAGCGATTGATACCCCTGACGCTCAACTGAGAAGAAAAGGCGCCGCGAGGCGCCTTTTCTTTTGGTGGGTGCGGTGGGCTTTGATCAGGCGATCTCGTCGGCCTCATCAGCTTCTTCGCTGATGCTCTCAACCGAGACGACCTTCTCACCCTCGGCCGTGTTGAACACGGTGACGCCCTGGGTGCTGCGGCCAGTGATCCGGATGCCGTCGACCGGCACGCGGATCGTCTGACCGCCATTGGTGATCAGCATGATCTGGTCGCGGTCTTCCACGGGGAAGGAGGCCACCAGTTTGCCGTTGCGGGCGTTCACGGCCATGGCGACGATGCCCTTACCGCCACGATTGGTGATGCGGTACTCGAACGACGAGCTGCGCTTTCCGTAACCGCGCTCGGATATCGTCAGCAGGTATTGCTCCGCCGCGCTCATCTGGGCGTAGCGCTCCTGCGTGATCTCGACGTCCGGAACCGCTTCCTCGTTCTCCACGGCGGTGTCTTCGGTCTCGCCACCGAGGCCGCGCCGCAGCTGGTTCGACATCTTCAGATAGGCCACGCGCTCCGCCGGAGAGGCCTCGACATGGTGGATGATCCCCATCGAGATCACCCGGTCGTCGCCATCGAGCCGAATACCGCGCACACCGACCGAATCGCGGCCCTTGAAGACGCGCACGTCCTCGACCGAGAAGCGGATGCAATTGCCGTTGGCGGTGGTCAGCAGCACGTCATCCTGCGGACCGCAGAGCTGGACGTCGGCGATGTGCTCGCCCTCCTCCAGCTTCATGGCGATCTTGCCGTTGCGGTTGACGTTCAGGAAGTCTGCCATCGCATTGCGGCGCACCGTGCCGCCGGTGGTGGCGAACATGATCTCGTTGCGCTCCCAGGACGCCATGTCCTCGGGCAGCACGATGATGGAGGTGATGCGCTCGTCGGCATCCAGCGGAAGCAGGTTGACGAAGGCCTTGCCGCGCGATTGCGGAGCGGCAAGCGGCAGGCGCCACACCTTCATCTTGTAGACCTGCCCGGCCGAGGAGAAGAACAGCACCTCGGCATGCGTGGACGCCACGAACAGCCGGGTGACGAAATCCTCTTCCTTCGTGCTCATGCCCGAGCGGCCCTTGCCGCCACGGCGCTGCGCCCGGTAGGTGGCGAGCGGCACGCGCTTCACGTAGCCGGAATGGCTGACGGTGACGACCATGTCCTCGCGCTGGATGAGGTCCTCGTCATCCATGTCGCCATCGGCTTCGAGGATCTCCGTCTTGCGCGGGGTGGCATGCGCCGCACGCACTTCCTGAAGCTCGTTGCGGATGATGGTCAGCATGCGTGCGCGCGAGCGCAGGATGTCGAGGAAGTCGGCAATCTCCCGGCCAAGTTTGTTCAACTCGTCGGCGATCTCGTCGCGCCCCAGAGCGGTGAGGCGCTGCAGGCGAAGGTCGAGGATGGCGCGCGCCTGCTCGGCCGACAGCCGATAGGTGTTGTCCTCGCTCACCATGTGGCGCGGGTCGGCGATCAGAAGGATCAGCGGGGCCACGTCCTGCGCCGGCCAGTGGCGCGACATCAGCTGTTCGCGGGCGGTCGCCGGGTCCGGCGCCTCGCGGATCAGCTTGATCACCTCGTCTATATTGGCGACGGCGATGGCCAGGCCGACCAAGACGTGGGCGCGGTCGCGCGCCTTGCCGAGCCGGAAGCGGGTGCGCCGGCTGATGACTTCCTCGCGGAAGGCGAGGAAGGCCTGCAGCACGTCCTTGAGGTTCATCGTCTCGGGGCGGCCGCCGTTCAGCGCCACCATGTTGACGCCGAAGGTCGATTGCAGCGCCGTGAAACGATAGAGCTGGTTCAGCACCACCTCGCCCACCGCATCGCGCTTCAGCTCGATGACGATGCGCATGCCGTTTCGGTCGGATTCGTCGCGGAGTTCGGAGATGCCCTCCACCCGCTTCTCGCGCACCAGTTCCGCCATCTTCTCGATGAGCGTGGATTTGTTGACCTGGTACGGAATCTCGGTGACCACGATGGCTTCGCGGTCCTTGCGGATCTCCTCGATGGTCGCGCGTCCGCGCATGGTGACCGAACCGCGACCCGTGGCGTAGGCCTGGCGGATGCCGCTGCGGCCGAGGATCATCGCACCCGTCGGGAAGTCCGGGCCATGAACGATCTCGTTCAGCCCCTCGACATCTAGATCGGGATTGTCGATCAGGGCCAGACAGGCATCGATCACCTCGCCCATATTATGAGGCGGGATGTTGGTTGCCATGCCGACGGCGATGCCGCCTGCGCCATTGACGAGCAGGTTCGGGAAACGCGCCGGGAGAACCTTCGGCTCACGTTCCGAATTGTCGTAGTTGTCCTGGAAGTCGACGGTGTCTTCGTCGATGTCGGCCAAGAGGCCGAGCGCCGGACGCGCAAGCCGCACTTCGGTGTAGCGCATGGCCGCAGGAGGATCGCCGTCCACGGAGCCGAAATTGCCCTGCCCGTCCACCAGCATGACGCGCATGGAGAATTCCTGCGCCATGCGGACCAGCGCGTCGTAGACCGACTGGTCGCCGTGCGGGTGATACTTACCGATGACGTCGCCGACGATGCGGGCGGACTTGCGGTAGGATTTATCGGGTGTGTAGCCGGCCTCGTTCATGGAGAACAGGATGCGGCGATGGACCGGCTTCAGCCCGTCTCGCACATCGGGAAGAGCGCGGCTCACGATCACGCTCATCGCGTAATCGAGGTAGCTCTTCTTCATCTCCTCGGTGATCGACACCGCCTTGATGTCGGATCCGCCGGTCGGCCGGTCTTCGTTGTCTGCCACTGTCTCAATCAACTTTCAGGAAGCGCCCGAGACTAGACGATTCCGGTCTGCGGGCCAAACCCGTGCTGCCGCTCAGACGCGACGATACACGAAACGTTCAATGCGCTCCGCGAGGCGGGCTTCATCGACCCTGTAGGGGCCGAGCGAACCTGCGCGTCCTGCGATGACGATCAGTCCGCCTTCAGGCAGGGTCACGACCCGTTCCGTAGTCTGGACGCTCATGCGATCTCCTCGCGGTCTAATCCTCCCCCGCACCCTGAAGATGCGGCAGGCACTGAGGAACGACCAGCTTTAATCCAATTTTAGCTGAGTTTAACGTAAACTTACCGCTACGCGCATTCACGAACCTCCCCGGAAAAGGTCCGGTACGATCCACTCGTGGGGTCAAAGCTCTTGTACTTGGAGGCGCAATACGCGTTCCACTCGGCCGTTCCGCGCGCTGGCGTGGATGCCGCCTCGATCCCGGCGACAGCCGGTCCGGACACAAGCGGCGGGCAGCGGAAGCCGTTCAAAGCCTCATCGAAGAGGCAATCGAGATGGTTCAGCTCGGTCTGTTCCGACCAGGCCGGCAGTGCCGAGAACACGTTGAGCGACATCACGCCCGCACCCAGCGCCACTGCGCATACGATTCGGCGCATCACCCTCTCCGTTAACAAGCCTTAACCCGGCCGGACAATGCCGACGGCGCCATGACGGCGCAAGACATGACGGGCTTGTCCACACGCTCCGGGAAAACTCGACCCTGGCGACAAAAAAAGGCCGCCCGGAGGCGGCCTTTTGTCAAAAATTGTCTGAAACTTACGGGCAGGAATGCTGACGTCCGTCGGCGCCCAGGTAGAGGCCGGTGCGCGGGTTCCAGCTCTGGAAGCGCGAGGCGCAGAACTCGTAGGCGTCGTCCCGATTGCGGTTCGCCGAGCTTGCAATGGCAGCGCCGGCCGCGAGACCGAGCACGCCCGCTGCAACGCCCACGCCGACATTGCTGCCACGGTCACGGTAATGACGGTGACGGCGATCATTGCGGTAGCGGCGGTCGTCGTAATAGCGGCGCTGGACGGTCTCGATGCCGTTGTTGCTCTCAGCGGCAGCAGCCACCGGTGCGTGGGTGCCGGCAACCTGCGCGGATGCGGGAACAGCGACGCTGGCCAGCGCCATCATGCCCGCCATACCGGAAACGAGGATCTTCTTCATCAAATACTCCATCACTGAGAGGGCTGTGCCCCATGTTCATTGAAACGCCTGAACCGCAATGTTCCTGCGGCCGCATGGTTGGATAATTCCCGAACCGGCACTTCGTTCAATGGGATGGGCTTGCCCGGTCCAAGGGGCCGTGCCACATAGGACGCCTGTCGGCGCTGTCGGGGCGTAGCGCAGTCTGGTAGCGCATCTGGTTTGGGACCAGAGGGTCGCTGGTTCGAATCCGGCCGCCCCGACCACACCCACTGTCGAGACGGAAGATGACCGCCCGTATCTACAAGCCCACGCGAAACGCCATGCAATCCGGCAATGCAAAGTCGGAGCATTGGGTTCTCGATTTCGAGCCCGCCACACCACGCTCGATCGAGCCGCTGATGGGTTGGACGAGCAGTGACGACACCCAGCGTCAGGTGCGGCTGAACTTCGACACCAAAGAGGAAGCCATCGCCTACGCACAGAAGGCCGGCATCCCCTATCAGGTTTCGGAGCCCAAGGAGGCGAAGGCACTGCGCTTCTCCTATTCCGACAATTTCAAATGGGGCCGCGTCGGCCAGTGGACGCACTAGCGTCCTGCCGCGGCACCAGGGCCCCATAGCTCAGCTGGATAGAGCAGCAGCCTTCTAAGCTGCGGGTCGCAGGTTCGAGCCCTGCTGGGGTCGCCAATCCAGGACGGGCATCCGCAAGGCCAAGCGGCCTGTAATGAACAGAAAAAGCCCCGCCGGCATAACCGGCGGGGCTTTTCTGTGACGCGCGATCAGAAGTGGTAGTTCAGACCGACCTTGACGGTATGAAGATCGATCTCGCCCGTGGAGGTCGCGCTGCTGCCGTCACCGGTCGCCGGGAACTCGAAGTCGAAGGTTTCGTCGCCGAAGTCGAGATACTGGTACTCGGCCTTCACGCTCCAATTGTCGAACATCGCGAATTCGACGCCTGCCCCAACTGCGTAGCCGAAGAAGGTTTCCTCCTGATCATCGGAGAAGGTCGGGCCTGTCGGATCCTCTTCCGTACCGCCGGTGATGCTCAGGCTGGCAGAGCCCTGTCCGATCGCGAGACCGCCATTGGCGTAGACGAGGACGCGGTCAAACGCGAAGCCGACGCGGCCGACGACCGTTCCATAGAAGTCGAGCGCGGCTTCGGTCTCGTAGAAGGGACCCGCCTCGCTGCCGAGGAAGGCGCTGGACGTTTCGAGCTCCGCACCCTGGATGGTGCCTTCGATGCCGAACACCAGCGAACCGACCTGGTGATTGTAGCCGATTTGTCCGCCGCCGATCACGCCCTCGATGTCAGCCGAGGAATCGTCGCCAGGGAACGTGGTGCCGTCAGGCAGAGATTCCGCCGGGATGCCCACGAGGGGGCCGGTGGTCGTCACCGTGCTGTCGGTCGTACCGATATCGCCGCTGCCATACCCTACGTTCACACCGGCATAGAAGCCGGTCCAGTCATGCGCCGCGGCAACGGCAGCCTCGGGCGTGTAGGCCGGCATGTCGGCAGCCAGCGCCGGAACGGCGGTCAGCAGGGAGGCAGTGGACAAAAGAGCGGCACGCAACATCGGAAATCTCCAAACCAGTGTTCGCAACCTAGCATTGTGTTCCCGTCGTGGATGTACCTTGGGTGCAACACTCGTCCCCTGGTTGCGGTGACCTCACAGGGGCCGTCTTCTGCTTGCCCCGGGCGGCCGTCACCTCTAAGTCCTGCCGATGGCCCCTCCCCTTCTCCACCTCCAGAATATAGCCCTGACCTTCGGGGGTACGCCCCTTCTCGAGCAGGCGGACCTTTCCGTTTCGGCCGGGGAGCGCCTGTGCCTTGTCGGCCGCAACGGTTCCGGCAAATCGACCCTGCTGAAGATCGCGGCCGGACTGATCGAACCAAGCGACGGAACGCGGTTCCTCCAGCCGGGCACGACGCTTCGATACCTGCCGCAGGAGCCGGACTTCACGGGCTTCTCGACGACGCTTGCCTATGTCGAGGCCGGGTTGAACCCGGGCGACGACGAGTATCGCGCGCGCATGCTGCTGGAAGACCTGGGTCTCACCGGCGACGAGGATCCCGCCCGCCTTTCCGGCGGCGAAGCCCGACGTGCCGCGCTGGCACGGGTCATGGCCCCGGAACCGGACATCCTGCTGATCGACGAGCCCACGAACCATCTCGATCTGCCGGCAATCGAATGGCTTGAGAGCGAACTGAAGAGCCTGCGCTCCGCCATCGTGCTGATCAGCCATGACCGGCGGTTCCTCGAAAACCTGTCACGCGCGACGGTGTGGATTGATCGCGGCAAGACCAGGCGCCTCGACCGGGGCTTCTCCCATTTCGAAGCCTGGCGCGACGAGGTGCTGGAGCAGGAAGAGCGCGACCGCCACAAGCTGGACCGCAAGATCGCCGACGAGGAGCATTGGCTGCGCTACGGCGTGACTGCACGGCGCAAGCGCAACGTTCGGCGGTTGGAGCAACTCGGGTCGCTGCGCACGGATTACCGCGATCATCGCAAGTCGGTCGGCGACGTGAAGATGGTCGTCACCGAAGGCGGCACGTCCGGCAAGCTGGTGGCGGAGGCCAAGAACATCACCAAGAGCTGGGGAGACCAGACGGTGGTGCGGGACTTCTCGATCCGCGTGGCGCGAGGCGACCGCCTTGGCCTGATCGGCCCGAACGGTGCCGGCAAGACGACGATGATCAACCTGCTGACAGGCGTCGTAGCGCCGGACAAAGGCAGCGTCCGCCTTGGCGCCAGCATCGAACTGGCGGGCATGGACCAGAAGCGTGCCAGCCTCGACCCGTCCTGGACCTTGCGCGAAGCACTGACGGGCGGAAGCGGCGACACCGTGTTCGTGGGCGGGCAGACCAAGCACGTCATCAGCTACATGAAGGACTTCCTGTTCCAGCCGGAACAGGCCGGTTCACCGATTTCGCGCCTCTCCGGCGGCGAGCGCGGGCGGCTACAGCTTGCCCGGGCGCTGGCGCAGCCCTCCAACCTGCTGGTGCTCGACGAGCCGACCAACGACCTCGACCTGGAAACGCTGGATCTATTGCAGGAGATGGTCTCGGACTATCCGGGAACCGTCATCCTCGTGAGCCATGACCGTGACTTCCTCGATCGCACGGTGACATCCGTCGTCGTGGCGGAGGGAGACGGCCTCTGGGTCGAATATGCCGGCGGTTATGCCGACATGCTCGCCCAGCGCGGCAAGGGCGTCGAAGCCAAGGTGCGCAAGGACGCCGCAGCCGAACCGGCCATGCGTGCCTCGGCTCCGGCGCAGCCGCCTCGTCAGGTCAGCCGAAAGAAGATGTCGTTCAAGCAGCAGCACCTGCTCGACACGGCGCCGGCGCGGATCGCGGCGATGGAAGCGGAGATCGCGCGGCTGCGCGGGGTGTTGGCCGACCCGGCTTTGTACACCCGCGATCCGGTGGGCTTCGCGAAGGCTGGAGACGCCTTGGCCAAGGCGGAAGCCGACCTATCGAAAGCCGAGGACGAATGGCTGGAGCTGGAAGCCCTTCGCGATGAGATGGCCAGCGATCCAGCGTAATGGAACGTTCGGCGTGTGGCGCCGTTTGTGGGCATGTTTGATGCAATCATCGTCGGCGGCGGGCCGGCCGGCCTGAACGCTGCTCTTGTCTTGGGTCGCTGCCGCCGCACGGTGTTGCTCTGCGATGCGGGCAAGCCGCGCAACTCTGTCTCGCGCGGCGTCAACGGCTTCATCACCCGCGACGGCGCCCTGCCCTTCGAAATCCGGGATCTCGGCCGCGCCGAACTTGCCAAATACCCGTCGGTGGAGATCCGCGACGTCGGCGTAGACGACATCAACTTCAAGCCGGACGGCTTCGAAGCCGTGCTGGGCGACGGCAAACGGGAACGCGCGCGAAAGGTGCTGCTGGCCACCGGCGTCGTGGACAACCTGCCCGACATCCCGGGCTTCCATGAGCTCTATGGCCACGGCGTGTACAACTGCCCCTATTGTGACGGTTGGGAGGAGCGGGACAGGCGTTTCGCGGTCTACGGCCCCGAAGATCACGGCCTCAACTTCGCGCTGCAGCTCAAGACCTGGTCGGACGACATCGTGCTGCTGGGAGACGGAGTTTGCGGGTTCTCGGAAGAGCAGCGCGATCTGCTGAATCGCAACGGCATCGTCATACGCGAAGAGAAGGTTTCGCGCTTGGAGAGCCGTGACGATGCGCTGTCCGGCATCCGCTTCGAGGATGGCTCTTTCCTAGAACGGGACGCGTTGTTCTTCATCACCGGCGCAAAGCTCAATTGCGGCCTCGCCACCAAGCTCGGCTGCGAACTGACGGAGAAGGGTGTCGTGCGCACCGAAGGCAACGAGAAGACCAATGTGCCCGGTCTTTTCGTGGCGGGGGACGCATCTCAGCGCGCCCAGTTCGCGGTGGTGGCTGCCGCAGAGGGCGCGCTGGCGGCGCTGGAGATCAATTCCCAGTTGGCCCGCGAAAACCTCAGGTGAAGGGATTGGGCTGCTCGCCCAGTGCACGCGCCACCAGATCGGCGGCGACGTGGATGCGAAAAGGCTTCCGCAAGAAGCCGAAATAGCCGTCGAAACGCTGCCGAACGGCGGCTTCCGGCATGGCGCTCATCATGATGATCGGCAGATCCGCGTGCCCTGCCTCCCGAATGGCATGTGCCATGGCTGGTCCGTCCATCACCGGCATCATGAAATCGGAGATGACGAGATCCGGCACCTCTTCCCCCAGGCGGGTGAGAGCCTCGCGACCGTTGGCTGCCGTGTTGACCCGGTAGCCCTCGTCTTCCAGCGCTGCCGCGAGCACATCGGCAACCCCGAATTCGTCATCGACGACAAGGATTGTCCGCACGTCTGGGCAAACTCCCATTGAGGCAGCGTGAAATGCTGCCCTGACCTAACCGATGCGTCCGCCGCGAGGACGCATGCTAACGCGGCTCGTGCGCGATTCCCGTCATGAGGCCTTCGGCGCTGAATCTGCTGGACATAACCTGCAGCCCTTCGGCCGAAATCTTGAACTCGCGCAAGGTCGCATCGAAGTCGCCGTCGCGCATCTTGATCACAGATACGAGCCTTCGAAGTTCCGAGTGAAGCTCAACGAAACGAAAGAACAGAAGGTTCTCGACCAGGCTGGAAATATTGTCGATCGGCATCTCCACCGGTGCGGAGGTCACCTGCCGGCTCTCCGCAGTGTAGAGCGTGGCCAGTCCGCGAACGCGCAACTCGTTGGACAAAGCGGCGAAATACGGGGAGATGCGGCTGGACGACGGCGTTGAACCCGTGAAACCGCCGAGCCCGTCGACCACGACGCGCCGGGCACCGAGCCGATCGACCGCGTCCAGAAGCCTGACGCCAAGCTCGTCGAAGTTCTGTTCGGTTGCAGGTTGCCAGAGAATCTCCGTGAGGCCCTTCTCCACCCGCTCCCGCAGGGGCAGACCAAGCGTATCGGCCTTGTGCAGGAGACGCGGCGGCGATTCGAAAAAGCCGAAGAACAGGGTCGGCTCATCTGCCGGACCGCTGGCGGCCCAATGAAGGCCGAGGGTCGTTTTGCCCGTACCGGGTGCGCCGAAGACAACCGTGGTGGAACTGCCCGGTATTCCGCCGCCCATTAGCGTGTCGAGCGAGGGCACGCCGGTGGAGAGCCGCTCGGCGCTGAATTCCTCGTTCCGCGACGGACGGGAGAAATGCGCCTCAAGCCGGGGATAGACCGTCAGTCCCCTGCTCCCGATATCATAGGCGTGCCGTCCCCCGAGATAGCCGGAGGCACGCAACTTCATCACTTCGAGTTCGCGCTCGCTGCGCGCCTCGTAGTCGCGGCGACTCAAAGTGAGGATGCCGTCCACCATGGTCCGCTCGGGACGTGCGGGGCGGTTCGCGCCGTTCGTGAGCAGGAACACCGTGCAGCCCGCTGAGATGGCGTGGCTTTGCAGTTCATGCACGAATTTCTTGAACTCGCGCTCGCTGGATGACGACGCCTCTACGGCGAGGAACCCGTCCACGATAAGCATCGTGGCACTGCGGGCAATGATCTCGCGCCTCAGCAGATCGAGCAACCCGCTAAGGCCCTTGTCCTCGAGTGCGTTGAGCGCGCTGAGATAGACCATCCGGTCGGGCAGCGCGGTCTCGTCGAAAAATGCCATGGTGCGTAGCTGTTGCAAGAGCCGCGAATGGCTCTCGGACAGCAGCGTCGCATACACAGCGCGTCCGCCTGCGGCGAGATGGCTGAAGCAGACCTGATTGGCGAAGATGGTCTTCCCGGAGCCGGGATCGCCCTGGATGATGTAGATCCCGCCCTCGAGGAAGCCGCCTTGCAGGATTTTATCCAGTCCCGGAACGCCGCTGGACAGGCGTGCCAGTTCGTTGTCCTGCGCCTCTAACGTCATTGCCCCGCCGCTCTACTGACCTGCCCGGCAGTCTGCCGCCACCGCAGGTGAACTATCGCAAGCCTGCGGAGTATCGCAACCTTCTTGGAAGAAGGCGCGATACCGCTTGGTTGTGCCATCACCTCAGCCGAAGTGGAACTTGCCCATCTCACGGTGCTCTGCACGGATACGGCGAACCGTGCCGGTCGCGGACCGGTACACCACCGTTTCGGTTTCGATGTGCGTCTTGCCGAAGCTGACGCCGGAAACGAGCGGTCCATCCGTCACCCCGGTCGCAGCCACGATGACGTCACCGCGTGCAAGGTCCGAACCCAGATAGATGCGCCTCGGATCGGAGATGCCCATGCTCGCGGCGCGCGCGATCTTCTCCTCGGTGTCGAGCACGAGGCGGGTCTGCATGTGCCCGCCGACGCAACGCAGGGCAGAGGCTGCCAGAACGCCCTCAGGCGCGGCGCCGATGCCCATATAGATGTCGATGCCGGTTTTCTCGGGCTGGGTCGTGTAGATGATGCCGGCGATGTCGCCGTCGGTGATGAGGCGCACGCTGGCGCCGGTGGCGCGCACGGCCTCGAGCATGGCCCTGTGGCGCGGCCGGTCGAGCATCAGCACGCCGATCTCGGACGGCTTCACGCCTTTGGCGCGGGCCACCGCGTTGATGTTATCGGCCGGCGACGCATCGAGGTTGATCACGTCGGCGGAGTAGCCGGGGCCGACCGCGATCTTCTCCATATAGGCGTCCGGCGCGTGCAGCAGCGTGCCGCCCTCGGCCATCGCCATCACGCAGATCGAGCCCGCCATGTCCTGGGCGCACAGGGTGGTGCCTTCCAGCGGATCCACGGCGATATCCACCTGTGGACCGGTGCCGTTGCCGACCTTCTCGCCGATGAAGAGCATCGGCGCTTCATCGCGCTCGCCTTCGCCGATGACGATGGTCCCGTCGATGTCGAGATTGTTCAGCTCGCGCCGCATGGCATCCACAGCGGCCTGGTCGGCGGCCTTTTCCTGCCCGCGTCCGCGCAGGCGCGCGGAAGCAACCGCGGCGCGTTCGGTGACCCGCACCAGTTCGAGGGTCAGGATGCGTTCGATGATCCTGCCGGATTCAACCGTGATCTTTTCCATGCTCTCCCCCCGGGCCTTGGCCCTTATTCCTTTTCGATGCGGATGACCTGAGGCGCGCAACCCAGATGGCCGTCGGCCATCACGGCGTCGAGCGCACGCCGCACGGCGGCTTCCGTCGTGGCATGCGTGATGAGCACGAGCGGTACTGCCGAATCCTCTGCAGTTTCCAGCGCCTTCCGGCCCTTGGGACGGCGCTGCAGGATGCTCTCCAGCGAGATATCCTGCTCCGCCATGCGCGTTGCGATCGCCGCAGCGGTGCCGGGACGGTCCACGACGGAAAGCCTGATGTAATAGCCGCCCGTGTGTGTGCGGATGGGCGCACGCACCGGCTCCTCGAGATCGGCCGCAGATATGCCGAACGGCGCGCGGACCGCGCCGCGCGCGACGTCCATGATGTCGGCGATCACCGCCGACGCCGTTGCGTCGCCGCCCGCGCCGGGACCAACAAGGGTCAACTCCCCAACAGCCGATCCATCGATCGCGACGGCATTGGTAACGCCCATGACCTCGGCCAGCGCGCTGCGCTTCGGCACCATGGTGGGATGCACGCGCTGCTCTATGCCGGCATCGGTGCGTGTCGCCACGCCCAGCAGCTTTATGCGGTAGCCCAGTTCGTCGGCCGTCGCGAGGTCGAGCGATTCGATGTTGGCGATGCCCTCGATATAGATCGAGTCGGCATCCACCCGCGTGCCGAAGGCAAGGCTGGCGAGGATCGCGAGCTTATGCGCGGTGTCGAAGCCGCCGATGTCGAAGGTGGGGTCCGCTTCCGCATAGCCGAGGCGTTTTGCATCGGCCAGGCAGTCGGCGAAGGACAGCCCCTCCTCCTCCATCCGGGACAGGATGTAGTTGCAGGTTCCGTTGAGGATGCCGGAGATGCGGGTGACACGGCTGGCCGGCAGCGCCTCCCGCAGGGTGCGGATGATGGGAATGCCACCGGCAACGGCCGCCTCGAAGGCGAGCGCCACTCCGGCGGCCTCGGCCTTCAGGGCAAGGTCCTGGCCACGGGCGGCGATGAGGGCCTTGTTGGCCGTGACAACCGGCTTTCCGGCTGCAAGAGCCGCTTCCACCGCAAGGCGTGCCGCGCCATCGGCACCGCCGATCAGTTCGACGAAGAGGTCGACCTCGGGATCTGCTGCGAGCGAAAGGGCATTTTCATGCCACCGCACGCCGGACAGATCCACGCCGCGATCGCGGCTGCGGTCGCGCGCCGTGACGGCGGTGACGATGATCGGCCGGCCTACGCTTGCTTCAAGAGCGGCTGCGCGTTCGCCGACAATGCGGATCACGGCCGAACCGACCGTGCCGAGACCGGCGACACCGATCCTCAAGGGGGATTTCATGAGCAGTCCCGGACAGATGCCTTCGTGGATCAACGAGCGGCGGCGAGTGGGACCACGTTGTGCATGGTTTGATCAGCCGTTTCAAGGAAGCGGCGGATGTTGCGTGCGGCCTGGCGGATCCGATGCTCGTTTTCCACCAGCGCGATGCGCACGTAATCGTCGCCATGCTCGCCGAAGCCGGCGCCGGGAGAGACCGCCACATCGGCCTTCTCCACCAGCAGCTTGGAAAACTCGACGCTTCCCATGGCCCGGAACTTCTCCGGGATGGGCGCCCAGGCGAACATGGAGGCGCTCGGCGAGGGAATGGCCCACCCGGCTTTGGTGAAGGTGTCCACCAGCACGTCGCGCCGCTTGCGGTAGACCTCGCGCATCTCCGCCACGCAGTCCTGCGGTCCGTTCAGCGCGGCGGAAGCCGCGACCTGAATGGGCGTGAAGGCGCCGTAGTCGAGGTAGCTCTTCACCCGCGACAGCGCCGAGATGAGGCGCTCGTTGCCGACAGCAAAGCCCACGCGCCAGCCCGGCATGGAATAGGTTTTGGACATGGAGGTGAATTCCACCGCCACGTCGAACGCGCCCGGCACCTGCAGGATGGAGGGCGGCGGCGCATCGAAATAGATTTCGGAATAGGCGATGTCGGAGAGCACCCAGATCTCGTGCTTCTTCGCGAAGGCGATCACCTCCTTGTAGAAGTCGAGGCTTGCGACCTCCGCTGTCGGGTTAGACGGGTAGCAGAGCACGACCGCCAGCGGCTTCGGGATGGAGTGCTGGATCGCGCGCTCAAGCGCCACGAAATAGGTGTCGTCGGGCGTCGACGGCACGTTGCGGATGACGCCACCGGCCATCAGGAAGCCGAAGGCGTGGATCGGATAGCTGGGGTTCGGCACCAGCACGACGTCGCCCGGTGCCGTGATGGCCTGCGCCATGTTGGCGAAGCCTTCCTTGGAGCCGAGTGTGGCGACGACCTGGGTGTCGGGGTTCAGCTTCACGCCGAAGCGGCGCTCGTAATAGGCGGCCTGAGCGCGTCGAAGGCCGGGCACGCCCTTCGATGTCGAATAGCGATTGGTGCGCGGGCGGCGCGCGTTCTCGATCAGCTTTTCGGTGATGTGCTCCGGCGTCGGCAAATCGGGATTGCCCATGCCGAGATCGATGATGTCCGCGCCGTTCTGGCGCGCCTGCGCCTTCACCCGGTTCACCTGCTCGAACACGTAAGGCGGCAAACGGCGGATCGAGTGAAAGTCCTGCGTCATCATCACATTCCCGGAAGGCGGCTTCGCGCGCCTCTGCGTAATCTAACACCTTCCAGTCGGAAAGAGGCGGTTTCGCGTCAGGTGGCGATCATCGCGCGGCGCCCTGGGCGACACGGGCCTTCTCGGCGGCCTGTTGCTCCTGGGACAGCGGCGGCTGCTGCGGGACACCCACCGGGGCGTTGATGTTGGGGAACGACTCGCGATCCTTCGCAGGCGGAGCCAGGCCATACCTGGCGCTGGGGCTCGAACAGCCGGACGCGGCCAGTGCCGCGCCCGCGAGCAACAACAAAGCGGCTGATCTCACGGGAACATGCCCGAAATGGCTAGCGCGGTGCTCTCCGGAAATCCGAACATCGCGTTGAAGTTCTGGACCGCCTGACCCGAAGCACCCTTCAGCAGATTGTCCACGGTCGAAATCACGATGACACGGCCCTCCACACGGTCGGCAACGACGCCGATCTGGCAGTTGTTGGAGCCGCGCACATGGCGCGACTGCGGCACCTGGCCAAGCGGCAGCACCTGCACGAAGGTCTCGCCGCTGTACGCATCCGCAAGCGCCTTGTGCACGTCACCGGCAGATGCGCCACCCTTCGTGCGCAGATAGATGGTGGCGTAGATGCCGCGGATCATGGGCGCCAGGTGGGGCGTGAAGCTGGCCAGCACTTCATGCCCTGCCGCCTTGCTGAACTCCTGGTCCAGTTCGGCCGTGTGCCGGTGCTTGCCGACGCCATAGGCGTGGAGGCCTTCCGCAACCTCGGAGAACAGCATGGCTTCGCTGGCGGACCGCCCTGCCCCGGACATTCCGGTCTTCGAATCGATGACGATGCAGTCGGTGTCGATCAGGCCGGCGCGCAGCAGGGGAACGACGGGCAGGATGGCCGTGGTGGAATGGCAGCCGGGATTGGCGGTCAGCCGGGTCTTTACAATGGCATCCCTGTACAGCTCGGTGACGCCGTAGACGGCTTCCTTCTGCTGGTCGAGCGCCTCGTGATTGTGGCCATACCACTTGGCGTACTCGGCGACGTCCGAGAGCCGGAAGTCGGCCGAAAGATCGACGATCCGCAAGCTGGGCTGGTCCATCATCAGGTCCGCGATGACGTGCTGCGTGGTTCCATGCGGAAGAGCGCAGAACACGACATCGATAGCGTCCGTGTTGACCTCGCGGATCGTGGTGAGCGCCGGCAGGTCGCGGCCTATGAACTGCGGGAAAACCTCGGCCATGGCCTGACCGGCCTTGCGATCCGCCGTCAGCGCGGTGATCTCGACCTGCGGATGCTGGCCCAGCAGCCGTACGAGCTCTGCCCCGGTATAGCCCGACGCTCCGAAGATGCCCGCCCTGATCTTCTGTCCCGCATCAGCCATCGATCTCTCCCGCACCGTCGGTTCGCACCAGCAGCCATGGTACGCCAGCGTTCGTTGAGCGCTGAAGATAAAAAAGATCTGTGACGGCTTTAAACCGGCGAATAAACAAGTATGTTTTGCAGGTCCGTCATGAGATGGGCACATACCGGCACCCAGCCGGTTTTCTTCGAACCGTCTTATGCTCATTTTGAGCATAAAGGAGATGGCGATGGCTCTGTCTTCGGTTGCCTCGGCTTTCGGTCTCCCGTTCCCGCTCTTTGGCGTCCAGCCCGCCCGCAGCGCGGCGGAAAGGTACGGCGTGCTGCCCCGTCCCAATCTGGACTACACGCCAGAAGTGGCCCGTGAGACTGCGCACCTCTATGAGCGCGTGAAGCACGTGATCCCGCCGATGGAATGGCCGGTGCATGCACCGTTCGTGAAGGCCATCAACGACCTGAAGAAGGTGCGCAACGCGGTGCTGCTGGCGCACAACTACCAGACGCCCGAGATCTACCACTGCGTGGCAGATGTGGTGGGCGACTCGTTCGCCCTGGCACGCGAGGCCGCCAAGAGCGATGCCGACGTCATCATCCAGGGCGGCGTGCACTTCATGGCCGAGACCTCGAAGCTGCTGAACCCGGACAAGACGGTGCTGATCCCGGACATGCTGTCGGGATGCTCACTGGCCGAGTCGATCACGGCCGAAGACGTCAGAGCGCTGAAGCGGCAATATCCGGGCGTGCCGGTGGCCGTCTACGTGAACACCTCGGCGGCGGTGAAGGCCGAGGCCGATATCTGCCTCACCTCCGGCAATGCGGTGGAAGTGATCGAGTCGCTCGGCACCCCGGAGGTGCTTTGCCTGCCGGACGAGTATCTCGCGGCGTGGATTGCCACGCAGACCAAGGTGAAGATCATCTCGTGGAAAGGCCATTGCGAGGTGCACGAGCGCTTCACCGGCGAGGAACTGCGCCGCCTGCGCGAGGACGACCCCACCATCACCATCATCGCGCATCCCGAATGCCCGCCGGATGTGCTGGCGGAGGCCGATTTCACGGGCTCCACGGCCAAGATGCAGGACTATGTCGCCACCCGTAAGCCGAAGCGCGTGGTGATGATCACGGAATGCTCCATGGCCGACAACATCGCCTCCATGTCGCCGGAGACGGAGTTCCTGCGGCCCTGCAATCTGTGCCCGCACATGAAGCGCATCACGCTGCCGAAGATCCTCGACAGCCTGCTGACCATGCGAGACGAGATCCTGATCGACCCTCTGATTGCCGAACGCGCCCGGCGTTCGGTGGAGCGCATGGTCAACCTCAAGATCTGACCCACCCAAGCGCCTGCACTCCAGCCCACGGAGAGGTGGCCCTATGAACGCGCAAATTGGTTCCCCTAACGGCGGGGTGGTCATCGTCGGCGGCGGCTTGGCAGGGCTGTTCTGTGCGCTGAAGCTGGCACCGCACCCCGTGACGCTGCTGACGCGAACGGTGCTCGGCCACGGCGCATCGGCATGGGCGCAGGGCGGCATCGCGGCGGCCATCGGCGACGGCGACACGCCGGAGGCTCATGCCGCCGACACGATGCTTGCAGGTGCCGGCATCGTCGACCCGGACATCGCGCGCCTCATTGCCGAGGAGGCGGGACAGCGAATCTGCGACCTGCTGGACTACGGAGTCCCGTTCGACCGCGACCTGGAGGGCAAGCTTGCGCTGTCCCGGGAGGCGGCGCACCGGGCGCGCCGGATCGTGCGCGTGCGGGGCGATCTTGCGGGCAAGGCCATCATGGAAGCCCTGACCTCCGCTGTCCGCCGCACGGCCTCCATCCGCGTGATCGAGGGCTGGGCGCTGTCCGACCTCGTCTGCGAAGCCGGCACAGTGCGTGGGGTCAAAGGCCGCTCAAATAGCGGCACGGTTCAAACGATCCGCGCCGACGCCGTGGTGCTGGCCACCGGCGGTATCGGTCATCTGTTCGCCGTGACCACCAATCCCCTGACCGCCTGCGGCGACGGTCTCGGCGCGGCGGCGCGTTCGGGTGCCGTGCTCGCGGACACGGAGTTCGTGCAGTTCCACCCGACCGGCATCGATATCGGCCGCGATCCCGCTCCCCTCGCCACGGAGGCCCTGCGCGGCGACGGCGCGGTGCTGGTGAACGGTCGCGGCGAACGCTTCATGGCCGCGCTGCATCCCGATGCCGAACTGGGTCCGCGCGACGTGGTTGCGCGTGGCGTGTTCGCGGAGATCGCCGCCGGCCGTGGAGCCTTTCTCGATGCCCGCGACGCCATCGGTGCGCGGTTTCCGGAGCGTTTCCCGGGCGTTTACGCCATCTGCCGCGAGGCGGGGCTCGATCCGGTGCGCGACCTCATTCCGGTGGCACCGGCGGCGCATTACCACATGGGCGGCGTGGCGACCGACCGCGACGGGCGCACCTCGTTGAAGGGGCTGTGGGCCTGCGGCGAAGTGGCCTGCACCGGAGCGCATGGCGCGAACCGGCTGGCCTCCAATTCACTGCTCGAAGCCGTCGTGTTCGGCGCTCGTATCGCCGAAGATATCCGCTCTCTGGCGATGAGTTCATCCCCGACGCCTGCGGAGGCGTCCGGTCCGCCCGCGGACATCCCTGTAGATGCTCCCGACGTGTGGGAGCTGCGCCAGATGATGAGCCGCCATGTCGGCGTGCTGCGCAGCGAAGATGGTTTGGTCACGGCATTGCAGCAGCTTCGGGCCCTGGAAACCGGTGGCGGTTCGGACAGCCTGCGAAACCTTGCGACCATCGGCGTTCTGGTGGCGGCCGGCGCCCTGCTCCGTCGCGAAAGCCGTGGTGGTCATGCGCGCACCGACTTCCCCGAAGCCAGTGCGCAATTCGCCCGTCGCAGCTTCTTCACGCTGGACGAGGCGCGGAACGTGGCCGACCGGGCCGGCATACCCGCCTCGGAGGCTGCCGAATGATTGCGCCGCTCAATCCCATCCTCGTCCAGCAAGCTGTCGAGGCTGCGCTCCTGGAGGATCTTGGCCGCGCCGGGGATCTCACGACGCAGGCGACCATCCCGGCGGACGCGGAAGCAAGGGCCATCATCGCGGCACGGAAGCCGGGCGTCATCGCGGGGCTCGATCTTGCGCGCGCGGCCTTTCACCGGCTGGACGAGCGCGTGCGCTTCGAAGCCGTGGTCGAGGATGGTTCGCGCGTCGCGCCGGGTGACGTGGTCGCGCGCATCCACGGTCCCGCGCGTGCCATTCTCACTGCCGAACGTGTTGCGCTTAACTTCCTCGGGCGGCTGTCCGGCGTCGCCACCGCAACGTCCGTGTTCGCAGACGCCGTTGCCCACACTCGCGCCAAGGTCGCGGACACACGCAAGACGACGCCCGGATTGAGGGTCTTCGAGAAATACGCCGTGCGATGCGGCGGCGGCTCAAACCACCGTTTCGGTCTCGACGATGCCGTGCTCATCAAGGACAACCACATCGCCGTGGCCGGTGGCATCGCCCCTGCCCTCCGCGCAGCGAAGGCTGGCGTGGGGCATCTGGTGAAGATCGAGATCGAGGTCGACACGCTTGCCCAACTGGACGAGGTGCTGGCCGAGGGAGCCGATGTCGTCCTGCTTGACAACATGACGCCCGATCAGCTTCGGGAAGCTGTGCGCCGCATCGAGGGGCGAATGATCGCGGAGGCGTCCGGCAATGTCTCGCCGGCGACCGTTGCCGCGATCGCGGAAAGTGGCGTGGACCTGATCTCGACGGGTTGGATCACCCACTCATCCCCGGTGCTCGATCTGGGGCTCGACATCGAGATCGGCTGACCCGCAGATCTCAGGGGGCGATGCTGAGCCCCCTCGCCTTTCGTGCGGCGAGCAGGCCGAGATAATAGTGCGCCAGCGTGGCGCCGGCCAAGGCGGTGACCTGCGCGTGGTCGTAAGGCGGGGAAACTTCCACCACGTCGAAGCCCTTCAGATCGAGAGCGTCGAGCCGGCGCAGGATCGCCAAAGCCTCGCGCGTGGAAAGTCCTCCGCACACGGGAGTGCCCGTGCCCGGCGCGAAGGCGGGGTCCAGCGCGTCGATGTCGAACGAGACATAGACCGGCGTATTGCCGACATGCGCCAGCACACGCGAAGCCATCGCCTGGGCGCCGAGGTCACCGACTTCGAAGCCGCTGACCACCGCTATGCCCTTGTCCACGGGCGCGTGGGTCCGGATGCCTATCTGCATGCTCTTCTCAGGCACTATCAGGCCGTCGTTCACCGCCCGCGAGATCATGGTGCCATGGTCGAGCCGGCGTTCGTCTTCCTCGCCCCAGGTATCCTGATGCGCATCGAACTGGATCAGGGCCACGGGACGGCCCATCCGCTCCACCAGCGCCTTGAGCACGGGATAGGTCAGGAAGTGATCGCCGCCGAGCGTCACGAGATGAGCCCCCGTGGCCAGACGCTCCGCAGCCTGCGCCTCAATGGCGGCCGGCATTTCCCACGGAAGTCCGTAGTCGAAAACGGCATCGCCGCTGTCGCAAACGGAGAGGTCCTCGAAGATGTCCGTTCCGAACGGGTAGACCGGATCGCCATCGAGAATCGTGGATGCGTCGCGCAGCGCACGCGGTCCGAAGCGGGTGCCCGGCCGGTTCGACACCGTCGTATCGAGTGGCACGCCCCAGACCGTGGCATCGAAGCCGGAGGGATCGCGCAGATAAGGGCGGCGCAGGAAGGAGACCACGCCCGAATAATTGGGCTCCATGCTCTGCCCGCGGCGAAAGTTCGGGTCGAGCGCGCGGTCAATTGGACGCGGATGGTGCGGATCGGAAGCCATAAAGTGTCCCCTGCTGTGGCACGATAAACGCGCAAGCCCGGAAAATGGGCACAAGCGCGACTGCGCATCTTTCGCGCAGCGAACTTCGGAGCTCTACTGAGAGGATCGAACATTTCGCGGGGGTGTACGATGTATCCTACTCAGTCGCAGTGCCGGGTTCTCACAGTCCTTGAAGGTGCGCGGGGCCGCTGGGTTCCGATGCGATGGCTCGATAGCACGCCATTGCTGCAGGTGGATGACTTCCCCGTCATCCCAAGCCTGATCGAAAACGGCTGGGCGGCGCACAAGCTGCGCTCTCTGCAGATCACCATCGAGGGCATCAAGGCGCTCGACGGCATGCGGAAGACGGCGCGCGAGCAACGCTGACATAGAAAAGGCGGGCCTGAGCCCGCCTTTTTGGAAGATTGCAGAAGCGGATCAGCGCTTCGAGAACTGGAAGCTGCGGCGAGCCTTGGCGCGGCCGTACTTCTTACGCTCGACGACGCGAGCGTCGCGGGTCAGGAAGCCGGCCTTCTTGAGCACGCCGCGAAGCTCGGGCTCGAAATAGGTCAGCGCCTTGGACAGGCCGTGGCGCACCGCGCCCGCCTGGCCGGACAGTCCGCCACCGGCAACGGTGACGCGGATGTCATACTGGCCATTGCGGTTGGCCACGCCCAGCGGCTGCTGCAGGATCATGCGCAGCACCGGACGGGCGAAGTACACTTCGAGCGCGCGATCATTGACCACGACCTTGCCCGAGCCCGGCTTGATCCAAACGCGGGCAACCGCGTTCTTGCGCTTGCCGGTCGCGTAGGCGCGGCCCTGGGCGTCGAGCTTCTGGACGTAACGGGGAGCCTCGGACGGAGCAGATGCGCCGCCGAGTGCACCACGAAGTTCTTCGAGAGACTGGATGTTTTCGGCCATCGGCTCAGTTCCGGACGTTCTTGGTGTTCAGGGCCGCAACGTCGAGCGTCGCCGGCTGCTGCGCAGTGTGAGGATGCTCGGTGCCGGCATAGACCCGGAGATTGCCGAGCTGCTTGCGGCCGAGCGGGCCGCGCGGGAGCATGCGCTCGACGGCCTTCTCGATGATGCGGTTCGGAAAACGGCCCTCGAGGATGGTGCGCGCCTTGCGCTCCTTGATGCCGCCCGGATAGCCGGTGTGCCAGAAGTAAGACTTGTCCTGGCGCTTCTTGCCGGTGAACACGACCTTCTCGGCGTTAATGACGATGATGTTGTCGCCGCAATCAACGTGGGGCGTGAAGATCGGCAGATGCTTGCCGCGAAGCCGCAGGGCGATGATGGAAGCAAGGCGCCCGACGACGAGACCCTCGGCGTCGATCAGCACCCACTTCTTCTCGATCTCGGCAGGCTTGGCCGAAAAGGTAGACATGGTGTTGGTCCCTTGGAAAAGCACGGCGACCGTACAGGCGGCCGGTTGCTGGTGCTTCTACATGAGGACCACGCGGAACGCAATTAGCAGGCGCTCGGCAAAACCCAACGGAATCAATGAGTTACAAAAATGGTATCATGAAACCCCCGTTCAGAGGCGGATCAGTGCTCCCCATTCTTCCTTCCAAAGCCCCTGAGGGTCGATGACGGCAACCTGATCATTGTTGCTGGCGGCCAGCTCGATCGCGGAGGCAAGCGCCTGATGAATGCCGATCTCGCCATCCTTGTCGGCTTCGGCGGCCGTATGGCTGCCGTCGATGACGCTGTCGGGAGCGATGACCTGTCCCAGCACCATGTCCGCATCCTGATAGATGCGGATGCTGACGCCCCCTGGAACGGGGTTTTCGCACAGGATGAAACTGGTGGACATGCGATGCTCCTCTGACGTGCGGACCTCTGTGGAAACGCAGGCAACGGTGCAGCGTTCCACGGCTGAGGAGGGTTGCGGCAGTTGGTCCGGGCTACGCCTCGACAGGCGGCGACATATATAGGCCGCAGGATCAAACGGAGTTCAGCCCATGACCATCGACGGCCTCAGCGACGACAAAGTTCGCAGCATTCTGGAAGACGTGCGGTCCATCGCCGTGGTCGGCTTCAGTGGCAGCGAGGACAAGCCTTCGCATTACGTCGCCAAGTTTCTTCAGCAGAAGGGCTATCGCGTATTCCCGGTGAACCCGGGCCTCGCAGGGCAGACCATGCTGGATGGTCCGGTCTATGGAAAGCTGTCCGACATCCCGGAGCCGGTGGACATGGTGGAGGTGTTTCGCGCCTCCGAGCATGTCGGCGCGATCGTCGACGAAGCTCTTGCGATGTCCAGCAAGCCGAAGGTGATCTGGATGCAGATCGGCGTCGTGAACGAGGAGGCGGCGGAGAAGGCCCGCGCCGCAGGGATCGAGGCGGTCATGGATCGCTGCCCCAAGCAGGAGATCCCGCGTCTCAACCCTTCTCTTCAGGGCTGATCATGAAAGAACACCGCCGGCAAAAGCCGGCGGTGTTCTCTTTTCTCAGCAGGGCCGGTTCGAAACCCGGACCACGTCGCCATTCGGATGCTCGTAGAAGCAGCGGTGCCGCGAGGTGAAGTAATAGCCCCTACGTTCGGCGCGGTAGCGCGGCCGCCGGTCGTTCTGGTCGGCAATGATCGCGCCCGTTGCGCCGCCCAGCAGTGCGCCCGCTGCCGCACCGCCAGCCTTGCCGGTGATCGCGCCGCCCAGGATGGCGCCTGCGCCCGCGCCGAGAAGGCCGCCGGCCAGTGCGTCCTGCGCTTGTGCCTGAAAAGATGTGCCGGCCATCAGGATAGCGCCAGCCAGTGCAACACCACGAATCATGTCTTCCCCCGGAATGTTGGCGCGCCCTGCGCCGTCACGTCTTCGATCTTCACGATCCTCGAAGGTCAGGGGTTGCAAGACGCCCATGGAACCGCCGAAGCTCTGACCTGCATTAGAGTATTGGCAGCCTTAATGATGGCTGAACGGATCGTGTCTTCTTCTGGGCATGATCATGGGAGGGATTGGCGATGCAGGCGCTGTTCATCGGGCATACCTACATCGACGTCACCTTCATCACGCCGCACATACCCGTGGGCGACGAGAAGATATTGGCCGATGACTATGCGGTCAGCTTCGGCGGCAATGCGGTCACTGCCGCCTTCTGCTGCGCCAAGCTCGGCATTGCGCCGGACCTGCTGACCACGATGGGCGACGACTGGCTGTCGCGCATGTTCCACGATATGGCTGCCAAGTACCTGATCCCGCTGCACGCCCGGAAGGTGCGCGGCGCCTCCCTGTCGTTCATCATGCCCAATGGCGGCAAAAGAGCCATCGTGCGGTGCCGCGACGATGCGCACCTGCACCCCTTCCCCAGCCTCAATCTCGGGCGCTGCCGCGCGCTGCACCTCGACGGGCACCAGCCGGACGCCGCCCTCCACTATGCGCGGGTCTGCCGCGAAGCCGGGATCCTGACCTCGCTCGACGGCGGCGGCGTGCGTGAGAACACGGACGAGTTGCTGGCCTTCATAGACGTGGCGGCAGTGTCCGAGCGCATGTGCGAACAGATGCAGCTGACACCCGGAGAGATGCTGGACTACCTCAAGTCGCGCGGCTGCCGGATCGGTGCCGTCACGCTCGGGGAGCGCGGCTCCCTCTGGTACGACGAGACGGGCGAGGTTTCGGCGATGCCGGCCCTGTGCGTGCCCGAGGAGCGTGTGGTCGACACCAACGGCGCCGGCGACATCTTCCACGGCTCCTATGTCTACTCTTATCTGGCGCGCCCCTACGCGCCCTGGAGCGAGCATTTCCGCTTCGCGCGCGCGGCCTCGGCCCACTCGGTCCAGCATCTCGGCATCGAGGCCAGCCTGCCTTCGGTCGGCGACATCGATTACGTGAACCGCGTCATGCGGGAGGCGCGCGCCGCCTGAGCGCACGGTGCCGGGCGGGAACGAGGGCCCGGGCGCCACGTTGATCCCGAAACCTGGGAGACACCATGCGCCTCGACAACAAGATCGCCCTCGTCACGGGAGCGGATTCCGGCATTGGTCAAGCCATCGCCGAGGAGTTCGCCAAGGCTGGCGCCGACGTGGTGATCACCTTCCACACGGATGAAGCCGGTGCCGCCGAAACGAAGCGCCGGATCGAGGCCACTGGCCGGCGCGCGATGGTGGCGCAACTCGACGTTCGCAACTCCGGTGCCGTTGGCAGCTTCTTCGAGCGGGCGGCCGTGGAATTCGGCGTTCCCGACGTGCTGGTCAACAATGCCGGCAAGGGCATGGGCGAGAAGACACCGGTGGCCGATCTCGCTGACGATCAGCTGGACGTGGTGCTCGACACGAACCTGAAGGGGCCGCTGTACTGCGCCCGGGCCTTCGTCAAGCTGCGGCAGGCCAATGGCGGCAAGGGACGCATCGTCAACATCTCATCCGTGGCGCAGCACCTGCCGACGGCGCAGTCCGCTCCTTACGGCATGAGCAAGGCCGGGCTCGGCTCCCTCACCCGGAGCCTATCGGTTGAGCTGGCCGAGTTGCGCATCAATGTGAACAATATCGCGCCCGGCATGATCGAGACGCCGATGACGCAAGAGCGCATCGACGATCCGGAGAAGCGGGAGGCCAGCTTCAAGGAGATCCCGTGGCATCGGGCCGGCCAGCCAGTCGAGATCGCGCGGCTGGCCCTGTTCCTGGCCTCGGACTATGGCGACTACGTCACCGGCCAGACCTGGACGATGGATGGCGGCCTGACGATGAACTGGGGCGGCGCCTGAGCGGCGCCGCCCCAGCACGACAAACGCTTGAAGGAAGCTAGCCTTCGGAGCGGGTTTGCGCTTCCATGACCGCAAGCGATGTGACGTTTACGAGGCCGCGCACGGTGGTGGTCGAGGTCACGATCTGCGCCGGGTGCGCGGCGCCCACAAGGATGGGCCCGATCGGCAGCGAGCCGTCCATCGCCGCCACGAGTTGCGAGGCGATCTTGGCGGCGTCGAGGTCCGGCATCACCAGCAGGTTCGCCTCGCCTTTCAGGCGCGATGACGGCAGAACGCGGTCGCGGAGCTCCTGTGAAAGGGCGAGGTCGGCGTTCATTTCGCCATCAACCTCAAGACCCGGCTCCTGCGCCGTGAGGATGGCGAGAGCATCCCGCATCTTGCCCGCGGTACCCGATGCGCGGGAGCCGAAATTGGCGTGGCTGAGGAGCGCAACCTTCGGCTCAAGGCCGAAGCGGCGCACGACCTCGGCGCCGAGGCGGGCCTTCTCGGCAATCTGCATCGCCGTCGGCTCAAGGCTGACATAGGTGTCGGTAATGAACAGCGCACCGCGCGTGGTGATCAGCAGCGAGACGGCTGCGTAATCCGAGACGCCCTCGCGCTTTCCGAGAACATCGTCGATGGTCGAGAGGTGGTTTGGGTAGCGGCCCTCAAGCCCGCAGATCATGGCATCCGCTTCGCCACGCAGCACCGACAGAGCGGCAATAACCGTCGCATCGGTGCGGACGATGGTGCGCGCCAAATCAGGCGTCACGCCGTGCCGCCCTGCCCGCTCCAGATAGAGCGAGACGTAGTCGCGGTAGCGCGGATCGTCCTCGGGATTGACGATCTTGAAATCCTGCCCGGCCTTGATGGACAGGCCAAAGCGCTTCAGGCGAGTCTCGATAACGGAAGGACGGCCGATCAGCACAGGCCGGGCAATGCCCTCCTCGATCACGACCTGCGCGGCACGCAGCGTGCGCTCGTCCTCGCCCTCGGCGTAGATCACGCATTTCGGCTGCTCCTTCGCGGCCGCGAAGATCGGCTTCATCACGAAGCCGGACCGGTAGACGAAGCGCGACAGGCGATCATCGTAGGCGTCGAAGTCCGCGATCGGACGGCGGGCGACGCCGCTCTCCATCGCGGCCCGGGCCACGGCCGGCGCAATGCGCAGGATGAGGCGCGGATCGAACGGGTTCGGGATCAGCGATTCCGGGCCGAACGGGATCGTGTCGCCGCCATAGGCGCGGGCCACGACGTCCGAGGACGCCTCGCGGGCAAGGGCCGCAATGGCCTTCACCGCCGCCTGCTTCATCTCCTCGTTGATGGTGGACGCGCCGACATCGAGCGCGCCGCGGAAGATGAAGGGGAAGCAGAGGACGTTGTTGACCTGGTTGGGGAAGTCGGAGCGCCCGGTGCAGATCATGGCATCGGGACGCACTTCGCGCGCGAGGTCGGGCATGATCTCGGGAACGGGGTTCGCCAAGGCCAGGATCAGCGGCTTCTCCGCCATCAGCTTGGCCATTTCGGGCTTCAGCACGTTTCCGGCAGAGACGCCGAGGAAGATGTCGGCACCCTCGATGACTTCGCCCAGCGTGCGCTTGTCGGTCGGCTGGGCGTAGATGCCCGTCCAAGGGTTCATGAGGGTGTTGCGGCCCTCATAGATGACGCCCTCGATGTCGGTCGCCCAGATGTTCTCCTTGCGGGCGCCCATGCTGACGAGGAGGTTGAGGCACGCCGTCGCCGCCGCCCCAGCACCGGACGTGACGATCTTCACGTCCTCGATCCGCTTCTCGGCCAGTTCGAGGGCGTTGACGATGGCGGCGGCAACGATGATGGCGGTGCCGTGCTGGTCGTCGTGGAAGACGGGGATCTTCATCCGCGCCTTCAGCTTTTCCTCGATCTCGAAGCACTCCGGCGCCTTGATGTCCTCAAGGTTGATGCCGCCGAAAGTCGGCTCCAGCGCCGCGACCACCTCGACCACCCGGTCCGGCTCGGTCGCCGCGATCTCGATGTCGAAGACGTCGATGCCGGCGAACTTCTTGAAGAGGACGGCCTTGCCCTCCATCACCGGCTTGGAGGCCAGCGGGCCGATATTGCCGAGGCCCAGCACCGCCGTGCCGTTGGAGATGACGCCGACGAGGTTCTGGCGGATCGTCAGTTCCGCCGCGAGCTCTTCGTTCTCCGCAATGGCCTCGCAGGCTGCCGCAACGCCCGGCGAATAGGCCAGCGCGAGGTCGCGCTGGGTGCTGAGCGGCTTTGTGGCCTGGATCTCCAGCTTGCCCGGCGTCGGGTAACGGTGGAAGGCCACCGCCGCTTTGCGCAACTCGTCGGAGATGTTGGAGGCCATGGGTCAGCTCTCGTGTCTTGGGGTGCCGAATGAAGCCGGTTCGGGCGCGCCGTTCAAGCGCCCCGAACGGGCTAGACCGCTTTCTTCTCCAGCGGATTGACCCGCAGGCTGAGCTCGCGAAGCTGCTTGGTGCTTGCCGGAGCCGGCGCACCCATGAGGATGTCCTCGGCGCGCTGGTTCATCGGGAAAAGGGCCACGTCGCGCACGGTCTGCGCGCCACACAGCAGCATCACCACGCGGTCCACGCCCGCAGCCATGCCGCCATGGGGCGGCGCGCCGTACTGGAAGGCCCGGTACATGCCGCCGAAGCGCTCGACCACGGTATCTTCGCCGTAGCCCGCCAGCTCGAAGGCCTTGAGCATGGTGTCGGGCTTGTGGTTGCGGATGCCGCCGGAGGCGATCTCGAAGCCGTTGCAGACGAGGTCATACTGGAAGGCCGGGATCGTCAGCGGATCCTTGGTCTGCAGCGCCTCGAGGCCGCCCTGCGGCATCGAGAACGGGTTGTGCGCGAAGTCGACCCGCTTCTCCTCCTCGTTCCACTCGTAGAACGGGAAGTCGACGATCCAGCACAGCTCGAAGCGATCCTTGTCGCTGACGCCGAGTTCGTCGCCGATGCGGATGCGCGCCGCGCCCGCCAGCTTGGCCGCCTTCTCTTCCACGCCGGCGGAGAAGAACACCGCATCGCCCGCGCCAACGCCGGCCTTGGAGGCGATGGCGGCCAGCACGTCTGGCGGGATGAATTTCGCAATGGGGCCCTTGCCCGTCAGCACGCCGGTCTCGTCATCGAACACGACATAGCCAAGGCCCGGAGCCCCCTCGCCGCGTGCCCAGTCGTTCAGCTTGTCGAAGAAGGAGCGCGGCTGCACGGCGGCGCCCGGCGCCGGGATGGCGCGCACCACGCCGCCAGAGCCGATGACGTTGCGGAAGGCGTTGAAGGTCACGCCGTCACGCATGAACTCGTCGCTGACATCGGCGATGACCAGCGGGTTTCGCAGGTCGGGCTTGTCGGAGCCATATTTCAGCATGGCATCGGCATGCCGTATGCGCGGAAATTCCTGGGTTACCGGCTTGCCCTCGGCGAACTCCTCGAACACGCCGCGCAGCACCGGCTCCATGGTCTGGAACACGTCTTCCTGCTCGACGAAGCTCATCTCCAGATCGAGCTGGTAGAACTCGCCCGGCAGGCGGTCGGCGCGCGGGTCTTCGTCGCGGAAGCAGGGAGCGATCTGGAAGTAGCGGTCGAAGCCGGCCACCATCAGCAGCTGCTTGTACTGCTGCGGCGCCTGCGGCAGCGCGTAGAAATTGCCGGGGTGGATGCGCGAGGGCACCAGGAAGTCGCGCGCGCCTTCCGGGGACGACGCGGTCAGGATCGGCGTGGCGAATTCCGTGAATCCAGCCTCCGTCATGCGGCGGCGCATGGACGCCACGATCTTCGTGCGCGTCATGATGTTGCGGTGCAGCGTCTCGCGGCGCAGGTCGATGAAGCGGTAGCGGAGGCGGATTTCTTCCGGATAATCCGGCTCGCCGAACACCGGCAGCGGCAGTTCGGCGGCCGCGCCCAGCACTTCCGCGCCCGTGATGAACAGCTCGATCTGGCCGGTCGGAAGATCGGAATTCTCCGTGCCGGCGGGACGCTTGCGGACGGAGCCTTCCAGACGCACCACCCATTCCGAGCGCATCTTCTCGACCGCTGCGAAGGCCGCGCTGTCGGGGTCTGCAACGCACTGGGTGATGCCGTAATGATCGCGCAGGTCGATGAACAGCACGCCGCCATGGTCCCGGACGCGATGCACCCAGCCGGACAGCCGCACGGTGTCGCCGATCTGCTCCTCGCGAAGCTGGCCGCAGGTGTGGGTGCGATAACGATGCATAAGGGGATCCCGGTGTCGCTCTGGGCGAAAAACAGGGGCGGAAGACGCACGCACGCCGCCGACTTGTCAACCTTGGCTGCGTAGTTGAGTCGTGCTGCGGATGGACTCAGTCTATATGCACTGCATGATGATCACGACTACCGCAGATCTCGCGGCTGCCTGCCGCCGGCTCTCAAACTCCGCCTTCGTCACCGTCGATACGGAATTCCTGAGGGAAAGCACCTTCTGGCCGAAGCTGTGCGTCGTCCAGCTCGCGGATGACCACGAAGCCGTGGCCGTGGATGCGCTCGCGCCCGACATCGATCTTTCGCCTCTCTTCCACCTGATGGCGGACGAGAGGGTGCTGAAGGTGTTCCACGCCGGGCGGCAGGACATCGAGATCATCTGGCACCTGGCCGAGATGATCCCGCATCCCGTGTTCGACACTCAGGTCGCGGCAATGGTGCTGGGCTACGGCGAGTCCGTGTCCTACGACCAGCTGGTCCAGCGCGTCAGCAATGTGATGCTCGACAAGTCGTCGCGGTTCACGGACTGGAGCCGTCGCCCTCTGTCGGAGGCTCAGATCACCTACGCTCTGGCCGATGTCACCTATCTCAGGGATGTCTACCGGCACCTCGCCGAGGGCCTTGAGAAGCGCGGACGCGCCGACTGGGTCAGCGAGGAGATGGCGGTGCTGACCTCGCCCGACACCTACCGGCAGGCGCCGGAGGATGCGTGGAAGCGCATCAAGGTGCGGCTGCGCAAGCCGCGCGACCTTGCCGTCCTCATGGAGATCGCAGCGTGGCGCGAGGCCGAGGCGCAGAGTCGCGACGTGCCGCGTTCGCGCATCGTGAAGGATGAGATCCTTGGCGAGATCGCGCTCCGGGCTCCCACCACAGTCGAAGCCCTTGGCGGGCTGCGCGGCGTGCCGAACGGCTTCGAGCGCTCGCGCTCGGGCACCGATGTGCTGGCTGCCGTGAAGCGGGGGCTGGAGCGCGAGACGGCGACGATCCCGAAGATCGAGCGTGATCGCCCCGCCCAGAACGGCACCGGCGCAACCGTCGAACTGCTGCGGGTGCTCCTGAAGATGGTCTCCGAGAAGGAGGGCGTTGCGCCGAAAATTCTCGCGACCACGGATGATCTGGAACGTATCGCGGGAGAAGATGCCCCGGACGTGCCGGCTCTGGCGGGCTGGAGGCGCGAATTGTTCGGCGAGAAAGCTCTGGGCCTCAAGCGTGGCGAGATCGCGCTCGGCCTCAAGCGCGGCCGCGTGGCGGCACTTCCGACCGCCGGCTGAATCTCGGCTAAGGCGAGACCTGGACTGCCGGTTCCTTGCCGAGCAGCTTTGCCATCTGGCGAACGCGGTTCGCGAGGCGGTCGCCCTTGAGATCGGCCAGTTCCGGCGGCAGCGTCAGCACCAGCCGGTCTCCGGACACCACCAGCGCGGCGCGCGGCAGAACGCCGGGCGTAGACGCCGAGACAAGATAGGCCACGCGCATCGCGGCGCCGAGAAGGCGGGCTTGCTCCAGCAGACGCGGGGTCACGAGTGCCCGCAGCCGTGGGCTGACACCCTCGTCGCGCAAGCCTTCATGGCGGTAGTAGACAGCCAGAGCCAGATAGCCGCGCCCGCTGTGGTCGACGCCCACGAAAGCGGCGTTGGCGATAATGTTGAAGCTCTGCTCCCCCCGGTAGTCGGGATGGGCCCGCCAGCCGAGATCGCCGAGATGGCAGGCGGCGTGGCGAAGACGCGCCTCCTCATCGCTCTCATCGAGACCGGCCGACTCGAACAACTGGTCCGTCCAGTCGACAAGCTCGTAACCATGGCGGGGTGAGCGGGAGCGCAGCGCGCTCAGATCGGCAGCAGCCGTCACCAGCGGATCCTGCTGCTTCTCCGCGTCATCCAGCACCTCGTAGAGAAGGCCTTCGCGCACGCCGACGCCGGAAATCATGACATCCTGCGGTTTCGCCGCGGTGATGATGTGCTGGAGCAGCAAGGCGCCATAGGGCAGCAAAGGCCGCCGGTCGCTGGCAACGGACTCCACGCCGCGCAGTCCCGCCGGGTTGCTGGTGGCCACCCGGCGACAGAAGGCCAAGGCCTCCTTCGCCGGAATGGTGTAGCCGTGCATGACGCGCAGCGGGTAGTCCTTTTCCGACATGTGCAGGCGCGCGAGCGCTCGCCATGTGCCGCCAACGGCATAGAAGGTCTTGCCCTCATAGGAGGCGATGTCCGGCACCCGCTTCAACTGGTCGACGATCAGTTTCTCGGCCTTCTTGATCTGGCCGTCGGCTGCGTCCTGGAGGAACAGGCCGCCGAGAGGAAGCGTGATCCCGTTGCCGATCGTGCGGTCGAAGACACGCACCAGCTCAAGGCTGCCGCCGCCCATATCGCCCACGATGCCGTCCGGATCATGGACGCCGGAGACGATGCCGAGAGCGGAGAGATAGGCTTCGCGCTTGCCCGAGAGCAGCTGGATCTCGGCACGGCAAATGCGTGACGCCTCCTCGAGGAAGGCTTGGCCGTTCTCGGCATCCCGCGCGGCGGCCGTCGCGAGAACCCACAGCTGCCCGACATTCATAACGTCGCAAAGAGCCCGGAAGCGCCGCAGGGCCGCGAGCGCACACGCGACGGCCTCGTCAGCTAGCCTTCCCGTCAGCGCAACCGAGCGGCCAAGGCCGCACATGGCCTTCTCGTTGAACAAAGGCGTGGGGCTGCGTGCCAGCCCCTCATAGGCGACGAGACGAACGGAGTTCGACCCGATGTCGATGACGGCCACGGTGGCGCCCATGCGCAACCGGCCCCTCGCCTCCTCCATCTCCCGGGAAACGGACGTCGCCACAGACACTGGGTCAGTCCCGCCCACGGCGTGCGATACGGCGCGGCGGGCTTTTCTTGACGGATTTGCCACGGCCGGAAAGACTCGGATTGGTCATGAAGTAACGATGGGCGTTGAACGGTTCCTCGCCATCCTGCGGATGGATTCTGCGGGAGGTGCCGTCCGGCAGTACGGTCCAGCTCTGCTGGTTGTCCTTCAGATTCGCCACCATGATCTGGTCGAGCACCTGCTCGTGCACGGTGGGATTGAGGATCGGCACCAGCGTTTCCACCCTGCGATCAAGGTTGCGAGGCATCCAGTCCGCCGAGGAGATGTAGACGACGGCCCTTGGATGCGGCAGCCCGTGGCCGTTGCCGAAACAGATCACGCGGGAATGCTCCAGGAAGCGGCCGACGATCGACTTCGCCCTGATGTTGTCCGACAGGCCCGGCACACCTGGACGCAGGCAGCAGATTCCGCGGATGACGAGATCCACTTCCACACCCGCGCGGCTGGCATCGTAAAGCGCGTCGATGATCACGCTGTCGACGAGGCTGTTCAGCTTCACCCAGATGGCCGCCGGGCGGCCTGCTTTGGCGTGCGCGATCTCGCCGGCGATGTGTTCGAGAATGCGACGCCGCAGCGTGAAAGGTGACGCCGCCATCACTTCAAGTTCCGCCGGCTCGGCGTAGCCCGTGATGAAATTGAACAGGCGGGCAACGTCGCGCGCGATGACCGGGTCTGCGGAGAAGAAGCTGAGGTCGGTGTAGATGCGCGCCGTGATGGGGTGATAATTGCCAGTCCCCATATGGCAGTACGTGACGAGTTGACCCGACTCGCGGCGCACCACCAGCGAGAGCTTGGCGTGCGTCTTCATCTCGATGAAGCCGAAGACAACCTGCACACCGGCTTTTTCCAGGTCTCGGGCCCAGCGGATATTGGCTTCCTCGTCGAAGCGTGCCTTCAGCTCGACCAGTGCCGTCACCGACTTTCCGGCCTCGGCAGCTTCCATCAAGGCGCGGACGATGGGGCTGTCGGACGAGGTGCGGTAGAGCGTCTGCTTGATAGCGACGACATCCGGGTCCCGCGCAGCCTGGTTCAGGAACTGAACGACGGCATCGAAGCTCTCATAGGGATGATGGACGATGATGTCCTTCTGCTTGATGGCGGCAAAGCAATCGCCCCCATGTTCGCGGATGCGCTCCGGAAAGCGCGCATTGTAGGGGATGAACTTCAGCTCCGGGCGTTCGACGGAAACGACCTGCGAGAGCTCGTTCAACGCGATCAGCCCGTCGACGAGGAATATCTCGGTCTCGCGGACGTGCAGGGCGGCGGCTACGAACTGCAGGAGTTCGGGCGGCGTCGCACTCTGGATTTCGAGACGGATGACCGTTCCGCGGCGACGCTGCTTCAAGGCCGATTCGAAGAGGCGGACGAGATCTTCCGCCTCCTCCTCGACTTCGATGTCGCTGTCACGAATGACGCGGAAGGCGCCCTGCCCCTTCACGAGGTAGCCGGGGAAGAGCCGGTTGATGAAGAGCCCGATGACATCCTCGAGCAGCACCAGGCGCGTCGTGCCACCTTCGCTGTTTGCCAGGCGGATGAAGCGGTCGATCTTCGCAGGAACGCGGACAAGCGCATTGAGCGCGCGACCATCGCTGTGCCGCGCCATCTGCAGCGCCAGCGAGAAGCCGAGATTGGGAATGAACGGGAACGGATGCGCCGGGTCGACAGCCATCGGCGTCAGCACCGGGAAGATGTACTGCATGAAGTAGTCTTCGAGCCACGCATGCTCGGTCGCGCTGAGATCAGCGGGCCCGACCATGACGATCCCGGCCTTGGCAAGCTCCGGCTGCAGTTCCAGCCAACGGCGCTGCTGGTCTCCCGCCAGGGCGACGACCACGTCGTTGATCCGCGCCAGTTGTTCGGTCGGCGTCAGTCCGTCCGGGCTTATGACCGTGACGCCGGTGCGCTCCTGCCCCTTGAGGCCGGCTACGCGCACCATGAAGAACTCGTCCAAATTGTTGGCGGAGATGGACAGGAACCGCACCTGCTCCAGCAATGGATGGTTCGGGTTCGCCGCTTCTTCCATGACGCGGCGATTGAACTGCAGCCAGGAGAGCTCGCGATTGATGAACCTGTCCGGCGAGTGCCTGAGGTCCGAGGACGGCTGCGTGACGGCGACCGGATTGTCCTGCACTGCGTTGTCGTCCAGCTCAAGATCGGTCATTTGGGGGCTCGCCTGCGGGGTGGATGTCGCAGCTTTAAGACGCGTACGTGGCGGCTGAACGACAGTCACGGGCTCAATCCTCTCCGATGCTTAGCCGTGCCAGTACGGCAGCGGCAACCGGCCGGGTGATGCCGCGGCCAAGCGCCAGCGCCTCCTGGTCCAGTTCGGCGACCAGCCGGCGCGCCGATCCAATGGAACGCTCCATGCGCCGGGCAACATAGTCGATGACCTCTACATCGACCGCAAGCTGGCGGTCATCGAAGAGCTTAACGAGCACCGCACGAACAAGTTCATCACCGGGTGCCGAGAGGTCCGCCCTCGGCATGGCGCGGAGACGCGATGACAGATCGCGGATTCGCGGCCATGACGCCGTGACCTCGGTTGCGGAGGTGAGGAGCAGCCAGCCCTCCCGCTCTCGGGCCGTGTTGAGGAGGTGGAAGAGGACTTCCTCATGAACATCGGCGCTGTCGATGTCCTCCACGGCAAGCTGGAAGCCCGCCGGAAGAGCTGCGATATCGGCCTCCCGCAACTGCGCGGCAGTAGCGATCCGAGCACCGGCCACTTCGGCCCAGATGGCGGCAAGGTGGCTTTTTCCCGAACCGGGCTGGCCGTAGAGCAGCACGGCGCGCGACGGCCAGTTGGGCCAGGACGTCACCAGTGCATGAGCCGGCGCATTGGAACGCTCGACCAGATAATCCTCCGCCGAAAGACGCGGTGAGCCCTCCAGCGCGAAGGTCAACTGGCGCGGAGAAGCCCCCGTCATATGATGAGGTCCGACTCGCTCGGCCGTCCGGAATAGATAGGACTTTCCCTGTACTGGCGGGTGGCGAAGCGGGTCAGCACGCCAATCGCGGCGGCCAGCGGCACGGCCAGTAGAAGTCCGGCGAAACCGAAGAGCGATCCGAACGCCACGAGGGCGAACATCAGCCAGACCGGATGCAGGCCCACGGACCGGCCCACAAGGTTAGGCTGCAGGATGTTGCCCTCGACGAATTGGCCGAGGATGAAGATGCCGATGACGAGGCCTATCCAGAGGTAATCCGGCCAGAACTGGACGAGGGCAACACCCCCGGCCAGCACGAAACCCGTGGCCGATCCTACATAGGGAATGAACCCGATGATGCCGGAGATGAGGCCGATCAGGAGCCCGAAGTTGAGGCCAGCAAGGGAGAGGCTGATGGCATAGAAGCCGCCCAGAATCAGGCACACTGCGCCCTGCCCCCGCACGAAGCCGGCGATGGCATCGTCCATCTCGGAGGCAAGGCCCCGCGCGGTCTCACGGTGGTAGACCGGTATGAGCGAGTCCACCTCGCGAACCATGCGGTCCCAGTCGACCAGCATGTAGAAGGCGACCACCGGCGTGACCACGAACAGGCTGGCGATCGACATCAGAGTGCCCGTCGTAGACCACAGCCCTTTCAGGACGCCGCCGAACCAGCCTGCGCCCTGGCCGACCATCGCGTCCACCGAAGCCTGGACGTCCGGCACCATGCCTCCGGTGATTTCGCGCAGCCATCCCAAGCCCGGACCGGCGATCAGGGCCTGAATGCGCGATATGATGTTCGGCAGGTTCTCGAGGAAGGAATTGAACTGGTTGACGAGCAGCGGCGCCAGGACCGCGATACCGACCACGGCGAGCAGCACGAAGGTCAGCAGGATGACCAGGGCAGACAAGGTCCGGCTCAGGCCGGTGCGCTGGAGCCTGTCTGCCAGGGGATCGAGAAAATAGGCGAGAGCAAAGCCGGCCACGAAAGGCAGCAGGATGTTGCTGAGCAGCCAGAGGATGAGGACGAGGACGAGAAATCCAGCGCTCC
Source organism: Terrihabitans rhizophilus (assembly GCF_033898525.1). Lineage (NCBI taxonomy): Bacteria > Pseudomonadati > Pseudomonadota > Alphaproteobacteria > Hyphomicrobiales > Terrihabitans > Terrihabitans rhizophilus. The sequence continues at coordinate 147,351 of NZ_JAXAFJ010000002.1, read as the reverse complement.
AGAACAGCGCCTGCCGCGGCAGGCTGAGGCGCACCTTCACCGGGACGGAGGAGACTGCCTGCTGTTCGACCTGCGGTTCCGGGATCATGGGCGTTCCTCTGGTGGGGCCATGTGCCTCATCCAAGCCGCCAGATAGGCGGCGGCCGACGCAAGCGTCAACACACCCACCAACAGGCCGCACTGGTGGAACCATGTGCCCGCGTCGATGTCGAAGCCGACGACCGCAAGCGCAAGAGCCGCAAACGAAATCTGCGCCGCCGTGTTGATCTTCGAGATCTTCAGCGGCCGGATGGCAAACGGCTGTTCAAGACCCCAGCACAGGATCACCGCGCCGACGATAAGCACGTCGCGCGACACCACGGCGATGGCCAGCCACACCGGAATGTCACCGCCGACGGCAAGCGTCACATAGATCGAGACCAGCAGCGCCTTGTCGGCGATAGGATCGAGATAGGCTCCGAGCTCCGTCCTCTGGTCCCAGACGCGCGCCAGATAACCGTCGATCGCATCCGAGATGCCGGCTGCGAGAAACACCACGAAGGCAGCATGGCCATAACCGCTGAGCATCAGCCACACGACCAGCGGAACAGCGAAAAGCCGCGCGATGGTGATCATGGTGGGTATGTTCAGCGCCATGATGACCGGCCTAGCAGATGCCGCCATCCACGTCACAGGGCATGGCGCGTTCGACGTTTAGCGACCTTGCGCGAAGCAGCGCGGCACCGCCACAAGGCCGCATGAGAAAATGGCCGAGCCTGTTCACCGTTGTCGCCCTCGCCTCATCCTTTCCGGCGCATTCTGCCGAAAGAGGACTGCAGAAGAGCCTGGAGAAGCTGGAGCCTGCTACACGGATGCTGGAGGTCTGCGACATCGATGCCGCGCGCCGCATCAGCAAGCAGAAGGAGTATTCCGGCGTCGACCGTGTCGTCTCGGATGCCCGCGCCGGTTCCGTCACGGCGGGCGAACAGGTGACCGCCTCGGGTGCTGCGTTCCGGCGCGCGGGGCGCTGGTACAATCTGCAGTACACGTGCACCCTCGCCCCGGGCCACACCGCAGCGAAGGCGCTGAAATACACGATCGGCCGGGAAATTCCGCGCGCGAAATGGGAAGAGTACGGACTTTGGGAATGACCCTCGTTGAAACCGCTTCCCGTGCGGGGTAATCCGTGCGCGACGGGAGAACATGATGGCTGAGACAAAGGGGCTGACCTATCGCGACGCGGGCGTGGACATCGACGCCGGCAATGCGCTCGTCGATGCCATCAAGCCGCTGGTCCGCGCGACGCGCCGGCCCGGGGCGGATGCCGAGATCGGCGGGTTTGGCGGCGTGTTCGACCTGAAAGCCACCGGCTACAAGGATCCGGTGCTCGTCGCGGCGACAGACGGTGTGGGCACGAAGCTCAAGATCGCCATCCAGACCGGCATCCATGACACGATCGGCATCGATCTCGTGGCCATGAGCGTCAACGACCTCGTCGTCCAGGGCGCCGAACCGCTGTTCTTCCTCGACTATTTCGCCTGCGGCCAACTCGCTCCCCAGACGGGCGTGGATGTGGTGAAGGGCATTGCCGAAGGCTGTGTCGAGGCCGGCTGCGCGCTGATCGGCGGCGAAACCGCCGAGATGCCGGGCATGTATGCGGAAGGCGATTACGATCTCGGCGGCTTCGCGGTCGGTGCGGCGGAGCGCGGAACCCTGCTGCCGCGCGGCATCGCCTCGGGCGATGTGCTGTTCGGCCTCGCCTCCTCCGGCGTGCATTCGAACGGCTACTCGCTGGCGCGCAAGGTGGTCGAGATTTCCGGCCTCGGCTGGGACGCGCCCGCCCCGTTCGCGCCGGCCATCAGCCTTGGCCGCGCCTTGCTGGCGCCGACCCGCATCTACGTGAAGTCGATCCTTCGCGTGCTGAAGGAGACCGGCGGCGTGAAGGGTCTGGCGCACATCACGGGCGGCGGCTTCCCGGACAACATTCCTCGGGTTCTGCCCGACGATCTGGCGGCACGCGTCGATCTTTCCGCCATCGAGACGCCCGGCGTATTCCGCTGGATGGCGGCGACCGGGAACATCGAACAGAGCGAGATGCTGCGTACATTCAATTGCGGGATTGGCATGGTCGTGGTGGCGGATGCAGCCATGGCCGATGCGGTCGGCGCGGCCTTCGCCGATGCCGGCGAGACCGTGGTGCGGCTCGGCGAGATCGTGCCCCGGACTGGCGAAGCCACGCTGCTCGAAGGCAGCCTGGATCTCTCGTTCTGATGAAGCGGACGCGCGTCGGCATCCTCATCTCCGGGGGCGGCACCAATATGTCGGCGCTGATCGCGGCCGCCGAGGATCCGGACTTTCCTGCCGAGATCGCAGTGGTGATCTCGAGCCGGCCAGATGCGCGCGGGCTGGAAAAGGCGCGCGCGGCCGGCGTGCACGCGGTTGCCTTCGATCACCGCAGCCATGACCGTGCCGGACTCGAGATGATGGTCGATGCCGAGCTTGAGGCCGCACATGTCGAGCTTGTCTGCCTTGCCGGCTGGATGCGCCTGCTGTCGCCGTATTTCGTCGCGAAGTGGACGGACCGGCTGATCAACATCCACCCTTCGCTGCTGCCCAGCTTCCGCGGGCTGCACACCCACGAGCGGGCTCTGGAAGCCGATGTGAAGCTGCACGGCTGCTCGGTGCACTTCGTCCGGCAGGATGTGGATACCGGGCCGATCATCGCGCAAACGGCTGTGCCGGTGTTGCCGGGAGACGATGCTGATGCGCTGGCGGCGCGGGTGCTTGCCGCGGAGCACAGGCTTTATCCACACGCGCTCAGGCTGGTCGCGTCGGGTGCCGCGCGAGTCGAGGGTGAGCGGGTAGTGTTTGATTCACCCGGCCTGGAGGCGGCCCCGGCGCTGCTGTGGCCGCCAGCCTAGCCGGCTGAGCTTTGCTGGATCGAATGGGCTCGTTGGGTGAGTGCGGCGCGACTGCTTCTCTGAGCGTATGGGTCCTGACCTTCGTCGGGACGCCGATCGTGCAACACGCTCAGCCACGTCCCGGCGTAGGCCGGGACCCATATTGCAGAGCGTCGGGGGCGATTCTTGCACCCGACCCCGGGTCGTTCAGCCCTTCTTCTGGCAGGTAGCCCAAGCCGCTTCGGCCAAAGGCTCCATCCGCTTCGGCATCTTGCCGGAATAGGATGCGATCTCATCCGGGGTCATCGCCTTGGTGACGGCTGCCGTGTAGCAGCGGCACTGCGGTGCGGCCCCGCCATCGACGCCGGGCTTTGTCTGGGTCAGGACGCAGCTGTCCAGCAGCTTTACCCTTACCCCATCCCGCGTCAGAGGCGCGGCGGGGGCCGACTTGCCGGCGCCACTGCCGAAGAGACCTTGCGCAGCCGCCGCCGGCACGAAGCCTGCACATGCCAGCGCACCGACAGACAATGCCGCAATCATAAACCCGGAAGTCCGCATCCCTACCCCCTGAAAACAACAATGCGGGTAACCCCGAGGGCACCCGCATTGCAAGATGTAAGCGTGGTTTGCGCCAGCGGCGCAGCCGCGTCAGTGCGTCGGGGTCAGGTCCTCGGCCTCGGCGCGCTTCTCGGCGGAGATACGCGACAACAGCCAGCCGACCATGACGACGGCCGCGGCGAGTACGATGGCGACGGTCGTCTCCCAGCTGTGGATGAACGCCTCGCCGAAGCGCTCGACCAGTGCCACGTCGGAGACGAGCATCTCGCCGGCCACGAAGCCGAGCAGAGCCGCGCCCGCCCACACGATGATGGGGAACTTGTCGATGGCCGCGAGGATGATGGCGCTGCCGGCGATGATCATCGGGATCGAGATCACGAGGCCCAGGATGAGCAGGCCCCAGTGGTCGCCCGCGACGCCTGCGATGGCGATGACGTTGTCGAGGCTCATCACCACGTCGGCAATGGCGATGGTGCCGACCGCGCGCCACATATTGTCGTGGCCCTGGACGCCGTGCTCATCGTCGTTCTTGGGACGGATGAGGTCGATGGCGATGTAGAGCAGCGCGAGCGCGCCGATGACCTTCAGATAGGGGATGCCCATCAGGGTCACGATGATGAGGGTGAAGATGATGCGCAGGCCGATGGCCACGCCCGCGCCCAGGATCATGCCGGTGCGGCGCTGAGCCGGCGGCAGTGACCGGCAGGCCATGGCGATGACGACCGCGTTGTCGCCCGAGAGCAGGGCATTGATCCAGATAATCTGGCCGAGGGCCAGCCATTCAGTCGCGCCAAATTCCATCAGATTTGCCTCTTTCTGTCCCTAAGGGACGTCGTTTCCACCCGTTAAAAGAAAGACACTGCCGTCTTTGGCCGAAAAGGAATGGCCGGCCCCGGGGCCGGCCATCCGGATCAGCCGACGATCTCGTTGTCGTCGAAGAAGAACTTGATCTCGGTCTGCGCCGCTTCGGGCGAGTCCGAGCCATGCACGGTGTTGGCTTCGATGCTTTCGGCGAGTTCCTTGCGGATCGTGCCGGCATCGGCGTTCGCCGGGTTCGTCGCGCCCATCACTTCGCGGTACTTCGCGATGGCGTTCTCGCCCTCGAGCACCTGCACCACGACGGGGCCGGAGATCATGAAGGTGACGAGATCTTTGAAGAAGCCGCGCTCCTTGTGAGCAGCGTAGAAGCCTTCGGCCTGCTCGCGGGACAGCTGAACGCGCTTGGAGGCTACGATCTTCAGTCCGGCGCTCTCGATCTTGTCGATGACCTTTCCGGTGATGTTGCGACGCGTCGCATCAGGCTTGATTATCGAGAATGTGCGCTCGACGGTCATAGTCAGACCCCGTAGATATACTGGTAAGTGCCGGCTTATACACGGCATGCCTTCTTCTGCAATCGAAACACGACAAGTGCGAGTCGTTCGCAGCCGACAGCGGCTTTCCGTCGCATAGTTGATCGTCTAAGGCTTGCTCCCGAGCGTGTCTGACGGCACAAAGCGCCCATGCTTCAGGTTACCGATCTCACGCTCCGCATCGCGGGGCGCACACTCATAGAGAATTCCAGCGTCTTCATCCCGGAAGGCGCACGCGTCGGCATTGTCGGACGCAACGGCACGGGGAAGACCACCTTTTTCAAGGCGGTGGCCGGCGACATCTCGCCGGACGATGGATCGCTGAAGCTTCCGAAGGGCGCGCGCTTCGGCCGCGTGGCGCAGGAAGCGCCCTCGGGTCCGGACAGCCTCATCGAGCGCGTGCTGGCGGCGGACGTCGAGCGCACCCGGCTGCTGGAGGAGGCGGAGACCGCCACCGACCCAGCCCGCATCGGCGAGATCCACAGCCGCCTCGTGGACATCGACGCCCATTCGGCTCCGGCCCGCGCGGCCCGCATTCTCTCCGGCCTCGGCTTCGACACCGAGGCCCAGGCGCGGCCCTGCTCGTCCTTCTCCGGCGGCTGGCGCATGCGCGTGGCGCTCGCAGCGGTGCTGTTTTCCGAGCCGGACCTGCTGCTGCTCGACGAGCCGACCAACCATCTCGACCTCGAAGGCACTCTCTGGCTGCAGGACTATCTGGCGCGCTATCCGCGCACCGTCCTCGTCATCAGCCATGACCGCGACCTGCTGGACGCGTCCGTCGACCACATCCTGCACCTCGACCAGAGCAAGTTCGTCCTCTATCGCGGTAACTTCACCAGCTTCGACCGCCAGCGGCGCGAAAAGCTGCTGCTCGACGCGAAGGCCAAGAAGAAGCAGGACGACGAGCGCTCGAAGCTGGAAGCCTTCGTGGCTCGCTTCAAGGCCAAGGCCTCCAAGGCGAAGCAGGCACAGTCCCGCGTCAAGCGGCTGGAGAAGATGGAGACCATCTCCGTCTCCATCGAAAGCAATGTGCCGCCCTTCTACATACCGCCTTTCGACAAGCCGCTGGCGCCGCCCATCATCGCGCTCGACGGCGTGACGATCGGCTATGGCGACACGCCGATCCTCAAGAAGCTGAACCTGAACCTTGGACCGGACGAGCGGATCTGCCTGCTTGGCGCCAACGGCAACGGCAAGTCCACGCTGTCGAAGCTGTTCGCGGGCGAACTGCAGCCGATGGCCGGGCGCATGCAGCGCTCGTCCAAGCTCACGGTCGGCTATTTCTCACAGCACACCACCGAAGGCCTCGTGATGGAGAACAGCCCCTACCAGCATGTGCGCGAGCGCATGCCGGGCGCGGCCGAATCCGTCGTGCGCGGCCGCACCGCGCGCATCGGCTTTTCGGGTCAACGCTCCGAGGTGCCGGTGAAGAGCCTGTCCGGCGGCGAGAAGGCGCGCCTCGCGATGGGGCTTGCGGTGTTCGAGGCCCCCCAACTTCTCATCCTCGACGAGCCGACCAACCATCTCGACATCGACAGCCGCGCCGCTCTCGCCGATGCGCTGAACGAATACGAGGGCGCGGTGATCCTAGTCAGCCATGACCGTTATCTGCTGGACGCCTGCGCAGACGAGCTGTGGCTGGTCGCGAACGGCACCGTGACGCCCTATGACGGCACGCTCGAGGATTACCAGAAGCAGGTGCTGAGGGCCGCCCGCGGTGACAGCGACGGCAAACCCGCCAAGAAGGCGGACAAGGGCGAGCCTGACCTGACGCCGCTGCGCGTCAAGGTGAAGGACTGCGAGGCCAAGGTGGCGAAGCTGGAGGTGGAGATCGCGAAGTATGACCGCGAACTCGCCGATCCGAAGCTTGCCGCGAGCAATCCGCTGAAGCTTTCGCAGCTCACCAAACGCCGGGCAACGGCGTCGAACCAGCTCGCGGAGGCCGAGGAAGCCTGGATGGCGGCCAATGGCGAACTCGAGCAGATGGCCGAGGCGGCCGAGTAGACGACACTACTCGGCAGCTTCCAACACGCCTCGTGCCGCCTCGGCGTCTCGCGCCGGCGAAGAGCCAAACATGCGGCCATATTCGCGCGTGAACTGCGGCGCGCTTTCATAGCCGACGGCAAAAGCTGCCGCGCTGGCCGACCGTCCTTCCGCGATCATCAGGCGGCGCGCCTCGATGAGGCGCAGCGTCTTCTGGAACTGCAACGGGGACAACGATGTCACCGCGCGGAAGTGGTGGTGGAACGAGGACAAGCTCATGCCGGCCACCGCCGCGAGGCGCCCGACCGGGATCGGCCGACTGAATTCGGCGCGGATCACCGCAACTGCCCGCGCCACCCGCTGCTCGTGCCCGTCGGGCCAGCCAAGCCGTCGAACTGCGGGGCCGTGCCGCCCCATCAGCAGCCAATAGTGCAGCTCCCGCATCAGCTGTTCGCGGAGAACCGGGATCGAAGCCGGGCGCTCGACAAGCCTCATGAGCCGCAAAGCGGCGTCGGACACTTCGCGATCCGTCGGTCCGATCTGAACGGGCGGGCCTCCGGGCCCCGCCGCGTTCCCTATCTCGAGGCAGAGATCGGTAATCAGCGCCGTGTCGAGTTCGAAGACGATGGACAGGTAAGGCGCATCTGCGCGGGCCTGGGTGATCTGGCTCACCATGGGCATATCGCCGGTGATGACCAGAGAGTCCCCGGCACCGAAATCGAGTTCTTCCCTGCCAACGGTTACGTGCTTGCGCCCCTGCAGGACAAGGCAGATCAGTGGCTTCGACACCGCATGGGCCAGACCGCTCGGCGCCTCGGAGCGGATGATCGTGACGCCGGTCAGCGGCGTCTGCGCCATCCCATCGGCTCCGGCATGAGCGTTGGCGTGAGTTTCGACGGTGGAAAGAAGGGCATCCGGCATGCCGCCAATGTAGCCCATCCCCGAAGTCCGTGCATCGCTTCCGGATTTTCAGGCAAGAATGGCGGAGCTTCCGGCAAAGGCATTCAGCCCTGCCCGGTTTATCCATTCGGCCTCACCCGATGGAGGCCGTGACATGACCAAGATTTCGCTCATCACCGGCGGCAGCCGTGGCCTTGGCCGCAACACCGCCCTCGCCGTGGCACGCCGCGGCGGCGACGTCATCATCACCTATCAGAGCCGCGCCGAAGATGCGCAAGCGGTGGTGGCCGAGATCACCGCAATGGGCAGAACCGCCGCCGCCCTTCAGCTGGATGTCGGTTCCGCCTCCAGCTTCCCGGCGTTTGCTGCGCAGGTGAAGACCCTGCTTGGCGATGTCTGGGGCCGCACCCAGTTCGATCACCTCGTCAACAATGCCGGCCACGGCAGCATGGCGACGATCGGGCAAACCGAGGAGGCAATGTTCGACCAGCTCGTGAACGTGCACTTCAAGGGCGTCTACTTCCTGACGCAGGAACTGCTGCCGCAGATCGCGGACGGCGGCCGCATCGTCAACTTCTCGTCCGGTTTGACGCAGATGATTTATCCCGGCTACGCGGCCTATGCCGCAGCGAAGGGCGCGATCGAGGTGCTGACGCGCTACATGGCAAAGGAGCTCGGCGGCCGCGGGATCGCCGTCAACACAATCGCCCCGGGCGCCATCGAGACGGATTTCGGCGGCGGCGCGGTGCGCGACAACACGGACATCAACAAGCATATCGCAGCGATCACCGCGCTTGGGCGCGTCGGCCTCCCCGACGATATCGGGCCGGTCGTCGCCGGACTGCTCTCCGAGGAGAGCCGCTGGATCAATGCCCAGCGCATCGAGGTTTCGGGCGGTCAGGCACTTTAGGAAAGCGGGCCCTCAGGCCTTCTTCACCCAGCGGCCATCGCCATCCTGCTGCCAGTAGGTGACCTGATGGCCGGCCGCTTTCAGCGCCTTCCAGCGCTCGCGCTCTGTCGCGAGCGCATCGGTCAGATTGCCGTCGAACATCACGATCGCACGGGTGTAGCCGGCAAGATCAGGTCCGGACGCGCCGTCGACAAGGACGCGAACTTTGGCCTTGTTCGGATTGATGTCCTCGGGCGTCAGGAAGATTGGCTGGGTCTCTACGGCCCCGTCCCGCACCGTTCCGTGCGGCAGGAAGCTCTCCGCTGAGTAGGTCCACAGCGCGTCGTCCAGCGCCTGGACACGCTCCTCGCTTGAGGCCTGCACCACCACGTTCCAGCCGCGCTCCAGGCACTTGCCAAGCAATTGCGGCAGCACGCGCTCAACGGGCTGGCTCTGGAGGTGGTAGAAAAGGATCTCTGTCATCGCTGCAAGGAGACGGGGCGGCTTTCACCGCCCCGCGCTTCACTCAGGCTTCGTAGTGGTCGGCGACCAGCCGGTCGAGCAGCCGCACGCCCCAGCCGGAGCCCCAGCTCTGGTTGAGGTCGTTCTGCAGCGAGCCCATGCCGGTTCCGGCGATGTCGAGATGCGCCCATGGGGTGCCGTTCACGAAGCGCTGCAGGAACTGCGCCGCCGTGATGGACCCGCCATGGCGGCCGCCGGTGTTCTTCATGTCCGCGAACTTGGAGTCGATCATCTTGTCATAGGCCGGGTCGAGCGGCAGGCGCCACACGCGCTCACCGGTGGCCTTGCCGGATGCCAGCAGGCGGTCCGACAGCTCGTCATTGTTCGAGAACAGGCCGCCATGCTCCTGTCCGAGAGCGACCAGCACGGCCCCGGTCAGTGTTGCGAGATCGACCATGAAGACCGGCTTGAAGCGGTCCTGCGCGTACCAGAGCACGTCGCCAAGGACGAGTCGGCCTTCGGCGTCCGTGTTGATGATCTCGATGGTCTGGCCCGACATGGAGGTGACGATGTCGCCCGGCCGCTGCGCTGCGCCATCTGGCATGTTCTCGGCGAGGCCGATCAGGCCGACCACGTTGACCTTCGCCTTACGCGCGGCCAGTGCGTGCATGAGCCCGACGACGCAGGCCGCTCCCGCCATGTCGCCCTTCATGTCCTCCATGCTGCCCGAAGGCTTGATGGAGATGCCGCCGGTGTCGAAGGTGACGCCCTTGCCGACGAACGCGACGGGCGCGGAATCGTCGCCCGCCCCGTTCCAGCGCATCACCACGATGCGGCTCTCGTTCTCCGAGCCCTGGCCGACGCCGAGAAGCGCGCCCATTCCGAGCTCGCTCATTGCGGCTTCGTCGAGGATTTCAACGTCGACGCCCTGATCAACCAGCTTGGCGGCGCGCTGCGCGAATGCTTCGGGATACAGGATGTTGGACGGCTCGTTGACGAGGTCGCGGGCGATGTCCACGCCGTCCGCGATTGCCTGCTGGGCAGTCCACAGCTCGGCTGCCTTCTCGTGCTGTTCGAGAGCGATGTTGAGCGCGTTGGCGCAGGCGCCGTTCTCGTCCTCGTCCTTCTTCTTCGTCTTGTAGCGGTCGAAGGTGTAGGCGCGAAGCCGGGCGCCCAGTGCCATCTGCGACGCAGCTATGGCTGCATCGTCGTCCAGCCCCGGCGGCACATCGACCAGCACGGTCGCGCTTTCGGCCTGTCCGATCTTGCGGAGCACCTGCCCGCCGGCCTTCACCCACTCCGTCGCGGGATCGCCTTCGCCGCGCCCGAGGCCGTAGACGACCAGCCGATCCAACGTGCTGCCCTGCGGCGCAAGGATCTCCAGCGTTGTGCCGGCCTTGCCCGTGAACTTCGCGGCCTTTGCATACCGGCCGAAGTCGCCCAGCGCCTCGATGATCCTGGCGGAGGTGCCGGAGAAGCCAAGGCGGCTGTCGGTGAGCACGACGGCAACACCCGTCTCGGGGATCGAAGGTGCAACGAAAGCGATGGTTGGATTGGAGGCCATTCGGGTAGATACTCCGCGTCGTGTTGGGGCGCGCCAGGGCTGCGCCGCTCGATGACGTGTTTAGAACAGGCCGCTGCATCCGACCAGCGCGCGGCACAAGGGCCTGATCCCCGGAACCATGCTGACCGCGCTCGACCGCTACATTATCCGCATGACGGGCGCGTCGTTCCTGACGAGTCTTTTCGCCACGACGGCGGTCGTCTGGGTGACGCAGTCGCTGCGCCAGATCGACCTTCTGACATCGAAGGGCCAGTCCCTGTGGACCTTTCTCCTCGTCACCACACTTGGCCTGCCAAGCCTTGCGCTCGTCGTCGCGCCGGTTGCCCTCTTCGGTGCGGTGATGTGGGTGCTGAACCGGCTGAACAGCGATTCCGAGCTGGCAGCCATGAGCGCAGCCGGCGCCACGCCGCTTCAGCTGATGCGTCCCTTCATCGTTGTGACGGTGGTCGTGGCCATCGCCACCGGCGTGCTCAGCACATCCGCCATCCCGGCCAGCCTGCGTGCTGTGCGCGAGATTGTGACCGCCATCCGTGCGGACGTTATCGTCAATGTGCTGCGACCGGGTGCCTTCAGCACCTTCAGCCAGGGCATCACCGTTCACGTGCGCGCCAGCGGGGCCGGCAATTCGCTCGTGGGCATGCTCATCGAGGATGACAGCGAGCCCGGGCAGAACCTCGTCTACACCGCCGAGCGAGGCCGCGTTGTTCAGGCCGGGGATACTTCGTACATCGTGCTGGAAAATGGAGCGCTCCAGCGCAAGGCGAGCGGCAGCGACGATGTCTCCATCGTGGTGTTCGAAAGCTACGCATTCGATCTTTCGCCGCTGGCGAGCCAGAGCGCGACGGCGAGCTTCCGCCCCCGGGAACAGACCGTGCAGAACCTCCTGAACCCTCCGGCCGAGGCCGTCGACACCAGCGGGAAACGCGGCCGCATACGCGCCGAACTGCATGACCGGCTGACGAATCCGATCTATCCGGTGGTGTTCATGCTGATCGCATTCGCGGCTCTGGGACGGACGCGCAGCAACAGGCAGGGCCGGATCAGCGCGACCCTGGCGGCGGTGGCGGCTATCGTGGCGGTGCGGGTCGCAGGACTGGGCCTGATCAACCTCGCCTCGTCGGCGGCCTGGGCGGTGCCGGCTCTCTATGCCTTCCTGTTCCTGACAGGTGCGGCAGCCCTTGCCCTGATCTTTGGCCGCGGCATCTCTCTGCCGCGCCGCCGCAGCCTGCAGCAGGCCTGAGATGCCGTTGCGTCTGTCGCTCTACATCGCGAAGCGTCTTCTCTGGACCACGTTGTTCTTCTTCATCGGCATATCCGTCCTTGTCCTGATCATCGATTTCCTCGAGCTGCTGCGGAAATCGGGCGACTCGCCGGATGCATCGGCTCTGCGCCTCCTGCTCATCTCGGGCGCGCGGGTGCCCTCCATCACCGAACAGACCCTGCCCTTCGCGGTGCTGTTCGCGGCCATCATGGCGTTTCTCCTGCTGTCCCGACGCCTCGAGCTTGTCGTGGCACGGGCCAGCGGGTTCTCCATCTGGCAGATCGTGCTGCCGACCGTGCTCGTCGCCGTCCTTGTGGGCATTGCGGCCACCACGGCGTTCAATCCGCTGTCCGCTACCCTGAAGGAGCACGCGAACGCGGAAGAATCAGCGCTGCGGCGCGGCAGCAACGGCACAGCCGCGCCCACCGGCCGGCGCTGGATCAGGCAACAAAGCGTGGATGGACAGTCGGTCCTGCGGGCGGATGCGTCCGCCGAACGCGGCACTCGCCTCACCGGCGTGACCGCGTTCGTGTTCTCGAAGGCAGGCGCTTTCCAGGAGCGGGTGGAGTCGCCTCTAGCGATCCTGCACAATGGCTATTGGGAGCTGGCAAACGCGCGAATCCTGCGGGTTAACGCGGCCCCGGAAGCGGACCAGACCTACACGCTCGCGACTTCGCTTTCCGCAAGTCAGGTGGCGGAAAGCCTTGCGCCCGCCGAGACCGTGTCCTTCTGGGAGCTACCGCGCGTGATCGATTTGTCGCAGCGCGCCGGTATCCCGGCATTAAGACTGCAGATGCAATATCAGGTACTGCTGGCTCGCCCGGCGCTGCTCGCAGCCATGGTGCTGATCGCGGCTTCCGTTGCCCTCGGCTTCGTCCGAACGGGCGGCATGGCCAAGGCGATTGTTGGTGGTGTGGGCGCGGGGTTCGTGCTTTATGTAGTGAACGAGATCGTCGAGGATTTCGGAGCTGCAGGCTTCATTTCCCCGGCACTCGCGGCCTGGGGGCCGGCCGTTATTGGGGCGTTAGTGAGCGTAACAGTGCTGCTCTTCAGAGAGGACGGATGATGAGGATCGCCAACCATGGCGGTTCCCTCCCCGCGTGGCGACGCAGTGCCGTCGGCGCGACCGCCGTCCTGTTCCTGATTCTCGGTCATGCTGCAGCGTCCGCGCAGACAGCGCCTCCTGTGGGGGTGCCTGCGAACGACGGCCAGATGTATGTCACGGCCAACGAGATGATCTATGACGATGCGCGCAGCACCGTCTCGGCCGTCGGCAATGTGAAGCTCTACCAGCGGGGCTCCGTGCTCGAAGCGGACCGGGTCGACTACGACCAAGCCGGCGGGCGCGTTCGGGCTCGCGGCAATGTGCGGATGACCGATCCGCAGAAGAACGTCTATTACTCGGCCGAGCTGGAACTGACGGACGACATGCGCGAGGGATTCGTGCAGTCGCTGACTGTGGAAAGCGCCGACAAAACGCGCTTCGCGGCTCGCAGCGCGACTCGTCAGGGTGGCAACGTCACCGTCTTCGACAACGGGGTCTACACGGCCTGCGAACCCTGCCGCGACAATCCGGAGAAGCCGCCGCTCTGGCAGGTCAAGGCCGCCCGCATCATCCACGATCAGGGCACCAAGACCATCCACTATGAGGATGCGAAACTCGAGTTCTTCGGCCAGCCTGTCGCGTGGCTGCCGTACTTCTCGTCGCCGGATCCGACGGTCAAGCGCAAGACGGGTTTCCTGCCCCCGCACATCATGTCCTCGACCGAATACGGCTTCGGGGTGAAGACGCCGTTCTTCTGGAACATCGCGCCCAACATGGACGTGACGTTCGCGCCGGCGGCGCTGTCCGGGCAAGGTGTGCTGGCGGATGTCGAGTTCCGGCACCGGCTGGAGAACGGCACCTACTCGTTCCGCGCAGCGGGCCTGTTCCAGGATGATCCCTACGCGTTCAAGGAGCTGGATCAACAGCAGGATGCGCGGGGAGCCATCCAGACCAAGGGCCACTTCGAGATCAACGAGATGTGGTCGTGGGGCTGGAACATCAACGTCCTGTCCGACCGCTGGGTACTCGACGATTACGATCTCTGGGGTGCGGACTGGTCCGAGGCCATTTCGACGCTCTACCTGACGGGTCAGGGAGAGCGCTCGTTCTTCGAGGCACGCGGGTACTATTTCTACGGCCTGTCGTCGGACGACGTGCAGGACCAGCTGCCGGTCGTCGGCGTCTGGGATTACAACTACGTCTTCGACAAGCCGGTGCTTGGCGGCGAGCTATCGTTCGACGTCAACCTGACGAACACCTACCGCAAGGACACGGATTTCGAGCCGCTGACGCGCGACAATGCGCGGCTGGGAGAGCTTCTCGGGGACGACATATCTTCGCGCGATCTGCGCCGGCGGAACCTGACTTGCGACGTCTTCACCACGGACTGCATCGCAGCCGGCGTGGGCGGCGCCTACACGCGCCTATCGACGGACGTGAAATGGCGCAAGGAGATGATCGACCCGCTCGGTCAGGTCTGGACGCCGTTCGCCTATGCACGGGGCGACTTCATCTGGATCGATCCGGAAGACAGCGAGAACCTCGCGAGCCTCATCAACACAGATTCCTCCACGATGGCGCGCGGCATGGTCGGCGCCGGGCTGGAATATCGCTACCCGTTCGCGATGGAGAACAGCCTCGGCAGCCACGTGTTCGAGCCGATCGCCCAGATAATCGTGCGCCCGGACGAAGGACATATCGGCGACGTTCCGAACGAGGACGCGCAGAGCCTGTTCTTCGACACCTCCACGCTGTTCTCGTGGGACAAGTTCTCCGGCTATGACCGGATCGAAGGCGGCGGCCGTGCCAATATCGGTGCGCAGTACACACTGACCACGCGCAATGGCGGCTTCATCAATGTGATGGCCGGCCAGTCGTACCACCTGTTCGGCCTGAACTCCTTTGCGGCAGACGACCTGACGCACACGGGCGAAGGCACCGGCCTGGAAAACGACCGCTCCGACTACGTAGCTAGTGCCTATGCGCAGTTCACGAAGGAACTGGCGTTTGCCGCACGCTTCCGCTTCAACGAGGAAAACCTCTACACGAACGCCATCGAGCTGGAGGCCCGCTTCGACAAGGGACCCGTCTCCGGAGCAGTCCTCTACGGCCGCTATGAAGACCAGCGCCGGCTCGGCTTCGGGGATGTCGGCGAAGGCATCCTCGGCAATCTGAAGGTAAAGCTGACCGACGAGGTCTATGTCGCTGGTGCTGCCCGCTACAACATCGACACCGAGAAGTTCGACAAGACCGAGACCGGCATCGGCTACATGGACGAGTGCTTTGCCTTCGGCCTGAACTACGCGGTCGATTTCAGCGAAAACGGCAACGAGGATCCCGTGCAGAAGGTCTATGTGACCTTTGCGCTTCGGACTCTCGGTGGTGGCGGCACCTCCATCAACGTGAACAGCGACAGCGACTAAGTTGCGCAGGCTGGAAGCGCGTCACAGGGAAGTCGCGGCATGAGCGCCCCTCTCGCTCTCACGATGGGAGAGCCGGCAGGTATAGGCCCCGAGCTTGCGCTCAAGGCGTGGGTTGACCGCCAGGGCTCTCATGTTCCGCCCTTCGCCATCCTGGCGGACCCTGACCATCTGGCGACCTTATCCAGGCAACTCGGCCTGGCGGTACCCATCGCCGTCACCGAGGCCGACCGAGCGCAGGAACTCTTCCCGCTGGCCCTGCCGGTGATCCCGCTCGACATGGCAGTGCTGGCAGAACCCGGCATCCCCAATGCCGCAGACGCTCCGGCGGTCATCGAATCCATCCGGCGCGCCGTGGAACTGACCTATGCCGGCAAGACCTCGGCCGTGGTTACCAATCCCATCGCCAAGGCGCCGCTGCTGCGTGTCGGCTTTCCCCATCCCGGGCACACCGACTATCTGGGCGTTCTGGCGGAACAGCGCGGCGGCCCATCCATACCGGTGATGATGCTGTGGTGCGAGGATCTGGCCGTGGTGCCGGTGACGGTGCATATCCCGCTGGCCGCCGTGCCGGCTGCGCTCACGACCGACCTCATCGTCCAAACGGCCCGCATCGTGGCTGCTGACCTGCGCACGCGCTTCCATGTCCGCAAACCCCGGATCGCCGTGGCAGGCCTCAACCCGCACGCGGGTGAAGAGGGCGCGATAGGCCTTGAGGATCGGGACATCATCGAGCCGGCGGTCCAGGCGCTTGTTCAGGAAGGCATAGCGGCGTCGGGGCCCTTTCCGGCCGACACCCTGTTCCACGCCGCCGCACGCGAGAATTATGACGTGGTGCTCGCGATGTACCATGACCAGGCGTTGATCCCGATCAAGACGCTGGCGTTCGACCGGGCGGTGAACGTCACCCTCGGCTTGCCGTTTGTCCGGACATCGCCCGACCATGGCACGGCTTTCGACATCGCGGGCCAGGGCCGTGCAGATCCGTCGAGCCTGATCGCAGCGCTCAAACTGGCGGCAAAGCTCGCGGCGCGGCAGGCCTTGTGAGCGCGATAGACGATCTCCCCCCGCTGCGCGACGTTATCCGGCGACACGAATTGTCGGCGCGGAAGAGTCTTGGCCAGAACTTCCTGCTCGACCTGAACCTGACAGCGCGCATCGCACGCGCATCGGGCCCTCTCGAAGGCGTCGAGGTTCTAGAGGTTGGACCCGGCCCCGGCGGGCTGACCCGCGGCCTCCTCGCCATGGGCGCAAAGCGCGTCGTCGCCATTGAGAAAGACAGTCGCGCCGTGGCCGCCCTTGCCGAGGTGGCGGAACACTATCCCGGCCGCCTCGAAGTCATTGAGGGTGACGCGCTGGCGCTGGATGCGTCGCAGCATTTCAGCGGGCCGGCACGCGTGGTGGCGAACCTCCCCTACAATGTGGGCACCGCGCTGCTGATCGGCTGGCTGACAGGGCCATGGCCGCCCTGGTGGGGATCACTGACGTTGATGTTCCAGCGAGAAGTCGCGGAGCGCATCGTGGCGCAGCCGGGTTCCGAGGCTTACGGCCGGCTGGGCGTGCTCGCCGGCTGGCGCACGGAAGCCCGCATCCTGTTCGACGTTCCCCCGTCCGCCTTCGTGCCTCCGCCGAAGGTCACCTCGTCCGTCGTTCATCTCGTGCCAAGATCCGAACCGCATCCGTGCCGCGCGCGCGACCTTGAACAGGTGACGCAGGCGGCGTTTGGGCAGCGCCGGAAAATGCTCCGGCAGAGCCTGAAGGGCGTGTTCCGTGATCCTGTCGCAGCGCTGACGGCGTGCGGCATTCAGGAGACGCGGCGGGCGGAGGAGATCGGTGTGGAGGGCTTTGCGGCCCTCGCGCGGCTGCTTGAGGCGGAACGTGCCCGTTCCCTGTGATCAAGCCCGGCTCAGGTCTCGCAGATCATCCAACAACCCGTCGACGAAGCTGTTGATATCCTGTGGATAGACCCGCTTCAGCCGCTCCGCCGTGAGGATGGAGCGCAGGCGGTCGAAGCTCTTCTCGAGGTCGCGGTTCACCAGCACGTAATCGTATTCCGTCCAGTGCGGGATTTCCTCGGCCGCATTCCCCAGCCGGCGCCGGATCGTCTCCGCGGAATCCTCGGCACGGCGCTCCAGACGCGCCTTCAGCTCGGGAGCGGACGGCGGCAGCACGAACACGCTGATCACATCGGGGCTCAGGCTGCTCGCGCGCAATTGCTGCGTGCCCTGCCAGTCGATGTCGAACAGCACGTCATGACCTTCGCAAAGCGCCTTCTCGACCGGCTCACGGGGCGTTCCGTAGAAATTGCCGTGCACCTCGGCCGACTCCAGTAGCTCACCCGACTCCCGTAGCCGCTCGAACTGGCGGCTGCTGATGAAGTGATAGTGCACCCCATCGATCTCGCTCGGACGGCGCTCGCGCGTCGTCACCGAGATCGAAAGAACCACATTCTCCTCCTTCTGGAGGAGGTTACGGGTCAGGGTCGTCTTGCCGGCACCCGAGGGCGAAGACACGACCAGCATGATGCCCCTGCGGGCAATCTCTACGCGTTCGGCGATCATTCGACGTTTTGCACCTGCTCGCGGAATTGTTCAACGACCGCCTTGAGTTCGAGGCCAATCGCCGTGAGCGCGATGTCGTTCGACTTGGCGCAAAGGGTGTTCGTCTCGCGGCTGAACTCCTGGCAGAGGAAGTCCAGACGGCGGCCGACGGCCTTCCCCTCGGCAAGCAAGTCCCGCGCTGCCTGCAGATGGGCTCCGAGCCTGTCCAGTTCCTCGCGGACATCGGCCTTGCTGGCCAGAAGGATCGCCTCCTGATGAAGTCGGTCCGTATCCAGCGCGGGCGCCGCGCCAAGCAGCGCCGTTATCTGCTCGGCAAGCCTGGTGCGGATGGCTT
This sequence comes from Terrihabitans rhizophilus, assembly GCF_033898525.1. Lineage (NCBI taxonomy): Bacteria > Pseudomonadati > Pseudomonadota > Alphaproteobacteria > Hyphomicrobiales > Terrihabitans > Terrihabitans rhizophilus. The sequence goes on along the minus strand of NZ_JAXAFJ010000002.1, from coordinate 129,143 downwards.
CCGGCTGCCGCGCCGGCAAGGCATCAGCCGCGCGTGCAAGTTCGCTCATGCTCGCGAGCCTTTGCTGGAGCACCGCCTGCAACGCTCTGCCCTCCTCGGCCCGAGTGGCCTCCAGACCGTCGAGGACCTCGCCCAAGGTGCCGAGGATCGCCGAGAACTCCGCCGCATGCGCTTCGGCATCGACCGACGGCTCAACCACATCGACAAGGCCGCGAATTCCCAGCAGCCCGTCCAGCGATGGCGGCGTGGCGTCGATCCTTGTCTTCAGCACCAGAAGCGCGGCTTCCACGGATTGCAGGACGGCTTCGTTGACCTGCAGCCTCGGCGCCAATCCTTCGCGGGTGAGGCTGAGCCCCGCCTGGCAGGTGCCGCGGGTGAGGCGCTCCGCAATTGCATTTCGCGCTTTCGCCTCAAGGTCGTCGAAGCCTGCCGGAACCCTGACGCGGATGTCGAGGCCGCGCGCGTTCACCGTCTTCAGCTCCCACGTCCAACGCGCGCCGTTCAGCGCCCCGTCGGCGCGGGCAAAGCCCGTCATACTCGACAGCGTCATGGCCTGCCCTTCAGTGTCGGTGTCAAGGCCGGCTGGCGGCGGGGTTTGCGCGAGGCGCAGCCGCTGCGGGTGCACCGGCTGGTGCTTGCGGCACGGCATCGGGTGCCGCACGATCATTGTCAGTGCTGCTCGCAAGGCTGCGCCACCGTGCAACATTCTTCTGATGCTCGGCATAGCTCGGCGCGAATGCATGCCCGCCGGTTCCGTCCGCAACGAAGTAGAGATCGTTCGTCTGCAGAGGGTTCGCTGTGGCTTCCAGCGAAGCACGGCCCGGATTGGCGATGGGGCCGGGCGGCAGTGAAGGTATGGTGTAGGTGTTGTAGGGCGTCGGGCGCAGGATCTCGCTCTTCAGGATGGGGCGCCCAAGGGTGCCCTTCCCGCCAACCAGGCCGTAGATGATGGTGGGGTCCGACTGGATCCTCATCCGCTTCTGCAGGCGGTTTGAGAAAACCGAGGCCACGCGTGGGCGTTCGCTCGCGACTCCGGTCTCTTTCTCCACGATGGAGGCAAGCGTCACCAGTTCCTGTGGCGTCTTCACGGGGATCGATGGATTGCGGCGCGACCAGACATCCGCGAGCAGCTTCGTATGTGCGGCAGACATCCGCTGGAGAAGCGCCTCGCGGGTGGTGCCGCGAACGATTTCATAGGTTTCCGGCAGAAGGGTACCCTCCGGCGGCACGTTCCGCACGGTGCCGGTGAGGAGTTCCTCCTGCTCCAGCCTCTGCACGATCTGCATCGAGGTCAGCCCCTCGGGGATGGTGACCGTATATGCCACCACCTTGCCCGAGGCGATCATGCCCACGATCTGGCTCATGCTCGCACCCGCCGGCAACGCATACTCGCCGGCCTGCATCTTTCCGCGATTGCCGGTGAACTGGACGCCCAGGATGAACGCGGTCTCGTTGTCGATCGCCTTCGCGGCAGACAGCCGCTCCGCCACGTCACGTAAGCCCGAGCCCTTCGGGATGACGACAGTCGTCTGCTCTTTGAGAGGGCCGGGACGATTGTAGTCCCTGACCCCGTAATGAGCGACCGCAAAGGCGGCGAGGAGAGCGACCGTGAGCAGCGTCAGGAAGATGCTGGCGCCGGTTACGAAGCCGCCCCGGCCCTTGCGCGTGCGCCGGCGGTCGCGGGCGGCACGGCCTTTTCGGGGCTGCGCGGCCGGTTCGTCGTTCGCCGAAGGAGGCGCGAGATCGTCCCGTGGATCCTTGTCGTCAATCATCGCTGACCAGTCACCTCAAGGTTCCAGACCCAGGCATGGGTCTTCGCGACCAAATGCGGCGAAAGACCGATCAGTCCTGATAGCGCCTGAACACCAGCGAGGCATTCGTGCCTCCGAACCCGAAGGAGTTCGACAGGACGACATTGATCTCCCGCTCCCGCTTCACGAGCGGGACCAGATCGATCGCCGTTTCCACGGAGGGATTTTCGAGATTGATGGTCGGCGGTGCGACATTGTCACGGATCGCAAGAACCGAGAAAATCGCTTCCACGGCGCCTGCAGCACCGAGCAGATGGCCGATCGCCGACTTGGTCGACGACATCGAGATGCGGCCGGCCGCGTTGCCCACGAGGCGCTCCACCGCGCCAAGCTCGATCTCGTCTCCGAGAGGCGTCGAGGTGCCGTGCGCGTTGATGTAGTCGATGTCGGAAGGCTGAATGCCGGCGCGCTTGAGCGCGGCGCTCATGGCACGATAGGCACCGTTGCCGTCCTCGGTCGGTGCGGTGATGTGGAACGCGTCGCCCGACATGCCGTAACCGATGACTTCGGCATAGATCTTGGCGCCGCGGGCCTTGGCATGCTCCAGCTCTTCCAGGACCACGGCACCCGCGCCCTCGCCCATGACGAAGCCGTCGCGCCCGCGGTCATACGGGCGTGATGCCCGCTCCGGAGTGTCGTTGAAATTCGTGGAAAGCGCCTTGCATGCGGCGAACCCCGCGAGCGAGAGACGACCGATCGGCGATTCCGTGCCGCCGGCAACCATCACATCGGCATCGCCGAGAGCAATGATCCGGGCAGCGTCGCCAATGGCGTGCGATCCTGTCGAACAGGCCGTGACCACGGCATTGTTGGGACCGCGGAGACCGTGCCGGATCGACACATATCCGCCGGCAAGGTTGATCAGGCGTCCCGGAATGAAGAACGGGGAGATGCGGCGGGGACCCTTTTCCCGCAGCGTCAGGGCCGCGTCGGCGATTCCCTCGATACCGCCGATGCCGGAGCCGATCATCACGCCCGAAGCGCACTGATCTTCTTCGCTTTCGGGATGCCAGTTTGCGTCGTCCAGAGCCTGGCCTGCAGCCCCCATAGCGAAGACGATGAAATCATCGACCTTGCGTTGTTCCTTGGGCTCCATCCATTCGTCAGCGTTGAACTCGCCCTCGGACGAACCACGCGGAACATTCGCAGCGATCTTGCAGGGCAGATCGGAGGTCTCGAATTTCTCGATCTTCCGCGCGCCGCTCTTGCCTTCCAGCAGGCGCTGCCAGGTCAGCTCCGCGCCGCTGGCCAGCGGCGAAACCATTCCGATTCCGGTAACGACGACCCGTCTCATCAAAACCTCTGCGGGAAGCGCCTTGAGCGCTTCCCGTTACTCGTTGGAACTCAGGCGACGTTCTTCTCGAGGAAGCGCGTCGCGTCGCCGACCGTCAGAATGGTCTCGGCCGCATCATCCGGGATCTCGACGCCGAACTCTTCCTCGAAAGCCATCACCAGTTCGACGGTGTCGAGGCTGTCCGCGCCCAGGTCGTCGATGAAGCTCGCATTGTCCGTGACCTTCTCGGCGTCCACGCCAAGATGCTCCACGACGATCTTCTTAACCCGGTCGGCAATGTCGCTCATCGCTCATTCCTTAAACAAACTTCGTTGAAACCCGCCGCCACAGAAATCGGCCTGAGCCGCCCCCCGATCGGGCTTACGATGGTTGTGCCCGTTTAGCTGACCAGCCCGCGGAATGCCACCGCGGCTCCTGTGTCAGCGTATTCCCCAAGGCCCAAATCGCGGGTCGATTAACACACTTATTCTGCATTGACCACAAGCCGCCACACACGGGGCGAACCGGCGGCGAAAGGTCAGATCATGGCCATTCCGCCGTTCACATGCAGCGTCTGGCCGGTCACGTAGGAGGCCTCGTCGCTGGAGAGATAAACCACTGCGGCCGCAATGTCAGCGCCCGAGCCAAGACGTGCGGCCGGCACACGGCCGATGATGGCTTCCTTCTGCTTCTCGTTCAGCGCATCCGTCATGGGCGTCTCGATGAAGCCCGGCGCCACGCAGTTCACCGTCACGTTGCGGCTCGCGACTTCTTGGGCCAAAGCCTTCGACATGCCGATCATGCCGGCCTTCGACGCGGCGTAATTGCCCTGCCCCGGATTGCCGGTGACGCCGACGATCGAGGTGATTCCGATGAGCCGGCCGCTGCGGCGCTTCATCATGCCCCGCATGGCGGCGCGATAAAGCCGGAAGCCTGCGGTCAGGTTCACCGCCAGGACCTGGTCCCACTCCTCATCCTTCATGCGCATGAAGAGGTTGTCGCGGGTGATTCCCGCGTTGTGGACGACGATGTCGAGCCCGCCGAGTGCACCCTCTGCCTCGCCGGCAAGAGCATCCACGGCGGCTGCGTCCGAAAGGTTGCAGGGGACGACATGGCTGCGTTCGCCGATTTGCGAGGCCAGTTCCTCCAGCACCTCGCGGCGGGTTCCCGACAGGGCCACGTGAGCGCCCTGTGCGTGAAGCGCGCGGGCGATCTCGCCACCGATTCCGCCCGTGGCGCCGGTAACGAGCGCCTTCTTGCCGGTCAAATCGAACATGATTGTCCTCCTCAGGCGCTGAACGCCGCGATATCCTCTGGGGTACCGACCGAACTGGCGGTGGCACCGTCGGCAATGCGCTTCACAAGGCCAGCCAGGACCTTGCCCGACCCGACCTCGACGAAGCGCGTAACGCCATTCGCCGCCATATAGGCCACGCTTTCGCGCCAGCGAACGGTGCCCGTGACCTGCTCCACCAGCAATCGGCGGATTTCGAAGGGGTCCGTCACGGCGGAAGCGGTCATGTTGGCGACGACGGGCACCACCGGGGCGCGCACATCCGCCTCGGCCAATGCCTCACGCATGCGCTCGGCAGCCGGTGCCATCAGGGGCGAATGGAAGGGTGCGGAAACCGACAGAAGGACGCCGCGCTTCACGCCACGAGCCTTTGCGATTTCGATGGCCCGCTCGGCGGCAGCCTTATGGCCTGATACGACCACCTGCCCGCCGCCATTGTCATTCGCGACGCTCAGCACATCCTCACCCGCAGCCTCGCGCGCGATTTCGGCGGCCTGCTCGGGATCGGTGCCGATGAGAGCCGCCATGCCGCCGGCGCCCACGGGCACCGCCTGCTGCATGGCTTCGCCGCGAATCCGCAGCAGCCTTGCGGCATCCGCCACGGAGAGGCTGCCGGCGGCACACAGGGCGGAATATTCGCCGAGCGAATGCCCGGCGACATACTTTACCTGAGAGGGGAGATCCAAACCGCGCTCGGCCTCCAGCACCCGCAGTGCCGCGATGGACACCGCGAGGAGCGCCGGCTGCGTGTTGGCGGTCAGCGTCAGCTGGTCCTCCGGACCGTTCCACATGATGTCCGAGAGCTTCTGCCCGAGTGCGGCGTCGACTTCATCGAAGACCGCGCGGGCCACGGGAAACGTCTCGGCGAGCGCGCGCCCCATGCCGACCTGCTGGCTGCCCTGCCCCGGAAACACCAATGCGATCGCCATGTCTGCCCTCGTCATATGTTCGGGCGCGCAGAGACACGCGGGCGCATGGAAGTGTCAAGGCAGCTCAAAAGAAAAGGCCGCCCCGAAGGACGGCCTCTTTGCTTGTTGCCTTGCAGGCGATCAGCGGTTCTGGCGGCCATTGGCCTGCTGGAAGTAGATCGGGTCCGAGGTGCGCGGGCCATTTGCATTGGTGTTCTGCGCCGCCACGCTTGGCTGCTCAGCAAGCTGCGGCGCGCCGACGGCGGAGGAACGGCCTTCCTGCAGGACAGCGGCGGGACGCTGTGCGTCACGGATGCCTTCCTGGATACGGCTGACATCCGTGGAGTCGGCGAGAGCCGCGCCGGCCGAAAGAGCAAGGGCGCCGGAAAGGATAAGGGTGCGAGCGAGGTTCATGTCATATCTCCTGACAGCGTGTGGGGCGGTACGCCCGGTGGTGGCGGGCGGCACACCCTCGATGGGAGGCGTCGTCCTTGCACCGTGAGATATGTATCGTTTGCTACTCATCAAGGTGCTGTGTCTGCCCGGCGTTCATTGCAGCCATGCACGGAACGAGTGCGGTGCCCGCCTTGTATTCCCGGCGGCTTCGCGTATAAGCACCCGCTTCGTGATGCCTCGGCCGGGGGCTGAACGGACGGTCGCGCATGCGCGGCAGGGTTTCCTGGAAACCCGTCGTCCCGTGTCTCCGCCTTCGAGAGTGGTTCGAGCCTTTCCGGGCTTGAAGGGCTCAGCGCCGGGCGGGCATCCGACAACCGAAGGAAAGGCTCAACATCCATGCCTCTGTACGAGCATGTATTCTTGACGCGCCAGGACCTCACGACCCAGCAGGTCGAAGAGCTCGTGGAGCAGTACAAGACCGTCATCACGGACAATGGCGGCGAAGTCGGCAAGACGGAATATTGGGGCGTGAAGAGCCTCGCATTCCGCATCGCCAAGAACCGCAAGGCGCATTACTCGCTCATGAACATCACCGCCCCTCCGGCGGCTGTTGCCGAGCTTGAGCGCCTGCAGAAGATCAACGAGGACGTGCTTCGCGTGCTCACCATCCGCGTCGAAGAGCACGAGACCGAGCCGTCGGCCGTCATGCAGCGCCGCGACCGCGACGAGCGCGAGCGCAGCGAGCGTGGCGACCGTCCGCCGCGTCGTGAGTTCGACGACCGTCCCCCCCGTCGCGAAGAGCGCACCGAAGCGGTTGCGGCTGCCGAGGTTGAAGGAGAAGACGCATGAGCACCTCTTCCGCAGCCGGCGCACGCCGTCCGTTCTTCCGCCGCCGCAAGACCTGCCCCTTCACCGGCGCGAACGCACCCAAGATCGACTACAAGGACGTGAAGCTCCTGCAGCGCTACATTTCCGAGCGCGGCAAGATCGTTCCCTCGCGTATCACTGCGGTCTCGCAGAAGAAGCAGCGTGAACTGGCCCGCGCCATCAAGCGCGCCCGCTTCCTCGGCCTGCTGCCCTACGTCATCAAGTGATGATCCGGCGGTTCCGGACCCTTCGTCCGGAACCGCCACCTTACTCAAGGTTGGGGCGGCTTTGACCGGCCTCTAACCGCTCAAAGCGGGACAGCTTGCGGACATGATTTTCCTCATCGTCGGCCTCGCGGCCGGTGCAGCATCGGCAACGCTCAGCCTCTCCCTGCTCTCGGGATCGATGCTGGCCGTCCTGCTGTTCATGTTCGCGCCGCTCCCAATTCTCATCGCCAGCATGGGCTGGAATCATCGCGCCGGCCTCGTCGGTGCGGCTGCCGCGTCTGCGATGCTCCTGGGCGTCGCGGGCTTCGAGACAGCACGCGGCTACGCCCTGTCCATCGGACTGCCTGCCTGGTGGCTGGGTTATCTGTGCCTGCTCGCCCGCCCTCGCGGTGAGCGCCAGGAAGACGGCGTCGATTGGTATCCCATCGGACGGCTGGTCTTGTGGACCGCGGCTGTCGGCGCGGCTCTCGTGCTCATGACCATTCTGCTGGCGGGCTCCATCACCGAATACCGCGAGATGCTGAAGGTCATGTTCGAGACCTTCCTCCGGCAGGAGACCGGCACGGCGGCGGATGCACCCATCGTCCTGCCGGGAGGCGGGGATCCTGCGCGCCTGGCGGAGCTTGCGGTGATCGCGCTCCCGCCGCTGGGTGCCGCCGTCTGGACCGCGAACACCTTGTTCAATCTCTGGGTGGCCGGCCGCGTGGTGCGGGCGTCGTCGCGGCTGGCGCGCCCCTGGCCCGAACTGCCGATGCTGACGCTTCCCGGGCTCGCGCTCCCGGCCTTCGCACTGTCGATCGCGGGCGCCATGGTGCCGGGCGTTGGCTTCTGCTTCGGCATCATCGCCTCGGCTCTTGCCGTCGCCTTCTCCATCCAGGGCCTTGCCTGCCTGCATGCGGTGAGCCGCGGCATCAGCGGGCGCGGCCTCCTTCTGACGGGCACCTACCTCCTGCTCGCGGTCCAGACCTGGACCCTCGTCTTTCTCGCCATTCTCGGCATTGCGGAACAGATGTTCCAGCTCCGCAGCCGGGCCGCCGATCGGGCAGCGCGGCGCAAGCCACCTTCCCGCAACTGACATCACAACAAGAAAACTGAACGGAGAATATTATGCAGGTCATCCTTCTCGAGCGCATCGCAAAGCTCGGCCAGATGGGCGAAGAAGTCCGCGTCAAGGACGGTTACGCCCGCAATTTCCTGCTTCCGCAGGGCAAGGCGCTCCGCGCCAACAACGACGCACGCGCCCGTTTCGAGCGTGAGCGTGCTCAGCTCGAAGCCCGCAACCTCGAGCTTCGCAGCGAGGCGGAGAAGGTCGGCGAGCAGCTGAACGGACAGCGCGTCAGCGTCATCCGCCAGGCGGGCGAAACGGGCCAGCTCTACGGTTCGGTGTCGGGCCGCGACGTTGCCGACGCCCTGACCGCCGCCGGCTTCAGCGTTGGCCGCCAGCAGGTGGTGCTGCACATCCCGATCAAGACGATCGGCCTGCATCAGGTCGAGATCACGCTGCATCCGGAAGTCAACGTGACGGTCACCGTCAACGTCGCACGCAGCGCCGTCGAGGCAGAGCGCCAGGTGCAGGGTGAAGACCTCACCCAGCGCGCCGAGGAAGTTGCGTTCGAGACCTATGTCGGCGAGGACGAAGGTCGCGGCGAAGCCTGATCTGTCACAACATCGCTTGCGTACGCCCGGCCCTTGAGCCGGGCGTACGTCGTTCTAAGCATTGCATCCGTATTTATCCGGAGTCCTAATCAGCCATCGGGATGTTTCAGGACTTCTGACACCTGCGGTCGGAAGCTCCGGACATGGAGATGCCGATGGCCATGCTTCTGGAATCCATGATGCGCCACGCGATCCGCCGCGGATCGCTCGATGTGATTACCCACGATGGCAAGCGGTTCCGCACCGGCGACGGGACTGGACCGGACCTCGCAATCCGCTTCACCGATGCTGCCGCGCAACGTGCCTTGCTCCGCAACCCGGACCTGGCGCTCGGCGAGCTCTACATGCTGGGCCGCCTCGTGGTCGAGGACGGGTCGGTCGCCGATGTCCTCGACCTGATGCTCGGCAACCTGCACGGGCGTCCCTACCCCGCAGCCTCGCGTGCAAGGGCACGGGTCCGCAAGCTGGTGCGGCAATGGCGGCAGATGAACCGCGGCGCGCGTTCAAGGCGGAACGTGGCGCATCACTACGATCTCGACCGGCGCCTCTACGACCTCTTCCTCGATGCGGACCGGCAGTATTCCTGCGCCTATTTCGAACATCCGGGACAAAGCCTCGACGACGCGCAAATGGCCAAGAAGCGGCACATCACCGCCAAGCTCGCGGTGGAGCCGGGGCATCGGGTGCTCGACATCGGCTGCGGCTGGGGCGGCTTGGGCTTGTACCTGGCGGAGCAGGCCGGCGCGGATGTGACCGGCATCACGCTGTCGGAGGAGCAACTCGCAATCGCCCGCGGCCGCGCGCAGGAGCGTCATCTCGACCGACACGTCGATTTCCGGCTGGAAGACTACCGCAACACGAGGGGCAACTTCGACCGCATCGTCTCCGTCGGCATGTTCGAGCATGTCGGGGTCGGCTTCTACGAGACCTACTTCCAGCAAAGCGCTCGCCTGCTGGCGCCGGATGGCGTGATGCTGATGCACACCATCGGCCGCATCGACGGGCCGGGCTCGAACAATCCCTGGGTGGAAAAGTACATCTTCCCCGGCGGCTACATCCCGGCCATGTCAGAGATAACGGCATCCATCGAGCGCTCCGGCCTGATCGTCACGGACGTCGAGGTGCTGCGCCTTCATTATGCCGAGACGCTGAAGGCCTGGCGCGAGCGTTTCATGGCACGTCGCGAGGAAGCGGCCGCGCTGTACGACGAGGCGTTCGTGCGCATGTGGGAGTTCTATCTCGCCGGCTCCGAGGCCTCCTTCCGCTGCGGCGACATCGTGGTATTCCAGGTTCAGCTGGCGAAGAGGATCGAGACCCTGCCGATCACCCGCGGCTACATCGCGGAGCGTGAACAGGATCTCCGAAGACGGGAGGCCGTGCCGCTTCGTCTCGCGGGAGAGTGAGTCAAGAGGCCATGCGCCGCCTTGCGCTTAAAGCTGTGAACTGCTGTTGATGCCGTGAAGGCGGATGCGGAATCGAGCCCATGGTCCGATGATCCCGCTTCACCCGCTCCTGACAGGATGACATGGCTTTCGGCGACAACACCGCCCGCGCGCTGACCGCAGTGCCGGAACCCGTTTACCGCGTAGCCCCGCACAACATCGAGGCGGAACAGGCGCTGCTCGGCGCCGTGCTCGTGAATAACGAGGCGTTCTACCGCGTCTCGGACTTCCTCGAGCCGCATCATTTCCATGAGCCTATCCACCAGCGCATCTTCGAGATCACCGCCGGGCTGATCCGCGCAGGAAAAGTCGCGACGCCGGTCACGCTGAAGACCTTTCTGCCGACCGACGTGGACCTCGGCGGACTTACCCTGTCCCAGTATCTCGCCCGCCTCGCGGCCGAGGCCACCAGCGTCATCAACGCTCAGGATTACGGCCGCACGATCTACGATCTCGCGATCCGGCGCTCGCTGATCCACATCGGCGAAGACCTCGTCAACATCGCCTACGACGCGCCGGTGGACATGCCGCCGCGCCAGCAGATCGAGGAAGCGGAACGCCAGCTCTATGCGGTCGCCGAGTTGGGCCGCTACGACGGCGGCTTCCAGCGGTTCGCCGACGCGCTCTACACCGCCGTGGACATGGCCGCCAACGCGTTCAAGCGCGACGGGCACCTGTCCGGCGTGGCGACCGGCCTGGACGACCTCGACAAGATGATGGGCGGCCTGCAGCGCTCCGACCTAATCATCGTCGCCGGACGCCCGGGCATGGGCAAGACGGCGCTCGCCACGAACATTGCCTTCAACATCGCCAAGGCGTGGCGCGGCGAGGAAGGACCGGACGGCAATTTGAAGACCGTGGATGGCGGCATCGTCGGCTTCTTCTCGCTCGAAATGTCGGCGGAGCAGCTGGCAACGCGTATCATCGCCGAGCAGGCGGACATCGCCTCCTACAAGATTCGCCGCGGCGACATCACCGAAGCAGAGTTCATGCGCCTGTCGGATGCGGCGCGGCTGATGCAGAGCGTGCCGCTCTACATCGACGAGACCGGCGGCATCACCATCTCGCAGCTGACCGCCCGTGCCCGCCGGCTGCAGCGCCAGAAGGGCCTCGACATGCTGGTGATCGACTACATCCAGCTGCTGTCGGGCTCCGGCAAGAAGGACGCCGGGCGCGTGCAGGAAGTGACGGAGATCACGACCGGCCTCAAGGCCCTGGCCAAGGAGCTCAACGTCCCCATCATCGCCCTGTCGCAGCTGTCCCGACAGGTCGAAAGCCGCGACGACAAGCGGCCCCAGCTGTCCGACCTGCGCGAATCCGGCTCCATCGAGCAGGACGCCGACGTGGTGATGTTCGTGTTCCGCGAGGAGTATTACCACAAGAACAAGCAGCCCCGCGAAGGCACCGAAGAGCACATCAAGTGGATGACCGAGATGGACCAGCTGCATGGCAAGGCCGAGGTCATCATCGGCAAGCAGCGCCATGGACCTACCGGCACGGTGCAGGTGCAGTTCGAGGCTGAAGTCACACGCTTCGGCAATCTTGCGCGCGAGGATTATCTGCCGGAGCGGATGGGCGACTGATGGACGGCACTTTTCGGCCGCCGGAGGAAGCCGGCGCACGGCTGATCGTGGATCTCGGCGCCATCGCCGCCAACTGGCGCCAGCTGGCGGATCTTGCGGCGCCGGCGGAATGCGCGGCGGTGGTGAAGGCGGATGCCTACGGGCTCGGCGCCGCGCAGGTCGCACCAGCTCTGTGGGATGCCGGGGCGCGCACCTTCTTCGTCGCGCAATTGGCAGAAGCGCGGGTACTGAGGCCTCTGCTGCCGGATGCCGTCATCTACGTGCTCAACGGGCTAACGCCGGGCGCGACCGCTATCGTCTCCGAACTGCGTGCGCGGCCCGTGCTTGGCAGCCTGCCCGAAATCGGGGAATGGCAGGCGGCTGGTGGCGGCGAAGCAGCCATCCACGTCGACACCGGCATGAACCGGCTGGGTATCACGCTCGAAGAGGCATTCGGGGTTGCGGAGCGGTACAGTGCCGGCACGCTCGGCTTCCAACCCTCGCTGATCATGAGCCATTTGGCTTGTGCCGATGAAGAGGCTCATCCCCTGACTGTGCGGCAGATCGCCGACTTCAGGAAGATCGTGGCAGCCTTCGGCGACGTGCCAGCCAGCCTCGCCAACTCTTCCGCGACCATTGCGAACCCGGACGCACGCTTCGACCTGTGCCGTCCCGGAATCGCGGTCTATGGCGGCAATCCCGTGCCGTGGCGCGACAATCCCGTGCGCCCGGTGGTGCGGCTGGAGGGCCGCGTCGTGCAGGTTCGCGATGTGCCGGAGGGTCAGGGCGTGGGCTACGGCGCTGCCGAGATGACGAAGCGCCCGTCGCGGATCGCTATCGTGTCAGTGGGCTATGCAGACGGCTTCCTGCGCGCCGGCGGGTCGAGCAGCCTCCGCACAGGCGCGGAGACCATCGTCCGCGGCCAACGCTGCCCGCTGATCGGCCGCATAAGCATGGACCTTCTTGCCGTGGACGTAACCGACATGCCCCTCGGTTCGGTGAGCCGCGGCGACTTTGCCTGCCTGCTTGGCGACGGCATCACGGTGGATGAGGTCGCCGGACATGCGGGCACGATCAGCTACGAGATGCTGACCGGGCTCGGCGCCCGATACGCACGGACCTACACGATCTAGCCTGTCTGCGAGGCCTTGAACGTCATGGCCACGCCGTTCATGCAGTAGCGTAGCCCGGTGGGCTTTGGCCCGTCGTCGAAGACATGACCAAGATGGCCGCCGCAGCGGCGGCAATGCACCTCCGTGCGTGCCATGCCGAGCGCGCGATCCGTGCGCGTTCCGACCGCTTCCGGCAGTGGACGGAAGAAGCTGGGCCATCCCGTGCCGCTCTCGAACTTGGTCTCCGAGGAGAACAAGGGCAGGTCACAGCCCGCGCAGGAGAAGACGCCGGCGCGATGCTCCTTGTTCAGCGGGCTCGATCCCGGACGCTCCGTGGCTTCCCGCCGGAGCACCGCGAATTGCTGCGCGGACAGCTGCGCCTTCCACTGCTCCACGGTCTTCTCGACCTCGAAACTCTCGGCCATCGCAGGCTCCGTGAATCCAAACCCGAAGCCGCGAATGCCCAACGCGCCCAGCACCGCTGCACCGCCGAGCAAGATTGTCCGTCTGCTGAACATGATCCACCTCCTGTCTGACTATACGGGTGCAGGCAGCCACCGGATGCTCCCGGACGGTCACAACCACGTAAGCACGGCTGAGAACATAGTAGGAACATTTAAGTGGAAGCGGCGGCTGATTTCCGGCATGATGCACCCGAGGTGAATCATGGCGCGTGCGAAATCCACATTCGTCTGTCAGGGCTGCGGCTCGGTCCACAATCGCTGGTCCGGACGCTGTGAAAGCTGCGGCGCCTGGAACAGCATCGCGGAAGAAGCAGCCGCGGCTCCGGTCGGCAAAGGCGGCGCCATTTCCGTTCGCGGCGGCCGGCGCATCGAACTGGAAGGGCTCAGCGGCGGCCAGCAGGAAGCTCCCCGCATCACGTCGGGCATCGGCGAGTTGGACCGCGTCACGGGCGGCGGGTTCGTCCATGGTTCTGCCATCCTGCTTGGCGGCGAGCCCGGCATCGGCAAGTCCACGCTGCTCATCCAGGCCTGCGCGGCGCTGGCGAGGGCGGGACACCGCACGGTCTATATCTCTGGCGAGGAAGCGACGGCGCAGGTGCGCATGCGCGCAACACGTCTCGGGCTGGCGGATGCGGCTGTGGAACTCGCCGCCGAGACGAATGTGGAAGACATCCTCAGCACCCTGACGGCCGGAGCGCCACCCCGCTTCGTCATCATCGATTCCATCCAGACCATGTGGACCTCCAGCGTCGAATCGGCGCCCGGAACGGTCACGCAGGTGCGCGCCTCCTCACAGGCGCTGATCCGCTACGCAAAGACCTCCGGCGCAACGGTGATCCTCGTCGGCCATGTCACCAAGGATGGCCAGATCGCAGGTCCTCGCGTGGTCGAGCACATGGTGGATGCAGTGCTCTCCTTCGAGGGTGAGCAGGGCCATGCCTTCCGCGTGCTGCGGGCACAGAAGAATCGCTTCGGTCCGACGGACGAGATCGGCGTGTTCTCGATGACGGGCGCCGGGCTCGAGGACGTCGCCAATCCATCCGCACTGTTCCTCTCCAGCCGCGACGTCGCCGCACCGGGCGTCGCTGTGTTCGCCGGAATGGAAGGGACGCGGCCCATCCTCGTAGAGATCCAGGCGCTTGTGGCGCCCTCCTCCCTCGGCACGCCCCGGCGCGCCGTGGTGGGCTGGGATTCGAACCGGCTGTCCATGGTGCTGGCGGTGCTGGAAGCCCATGCCGGTGTGCGTCTGGGCAGTCACGACGTCTACCTGAATGTGGCTGGAGGCCTGCGCATCGTCGAACCCGCCGCCGATGTCGCGGTTGCGGCGGCGCTGGTCTCCTCCTTCGCTGGCTCGGTGCTGCCGCTGGACAGCGTGTTCTTCGGAGAGGTCAGCCTTTCGGGCTCGGTGCGTCCCGTGGCTCATGCCGGCTTGCGCATGAAGGAAGCCGCCCGCCTCGGCTTCTCGCGCGCGATCGGTGCGGCTGGCTCAGGGGACGCAAAGGCGGATTCCGGCCTCTGCCTCACCGGCCTCACGGCGCTCGACGGATTGGTGGCGGAGATCGCCGCGCGAGGGGCGCGCGGTCGTGCCGGCGCACAGCGGCGGGCGCTCGCGGATCAGGCCTTGGATGAATGATGCGTGACGCCACGGCGTCGGCCCGCTATAAGGGCGCCGCGCCGCGCACCGACCGCCAGGGCCGTTTTTCATGTCGATAACCGTTCTCGATTTCATCCTTATCGGCGTTGTCCTGCTCTCAGCGCTGCTCGCCATGGTTCGCGGTTTCACGCGGGAAGTTCTGTCGATTGCCTCCTGGGCCGCTGCGGCTTTCGCCACGCTTTACCTGCTTCCGATGGTCCGGGATTACGCGCGCAGCCAGATCAACCTCGAGCCGAAGATCCTGGTCGATGTGATGGCCGGCGGCGCGATCTTCATCGTCACGCTCATCGTGGTCTCTCTCATCACCATGCGCCTGTCGGACGCCATCCTCGACAGCCGCATCGGTCCGTTCGATCGCGGCCTCGGCTTTCTTTACGGCGGCGCGCGCGGCTTCCTGCTCGCGGTTATCGCCTTCCTGTTCTTCTCTTGGCTTGTCCCCACGCAGCAGCAGCCGGCGTGGGCGGTGCAGGCGGCATCCCGGCCCGCTCTCGAAAGCGCAGGCGCACAATTGCGCGCGATGTTGCCGGAAGACCCCGAAAGCACCATCTTGAACCGGTTCAAGGATCTGCCAGGCAGCAGCGGCGATCCGGCAAACGCGCCCGACGTGGATTCGCAGGCACCTGCGGGTGGCGAATCTGGCGAAACCGAACGCCCGCCCGGCGAAAGCGGCTACAGGCCGGCCGAGCGGCAAAACATGCAGCGCCTGCTGAATACGACTCAGGCCCCGGATTAAAGCCGGCCCTGCGAGGAGTTCTGGATGAACACCGATTCCCATGCCGCCGGTGCGGATGATTTCTGGCGTGAACTGGAAGCGGACCGCTTGCATGAAGAATGCGGCGTCTTTGGCATTTTCGGCCACCCCGATGCGGCAGCCATAACCGCGCTCGGCCTTCACGCTCTTCAGCACCGCGGCCAGGAAGCCTCCGGCATCGTCACGTTCGATGGCAATCGCTTCCATGCGGAAAAGCGGATGGGCCTCGTCGGCGACAGCTTTTCCGACCAGGCGGTGATCGAGCGCCTGCCCGGCACCGCCGCTGTTGGCCACAATCGTTATTCGACGACCGGCGAAACCATCCTTCGCAATGTGCAGCCGCTCTTTGCGGAACTGGCGACCGGCGGCTTCGCCGTCGCCCATAACGGCAATTTGACCAATGGCCTCGCATTGCGGCGGCAGCTCGTGGCCGAAGGCGCCATTTGCCAGTCCACCACCGACACCGAGGCTGTTTTGCACCTGGTCGCCCGCAGCCAGCGCAATCGCTTCCTCGATCGCTTCATCGATGCCGTGCGCCAGTTGGAAGGCGCCTACGCTTTCGTGGCGCTTTCCACAAAGAAGCTGATCGGCGCTCGCGATCCGCTGGGCATCCGCCCGCTCGTCATCGGCGAACTGGATGGCCACTACATCTTGGCGTCGGAGACCTGCGCGCTGGACATGATCGGCGCTAAATACATCCGTGACGTGGAGAACGGCGAAGTGGTCGTCATCACGGAGGATGGCATCGAATCGCACAAGCCGTTCCCGAAGCAGGCGGAACGTCCCTGCATCTTCGAGTTCATCTATTTTTCTCGCCCGGACTCGGTCGTCCAGGGCAAGAGCGTCTACGACGTGCGCAAGCGGATGGGCGTGGAACTGGCCCGCGAGTCCTCGGTTCCCGCCGACGTGATCGTCCCGATCCCGGATTCCGGAGTGCCTGCGGCGCTCGGCTTCTCGCAGCAGAGCGGCGTGCCGTTCGAGCTCGGCATCATCCGCAACCATTATGTCGGCCGCACCTTCATCCAGCCGACACAGCGCATCCGTGAACTGGGCGTGCGCCTGAAGCATTCGGCCAATCGCAGCCGCGTCGAGGGCAAGCGCGTGGTGCTGGTGGATGACAGCCTCGTGCGCGGAACCACGTCCGTGAAGATCGTGCAGATGATGCGCGACGCCGGCGCCACCGAGGTGCATTTCCGGCTTGCAAGCCCGCCGATTACGCATTCGGACTATTACGGCATCGACACGCCGGAGCGCGACAAGCTGCTGGCTGCGCGCCTCGATCTCGAAGGCATGCGCCAGTTCATCGGTGCGGACAGCCTGGCCTTCCTGTCGGTCGATGGGCTTTACCGCGCAATGGGCGAAGGTGCCCGCGATCCTGCCAATCCGCGCTTCACCGACCACTGCTTCACCGGCGACTACCCGACTCCGCTGACGGACCTCATGAACGAGACCGGCGGCGTGAAGCAGTTGTCCCTTCTCGCAGAAGCCAGCTGACCGATGGCCGTTCCTGATTTGACGGGCCGCGTGGCGCTGGTCACCGGCGCATCACGCGGCATCGGTGCGGCTATTGCCGAGGCTCTTGCCGGTGCTGGCGCGCATGTGGTTGCGGTGGCCCGGACAGTTGGCGGACTGGAGAAGCTCGACGATGCCATCCGGGCGGCGGGCGGCAGCGCGACGCTGGTTCCACTGGACGTACTCGACTTCGAAGGTGTCGATCGGCTCGCCATCGCTCTGGCCGACAGGTTCGGCAAGCTCGACGTGCTTGTGGGCAATGCGGGCGTCCTCGGCCCCCTGAGCCCGCTCGGCCATGTCGACCAGAAGCCGTGGGACAATGTGATGGCCGTGAACCTCACGGCCAATCACCGCCTGATCAAGGCCATGGACCCGCTGCTGCGCCGCTCCGATGCTGGGCGCGCAGTCTTCGTCTCTTCGGGGGCAGCCACCAACATCCGCGCCTATTGGGGCCCGTACGCCGTTTCCAAGGCCGCGCTTGACGCACTGGTGCGCACCTATGCGGAAGAGACGCGCAGCACGGCCATCCGTGTGAACCTGTTCAATCCCGGCGCGACGCGTACAAAGATGCGCCAGCAGGCAATGCCCGGAGAGGATCCGCAGACCTTGCCGACCGCAGCCGACGTGGCGCAGCACGTGCTGACCCTCGTGGATCCGGCGTTCCAGGAAACCGGACGCCTGCTCGAAGCACGGTCCGGCCGCCTGCTGGCCTTTCAGCCGCCAGCCTGATCCCTATTCGGGATCGTAGGGGTTTTTCGGCTCGCGGAAGGTGAGCCGAATCGGCGTGCCCGGCAGTTCGAACGCCTCCCGCAATCCGTTCACCAGATAGCGAACATAGCTCTCGGGCAACACGCTCGTGCGCGTGCCGAACAGCACGAAGGTGGGCGGACGGGCCTTGGTCTGGGTCATGTAGCGCAGCTTCACGCGCGCGCCCCGTACCGCCGGCGGCGGATGGTGCTCCAGAACACCTTCCAGCCAGCGATTGATGCGCGCCGTCGGCACACGCCGGTTCCAGACCTCGTGAGCCTGGAGGACGGCCTCCATCAGCCTGTCCACGCCCTCGCCGGTGGCGGCCGAGATGGGAACCAGAGGCATTCCGCGCACCTGCGCCAGCAGGCGGTCGGCCGCTTCGCGGTGACGCTTCATGGCACCCGCGCGCTCTTCCACAAGATCCCATTTGTTGAGGGCGATGACGAGCGCCCTGCCCTCGCGCGACACGAGGTCGGCGATCTGCAGATCCTGCTTCTCGAACGGGATCGTGGCGTCGAGCATGACGACCACGACTTCGGCGAACTGAATGGAGCGCAGCGAGTCGGAGACCGCCAGTTTCTCAAGCTTGTCCTGAATGCGCGCCTTGCGCCGCATTCCCGCGGTGTCGACGAGCCTGATATCGCGCCCGCGCCAGACAAGATCCACCGCGATGGAATCGCGGGTGATGCCGGCTTCAGGACCGGTCAGCAGACGATCCTCGCCCACGAGCCGG
The DNA here is from genome assembly GCF_033898525.1 of Terrihabitans rhizophilus. Taxonomy (NCBI): domain Bacteria; kingdom Pseudomonadati; phylum Pseudomonadota; class Alphaproteobacteria; order Hyphomicrobiales; genus Terrihabitans; species Terrihabitans rhizophilus. Next base: position 110,731 of record NZ_JAXAFJ010000002.1, on the reverse strand, counting down.
TTGATCAGTGTCGATTTGCCCGCGTTCGGACGCCCGACAACTGCAATGGAGAGCGGGCCGCGCGGGCCGTCATCTTCCTCGTCCTCATCCTCTTCCGGAGGCTCATGGCCGATGGCGGCGTTCAGCGCCTGATAGAGATCGACAAACCCCTCATTGTGCTCGGCGGAGAGCGGAACCGGATCACCCAGTCCGAGGCGGAAGGCATCATAGGCTCCGGCAGTCCCGCCATGGCCTTCTGCCTTGTTGGCAACGAGCACGACCGGCTTGCCGGCTTTGCGCACAATCCCCGCGAAGTATTCGTCCTCGGGCGTAATGCCGACGCGTGCGTCCATGACGAACAGGATGATGTCGGCGCCTTCGACGGCCGACATCGTCTGCGCGCGCATGCGCCCGGCAAGCGTCGCTTCCTCGGCGTCTTCCAAGCCTGCCGTATCGATCGCGATGAACTCGAGATCCCCGACGGTGGCCTCGCCCTCACGTCGATCGCGGGTCACTCCGGGACGATCATCTACAAGCGCGATTCGACGACCGACGAGTCGGTTGAACAGCGTGGACTTGCCCACATTGGGCCGCCCGATAATGGCTACGACGGGTAACATGGTTTCGGCTCCCGCCGGTGGCTGGGTTAGCGCGGCGCGGATGCGGCAGGAACGGTCGGGCTCTGCGCTTCACTGTTCGGCGACGGCAGGCGGCGCGGACCGGCAAAGGGGTCGCCCGGCGCGAAGACGGGCCGCCTCTCACCCGGAAGCGCCTTTTCCTTTTCGGCGAACGGGTTCAACGACCTTGCGGTGTCGCAGCCGGACAGTGCCAGACCGAGCGCCGCAGTGACGAGTACAAGGCGCAACCTGGGAGTCATCCTGAATTCCCTCTCAGTTCTGTGGCGCCGGAGCGCCGTCGGCTGCTGGCGGTTCCGTAATGGCCGGCGCGTCAGGCGCAGCGGCATCAGGACCAGCGGAGCCAGGCAGTTCGGGCATCGTAGTTCCATCTGACGGGGCGTCCAGAGCGCCGCCTGCTTCGGGCACCGGCGAAGTCGCGGGAACGGCAACCTGCGGTGCTGCGCTGTCCGGCGCGCCGGGCTGTGCCGCGTCCGCAGGCGCAGCTTCGGCCACAGGCGCCTCCTCCGGCACCGCTGCGCCCGGCTGGCTGGCGCCGGAGGCAAGATCAAGAAGGATCTGCGCACGCGCACGGCTGCCCGCAGGCGCTTCCACATCGGCAACGAGTTCCTCGGCCCAGCGCCGTGCTTCCGCCATGTCGCCGGCCTTCCAATGGGACAGCGCGAGAATCTCCCGCGCCGCATGGCGCCAAGAATTGCCGGGTGCTGCCAAGACCTCGACGCGGCTGGCGACATCTGCCGGGCTGCCGGTGTCGATCAACAGGTATCCGGCACGGATGCGGGCCATGTCGCGGAGCACGGGCGTGATGCTGCCGTCCTGCGTGATGGCCTCGAATGCGCCGATCCCCTTCGCCGGATCGACCGCTGCCTGCTCGCTCGCGGCCCTGAACAGGGCAAGTGCGCGGTAGCCTTCCGGAGCGTCGGCCGCGATGGCCTTCAGCGCTTCGTCGGCCTCCGCATGCTTGCCATCGCGCGCAAGCGCCAGGGCCGCCTCATAACGCGCACCCGCGGCCGCAGCCTGTTCGGCCTTGCTATGCTCCCAATAACGCCATCCGCCGACCCCGACGATGATCAGGACGGCCACTGCAATCACGGCCGGGCCAAGACGGCGCCACAGGCGGCCGAGCCGCTCCTGCCGGATGTCTTGGTCGATCTCGTTGAATATGTCGGACATGAGCCTGCGCTACGCTGGATTCGGCCGGGGCCGAGCGGCGCGCACCATAGACACGCACCACCGCCCGTGCAAACGCCGCTGCCTAGACTTTCTTCATGGAGTAGGTGTGCTCGGGCGCCGGGAAGCTCCGATCCCTCACCTCTCCGGCATAGGCCTGGATGGCCCCGCGGATGTGATCGCGCAGCGTGCCGTACTTCTTCACGAACTTGGGCACCCGGTCCGTCAGGCCCAGCATGTCCTCCATCACGAGAATCTGGCCATCGCACGCGGCCGATGCACCGATGCCGATCGTCGGCGCCTTGCAGAGCTCCGTGATCTTGGCACCCAGCGGCTCGGCGACACCTTCCACGACGATGGAGAAAGCGCCTGCCTCGTCCACGGCGCGGGCATCGGCAAGGATGGCATCCCAGTCTTTCTCGTCCCGGCCCTGCGCCTTGAAGCCGCCAAGGGTCAGCACTGATTGAGGGGTGAGGCCGACATGGCCCATCACCGGCACGCCGCGTTCGGTGAGGAAGCGGATGGTCTCGCCCATGCGCACGCCGCCTTCCAGCTTCACGGCGCCGGCACCTGTCTCCTTCAGCATGCGGGCGCAGGCACGAAACGCCTCGGCCGGGCTTTCCTCGTAGGAGCCGAAGGGCATGTCCACGACGACCAGCGCGCGCTTCGACCCGCGCACCACGGCCTGACCCTGCAGGATCATCATTTCCATCGTGACAGGAACGGTCGTCTCCAGCCCGTGCATCACCATGCCGAGGGAGTCGCCGACAAGGAGCAGTTCGACGAGATCGTCCGCCACTGCTGCCGTGTGCGCATGATAGGCCGTCAGGGTGACTATGGGCTCGCCGCCTTTTCGCGCGCTGATTTCGGGCGCGGTGATGCGGCGGATGGTGGATTGGACGGACACAGGTCGCCTCCATGGGTACGGGCGCAAACAAGCCGACGAAGAGCATGCGCCAGCCCATGCCGCAAGGCCATCATGGTACGGTCGTGAACACGCCGGCCTTGCGCCACGGGCGTGGGTTGTTAAACTTCGCTCGAACAGAACTCTATGAACGCGCTCAGTCTTTTGACGCGTTCGAAGGACATGAAGTGGAATTCCGAGCGCCGCCGAAGATGGCAGCCGCTGCGCCTGCAGGCGCGCGGCCCGGCGAGACCGAAGGTCGGCACAAGCCTGCTTCGGTCCCCGGCGCTTCGGCACGTCTGTCCCCGCTCTACGCGGCCCTTGATCTCGGCACCAATAATTGCCGCCTCCTCATCGCGCGTCCGGTCTGGGATGGCTTCCGCGTGGTGGATGCGTTTTCCCGTATCGTGCGGCTCGGCGAAGGCCTTGGGGGTTCCGGCAGGCTGTCGTCGGACGCGATCCTGCGCGCGATCGAGGCCCTCAAGATCTGCCGGGACAAGATCGTCTCCCGGGGGGTGCAGCGCACGCGCCTGATCGCCACCGAAGCCTGCCGCGCGGCAGAGAACGGCTGCGAATTCAGCGAACGGGTGCGGCAGGAAACCGGCCTTGAGCTCGAGATCATCGATCGTGGCACCGAAGCGCGCCTCGCGGCGCTCGGCTGCGCTCCATTGGCGGATCCGCAGTCGGACGGCGTCCTGATCTTCGACATCGGCGGCGGCTCTTCCGAACTTGTGTGGCTGGAGCGGCAGAAGCATGGCTTCTCCGGCGAGCCCCGGATCCGGTCCTGGCTGTCCCTGCCCATCGGAGTGGTCACCCTCGCCGAGCATCACGGCGGCAATGAAGTCACCGAAGAGGTCTTCGAAGCCATGGTCCGGCAGGTGGAGCCCATGCTCGACGCCTTCCCGGAAAAGGAGGCGCTTCGCAAGGCCTGCGGCAAGGTGCACATGCTGGGCACCTCCGGCACGGTGACCACTTTGGCAGGCGTCCATATGGACCTGCCGCGTTACGACCGCCGGCGCGTCGACGGGACCTGGCTATCGGACGTCCAGATCGCCACGGTGGTCGGGCGGCTTCGTGCAATGTCCTATGAGGAGCGTGTCGCCAACCCTTGCATCGGACGCGAACGCGCCGATCTTGTGCTGGCCGGCTGTGCTATTCTCGAAGCGTTCCGGCGCCGCTTCCCCTGCACCCGCTTGCGGGTCGCCGATCGCGGATTGCGCGAGGGAATGCTTATCGAACTCATGCGCGCCGACGGGATGTGGCGTGGCAGCAACCGGGCCGCACAAGGATGACCACGAAGGGCGGAGCTGAAGGTGGCGGCGGGCGAAATCTCCCGAAGCGCCTCAAGACGGCGCGCGGTCGCACCACATCGCAGCAGCTATGGCTTCAGCGGCAGATCAACGATCCTTATGTCGCCCGTGCGAAGCGCGAAGGCTTTCGCTCGCGTGCGGCCTACAAGCTGATCGAGATCGACGAACGTCACCACATCCTGAAGCCGGGCGACCGCGTGGTGGATCTCGGTGCTGCTCCCGGCGGCTGGGCGCAGGTCTCGGTTGGGAAGATCGGAGCGCCCGAGCGCGGCAAGATCGTGGGTATCGACATCCTCGACATCGAACCGATCCCCGGCATGACCTTCGCGCAGATCGATTTTCTGGACGATCGCGCACCGGTTCTCCTGAAGGAGATGCTCGGCGGTCCGGCGGATGTCGTGTTGTCGGACATGGCGGCTAATACGACCGGCCACAAGGCAACCGATCACCTTCGCACGATGGGACTTGTCGAAGCGGCAGCGGAATTTGCCACGGAAGTTCTGGCGCCCGGCGGGCGGTTCCTCGCGAAGGTTCTGCAGGGCGGCACCGAGGTGGCGCTGCTCGCGGAGCTGAAGAAGAATTTCCGGGACGTGAAGCACGTAAAGCCACCGGCGAGCCGGGTCGGCTCGTCGGAGCTCTACGTGTTGGCCACAGGATTCCGCGGCGCCTAGCGGCGCGCGTCCACGTCGGTCCGGGCAGCGCCCTTGTTGAATACTTTCTTCGCTACCCAAAGCATGGCAGCGGCCTTCAGAACACGCATGATCATGATGAAGTCCTCCTTGCTTCTACAATCGAGCTGGAGGCTCCGGGGTTCCAGCGAGACCGTGTGCTGGCCGACATCCAACGGTGGGGCTGTGCGGTATGGGTCCCGGCCTTCGCCGGGACACTGGCCACCTGCGAATTGAACAGCTCAGGCCTTCTCCCGCATCTCGATGACGGGATCGGGTACCACGAGCCCCTGCCTGCGGTGGCCGGAAACCTCCGCACCCGCCTCTGGCGGCAAACGCAGGAAGACGAGGAACGACAGGAACGACATCGTTCCCACCAGCACGAAGGCCCATGTGAAGTCCGCCGGCAGCAGTTCCGTGCCACCGCGCAGGCGCATGGCGGATTCCAGCGTGAGCGCACCGATGGACACGCCTACGGAGAGCGCAACCTGCTGGCAAACGCTCGTCATCGAGGTGGCGCGGCTCATGCGCTCGTTGTCTATGTCCGAGTAGCCTAGCGCGTTCACGGCCGTGAACTGAAGCGAGCGGAAAAAACCGCCGATCAGCAGCACAACCAGGATGAACCCCCATGGCGTCTGCGGCGTGAACAGCGACGGCGCGGCGACGAAGGCGGCACTCAGGACCGCATTGATGATGAGAACGGTCCGGAAGCCTAGATTCCGCAGGATCGGTGGCGCGCTGATCTTCATCGCGATGGCGCCCAGTGCCGAGACGAAGGTAAGCATGCCCGAGTGGAACGGGTTCAGGCCGAACCCGATCTGGAACATCAGCGGCAGAAGGAAGGGCGACGCACCGACGCCAACGCGGAACAGCGAACCGCCGATGATGCTGACGCAGAATGTCGGGATCCTGAACAAGGTCAGGTCGAGGATCGGGGCCGCCGCGCGCCGGGCGTGAAACCAGTAGGCGATCAGCATGACCGCGCCGGTGCCGAGAAGCGCGAAAATCACGGGTCGGGGGAAGATGTCGAGGCCAAAGGCTGTCGACCCGGTGACAAAAGACGCGAGCCCCATGCCGGAGAGCACGAACCCCAGCGAATCGAACCGGGTGCGAACAGCCTCGCGGATGTCGGGGATGAACATCGTGGCCAGAACCAATCCCAGAATTCCGATCGGGATGTTGATCCAGAAGATCCAGCGCCAGTGGAAGTAGGTGGTGATGAAGCCGCCCAGCGGCGGACCGACGACCGGGCCAACCAGCGCGGGAATGGTCAGCCACGCCAGTGATCCGACCAGTTCAGACTTCGGCACGGTGCGGAGGATGACGAGCCGCCCCACGGGGACCATCATGGCCCCGCCCATGCCCTGTACGATCCGTGCAACGATGATCTGCTCCATATTGCCGGCAAGGCCGCAGAGGATCGATCCGAGCAGGAACACCCCGATGGCCGCGCGGAAAACCAGACGCGCGCCGAAGCGATCCGCGAGCCATCCCGAGGCCGGGATGAAGACCGCGAGGCTGAGCAGGTAGGACGTCAAAGCCAGCTTCAGCCGGATAGGATCCTCGCCGATATCCCGCGCGATGGCAGGCAGCGCTGTGGACAGAACCGTCGAGTCCAGGTTCTCCATGAAGAGAGCGCAGGCGACGATGAGTGGGACGAGGACGCGGGGTGGCATGGCGCCTACCTAGTGCCCCTCTGCATGGCAGAGAAGTGGAAGCTGCGCTTTCGCGTTGCCGGAAGGGGTGATATGCACCACCGCCAACCTCTCAGAGCAGCCGCGACGCGCCCCAAGCGCCGCCCTGCCGCTCACCCGAACGCAAGGATGTTGGCATGGCCAAGCTTATCGAAACCCGATTCGGCGGCGAAGCACTCACCTTCGACGACGTTCTCCTGCGCCCCGGCCCGTCCGTTATCATGCCCAGCGACGCGGATATCCGCTCGCGCGTAACCCGCAGCATCTCCGTCAACCTGCCGATCATTTCCTCGGCCATGGACACTGTCACGGAGTGGCGTCTCGCCATCGCCATGGCGCAGGCGGGTGGCCTCGGCGTCATCCACCGCAACCTCGCACCCGAGGAGCAGGCCGATCAGGTCCGCGCGGTGAAGAAGTTCGAGAGCGGAATGGTGGTGAACCCCGTCACCATCTACCCCGACCAGACGCTTGCCGACGCTTTCGAGTTGATGACGCGGCATCGCATCTCGGGCATTCCGGTGGTCGAGCGCGGCGCCGGCGGCCGTCCCGGCAAGCTGGTCGGCATCCTGACCAACAGGGATGTGCGCTTCGCGACCAACCAGGCGCAGCCCGTCTCCGAACTGATGACCAAGGACCGTCTGGTCACCGTGCGCGAAGGCGTCGACCAGACCGAGGCGCGCCGCCTCCTGCACCAGCACCGCATCGAGAAGCTGCTGGTGGTCGATGACGATTTCCGTTGCACCGGCCTTATCACCGTCAAGGATATCGAGAAGGCTGTCGCGAACCCGCTCGCCAACAAGGATGAGCATGCGCGTCTGCGCGTCGCCGCGGCCTCTACCGTTGGCGACAAGGGCTTCGAGCGTTCCGAGATGCTGATCGATGCCGGCGTCGACCTCGTGGTGATCGACACCGCGCATGGACACTCCGCACATGTGCTGGAACAGGTCGCGCGCGTGAAGCGCATCTCCAACAATGTTCAGGTCATGGCCGGCAATGTGGCCACCGCCTCCGGCGCCAAGGCGCTGATCGATGCCGGCGCGGACGCGGTCAAGGTCGGCATCGGGCCGGGCTCCATCTGCACCACGCGCATCGTGGCAGGTGTCGGCGTGCCGCAACTCACGGCCGTACTGGAAGCCGCCGAGGAAGCCGCAAAGCAGGATATTCCGGTGATTGCCGATGGCGGGATCAAGTACTCCGGCGACCTCGCCAAGGCGCTGGCGGCCGGCGCGGAAGTCGCGATGGTCGGCTCGCTGCTCGCGGGCACCGAGGAGAGCCCCGGCGAGACGTTCCTGTATCAGGGACGCTCCTACAAGGCCTATCGCGGAATGGGCTCGGTGGGCGCCATGTCCCAGGGTTCGGCAGACCGCTACTTCCAGCAGGACATCAAGGACAGCCTGAAGCTGGTGCCGGAAGGCATCGAGGGCCAGGTTCCCTACAAGGGTCCGCTCGGCAGCGTGCTTCACCAACTCGCCGGCGGGCTACGCGCCGCAATGGGCTATGTGGGGGCAGCAAACCTCCAGGAGCTTCGGGACAAGGCCGAGTTCGTGCGAATTTCGGGCGCTGCCCTGCGCGAGAGCCATGTGCACGATGTGACGATCACCCGCGAAAGCCCCAATTATCCGTCGCGGTCCTGATCGTTGACACGTTTCGACGTCCTTTTGCCTGTCTTCGTGCAGGCCGCGCTGATGTTCGGGCTGCTGTTCTGGCTGGCGCGCGAGCGCTATGTCGCGGTTAAGTCCGGCACGTTCGACCTCGCGGGCTATCGAGAAGGCGGCGCCGGTTTTCCGCGCCAGCCGACGCTCGTCAACAATTGCTACAAAAATCAGTTCGAACTTCCCGTCCTGTTCTTCGCGCTCGTTCCCCTGGCGATCATCACGGAGAAGGCCGGCTTCGTCTTCGTCGTGCTGGCCTGGGTCTTCGTCGTCAGCCGCATCGTGCATGCGCTGATCTACACGACGACTAATGAGGTGCGCCGCCGCGCACTGGCCTTCTGCGTGGGCGTCGTCGCGCTGTTCGCCATGTGGTTCCTGTTTTTCATCGACATGCTGGTGGCCTCACTATGAAAACTGCAGCCCATGCTGCTGCTGCCATCGAGGTTCTGGCCGAGATGGCTTCGGCCCGCCGCCCTGCCTCCGATGCCCTGAAGAACTGGGGCACCGCGCACCGCTTCGCAGGCTCCCGCGACCGGGCCGGCATCGCCAGCCTCGTCTATGACGCACTGCGCCATCGTGCCTCCATCGCCTGGCGCATGGGCGACGACAGTCCGCGGGCGCTGGTTCTCGGTGCCCTCGCCTTCGTTCGCGGCAAGAACGCGGAGTACATGGCGGCAGCCATCGCAGACAGCCCGCACGCGCCGGAGCCGCTGACGGAAGCGGAACAGCACGCGTTCATCCACGGCACGCTGGATGGCGCACCGGAATGGGTACGCGGCGATTATCCGGAATGGCTGGACAGCCATTTCGCACGCGTCTTCGGCGAAGAGCGCGGCGCTGAACTTTCCGCGATGGCGGAACGCGCGCCTCTCGACCTGCGCGTCAACGTGCTGAAGGCCGACCGCGAGCAGGCCCTGAAGGCGCTCGATCATCTGGGAGCCTCGGAGACGCCAATCTCGCCCCTCGGCATCCGCATCAACCTGCTCGACGACGGGCGTGGGCCACCGGTGCAGTCCGAGCCTGCCTTCCTGAAGGGGCTGGTGGAGGTGCAGGACGAGGGATCGCAGCTTGCGGCCATGATCGCCGCGGCGGCTCCCGGCGAGCAGGTCATCGACCTATGCGCCGGAGCCGGCGGCAAGACGCTGGCCCTGTCAGGCGGGATGAACAATCGCGGCCAACTATTTGCATATGATCGCGATATCCGCAGATTGGCGCCGCTGCATGAACGTGCTGAGCGTGCCGGCGTGCGCAATCTGCAGGTTCGCTCGCCGCGCGGGCAGCAGGATGTCATGGCGGATCTGGTCGGCAAGGCCGATCTCGTTCTGGTGGACGCGCCCTGCACCGGAACCGGCACATGGCGGCGCAATCCCGACGCCAAGTGGCGCCTGCGGCCCGGCTCCATCGAGGTTCGCCAGAACGAGCAGGATGCAGCGCTGGCCGATGCGGCGCGACTGGTGAAGCCCGGCGGACGCCTGGCCTACATCACCTGCTCGCTGCTGCCCGAGGAAAACGACGACCGCCTGGCCTCGTTCCGCACCACACATCCGGAGTTCACGACACTGCCGGCGCAAGAGGCCGCGATCACCGCCGGTCTGCCGGCGCTTGCAGCCTACGCGAACGCAGATGGCAGCGGGCTGGTGCTGACCCCGAAGCGCACGGGCACGGACGGCTTCTTCGTCGGGCTGATGCGGAAGGCAGGCTAGGGGCAGGCTACTCGGCTCTGCCGGCGGCTCTACCCTGCCGGCACCCAGTTGCCGACTTCTGCGGAGCCGGCTTCTACCATCCAGCGGCCGGCACGCATCGCCGGCTGCGGGGCCGCGTGCAGAATGCCGAGATAATCCGCCCGGGGAACGTCACGGAAGCCCATGTCCACGACGTTCGGATGCGTTCGCTTGTTGTCCGCCAGCCTGAAGCCCCAGCGCTGTAGGTGCCAAGCCAGCACCATGAAGCCGATCTTCGATGTGTTCGGCACCACCGCGAAGCGCGACTCGATGACGAACACGCCGCCACTCGCCACTCCGTAGCCCCCGCCAACCAGAGCACCCTCGCCGTCCCACACCTCAAAGCTGTGGGCGTGGCCGGCACGGTGGAGTGCCGAGAACCTGCGCATGATGGCGGGCGTGATCCAGGTCAGCGGCACGCGGCGGGTGTCCGGCGCGGCGCAGGCCATCATCACGCGGTCGAACGCTTCGTCGAAGGTGACGCGGAAGCGCGCCTGCCGCAGATGCGCGCGAAGGCGCTTGGCGATGTGCGTTTCCTCAAGGAACAGCACGCAACGCTGCGAGGGCGACCACCATTTCTGCGGGCCGATGTGGCTGAACGGGTAAAGCCCGGCTGCATAGGCTTTCACCAGTGTCGGCACCGAGAGGTCACGCGCGAGGCCACACAGGCCATCGGGGCGGGTCAGCGCATTTGCCGGATCCGGCAGTCCGGTGGTGGGGCTAAGGAGATCACGCGCCGCGATCCCGGCAAGGCCCGGCAGGTCTCGTATGCGATCCGGCTTCAGCGCATAGGCGAGTCCCAGAACCTGGCGGCGAGCCCATGCAGCTGGCGGCTCGTGGAACACAGGAACGGTCTGCTCGTCCTCGACCGGTGAAGCCTCCTGCATGCGCGCCACTCCGGTTGCCGATGCCGAGGATGTATCGTTCAAAAGCTGCAAAACCGTTTCGCGGGTCAGACCTGCGGTCTTGCAGGCGGATTGCCGTTGCAGCGGGCGCAGGATTGCCCTAACCCCTTGCCATGTTTGACGCCTCGCATCACGAACGCATCCTCATCATCGACTTCGGGTCGCAGGTCACGCAGCTGATCGCTCGCCGTGTGCGGGAACAGGGCGTCTACTGCGAGGTGGTCCCGTCTCAGAGGGCGGCCGAGGCCTTCGCGGCCTTCAAGCCCAACGGGGTCATCCTCTCCGGAGGCCCGGCTTCCGTCACGGATCTCGACACCCCCCGCGCTCCGGACATGGTGTTCGAGGCCGACATCCCCGTTCTCGGCATCTGCTACGGCCAGCAGACGATGGTTGCCCAGCTCGGCGGCGGCGTCGAGAGCGGCCATGAGGGCGAGTTCGGACGCGCCGATATCGAAGTGGTCGAAGATTCCAAGCTGTTCGACGGCATCTGGGAGAAGGGCCACAAATACCCCGTGTGGATGAGCCATGGCGACCGCGTGACCGCGCTGCCGCTCGGCTTCAAGGCCATCGCCGTCTCGGAAGGTGCGCCTTATGCGGCCATCGTGGACGAAGCGCGCCGCTATTACGCCGTGCAATTCCATCCCGAGGTCGCACATACGCCCGACGGCGCGCGCCTGCTGCGGAATTTCGTCCGCGAAATCGTCGGCCTGAAGGGCGACTGGACCATGGCCGCCTTCCGGCAGGAAGCGGCCGCGAAGATCCGCGAACAGGTCGGCTCCGGCCGCGTGATCTGCGGGCTGTCCGGTGGCGTCGACTCCGCGGTGGCTGCCGTCCTCATCCACGAAGCCATCGGCGACCAGCTCACCTGTGTGTTCGTGGACCATGGGCTGCTGCGCAAGGGCGAGGCCGAACAGGTCGTCACCCTGTTCCGGGACCACTACAACATCCCGCTCGTACATGTTGATGCATCAGAGGTTTTCCTTCGGGAGCTGTCCGGCGTGTCGGACCCGGAGCAGAAGCGCAAGACCATCGGGCGCCTGTTCATCGATGTCTTTGACTCCGAAGCGGCCAAGGTCGGTGGCGCGGACTTCCTCGCGCAGGGCACGCTCTATCCGGACGTGATCGAGAGCGTCTCCTTCCATGGCGGCCCGTCCGTCACCATCAAATCGCACCACAATGTGGGCGGCCTCCCCGACCGCATGAAGATGAAGCTCGTGGAGCCGCTCCGCGAACTGTTCAAGGACGAGGTTCGCGCGCTGGGCCGTGAACTCGGCCTGCCCGACGGTTTCGTCGGCCGGCATCCCTTCCCCGGTCCCGGCCTCGCCATCCGCATTCCCGGCGAGATCACCCGCGACAAGCTGGACACGCTACGCGAGGCGGACGCCATCTATCTCGAAGAGATCCGCCGGGCCGGACTTTACGATGTGATCTGGCAGGCCTTCGCCGTGCTTCTCCCGGTCAAGACTGTTGGCGTGATGGGCGATGCCCGCACCTACGACAACGTTCTGGCGCTGCGGGCCGTCACCTCGACGGACGGCATGACGGCCGACTTCTTCCACTTCGACATGAACTTCCTCGGACGCGCCGCCACCCGCATCATCAACGAGGTGCGCGGCATCAACCGGGTGGTCTACGACGTCACGTCGAAGCCTCCCGGCACCATCGAGTGGGAATAGGCAGAACCGTCTGCGCCCGCATCGGCGGGCGCAGATCCTGAAGGTCTGATCGGCAAACACGGCGTCCCGAAAGGCAGCGGTGCGTGGACACGATTTCCATCGTCCTGATCCTGCTGTTTGCCGTCGTGGTCAGCGGCTCGCTGGTGCGGATGCTGCCGTTCGCAGTGCCGCTTCCGCTGGTGCAGATTGCGCTGGGTGCCGCCCTCACCGCCGTCGCGGATGTCGGCGTGACGCTCCACCCCGACATCTTCTTCCTGCTGTTCATTCCGCCGCTGCTGTTCATCGATGGCTGGCGAATTCCCAATGAAGCCCTGTTTCAGGACATCGGCTTTATCCTTGAGCTGGCGCTCGGCCTCGTCGTCCTCACCGTCCTCATCGTCGGGCTTCTGATCCACTGGCTGATACCGGCAATGCCGCTGGCGGTGGCGTTCGCTGTGGCCGCCGTGGTGTCTCCGACCGATCCGATCGCCGTGTCCGCGATCACGTCGCGCACGCCGATCCCCAAGCGCCTGATGCACATCCTCGAAGGCGAGTCGCTGCTGAACGACGCGTCGGGTCTCGTCTGCCTGCGCTTCGCCACCGCCGCCGCACTGACCGGCACCTTCTCCCTTGTCGATGCATCGCTCACCTTCCTGTGGCTGGCCATCGGAGGTATCGCGATCGGAGTTGCCGTGACCTGGGCGGCCGCTACCGGGAAAAGGTGGATGAACCAGCACTACGGCGAGGAGCCGGGTGGCTATATCCTCCTCACGCTGCTGATCCCGTTCGGCGCCTACATCCTGGCCGAGGAGATGCACTGCTCCGGCATCCTTGCCGCCGTTTCGGCCGGCGTATCGATGAGCTATTTCAGCACTTGGCAGGAAGCGCGCGCCTCCACGCGGCTGCGCGGGACCGCCGTGTGGGACACCATCCAGTTCGCGGCGAACGGCATCATCTTCGTCTTGCTCGGCGAGCAATTGCCGGGCATCGCGAACGGCGCGATGGAGAGCGTCCGACAGGCCGGCGACAGCAATCCGCTCTGGCTCGTCGTCTACATCGTGGCCATCAACCTGGCTTTGATCGCGCTGCGGCTCGGCTGGGTCTGGGCTTCCCTCACCTTCTTCCTCTTTCGCGCCGGAAAACGGCAGGAGGCGGTCGCGCGGCCAAGCTGGCGCCTTGTCCTTGCGACCTCGATAGCCGGCGTTCGCGGGGCAATCACGCTTGCCGGCGTGCTGACGCTTCCGCTCATCATGCCGGACGGTTCGGACTTTCCCGCTCGAAACCTCGCAATTCTGCTCGCATCCGGCGTGATCATTCTCTCCATGGTGATCGCGAGCTTTGCGCTTCCGCCGCTTCTCTGCGATCTGGAACTGCCGCCCGATCCGTCGCGTCAGGACGAGGAAATACAGGCGCGCATTGCTGCGTCGGAAGCCGCCATCCGGGCGATCAGGCATCGCCAGCACCAACTCGCCGAGGGCCGTGAGGATGCGGACTTCTATGCAGACGTCGCGGCCCGCGTGACGGATCTTTACCGCCAGCGCATCACCTCTCGTCAGGCGGTGTCCGGAGAGCAGCCGACCGTCGTCAGGCTCGAGGAAGCGGAGCGGCAGCTTCGCCTGTCCGCCTTGCGGGCGGAACGCGAGCAGATCCTGCGCTTGCGCCGCCGCCGTCAGATCGGCGAGGAGGCGGCCCGCAAGCTGGTACGCGAGATCGACTACATCGAAGCCCGCTTCAGCTGACACCGGGAGGTTTGGCCATGGACCGCAGTTATGACGGCTTCTCCAAACTTCTCCATTGGAGCGTCGCCGTTCTCGTCGTGGTGCAGTTCGCCACGGGATGGACCTGGGGCTATTTCGAGCGCGGGACCGATCCGCGCTTCTACCTGTTTCGCGCCCACCTGATCTCCGGCTACGCCATTCTCGCGCTCGCTGTCGTGCGGGTGCTCTGGCGCTCCGTACATGGCTTCCGCGCCTTGCCGGACGGAATGAGCCCGCCGACGGCGCTTCTCGCACGCGCCACGCATGTCGTGCTCTACGCTGCGATCCTCGTGCAGCCCATCATCGGGATCGTGGTGACGACAGCTTTCGGCAAGTCGCTCGGCCGCTTGCCGAACACGGTGCACATCACCCTCGCCTATGTGATCTTCGGCCTCGTTGCGCTGCACGTTCTTGGCGCGCTCTGGCACCATTTCGGCAGGCGTGACGGCCTGCTGTACCGGATGCTCCCGGTGCGCCGAAGCTAGGCCTTGCCTCGCAAAAGCGGCACGGCTCCCTATCTCTTGAGCAGATCAGGAGACGCCATGAAGAAGCCCGTCGTCGTCACCCTTCCCCACCAGCACACGCGCGGCGAGGCCGTCCGCCGCATCCGCGAAGGCCTGGACAAGGCGAAGCCGCAGCTTGCCGCCTACACCTCCACGCTGGAAGATCAGTGGGTCGGGGACGATCTGCACTTCCGCATGGTCATGATGAAGCAGGAGGTCAGCGGACGGATCCATGTCGAGGACCAGCAGGTCCGCGTCGAGGTCGACCTTCCGTGGATTTTGGCGACCATCGCGGAGAAGGTGCGCGGGCAGATCGAGAAGCGCGGATCGCAGATCCTGCTGCCGAAGAAGTAGACCCTAGCCCTTGATGATCGCGTGCTTTACCCGCGATCCCCGCTTGATCCCGAGCCGGGCAGAGGTGCCGGCCGGAACCTCGAGAACGAACTGCACCGGCGTGCCGGAGTCGATCATGCGCTCGGACAACGGGGTTGCCTTCTCCTCGATGCGGCGCACCACGCCGTCCGTGCCGACGAAGATGATGTCGAGCGAGACGTAGGTGTTCTGCATCCAGAAAGAGACGTTCTGCTCTTGGTGGAAGTCGAACAGCATTCCCCGGTCGACCGCCAGTTCCCGCCGGTACATCAAGCCCTGGGCGCGCGAGGCATTGTTGTCCGCGATCTCGACCATGAAGCGGTGAGAACCGGATGACGTCTCGACGGTTAGAGGCGTCAGGGATTGCGCGTGCGCCTGCGGCATCACGGCCCACAGGCATGCGAAGGCAATGAAGGCAGCGATCAGGCGCATGGAAGAGGTCCAGTCAGTGCGACGCGGGAAGATGACCTTCACCATCGGGCATGACTTCGGCGGCCATAAGGCCTTTCGGTCCATCGCCGTAGCGAACGAGCACCGTCGCGCCGGGCTTCAGCTCCGTGAGGCCGTAGCGGCGTAGGGTTTCCATATGGACGAAGATGTCGGGCGTACCCTCGCCGCACGTCAGGAAGCCGAAGCCCTTGGTCCGGTTGAACCACTTGACCTCGGCGCGCACCACGGGGCTGGTCGGCACCACATGCACATGGGTCCGCGGCGGCAGTTCGGCCGGATTGATGGCTGTTGATGTGTCCATCGACACCACGCGGAACACCTGCAGCCCCTTGGAGCGGACTTCGGCCTCGCAGACGATGCGGGTGCCTTCGCTGGCGGTCTGGAAGCCATCGCGGCGCAGGCAGGTGACATGCAGAAGCACATCGGGCCCGCCATCATCGGGCACGATGAAGCCGTAGCCTTTGGCGACGTCGAACCACTTGATGAATCCGCTGACCTCTACGAGTGCGAGGCCGCCCTCGCTTTCGCCGGTCTGCTGTTCGGGCATTCCGCTGCGCCCGTGCAGCCCTTCAGAACCCATGATAGCCGCCGCTCAGCACGGGCGTTGCGCCCGCATATCAAGGGTTGAGGATAGCAGCCCGCACGGCCCGGCAAAGCGAAAAGTGGCGGCATCGTGGCATAAGTGCCGCATTGTTGCAGGCTTGCACAGGGCGCGACGGTTGAGCCTCATCCCCTTGAGAACGCGGAGGAAGCGCATAGTTTCCCCCGCAACGGCACGTTTGGAGAATCGCCATGCGCTATCTGCACACAATGGTCCGCATCAAGGATGTGGACGCCTCGCTGGATTTCTATTGCCGCAAGTTCGGCATGGTCGAGACGCGCCGCAAGGAGGTGCCGGCCGCCCGCTTTACCCTCATCTTCCTTGCCGCGCCGGAAGACAAGGACGCGGCGCTTGCCGGCAAGGCACCCGAACTCGAGCTCACCTACAACTGGGATCCGGAGGAATACGGCGAAGGCCGAAACTTCGGCCATCTCGCTTTCGAGGTCGACAACATCTACGAGACCTGCGACCGCCTGATGCGGGAAGGCGTAACCATCAACCGGCCGCCGCGGGACGGGAACATGGCGTTCGTGCGCTCACCGGACAACATCTCCATCGAGCTCCTTCAGAAGGGCCCTGCTCTGCCGCCGCAGGAGCCGTGGTCTTCCATGCCCAATACGGGCAAGTGGTGATGAGCACGGGAACCCTTGTTTCCACCGACTGGCTGGCCGCCAATCTCGGCCAGCCGAACCTGTCCGTGGTCGATGCCAGCTGGCACATGCCGGATGCCGGACGCGATGCCGCAGCCGAGTTCCATGAGCGGCACATTCCGGGTGCCGTTCACTTCGACATCGACAAGGTGGCGGATCCTTCCTCTGGGCTTCCGCACACCTTGGCCGACGAGGCGCACTTCGCGGCTGCAGCCGGTGCGCTCGGGCTGTCCGAGAACCGGATCATCGTCGTCTATGACAGCGCCGGGCTGTTCTCGGCTCCACGGGTGTGGTGGAACCTGAAGATCATGGGCGCCGAGCATGTCCATGTGCTGGATGGCGGCTTGCCGAAATGGCTTGCAGAGGGTCGTCCGGTGGAGAGTGGCGAGGCCAATCCCGAGGCGGTCACCTTTTCTCCTCGCCTCGATCATGGCGCCGTGGCGCATGTGAATGATGTCATGGCGGCGCTGGATGCCGACATCCAGATCGTCGATGCACGCTCGCCCGGACGCTATCGCGGCGAGGAAGCCGAGCCACGCCCCGGCGTGAGGCCCGGCCACATCCCCGGCAGCCACAACGTCCACTACCGGACCTTGCTAGCCTCGGATGGGCGCCTCAAGAGCCGCGAGGAACTGGCGGAGGCCTTCGGCGCCGGCGGCGTCGATCCCACGCGCCCGATCATCACCACCTGTGGCTCCGGTGTATCAGCGGCCATTCTCGCCTTGGGCATCGAGCAACTCGGCCATGAAGTGCCTCGCCTGTTCGACGGCTCATGGGCGGAATGGGGCGGCCGGCAGGATCTGCCTATTTCTCAGGGCTAGAGCTGTCCTTGTGCGTGGAGGTGGAGAGGAACTGGCCCACCGGTTCCAGCCCCTCCACGTGGTCGGAAAACACCTTGATCATCACCAGGATGGGCACCGCCATCAGCGCGCCGATGATGCCCCAGAGCCACCCCCAGAACGCGACCGAGATCAGGATGGCGACGGCGTTCATCTCGAGCCGGCGCCCAACGATCATGGGCGTGAGGAACTGCCCCTCGATGATGGCCACGACGGCATAGATCGCGGGCGCGAGCAGCGCGTAGCCGATGGTCGGGAACGAGACCAGCGCCACGACGAACACAAGGCCGCATCCGACCAGCGCGCCAAGATAGGGAATGAAGGCAAGGAAGAACGCCAGCACGCCCCAGAGAACCGGGTTTGGCATTCCGAGAAATGCCATGCCGATCCCGACCGCGCCGCCATAGGCCACGTTGATGAACGCGATGGTGAGGAGATAGCGCGAGACCTCGCGCTCGATGTCCCTGGAGATGTGCACCGCGCGCTTCTTGTCCTTCATCGTCGGCAGCACCTTGACCAGCTTCTCCCGGAAGAGGTCTCCCGCCGCGAGCAGGAAGAGCAGCAGGACCAGCGTCAGGCCGAGTTTGGTGGCGATGGCCGGCATGCCCGTGGCCGCCCGGTTGAGGATGCCGGGCTGCTTCATCACCACTTGCTGCACGTCGGGATCGTCCTTGCCGCCGAGCTCGCTGACCTGCTCGTTGACCTGCGCTACGAAACCGAAGGAGCTGCGGAGAACAGACAGCTTCTCCTCGATCTGCTGACCGATGCGCGGGGCGTTGTCGATCCAGCCGCTGATCGGCCCGCTAAGTGAATAGCCGCCGACGCCGATGAGTGTGAGCAGTGCAACCACGATCACCGTCGCGGTGATGCCGGGCATGATGCCGAACCGCTGAAGGAACCGGACGATCGGGCTCAGCAGAACCGCGATGAAGAAGGCCAGCGCGATCGGAAC
Source organism: Terrihabitans rhizophilus (assembly GCF_033898525.1). NCBI lineage: Bacteria > Pseudomonadati > Pseudomonadota > Alphaproteobacteria > Hyphomicrobiales > Terrihabitans > Terrihabitans rhizophilus. The sequence continues at coordinate 92,314 of NZ_JAXAFJ010000002.1, read as the reverse complement.
GAGCACGTCTTGCGCAAAGTAGAGGGCGCCCGTCAGCAGGATGAGAAAGATGCCGATGATCGACGTGCGCACCAGCCCCTGCATGGATACGATCAGCGGAGCGGCGCGGTCGGCGGAGCCGGTGGCACTTTCATCGGCTTCGTTCTTTTGCATCTTCGTCCCAGCTGGAGTGTACCCTTCAGGGCAACGTGTCGGGGGTCATGGTGTTCCCGTGGTTGATCCGGGGGATCGCGCCGGGCACAAGGATGGATAACACCCTCTCCTCGGGACCGCTCCATCGCCATGGCCGATCATCTGAAATCCGGAAGCACCTCCGGGCCGAACACCCGCCTGGTCAGCGCCGGGCGACGCCCTGCCGACCAATTCGGCTTCGTGAACACGCCGGTCTACCACGGCTCCACGGTGCTCTATTCGAGCGCCGACGACCTCTACGCGAACCGAAACAGGTACTCGTATGGCCGCCGCCATTCGCCCACCATCGACGCGCTCTGCGACGCGCTGACGGAGCTGGAAGGTGCGGCCGGCACGGTATTGGCTCCATCGGGGCTTGCTGCGGTAACGACGGCGATCCTGGCTGCCGTTTCCGCCGGCGACCACATGCTGGTGGCCGATAGCGTCTACCACCCCATGCGCCATTTCTGCGACGGCGTGCTGAAGCGCTTCGGCGTGGAGGTCTCCTATTACGATCCGCTGATCGGGGCCGGCATCGCGGAGCTGATGCAGCCGAACACAAAGGCCGTGTTCACCGAAAGCCCGGGCTCTCAGACCTTCGAAGTTCAGGACATACCGGCCATAGCCGGGGCGGCGCACGCCAGAGGCGCCCTCGTGCTCATGGACAACACATGGGCCACGCCGCTTCTGTTCGATGCGCTTGGCCATGGCGTCGATCTGTCGATACAGGCCGGCACCAAATATGTGTCCGGCCATGCCGACGTGCTGATCGGCTCGGTGTCGGCCAATGCGGCGGCCTGGCCGCGCCTGCGCGACACGCATGGCGATCTGGGGCTCACGGTTGGACCGGACGACATCTATCTTGCGACGCGCGGACTGCGCACGATGGGCCTCCGGCTAGAGCGGCACCACGCCTCCGGACTCGCCATCGCCCGCTGGCTTCTCGAAAGGCCCGAGGTACGGCGCGTCATGCATCCGGGGCTTGAGGAAGATCCCGGCCATGCAATCTGGAAGCGGGATTTCCGTGGCGCTTGCGGGCTGTTCGGCATCGAACTCGAACCAGTGGAGAACGCGCGTGTCCGCCGCTTCCTTGATGCTCTCGCCTTGTTCGGGATGGGCTACTCATGGGGCGGCTATGAAAGCCTGATCGTTCCGTTCGATATCTCGAAGAGCAGGTCCCTGCCCTCGGTCTTCGAAGGTCCGACCTTGCGCATCCACATTGGGCTGGAAGACGTCGCGGACCTCACCGCAGATCTGGACCGGGCGCTTGCCGAACTTAGGACATAAAAAAAGCCGGCCATCCTCGGATGGCCGGCTTTTCTGTGAGTCCGCTCGAAACTTAGCGAACGGGCTTCTTGATCTCGTCCTGGTTCTCGTTGGTCGGCGTCGCGCCGGTACGCTGGGACTCGGAGTTCTCGATCTGGCTCGGAGCAGTCGGCTTGGCAGCGGTCGCGTCGCGGCCCATCTGGCTCTCCTTGGCACCCTCGATCTGCGAAGCCTCGCGGCCCATATCGGAATTGATCGTGGAAGACGGGGACGTCTGCGCAAGAGCCGGAGCAGCCGCAAACATCATCAGAGCAGGAACAAGCAGGATCTTCTTCATCACATTCTCCTTCGAAGTGGCGCCGCAATTGAACGCCTGATTTGCGAGAACAACCGTCTATGTGACAAAGAGTTCCAGAATCTCCGCCAAGTCGATCTGCTCCTTTTATAGGCAAACGGTGGGCTAACCGCTGAGCAAGAGACTAGAACGGAATTTCATCATCGATGATATCGCCCATGCGGCCGCCGCTGCTTCCGCCGCCGCCACCATAACCTCCACGGCTTTCACCGCCACCACCGCCGGAAGGCCGTCCGCCGCTTCCGCCCCCGTAGCCGCCACCGCCACCTGAACGGCCGAAGTCACCCCCACCGCCATATTCATCCTCGCCGGAGCCGCCGCCCGCACCGCGGCCGTCGAGCATGGTGAGGACGGAATTGAAGCCCTGCAGGACCACCTCGGTCGAATACTTCTCGACGCCTTGCTGATCGGTCCATTTGCGGGTCTGGAGCGCACCCTCGATGTAGAGCTTTGAGCCCTTCTTCACATATTGCTCGACCACCTTCACCAGCGGTTCGCTGAAGATGACCACGCGGTGCCACTCGGTCTTCTCCTTGCGCTCACCGGAATTTCGGTCACGCCAGCTCTCGGTCGTCGCGAGGCGCAGATTAGCGATACCCTTGCCGTCCTGCGTGCGGCGGATTTCCGGATCGGCGCCGAGATTGCCGATCAGAATGACCTTGTTGACACTGCCGGCCATGACCATCTCCTGTCCGTAAATGTTGGGCACCCTATTGCCCGGACGCTTCCTCGACAACAGGCGCATGACCGGGAGCGGGCGGTTATCCCCTCCGCCGAAACGCCTCGACGGCGAAGTGGCGGCGCATCTTCGTTCTTGCTATGTTCTTAGATGCGGCGACTCGCGGGCGCAAGACTTCTATGGTGTATTGCTACTACTCCCACTCTCCACGGAAACGGCCGGCGCAAGCCCGGCCTCGGGCTGTTTGATGACCGGCAAGACGATCTCCATTCGCGGAGCACGCGAGCACAATCTCAAGAACGTCGATCTCGACATCCCCCGCGACAAGCTGGTGGTGATGACGGGCCTGTCCGGCTCCGGCAAGTCGTCGCTCGCCTTCGACACCATCTATGCCGAGGGCCAGCGGCGATACGTCGAAAGCCTGTCGGCCTATGCCCGCCAATTCCTGGAGATGATGCAGAAGCCCGATGTGGACAGCATCGAGGGGCTCTCGCCGGCCATATCCATCGAGCAGAAGACGACGTCGAAGAACCCACGCTCGACGGTGGGCACCGTCACCGAGATCTACGACTATATGCGCCTGCTGTGGGCGCGCGTAGGTATTCCCTATTCGCCTGCGACCGGCCTCCCCATCGAGAGCCAGACCGTCAGCCAGATGGTGGACCGCGTGATGGCCTTGCCGGAAGGCACGCGCCTGTTCCTGCTGGCGCCGGTGGTGCGTGGCCGCAAGGGCGAGTACCGCAAGGAGATCGCCGAATTCCAGAAGAAGGGCTTCCAGCGGCTCAAGGTGGACGGCGAGTTCTACCCGATCGACGAAGCGCCGGTGCTCGACAAGAAGCTGAAGCACGACATCGACGTGGTGGTGGACCGCATCGTGGTGCGTCCGGACATCGCGGCGCGCCTGGCGGACAGCTTCGAGACGGCTCTCGGGCTGGCGGATGGCATTGCCTTCATCGAATATGCCGGCGAGAAGGATGACAAGGGTGCGGGCAAGCGCATCACCTTCTCGCAGAAGTTCGCCTGCCCCGTCTCCGGCTTCACCATCGCCGAGATCGAGCCGCGGCTGTTCTCCTTCAACAATCCGTTCGGCGCCTGCCCCGTTTGCGGCGGCATCGGCCACGAAATGCGCATCGACGCCGCGCGCATCGTGCCGGACGAGACGCGCACGCTGAAGGGCGGCGCCATCGCGCCGTGGGCCAAAAGCACCTCGCCATTTTACGGACAGACGCTAACCTCGCTCGCCAAGCATTACGGCTTCAAGCTGACCACGCCGTGGAAGGAACTGCCGGAGAAAGCGCAGGAAGTGATCCTGCGCGGTTCGGGCAATGAGAAGATCGGGTTCGTGTATGACGACGGGCTGCGCGCCTACGAGACGCGCAAGACCTTCGAGGGCGTCATCACCAATCTCGAGCGCCGCTGGAAGGAAACCGACAGCGACTGGGCGCGCGAGGAGATCGGCAAATATATGGGCGAGACGCCCTGTGCGGCCTGCGGCGGTGCGCGCCTGAAGCCGGAAGCCTTGGCGGTGAAGATCGGGATGCGGACGATCTCGCAGATCACGGAACTGTCGGTCACGGCGGCCAGTGACTGGTTCATCGCCCTGCCCGAGCAGCTGACTCCCAAGCAGAACGAGATCGCCGGACGCATCCTCAAGGAAATCCGCGACCGCCTGCGCTTCCTGGTCGATGTCGGCCTCACCTATCTCACGCTAGGCCGCGCCTCTGGCACTCTCTCCGGCGGCGAAAGCCAGCGCATTCGGCTGGCCTCGCAGATCGGCTCCGGCCTTACCGGCGTTCTCTATGTGCTGGACGAGCCGTCGATCGGCCTGCACCAGCGCGACAATGAGCGCCTGCTGGAAACGCTGAAGCGGCTGCGCGACCTCGGCAACACCGTCGTGGTGGTCGAGCACGACGAGGACGCCATCCGCATCGCGGACTTCGTGGTCGATGTCGGGCCCGGCGCCGGCATTCATGGCGGCCAGATCATCGCCCAGGGCACGCCAGAAGACGTGATGGCGCACCCGGACAGCCTGACGGGCAAGTACCTGACAGGCGAGATGTCGGTGCCCATCCCCAAGACGCGACGCAAGTTCGACAAGAAGCGCACCCTGAAGGTCACCAATGCGCGCGAGAACAACCTCAAGAACGTGACGGCGGAGATTCCGCTCGGCACCTTCTGCTGCATCACCGGCGTGTCGGGCGGCGGCAAGTCGAGCCTGCTGATCGACACCGTGTTCAAGGCGGTGGCGCGCCGCCTGAACGGGGCGAACGACCATCCAGGCGCGCATGACGAGTTGTTCGGGCTGGAGCACCTCGACAAGGTGATCGACATCGACCAGTCGCCGATCGGCCGTACGCCGCGCTCCAACCCCGCGACCTATACCGGGGCGTTCACCCCCATCCGGGACTGGTTCGCGGCCTTGCCGGAGGCAAAGACACGCGGCTACCAGCCGGGCCGCTTCTCCTTCAACGTCAAGGGCGGACGCTGTGAGGCCTGCCAGGGCGACGGCGTCATAAAGATCGAGATGCACTTCCTGCCGGACGTCTACGTCACCTGCGACGTCTGCAAGGGTCGGCGCTACGACCGCGAGACGCTGGAAGTCCTCTATCGTGGCAAGAGCATAGCGGATGTTCTTGACATGACCGTTGAGGAAGCAGCCGAGCTTTTCAAGGCGGTGCCGTCCATCCGCGACAAGATGCAGACTTTGGCCCGCGTCGGGCTTGGCTACGTCAAAGTCGGCCAGCAAGCGACCACGCTTTCTGGCGGCGAGGCCCAGCGCGTGAAGCTGTCCAAGGAGTTGTCGCGCCGCGCCACGGGCCGCACGCTTTACATCCTCGACGAGCCCACAACCGGCCTGCACTTCCACGACGTCGCAAAGCTGCTGGAAGTGCTGCATGAACTGGTGGACCAGGGGAACAGCGTCGTCGTGATCGAGCACAATCTCGAAGTCATCAAGACCGCCGACTGGATCATCGATATCGGCCCCGAAGGCGGCAATGGCGGCGGTGAGATCGTGGCAGCGGGCACGCCGGAACAGGTGGCCAAGGTGGAGCGCAGCCATACCGGCCGCTTCCTGAAGGGCGTGCTGGCTGCGCGGCAACGGCCGAAGGCAGAGGCTGCGGAGTAAATCCGGCGCTCGTCGCGGTGATCGGTCGAAGCATATGGCGCTGTCCGCTGCTCGAACAATCTCCCGCGACGATGCGGTCCCAGCCTCAAATCCGCCGACCCACCAACTTCGTGGAGTTTCAGCACGGTCTAACGGCTACTGGACGAACACGGCCGGATCGTAGTATTTCCGTCGCACAATCAGGGGAACTGCTGAGCCTTGACTTCAGGATTGCTGGCATGTGGCTGAACAGGACGGACTGGCGTGGCGCCGTTGCAGGCGCGACGCTGCCGCTCATCGTGGCGGCTCTTGCCTATGGATTGATGTTCGCGACGGGCATCGGCCACGACAGTCCCGCCTTCGCCAAACTGCCGTTCGATCCAAGTGGCCGCATCTCCGTCGTGATCTGGGTCGTGCTGTTCTCGTTCTACGGGATCACGCGGTGGTTCGCGTGGCGCCACGGCGATAGCGGCAGGCGCGCGGCCCATCTTGTCGAAGCACTGATGGCCTGGGCCCTGCTCTACACCTTGATCGCAGGTGCTCTGTCACCATTCTGGCTCGATGTGGTGAACATCGGATCCCTGTTGTTCGGCATCTTCGTCGCCTCGCAACTGGTCCGTATTTCGCGCTTCATCGCGGCATGGCTGGTGCCGACTTTCCTGTGGAAGGTGCTGGCGGTCGGTCTAGGACTTGCTCCGATGCTTGGCCTTGTCTGGCGCTGAACGACCGGTTGAAAGAGGCCCCGCCCCTGAAGGCCGCCATCATCGGCGCCGGTCCTGCGGGCCTGATGGCGGCAGAGGTGCTTGGAGGGTCTGGCGTACAGGTCACCGTGTTCGAGCGGATGCCCAGCCCGGCGCGCAAGTTCCTGATGGCCGGGCGTGGCGGGCTCAACCTGACGCATTCGGAAGTGTTGGAGACCTTTCTCGACCGCTACGGTGAGGCAGGAAGGGCTCTTGAGGCGGCCGTGCGGAGCTTCCCTCCATCTGCCTTGCGAGATTGGGCGGAAGCGCTCGGCGAGAGCACCTTCGTCGGAAGCAGCGGGCGCGTGTTCCCACGCAGTTTCAAGGCCTCGCCCCTCTTGAGGGCTTGGCTCAGGCGGCTCAACGCCTTCGGCGTGCAGATCCGCACGCGCCATGAATGGCACGGATGGACGCCGGAGGGAGCGCTTCTCTTCCATACCCCGGAGGGGCCGCAGCAGATCAGGGCCGATGTCACGCTCCTGGCACTTGGCGGCGCGAGTTGGCCAAGGCTCGGCTCGGACGGCGGCTGGCAGCCGCACCTCGCCATGCGCGATATCGCGCTTGCACCGCTGCAAGCTGCGAACAACGGCATCAACATTGCGTGGTCGGAGGTGTTCCGGGCGCGCTTTGCCGGCCACCCCCTGAAGCGCGTCAAGGTGATGGTCGAAGGACACGCGTCCGAGGGCGAGTTGATGGTGACCTCGTCCGGCCTTGAGGGCGGTGCGGTCTACGCACTGTCTACGCCGCTTCGGGCGGCTCTGGCCGGCGGCATGGCAGAGCTGGAGATCGACCTGAAGCCGGATCTTTCCGAAGGCGAAATCTCAAAACGCCTCAGCCGCCCAAGTCGGCGTGACACGCTGACGAACCGGCTGAGAAAGGCCCTAAACCTGCAGCCGGCGCAGATTGGCCTGCTGCGGGAATCCGCTGGACGAGACCTGACCGACGATCCCGACGCGCTTGCCGCGCTGATCAAGCGCACGCGGCTAGAATATGTCGGAATGCAGGGCCTGGAACGTGCGATCTCCACCGCCGGCGGCGTCAGGCTGGATGAAATCGACAGCCATTTCATGCTGAAGAAGCTGCCGGGCACCTTCGTGGCCGGCGAAATGCTCGACTGGGAAGCGCCCACCGGCGGTTACCTGCTGCAGGCCTGCTTCGCCACCGGCGCCGCGGCAGCCGAGGGCATGAAGGGATGGCTGCAGAACGCCTGATCCACGGGCGCCGCTGCATGACAATTGCTCTGGCCAGACCAGCCGCCGTTTGCCAGTCTTCCCGCGCTGTTGCCTTCTGAGCCAGCGGTTTCACGACGGGAGAACGAACATGGCCAAAGAGATCTTCGTGTCCTACGGCATCGACGTCGACGCGGTGGCGGGCTGGCTCGGCTCTTATGGCGGCGAGGACAGCCCGTGCGACATCTCCCGCGGCGCCTTTGCCGGCAGCACCGGAAGCCTGCGGCTGCTGCGTCTCTTCGAGAAGTGGGGCATCAAGACCACCTGGTTCATCCCCGGGCACTCCATCGAGAGCTTCCCCGCCGAGATGAAGGCCGTGGCCGATGCGGGCCACGAGATCGGCATGCATGGCTACAGCCACGAGAACCCCATTGCCATGACGCCGGAGCAGGAAGAGGCGATCTTCGACAAATGCGTGGAGCTGATCACGCAGCTCTCCGGCAAGCCGCCGCGCGGCTATGTGGCGCCGTGGTGGGAGTTCGGCTCCAAGACGAACGAGTTGCTGAAGCAGAAAGGCATCAAGTACGACCACTCGCTGATGCACAACGACCACCACCCCTATTACGTGACGGTGGGCGACGAGTGGACGAAGATCGACTATTCGCAGCACCCATCCACCTGGATGAAGCCCTATACGCGCGGCGAGGAAACGGACCTCATCGAGATCCCCGCCTCATGGCACCTCGACGACTTGCCGCCCATGATGTTCATTAAGGCCGCGCCGAACAGCCATGGCTTCGTCAGCCCGCGCGACATCGAGGATACGTGGCGCGACCAGTTCGACTGGGTCTACGAGAACTACGATTATGCGGTATTCCCCATCACCATCCATCCGGACGTTTCGGGCCGTCCCCATGTGCTGCAGATGCACCAGCGCCTGTTCGACTACATGAAGGGTCATGACGGGGTGAAGTTCGTCACCATGGAGGAGATCGCGGAAGACTTCGCGGCGCGCTTCCCGCGCAGCGGAACCGCGCGCCCGCAATCCTGAGGCAGCGCCATGTGCGGGCTTTGCGGCGCTTTCGCCGGTGCCGATCACTGGACCAGCGGAGGCGCGGCACCGGAGGGCGTCATGCCGGCGGCCGACCGGCGCGCCCGTGCCGCCCTGGCCAATGAGGTGCTGGGGCTCTACGGCCTCAAGCTGGATGAGTGGGCAGGCCGCTTCACGCTCCGCTCGCACACCGGCAAGATGAGCTTGGTGGATCACTTCGGCGCCATCTGGCCGGAGGCCGAGCGGATGACACGCCGCCCCTGCGACCCGCTGGACCCCTCGTTGCTGGACCGGCTCGAAGCCCGGCGCGGCGGATGAGCACCTTAACGGAGCCGATCACTGTCAACGTGCTGACCGGCTTCCTGGGCGCCGGAAAAACCTCGCTGCTGAACCGGCTGCTCCGCCTGCCGCGCCTCGCCGGCACCGCCGTCATCATCAACGAGTTCGGCGAAGTCGGACTCGACCATCTCCTGGTCGAGACGATGGACGACGACATCGTTCTGCTGAAAAGCGGCTGCATCTGCTGCACCATCCGCGGGGACCTGAAGGACGCCCTGCTCTCGCTTCTGGAGCGCAGCCGCCGTGGCGAGTTGCCGTCGTTTTCGCGGGTGGCGGTGGAAACCACCGGCATTGCCGATCCCGCTCCCATCGTGGCCACCCTGAGCGCCGATCCGATGCTGCGCCACCATTTCCGCATCGGCAACATCGTCACGGTTGTGGACGTGCCGAACGGACTCTCCAACCTCAGTGCTTATCCCGAAGCCCTGCGCCAGGTGGCGGTGGCGGACCGCCTTGTAATTAGCAAGACAGATCTCGCTCAAGGAGACGCGGAGGCTGCGCTGCACGCGCGGCTGTCGGCCATCAACCCCACGGCCGAGATTCTACCGTTCTCGGAGGATCTCAGGCCCGATGACGCGATCTTCCTTCATGATGTGCACGATCTCGCGGCCAGAGGCTCGGAGGTCGCGCGCTGGCTGCACGCGGCATCATCCGGGGGGCACCACCACCACCCTCACGATGTGAACAGCCACCGCGACATACGCGCCTTCGTGCTGACCACTGACCAGCCGCTGCACTGGCCGCGCTTCGCGCTGTGGCTGTCCATGCTGCTCAACAGGCATGGGGAGAGGGTGCTGAGGCTGAAGGGATTGCTCGCCATCGAAGGTAATGACAGCCCGGTCGTGATCCAGGGCGTTCAGCACCTGATCCACAAGCCGGTCCATCTGCAGCGCTGGCCCGATGGTGTCAGCGGCACGAGGATCGTCGTCATTGCCCGTGGCCTCGATGAGAAGTCGGTTCAGCGTTCTTTCAGCATCTTCAATGGCTTGCGGTATGAAGATAACATTGATGATGAGGTGACGAGCGCCTGATCGACCGCGGCGGGTCATCGGCCGCAGCCCTGCATGTGTTCGGCGTCGCCCTATGGAAAGGCCAAGATTGGAACACGAGATAATAACGATAGAGCGGACGGCGCGAGGTGCTGGCCCGGCCTTGTGAAGGAAGAGCTCTCGGGCATGGTGCGCGCTGCCCTCCTGGCTTGAAGGAGGCAAAGATGACGCCGTTAGAGATCAGTGTCCTGCTGCATCACCATGGCAGCCGTGCGCCGTTCTATTGGAGCCATTGCCCCTACTACCCCGATACGGTCAAACGGTTGATGGAGCGAGGTTTGTTGGAGCCGGACCCGGGCGATGTCTGGGAGGACCGCCCCGGCCATTTCCGAATGGCGATCAACCAGCCGACCTATCGGGCCACTGCCGCTGGCGCCGCTTATGTCGAGCGATTGCTGACGCTGCCCACCGTTCCCGCGGATGTCACAACCCCGCCAGAGCGCTTCCGGCAGGGCCGTACGGCGCCCCGGAACGTTTATGATGGCGACGAACCCGTATTCGTGGCGAGTTCTACGAAGAAGGCCGCCGAGTACGTGGCGTTGCTAAATGCAGGTTCGGCGATATCCGCTGCCAGCAGACATGATGTGCAGGCCGACATGGGCAAGCGTGCCAAAGGTCCGGGTTTCTGAGACCGACAGAACGATTCCCAGCAGCCAGCTCCATTCCAGTAGAAGCCGGGATGAGGCGAAGAACGTGAACGCCCCTCCGGAGGGGCGCCGCTGGTCGCGGATCGCGCCTCACCCACTGATAACACAATCCAATTCGGGGTGATTGGCGCGCCCTACGGGAGTCGAACCCGTCTTTTCAGCGTGAAAGGCTGACGTCCTAACCGATAGACGAAGGGCGCGCGGCGCGGGCGTCTTATAGGGCGCGGTTTGCTGATCTGGCAACGCGTTTGGTGCGCTGCGGGCCAGAAAAATCACCGTTCTGTGTCAGTTCCCTGCGGAAGCGGCATCGATCACCCGGAGATCGACCTTGTTGCGTCCGCCCCAGTCATCGATCTGCGCGGAGCCGGCGAGATGGACGCGGCGTCCGACATGCGACAGCAGCCCCTTCCCCAATGGCCGCTCCTTCGCGCGGAAAGCTATGGCCCGCATCTGCGTGCCGTCTGCCGCCTTGAGGCGCAGCCGCAGATGGCCGGACGATCCTACTTCGTCCACGGACAACAGCAGCAGATCGGACAAAGCGAGCACCGGCTCCGGATTGCCGGCTCCGAACGGCCCAGCCTGCGCAAGGTCCGTGCAGAGTTCCGGCTGGAGAGCGGCAGCGCTTACCAGGCCATCGATCTTGAGAAGATCCGCCGACCGGGCCGTCGCCGTCGGGGCAGCCAGTTGCTCGTTCAGGAACGCCGCGAATGTGGGAATGCCTCCGGGAGGGACGGTCACGCCTGCGGCCGCGGCGTGCCCTCCGCCTTTCAGCAGAAGGCCAGCCTCCACCGCCGCACGGACCGCGGAGCCGATGTCGACGCCGGGAATCGAACGTCCGGACCCTGTGCCGCGCCCATTCGCGTCCAGAGCGATGGCGAAAGCGGGACGCTGGCAGCGCTCCGCGAGGCGCGCGGCGACAAGGCCGACAATTCCCGGGTGCCAGCCCTCACCGCTCACCAAGGTCACGGCCCCGCTCTCCGCTTCGGCCTGCTCGCAAGCCTGGGCCAGGACGGCAGCCTCTATGGCCTGACGCTCCCGGTTCAGCGTGTCCAGTTCCTCTGCGATGGCGCGTGCCTCGGCTTCGTCTTCACAGACAAGCAGCCGGGCGCCAAGGTCTGCGCGGCCGATCCGGCCGCCGGCATTGATGCGGGGACCCAGCAAGAAGCCCAGATGGTAGGGGCTGGGCTGGCCGCGCATTCCGGCGAGGTCTGCCAGGGCGCGCAGGCCGGGACGCCGCCGCTGCGCAAGAGCCGCCAATCCCTTGCCGACGAAGGCCCTGTTGACGCCTGTCAGCGGCACCACGTCCGCTGCCGTGCCGAGCCCGACAAGATCGAGCAGGCAGAGCAGGTCCGGCTCGGGCCGTGCAGCGGTCCAGAACCCGCGCTGGCGCAGCAGTCGGTTGATGGCGACCACGGCCAGGAAGGTGACGCCCACAGCGGCAAGATGCGTCTGGCCAGACAGGTCATCGGCGCGCTGCGGGTTCACCAGTGCGTGCACCTCCGGCAGGGTCTCGCCGGTCTGGTGATGATCCAGCACCACGACATCGAGGCCGAGCGCCACGGCCTCTGCAAGCGCAGCATGGCTGGTCGTGCCGCAATCCACGGTGACGAGGAGGCGTGCGCCCGCTTCCGCAAGACGCCCGATGGCTTCGGCGTTCGGCCCGTAACCTTCGAAGATGCGGTCGGGAATGTAGATCGTGTGCGTGGTGCCCGCGTGCTGCAGCAAGGTGGCCAGCACCGCCGAGGATGTCGCGCCATCGACATCGTAGTCACCGAAAATAGCGACGTGCTCACCCGATTCCACGGCACGGGCGATGCGCTCGGCAGCGGCCTCCATTCCGGTGAGGCTGTAGGGTTCCGGCAGCATGGTGCGCAGATGGGGGCTGAGATAGGCCTCAACCTCATCAAGCCCCACGCCACGGCCGACGAGGACGTCCGCGGCCAATGGCGACAGGCCATGCCGCTGATGCACCGCGAGCGCGGTGGCGCGGCCCCGCACATCCAGCCGGTGTGTCCAGGTGCGGCCGGCGAACGATTCGCCCACGCCGAGCACAAGGTTTTCCATTTCGGGTGAGGAACTGAAGGCGTGTCGCGCGAGCATGCATCGACCATGCGCGCTTTTTGCTGCTTCGCTCAAGAATCCGCGGTGCGGAGCTGTCATGATGCGCGCAAGTCTCGTTGACCGGCGCGGGCGCACCCTGTACCAAACACCTGCCGGAGACGTGGCCGAGAGGCTGAAGGCACTCGTTTGCTAAATGAGCAGACCCCTAAAAGGGTCTCGAGGGTTCGAATCCCTCCGTCTCCGCCACCTTCCCTAAGTGCATGTTTTGTTACGGGAGCGGCGGGTTCAGGCCCTGGCCTTCGACTCGAAGGCTCCCGCCAGCCTTTTTGGGCATGGTTGCCGCGTGCGGCATGATGGCCGCTGCGCGGTTGCAGGTCATCTGACAACTGGTTTGCTGTAAACCGCTCGCAGCTTCGACGATCCTGGCATCGCGCGCGGCATTTTGGATCGTACTCCCCGCCGTGAGCTGCCAGGGCTTGCGTGCCCGACACGCGGCTTATCGACGAGCTGCAGGAGATCGCGAAAGACTGCCGCTCCCCGAACTTCGCCCTGATCTCGACCTGTGTTGCCGCTGTGCATCTATTAAGAAGCGTTGCCCCATGATACTAAAGTTGCAGCAGAGGCTGGGGGGCAACTGCGCTGGCCGAAACTCGACTGATATACGGCCAGGTTCTCTCTGATTGTGAGACAAGGGGCTGCCATTCTATATGTGGCAGCCCTGCCCTGCCGTTCTCCATGAGACCTTTGAAATCACACCGACAATCGCAGTCTGCTGGGCATGAACAGAACGATCACGATCACGGCCATGCACCGGCCGCATCTTCTATGGGAGATGCTGCAGTCGCTTGTCGCCAATGAGCTCGATGGATGGACCATTCACGTCGGGGTTGAGCCGAGCTCTGCGGCCGGTGAGATCGTCCAGATCTGCGAGAGCATGCTAGGCGCCCGCGCGGACGTTCGAGTGAATGATCGGGTCTTGGGAATCAGCGGCAATCCGTACGAGGTCCAGCGACGTGCCTTCGCCAGTGGATCGCAGGTCAACCTCTATCTGGAGGAAGACCTTCTGGTTGCGTCGGACGCGACGCAGTTGGCGCTGTGGTACGCTGAAAATCATCGACCGAACTGGCTGTGCCTGAACCTCCTGGCGACGGTCTGCGGCTCGACCGGCTCCTTGTCTGAGCCGAACTGCCCCAGCCTCCTGTTCGAGAACCGCACCTTCAACTCGATCGGTTTCGCACTCCGGCACCAAGAGTGGCAGCGTTATATTGAGCCGGTCTGGGAGCGGACCTTAACTCCGCGCCGGCTGAAGGGCCGTGCAGACTGGAGGGTGGACTGGGGCTGGGATTGGGGGATCCTCGCCCTGATGGCAGAACAGCGTCAGCTTGCCTCGGTGCAGCCCGTATTGGCGCGGGCGACACATAACGGACCGGAAGGGACCTACTGCAGAACGGCCTTCCATGAGGAAGCATTCGGCGGCCTCCCGATGGCGGATGGAAGGCACGAGTTCCAGCTGGAACAGGTGGTGAACCTGCCGCGGAGCGTCCGGTCAATTATCGGCCTTCAACAAGAGCAACTGATCCTTCGGGGTCAGCTACCGCGCTCTCTGATGGTGAAGCTAAGACGTGAAAGCGAGCGAGCGATGAAGGGCTTGAGTTCGCGCTCCCTTCGCCAAACCACGGTCAGCGATAGCGAATAGATCTCGTCCTCCCGGTCGGCCGCCCTCTCCGCCATAGACCCGGGTGGTCATCGAACGACGATGAAGGGGCCCAGGTACTGGGCGAGCCCTGAAATCGAAACATGTTTTCACGACCCGCTGCTTGCGCTGATACTGCGAGTTTTATCTATTCGTGAAGTTGTGGCCCGAGGATCACATACAACTCCCGCAACGATGGGTAGTGTGCAGGCCTAATCATGAGGCCAATTATGCTGCGCACTCTGCTTCTCGCTTCCGCCGCTTCCGTCTTGATTGCTGGTGCAGCAGTGGCGGCTGATATGCCGACCTATCCCGTCGAAACAGCCGAGGTTGCACCTAGCGATTGGGCCGGCTTCTATGCAGGCGTTCACATCGGCTTCGGCTTCAGCGACTACGACTTCATCTCTTTGGAAGGTGGCGAAGGAGGCAGCTATGGTGGCCTGGACCTCGACGATGAGGATGGCATCATCGGCGGCGGTCAGGTCGGCTACAACATGCAGTTCGGGCGCTTCCTGCTTGGTGTTGAGGGCGACATCGCTGGCACCGGGATCGAGGCAAACGATCTGGACGACGAAGACGGTTTCTCAATCGAGACGCGGATCAACTTTATCGCCACTGCCCGCGGTCGGCTCGGCTTCACCTTCGACAATCTTCTCGTGTACGGCACAGGCGGTGCCGCGTTCGTCAGCTTTGAGGCTGACTACCCTCCCTTTGCTGACGACGATATTGCATTCGGCTGGGCTGCCGGCGGCGGCGTTGAGTGGCGCTTCATGGAGAACGTCTCGGCGAAGATCGAATATCTGCGCATCGAAGCCGATGCGGAAGATCTCGCGCTTGAGCCGGACACGGATGTCGACATCAAGCTCGACACCATCAAGGTGGGCCTGAACTACCACTTCTGAGACACGAAAGAGCGATCTTCCTGAGCATTGTTGAGATGCCCGCTGCGATCTAACCCGCTGCGGGCATCATGCGTTTCTGGGAGTTGGTATGATCTAGGCCCCGTACCAGCCGACGCCGAGCCCTTCAACCGCAGCGGGAAGCTGGTAGTGCGGCCCACGCAGCCAAACGCCGGACGCCGCGGTCGCCGCCTCGATATGAGCTTTGCTGATCGCCGCCCGAAGCTGCGTTGCATACGCGTGTGGGTGCGGTGATGCCAGAAAGGCCGGGCGCGTGTCCCTCACGCCGGCACGCCCAGCAAGCATCTTCTCACCAGGCGTAGGTCAGGCGCGCGCTCCCGGAATAGGCCTGGCTTTCCTCCGCCAGTCTGCTGTCGAACAGCGCGGCCGCCGAAAAGCCTCCGCCCAGCCCGATCTCGGCGCCTGCCGACAACAGAACGGCATCCTGGGCCGGTTCGGCTCCGTTCACTGTGAATTCGGAGCCCGGAAGGGCGATGAAGCCGGCGTCGATGCTGATGTCCGACCACTCGTCGTGGGCCCAGGCCACCTTGCCCCGCAAGGTCAGGGACGACCGGTCGGATAGCGTGAACCGGTGCCCAACCTTGAATCCAAGCTCGGTGTGGACATTGGTGGTGGTCTGCTCCTCGAAGCGCAGCGCGAACACCGATGACCCGGCTTCCGCCTCTTCCTCGTAGTCCGGGGTTTGGAAGGCCTGCACCTGGAGTGCGCCATAGGGGGTGAACCAGCTGGCGCCCGGCAGTGCTCCGAGCTCCGGCAAGGCGATCCGGTATCCCGTTTCCAGTCGTCCGGCCACGTCATAGGCCGAGAAGCTGGACGTCAGGCGATCGGTGCCATCGAGGGTGATGGTCCGCTCCGTCGATACATCGTTCCACGATCCGGCGATGGCGCCGGAGACATAGGCGCGATCGAAGTCGGTGCGGGCATAGAGCGCGGCCTGTACGAAATCGCTTTCGCCGCCGCCCAGACCGCCCGACAGGGCGAAATCGCTGGTGCCGCCTCCCATGGAGAAGCCGATGCGCGTGTCGGGGGTTACCCGGTAATCGACGCCGGCGGCGATGCCATAGGTGTCGATCGAGCGGCTGCGGGTTTGGCCGGATTCCCCGTCGGTGTCGCTTGTGTCGCCGTAGGCCGATGCCCAGACGTTCCAGCGGCTTGGATCAAGGCTGCCAGGGGCCTTGTCGAAGGATTCGAAGGCCGGGCTTGCCGCAACGGCACGGCTTTCGCCGGCATAGCCGAGAGCGCGTACGGTGCCGGGCCTGTCCACCGGTGTGTTGTCGCCGAACGGACTCCCGTCGTCGTCCAGATGGCTGAAGACCTGCGACAGGAAGGAGTTCATCGCCTGCATGCCGGCGGGGGCCACGGCAGTCGCCGCTTCACCGGACAGCTGGGAGAAGGCGGCCGCCAGTTCCTCGGGCGACAGGAAGGCGAGAAGGTCCGCGAAGGCGGCGGGCAGTGTGCCACCGCCGGCGACGAAATCATCGATGGCGTCCGCGACCGCCGTCTCGTTGTCGCTGGCTGTCGGGGAGATCACCGAGCCGAACTCGGCTTCGTCCAGCACGCAGATCGAGATGGTGTTGGTATCGAGGACCACCGCGCCGTTCTGCGCCAGGGCCGCGCCGCAGGCGATGTCCGCCCCGGTGTTCAGGGTGATGCTGGTCAGCGCAAGGATCTGGCCTGTGAAGGCCGTGTCCGTGCCGAGCGTTGCCGACGCGCCCACGACGAAGAAGACATTGCCGCCCTGCGCTCCGTTGATCAGTGCCACCGAGGAACTGCTCGCCGTGGTCAGGCTGCTGCCGACATTGATGATGAAGGTGGCGTTGGGGTTGCCCTGCCCGTCGAGGGTCAGGGTGCCGGTGAGCTGTGCGGCAGCCTCATAGGAGTAGACGCCGGATGTCAGCACCAGTCCGCCGAGATCCTGACCTGTCAGGTCACCCGAACTGGGCCGGCCGCGCAGCGAATTATAGGCCGTGGTGAGATCGCTCTGCGCCTGCTGGGCTACCCCGTCGGTCACGTATGTCGTGTAAGGCGCGGTCACCAGGCCCGGCGGGAAGCCCGTCACGCTCGAGCCGGGATAGACCCCGATATTGCCGTTGATGACGCTCGTGCCGGTGTTGGTGATCGCCGCGCCGGCCAGGATGGCAAAGCTGTCGAGGCTTTGCGCCTGAGCATCGCCGACGCCGCCTGAAAGAGCGGTCAACGGCACCAGGGCACACACCGGCAGGCTCAACAGGCGCAAACGTGACATCTCGGCTTCCTCTCAAGGCAGGCCCGGTCCCGATGCGATCGAGGTTGCGGTGG
This sequence comes from Terrihabitans rhizophilus, assembly GCF_033898525.1. Taxonomy (NCBI): domain Bacteria; kingdom Pseudomonadati; phylum Pseudomonadota; class Alphaproteobacteria; order Hyphomicrobiales; genus Terrihabitans; species Terrihabitans rhizophilus. The sequence goes on along the minus strand of NZ_JAXAFJ010000002.1, from coordinate 74,770 downwards.
ACCCATCACGGGGCCCAAAGGTTAACGAAGTCCTTACGTCTGCTTTAACCGGCAGATAATCGCAGTTTTGCGAATGAGAGTGCATGAAAAGCCGCAGAATCAACCAAACTGATTCAACTTGGTGCCAAGACGAATATGGTTAACCTGAGAGACATTTAGGCGCTTCCTGAGCAGGAAAACCTGGAAAACTGTCGGGTGTCCCGCAGCATCCAGGCAAGCTGACGCAGCGCGGTCTCTCCGGGTGCTCGATCGTCGGCTTGAGCCGCGTTTCAGCGGGTGACGACCACCGGAGAGCCTACCCCCACCCTGGAATACAACTCCGCGATGTCGCGATTGTACATCCGGATGCATCCGTAGGAGACGAAGCCGCCGATGGAGGCCGGCGCATTTGTGCCGTGTATTGCGTAGTCGCCTCCCGACAGGGTCAATGCCGCGGCGCCCATCGGATTATTGGGCGCGCCCCCTGCTATGAGCGTCGGAAGTGCCGGACGGTCGCGCCGCACCTCCGCGGGTGGCTCCCAGTTCGGCCGGATATACTTTCCCGTTACAACCGACCTGCCAGTCCATTGACGATCTGGACGCCCGACACCGACGGTGTAGCGCAGGGCCTGCGCAGGGCCCACCACGAGATAAAGCTTCCGTTCTCCGGTCCTGACCACGATCGTCCCTGGCGCATGGTCGTCCACGAACGTCACTAATTCGCCAGCGCGGGAAGGTAGAGCCGACAGGCCACAGGCGAGAATCGTGAAGATGGCTAGCGAAATCGTAGCACCTAAGCTGCGCCTTTGGCTTTCTCCTTGTCCAAAGAAAGGCGCATGGGCACGAGCCATCGATCAGTCTCCTTGGGATCAGATCCGTTGCGGTCCGATAACCCATTGGCGACCTTGCTGATGAAGAGGAGACCCGAGAATTCGTTACAAGGGTATCGAGATGCGCGATAAGCTGGACCGTGCCGTCTGCAAGGCTCATCGAGAACAGAGACTCCAGAGATGCGCTTCACAATTCGACCGAAAGCCAACGAGAGAACCGGCGGGAGCATGTCCGTAACGGCAGAAGGGGCACGTGAAGCTTTGAACGCCGCCAATGGCATGGTCGCAGCAGATCTAGTCGGGGTGGAGATTTTAGATGAGAAGGGCAACGCTTACGATCTGATTGAGCTTGAGCGGCTTACATCGGAGACGGAAAGCGACGGCGATCAGTAAACGCCCGCTGAAAGGGCTGGAGCTGCCGTACTGAACGAAGAAGACTCGCCCCTGCCGCTATGTCTCCGTAGCAGCCATTCCGCCGCTGTCGGCCGGCATCCCAGATCACGTGACGGTGCGGTGTAGCGTCCCGGCGACGACTTCGGTGAAGCTCATCCGGAGGCCCCTACCCCTTACTTGATCCGACCACAGCTGCTCATCCAGCTAGTTGTTGACCCAGGGGTTTCGGCGGGTGACTGCGTGCATGCTCAGCCGCCCCCCAGATTGTAGGCTGCGCCATGTTAAGCTTTGTCGTCGCGCAAGCCCCGGTTGAGACGCCTGGGGCCTCAAAGGTTGGTCATGAAGCTTTACGCTCTCGTTCTTCTCGCGGCGGTCGGTCTCACCGGGTGTAAATCCGAGAAACACGGAGCGGCGAGCGGCCAGCCCGAGGTGACTATCTCCGCTCCGGTTGCGCAGGTTAGGCCGGTTGTTGTCAACGAGATGGTACAGCGCGGTTACAAGATTAAGCAGGACGCCCCTTATCTCCTCGTCATGGAAAAACAGTCGGACAGCGTAGCCGGCAGCGTGCTGTTAGGGTCCAGTTGGAACCCCACCGTGAACGAACGTGTCTCGATCACGATGACGGAAACCGAGGGACGCACGCTTCTGGTGGCTGATCTGGGGATTGTCACGAACGCCGGCACCGGCATGGAACGCATACTGCGAATGCAGAACTCCCAAGCTTCGGTCCAATTCCAAACCTGGCTCAACACGATGCCGTCGCGGTTGTCCGCTCCCGTTAAGGCACGCTAGCCCTCTGTTCTTTGCACCAGCGGAGCCTGATACCCGCTCCAGACGCCATCAAGCACTTGGATCCCACAGCTCAGGCTTGGGAAGTCGTCCTCGATGCCGAACCGTTGGGAATAACTGTCGAGGACGGACCGGCCCCTCGGCAAAGCCGATCTGTCGCCCAATCGATGGCTCGTGAAACGCCTGCCAGATCAGGCGCACGGCGCCTTTGCGCTGCCTATCGCGGGTGCGGTGGTTAGGCGCAGGGTTAGTTTCCCGAGCCTCACTGTAAACTTGCGGTATCGGTCTGTAGGGTCATTTCGGGCGGAAAAGCGCTAGGATCCCCTGCCCTAGGAAACAGCTATGACAACAACGACGAAAACACCCCTGTTCGCGTGGGTGCTTCTTGCCGCCTCGCTGGGCACATTCTTCCTGGCCTTTCAGACCTTCCAGTCCGGCTCAGCCCTGCAGAATGCTGCCCCGGGCGTGGAACAGACCACCAAGCCCGCGCCGTAGCGTCTGAAGATATTGGAAGCCGCCGGCGTGGACGTGCTGCGTCGGTGGCTCCGACCCTCTACGTGTCACCTTGTCGCATACGGTCGCGCCTGCCGAATGGTTGTCAGCAGCGCTGACAGCGCTTCCTCGCCAGCATCTGTGAGCCGGCCACGTTCACCCTCAGCTTCCAGGAAGCCGGCGGCGACCATCTCTTCCGCGCCCTGCTTGTCGGCCTGATGGCCTTTGCCGTCATTGAGTACGACCTTGCGAACCACCTCCCCGCTTACGAGCGTGTGGTAGGCGGCGAACACGAGTACCGATAAGCCTTTGTCTGTCATTTCCGGCATGGTCAGCTTCTCCTCAGAGACTGAACGCCGCCGAGGCAACAACGGTCCGCACCCGGCCAGGGAACTCCGAAGGCCTCAAACCTGAGCGTTCGCCTTCTGCCAAAGGCCAGCGTCGCCCTCCTTCAGAACTCCAAGCAGCGCCTTCTTCTCCCGGCGGTAGACGTGCCAGAAGCTCGGATCGTGCTTTTTGATGGTCAGGGTGTTGTCGATCAGGTCAGCCAGCTTGATCGTCTTCGCAGCCGGGGTAGACCCTGCCGAATGGAGCAGGTCGAGATGCTTGCGCGTCCGCCTGTTGCCGTCTGACGGCTTCGAAACGTCTGTCAGCCAGCCAACCAGCTCACCAACGTCCTGCCCGAACTCAGCGTAGATCTCCTCGATCGTGACCGGCGTGTCTTCGACTACATCATGCAGGAGTGCCGCTGCGATCATCTCCTCCGTGTGTGGAACGGAGCGCACGATCTCAGCCACAGCGATTGGATGCACAATGTAGGGATCGCCCGTGTACTTCCGGCGCTGATCGATCGAGCCATGCGCATTGCTGGCAAACTGCCTCGCTCGTTCTTCGAGTGAACGCATCAACGACCTGCTCTAGCTCGCCACGGGAGGCACTCGTTGCCTCGATTGGATGTTCTCGCCGTCATCTAGGTTGCGCCAGCGCCAAACACAAAGGCGCACCACGCCCAGTACCATCTCAACAGATCAGAGCAGAAACTCGAAGCGCTCCGGCCCGTCGGATCTCGACCTTAGACCCCGTCTCCTGCCCGCCCCAGCCCGGCAGCCCGCCGGCCCCCGGAGATCGCGGGGACCGGCCAGACGGACGCGAGCTACACGAGCAGTTCGCCGTCCTCGTTGCCGTTCCAGTAATGGATGCGCGTGGCGTGGACCTTGATCAGGACGATGCCCGGCGTATCCAGCCCCTGCTCGAACCAGTATTCGAGATCGCTGTTCCAGTGTTTCTCGAGCACGGCACGATCACGGATCAGTTCCGCCCTGCCTTCGACGGAGAGGAATAGCGGCGGCTTGCCGAGAAGGCCTTTGCTGCCCTGCAAGGAGAGGTTCACATCCGCGCTGCGCTTGATGTCTTCGACCGTGCGGGTGTTCTCATAGGTGAAGAAGTAGGAGTCGCCATCGAAGGCGACGTCGCGGTTGTTGCTCATGGGCCGGCCAGCGATCTTGCCGTCATCGGTGAGGGTGTTGAGCATCGCGAAATCGATGTCGCGCATCGCCTCCGCAATGTCTTTCATGGTCATGTTGCTCATGCTTGCTCCGTGTCGGGCCTGTGTTCCCGAGAGCTAGGGCGGATTTGCCGTTGGTGCAGGTCCGCACCCTCGCGCACATGCGAATTGCCCTTCAGCCCTTGTCCGGAACCTTGAACGTCCTGGCGCTTTTGAAGGGTTCAGGAGCAGCGACATGACCCAGCAGATCCCGCTGAGCGACAACGCGAAGATCACCTCGGAAGCCGATGACGGCACCATGGAGCTGGCGCCGGATCTTGCCTATATCCGGGCCCTCATCGCGAATGTGGTCTTCTACGGTGCGCCCGGCGCGGGAGATCGTGGCTGGGTCCTGATCGATGCGGGCGTGTTCGGTACGAAGGACAGGATCAAGTCAGCCGCGGAGGGGCGCTTCGGAGAAGGTGCCCGCCCTGCGGCGATCGTTCTGACGCACGGTCATTTCGATCACGTCGGGGTGCTGGAAGACCTGGCCGAGGAATGGGACGTGCCGGTCTACGCCCACGACCTCGAACATCCCTATCTCGATGGACGGGCTTCCTACCCTTCCGGCGACCCTTCCGTGGGCGGCGGCTTGATGGCTGGGATGTCCTCGCTGTACCCGACGCGGCCGGTGGATGTTTCCTCACGGCTCCATCCGCTGCCGCAGGACGGCAGTGTCCCGCACATGCCCGGCTGGACCTGGGTGCACACGCCCGGCCATTCGCCCGGCCACGTCTCGCTGTGGCGCGAGGCGGACCGCACGATGATCGTCGGTGATGCTTTCGTCACCACCGCTTCAGAGTCGGCTTACGCAAGTGCCGTTCAGGCTGCGGAGATGCACGGGCCGCCGAAATACTTCACCATCGATTGGGACGCGTCGGAAGCTTCTGTCGCCAAGCTCGCCGCACTTCACCCGTCAAGGATCATAACCGGCCACGGGCGTGCCATGGAAGGCCCCGAAATGGATTCGGCGCTGCAGCGCCTCTCCCGCGACTTCCGCAAGATCGCTGTTCCGTCCGAGGGCAAATATGTGGCCAATCCCGCGCGTGCGGCTGACGGCAGTGCCTATCTGAAGCCGTAGAGCTTCATCCGGGACTAACGGCGGCGGCCGAGCATGAGCCCGATCACGAGAGCGCCGACCATCAGCGGCACGGGCTTGGACGCGGCGAGCGCCGATAGCCCGGCAATCGCGGCCAGCGGATCGACCCCGGGGAGCGGCTGCGCGGCAGGCGCCAGGGGCGCAGAAGCCGCAGCCGCTGCCGTGCGGGGGCGAGTACCCACCCAGATCAGCAGCGAAGCAATGCCCAGCGCGCAGACACCCACAATGGCGGCAGCCGCCGCGCCGCCGACATGCGGCGCGAGCGCGATGCCAGCTGCGAGGGCGAGCGCGAGAAGACCCACCCCGAGGAAGACCAGCGCAAGTAAGGCAAACACCGCCAGCACGGCGGCGTGCCGGGCCTTGAGCGTCATCTCCGCCTTGAAACCCTGCAGCAGGGCTCCGCCGGCAAGCAGGGTGTTCAACATGTCAGCGGCCCCGGATCCGGCCCAGAATGTAGCCCACGGCAAAGGTTATGCCGATGGCGGTAAGCGGGTTCTGGCGAACCGATACTGAAACATCATCTGCCACGCTGCGGACCTGATCCTCGGCCGTGCGCACATAATCCAGCCCGGTGTCGTAGAGCTCGTTGGCCTTGTCCGTCACCGTGACGCGGGCACTTTGCGCCTGCGCGGAGACAAGAGCCGTAACGGCCTTGCTGAGACGCAGGACATCGTCGCGCAGCGTTTCGAGGTCCGCGCTCGCGATGCGGGCATCCACGGCAAGATCGTCGGCACTGTTGCCGACGGCCGCTTTCGCCGAAGACGTCGAGGTCGCACCTGAAGCGCGGGGCGTCTGATTCAGGTTTTCGGTCGGGTTTGGGGCCGTCGCCATCTTTGTCGCTCCTGAAGAACACCCTGACCTACAGGGTCACCTTTCAACGTTACCCTGCTGGTACGAGTTCCCCCTGCCCGGCCGGTTTTCTTCAGGTCGCGCGCTGCCCGAACATGATCTTCTGCGCTTCCTTGTCGCTCGCAAGATCGGTCGCGGGCTGATCGGTCTTCACCGCAAGGCCGCGCTCGACACCCGGGCGGGCCTTCAGGCGCTCGATCCAAGCCTGCACATTGGGGAACTTCGACGGGTCCTGCCCCTGTCGTTCCCAGTTCAGCGTCCAGCTGATGCAGGCCATGTCAGCGATCGAATACTCTCCGGCCAGATAATCCCGGTCGGCGAGCCGCTTGTTCATCACCCCGTAGAGGCGATTGACCTCATTGGTGTAGCGGTTGATGCCATATTCCACCTTCTCCGGCGCATAGAGCCGGAAGTGGTGCGCCTGCCCCGCCATGGGACCGAGGCCGCCCATCTGCCAGAACAGCCATTGCTCCACCTCGACGCGCTTGCGCTCGTCCGACGGGTAGAACTGGCCGGTCTTTCGGCCGAGATATTGCAGGATGGCTCCGGACTCGAACACGGAGATCGGCTGCCCATCCGGACCATCGGGATCGATGATCGCCGGCATCCGGTTGTTCGGGGAGATGGCGAGGAAGTCCGGCTTGAACTGGTCACCCTTGCCGATGTTCACCGGCACGACGCGATATGGGAGCCCCGTTTCCTCCAGCATGATCGTGATCTTGTGGCCGTTGGGCGTCGGCCAGTAGAAGAGGTCGATCGGGTTTTGCTGCGAAACGGACATGCGGGGCTCCTCGGGAAGGTTGCCCGACGCAGGTAGGCCCTGCCTCGCAAAGCTTCAATGACGGGAAGAGTGAATCAGGGGGTCAGGCTGGCGAAAGGCCAATGCGGCCCCAGCCCGGCAGCTTAATGGCCGGTCGGCGCAGGTCGATACCCGCGACCGCCCCAAGGAGGTTGAGCTCCACACCCTCGACCCAGCCGACGGTCAGGCCGGCCACGCCACGGTAGGATAGCTGAAAGCCCTCTCCGCTCGGCGCCGCCCCCGCGAACAGACCCGGCGAGCGGAAATCCTTCCCCAGGGCGGTCGGCAGCAAAGCGGGTGCGAGTTCGGGCACCTGCTCGGCTATGTAGGCGACGAAGGTGTTGGAGTTCGGACCTGGCCAGGCCTTGTAGGTGCCGGTGCCTGCGAATGGATATTGGGCGACCGCCTGCCGAATGCGGGGGATGGCAGCTTCCGCTGCCTCTCCGCGCAAGGTCACCAGTACCGAGGGCTCGTTGCCGTACCAGTAGCCGTCGACATCGCGCACATTGGTGCGCACAGGCGTGCCCCACCCCACCACGTCATAGCGGGTGTAGCGGGAGGCGCCGGCTTCCTTGATCACGACCCAGCTGTGATGGGCGAAGATGCCCTTCCAACCGCCGGTGCGGGCGCCAAGGACATGGACGACGGCTTCAGGTTCGCTGTCGGCTTTCGGCAGCAGCTTCGCGGACGACCAGTTGGCCGAGGACCACGAGACAGGCCAGCCCTGCTTCCACCACCAGACGGCGTGTGTGGACAGCGGCAGGACGAAGAGGATGAGAAAAAGGAGGAACACGCGGATCATGGCTCTGAGCAAACAGAGATGGTGATGCGGTGTTCCGACGCTAGCCCGGAATGGCTTCACATCCGCGTAGCACGACGAAGTTTAGCCCGTAGATCATGCCGTTGGGGTACTCCGCGGCGACGTGCCGGGGCGCGGTCGCAGGAGATGGTGCCCCGCAGATGTCCCGGAACAACTCGCCCATATCGGCGGGAAGAGCGTTTTCTCCCTGCCAGGCCAGCAGAACGGGTTGCCCGATGTCGGGCTTTATCAGGAGGCCATATTGCGGCTCCACCACCGGGCTGTCCGCGAATTCCAGCTTGAGTTGACCGGCAAGCGTGGTCGATCCGCCGATGATCGTGCCCCGGGTGAAGCCTTGCTGGCGAATGCTCTCGGCCAATGCGGGCATGGGAGCGTTGGCTTCGGCAGGCTCGCGGCCTTCCCGTGTCCACAGATGGAGCGCTGCGAGAGCGGCCATCGAGACAAGCGCCAGCAGGACGGACACGTACTGCAAGGTCTTTGCACCGCCCCGCTGAAGCCGGTGGCCCAGCAGGACGATAACGGCCAGCGGCAGCAGGAAGAGCAGCGGGCTCATCCAGCGGTCCTTGAATTCGGTGATGCCTGCCGGGATCGCCCCGATCGCGAGCATGGCCAGGCCGACCGGGATGATCCGGAGAGCAAAGCTCTGGAGCGGCGTCCGCTGCCGCGCACTCACGGACGGTGTGGGTGGCCACAGTCTCGCGATGCCTAGGCAGATTGCGAATAGCGCGAGCGGGAGCACCGCGTATTGCAGGCTGCCGGAGAGCACGGCGAGCGAGGGTGCGAGCGTGTACGCCGCCTCGCTCTTTGCCTGGAACTTATGCGTCCGTGCCAGCGCATCCTCCAGATGGCCGGACACCCAAAGCGCGTGGGGCAGGATGACGAGCGCAGCTATCGCGAGGCTCGCCAGCATCCGCCACGACAGCACACGCGGCCTGAGTTCGCGAACCGTGCCGGCGGCCACGATCATCGCCAGGGCACCGATGCCGAAATTGTACTTGGACAGCGCGCCCAGGCCGAGGCACAGGCCAAGCGCCACATAGTCCAGCCACCGGCCGTCCCTGAGGACGCGCACCAGCACGAAGAAGGTGAGCGCTGCCATCGCCAGCACCGCGACGGTGTGGGTCAGCGCCCGCTGCGATTCCCACGCGATCTGCGGGATCGTGAACATCGCGAGCGCCGCCAGACGGGCTTCGGCCTCGTCCGGCAGGACGATGCGGGCTCCCAGATAGACAAAGGCGAAGATCGCAAACAGGAAGAGGTTCTTGACCAGCGCGAGGGCCAGAACATTGGTCCCGAAGATCTGGAAGCCGGCGATCTGCAAGAAGTTGTACAGAGGCGGCTGCGTGCCGTGTCCCCAGGCCGCAGACTGCGCGGTGATGAGGATTTCCGCCTCATCGAGCCCGGCCGACGGCGCGATGAACACCCTGATCAGTGCCTGAATGGCAAAGTAGGCCGCCAGAAGCAGCAGGAACGCGGCGGCGGGAGAGCGTTGCGCCCCTTCCTGCAGCCGCGTCACCGCCATCACTCCAGGCCCAGCTTTGCCTTCAGGATCTCACCCACCGCCTGCGGATTGGCCTTGCCGCCGCTGGCCTTGATGACCTGCCCGACGAACCAGCCGAGCATGTTGGGCTTGGCCTTCACCTGCTCCACCTTGTCCGGGTTCGCGGCGATGATCTCATCCACGGCCTTCTCGATGGCGCCAGTGTCCGTCACCTGCTTCATGCCGCGCGCTTCCACGATCTCGCGCGGGTCGCCGCCTTCGGTCCAGACGATCTCGAAGAGGTCCTTGGCGATCTTGCCGGAGATAGTGCCGTCCTTGATGAGCCCGATCAGGCCCGCAAGCTGCGCCGCCGACACCGGGCTCTCCTCGATGCCGAGGCCTTCCTTGTTCAGGCGGCCGAACAGCTCGTTGATGACCCAGTTGGCAGCCAGCTTCGGATCGCCCGCGCCGGCCACCTGCTCGTAATAATCGGCGGAGGCGCGCTCGCCCACCAGCACCGTCGCGTCATAGGCCGAGAGGCCGTATTCGCTCTGGAACCGTGCCTTCTTCTCGTCCGGCAGTTCCGGCAGATCGGCCGAAAGATGCTCGACGAGCCCTTCCGGCAGATCGAGCGGCAACAGGTCCGGGTCCGGGAAGTAGCGGTAATCGTGCGCCTCTTCCTTGGACCGCATGGAGCGCGTCTCGCCCTTGCCGGGATCGAACAGCCGCGTCTCCTGATCGATCTTGCCGCCATCCTCAAGGATCTCGATCTGGCGCCGGGCCTCGTATTCGATGGCCTGGCCGATGAAGCGGATCGAATTGACGTTCTTGATCTCGCAGCGCGTCCCGAAATCGTCGCCCGGACGGCGCACGGAGACGTTTACGTCGGCGCGGAGATTGCCCTTCTCCATGTCGCCGTCGCAGGTGCCGAGATAGCGCAAGATGGTGCGCAGCTTGGTCACGAAGGCGCGCGCCTCCTCCGACGAGCGCAGATCCGGCCGGGACACGATCTCCATCAGCGCGACGCCGGAACGGTTGAGGTCCACCAGCGAGTTCAGCGGGTCCTGATCGTGGATCGACTTGCCGGCGTCCTGCTCCAGATGCAGCCGCTCGATGCCGACCTTGACCTGACCCTCCAACATGTCGAGCAGCACCTCGCCCTCGCCCACGATGGGGCTCTTGAACTGCGAGATCTGGTAGCCCTGCGGCAGGTCCGGGTAGAAGTAGTTCTTGCGGTCGAAGGTCGAGCGCTGGTTGATCTGCGCCTTCAGGCCGAGGCCGGTCTTCACCGCCTGCCGCACGCATTCCTCGTTGATGACCGGCAGCATTCCGGGCAGCGCCGCGTCCACCAGCGAGACATTGGAGTTCGGCGGGCGACCGAATTCGGTCGATGAACCGGAGAACAGCTTGGCCTCCGAGGTCACCTGCGCATGGATCTCCATGCCGATGACCATCTCCCAATCGCCGGTGGCGCCGGGGATCAGCTTCTTCGGATCGGCGGGGCGGGAATGCATGTCCATGTCGGTGTCCTCAGCGATCCGTCGGTGCGGATGCGAGCAGGGTCGCGGCGATGTCGTCCCACTCTTCATCGAGCGGGCGTGTGCTGCGGGAGCGGCCGGCCTGCCCGTACCAGTAGCCGGCGTTGTCGATATCGCCCTCGACCCGGTGGAGGTGGCCATGCACCCAGGCGCCGTTCTTGGTGCGGTCAGCCTGCGCGTTGTTGTGCGCCTGCTCCCAGTCACCTTTCTTCATCCACCACAGGGCGACGAGCGGGCGCGACAGGCCATCGGCCGGCGAAGCGGCTTCCAGGGATGCCTTGAAGGTTGCGAGGTCCATCTCACTCACGCGCGGAGCTTTCCTTCTTCGTATCTGATCGTCCAGCCGATGATCTCGCGGTACAGTTGCTCCGCAAGGTCCTCCGGCGCGCCTACGGTCCGCGCATGGGCGCGAACATGCTCGATCACCTCGTCGACGCGTTCCGGCAGCAGGGCCGGAATGCCGTTGGCGTGCTTGATGCCGATGACCTCTTCCACCACCGCGAGGCGGCGCGCCAGCAGGCCGACGAACTCCTCGTCCAGCGCATCGATGACCGCTCGTTGCGCGGCAAGAAGGTCACGGTCGGCGGTCACCGCCACCAAGCCTGCGGCTTCGGCAGGGAGCCCGCCGCCTGCTCTACGGCATGGCCGAGCGCGAACAGCGTTTCCTCATCGAAGGGGCGCCCGATGAGTTGCAGGCCGAGCGGAAGACCGTCCGAGGACAGGCCCGCCGGAACGGAGATGCCCGGAAGTCCGGCCATGTTCACCGTCACGGTGAAGATGTCGTTCAGGTACATCTCGACCGGATCGGCCTCGCTCTTCGAGCCGATGGCGAAGGCAGGTGACGGCGTGGTCGGCGTCAGCACGGCGTCGACGCCGGCCTCGAAGGCCAGGTCGAAGTCGCGCTTGATGAGCGTCCGGACCTTCTGCGCCCGCAGATAATAGGCGTCGTAATAGCCGGCGGAGAGCACATAGGTGCCGATCATGATGCGGCGCTTCACCTCGGCGCCGAACCCGGCGGCACGGGTGTTCTCGTACATCTCCGTCACGTCGCGGCCGGGCACGCGGGTGCCGTAGCGGACACCGTCATAGCGCGCGAGATTGGACGACGCTTCCGCCGGCGCCACGATGTAATAAGCCGGCAAGGCGTACTTCGTGTGCGGCAACGAGATCTCCACAACCTCGGCTCCGGCGTCGCGCAGCCAATCGGCACCCTTCTGCCAAAGCTGCTCGATTTCCGCAGGCATGCCCTCGACGCGGTATTCCTTCGGCAGGCCGATGCGCAGGCCCTTCACAGAGCGGCCAAGAGCCGCTTCGTAGTCCGGCACCGGAAGATCGACCGATGTGGAATCCTTCGGATCGAAGCCGGACATCGAGCGCAACAGAATGGCGCTGTCGCGAACCGTGCGGGCGAACGGCCCGGCCTGATCGAGCGACGAAGCGAAGGCCACCACGCCCCAGCGCGAGCAGCGTCCATAGGTCGGCTTGATGCCGACGATGCCGGTGAACGCTGCAGGCTGGCGAATGGAGCCACCCGTGTCGGTGCCCGTCGCACCGAGGCACAGCCGCGCCGCGACAGCCGCAGAGGAGCCACCGGACGAGCCGCCGGGGACGAGGTTTTCGGTCGATCCCTCGGCGCGCCAGGGATTGATGACGTTGCCCATCGCCGAGGTTTCGTTGGACGAACCCATGGCGAATTCATCGTTGTTGAGCTTGCCGAGCATCACCGCGCCATCGCGCCAGAGCTGGCTCGTGATGGTGGATTCGTAGGTCGGCACGAACTCGCCGAGAATCTTCGAGCACGCGGTGGTGCGCACGCCCTCGGTGCAGAACATGTCCTTCACGCCCAGCGGGATGCCCTCGAGCGTGCCGCCCTGCCCCTTCGCCAGCCGCTCGTCGGAGGCGCGGGCCATCTCCAGCGCCTTCTCCGGCGTCTCAAGCACATAGGCGTTCAGTTCGCGTGCCGCGGCGACGGCATCCACATGCGCCTGCGTCAGTTCAACGGCCGTGAAGCGCTTGGCGGCCAGCCCGTCGCGGGCTTCGGCAAGCGTCAGATCGGTCAGGTCGCTCATTCCACCACCTTCGGCACCACGAAGAAATTGCCCTCGCGGACGGGAGCGTTGGCCAGCACCCGCTCGGGCTCGCCGCCCGCGGTCACCTTGTCCTCGCGCATGGGGATCTTCATCGGCGTGACGCTGGTCATTGGCTCGATGCCTTCGACATCGACCTCGGAAAGCTCTTCCACGAAGTTCAGGATGGCGTTCAGCTCACCCGCGAGGTGTGGCACCTCGCTGTCCGTCACCGCAATGCGGGCAAGCTTTGCCACGCGCCGAACCAGGGCCTCGTCGACCGCCATCAAGACCTCGAGATAGGTAAGTGCTTACTGATGCGTCCTGCGGATAGCACCTGCCGCCCGCGCCTCGCAACCACGCTGGACCGTGCGTGATACCTAAGCCTCAAACGCGCGGCCTTTTTCCGGCACCATTACTTTAGTGCCGGGCTTGGTGACCTGCTTCACAAAGCTGTCGGCATCGGGTGCCAGCAGGCCGAAGGTGCCGTAGTGGCAAGGCACGACAAGGTCGAAGTCGAAGAAGTTGTTCACGGCGTAGGCCGCAGTTCTTGCACCCATGGTGAAGCGATCGCCCACCGGCACGAAGCCGATCTTCGGGCGGTACAGCTCGTTGATCAGCTTCATGTCGCCGAACAAACCGGTGTCGCCCAGGTGGAAGACGGTCGGCTCCCCCGGCGCTTCCACGATGATGCCGTTGGGATGGCCGAGCTGCGCGAAGACGCCGTTCACCAGGGCACCCGAAGAGTGGAAGGCCTGCGTGAGGGTGACGGTGAAGTCGTCCACGGTGATGGCGCCGCCGGTGTTCATCGGCTCCACCTTCTCGACACCCTGCTGGCCCAGCCAGCTGACGATCTCGAAGCTGGAAATCAGCGTCGCGCCGGTGCGCTTCGCGATCTCGACCGTGTCGCCGACGTGATCGTCGTGGCCATGGGTCAGCAGCACATGCGTCACGCCGGCCATTGCGTCATCGAGCCCGCCTCCGTAACCCGAGCCGGTGATGAAGGGGTCGAAAAGCAGGCCCTTGTCGGCGAACTGCAGCTTGAAGGCGGAATGGCCGTACCAGGTGATGCGCATGCTTGCTCTCCATCGGTGCGCCGGAAGGTAGCGGCGCCGCCGGCCCGGTCAACCGCATGCTGCTTCGCCGCAGAACCCGGGCGTGCTAAGGCGCACCATGCCCGCACCCATCCTCACCGTAGACGAACTTGCCCCGCTCCTGCCTGCGCGAGGCTCGCTCTTCGGGCTCGATCTCGGCACCAAGACCATCGGCCTCGCGGCTTCCGATGACAGCCGAAGGGTTGGCGGGCCGCTCCTTACCCTCACGAAAGGCAAGTTCAGCGCCGATGCGGAGAAGCTGCTGAAGCTCGCCGCAGAGCGGCGGATTGCAGCCTTTGTGCTCGGGCTTCCTGTCAATATGGACGGAACGGAAGGCCCGCGGGCCCAGGCCAGCCGCGCCTTTGCGCGCAACCTCTCCACCCGGACGGAAACCCCCATTGCGCTATGGGACGAGCGGCTTTCAACGGTGGCGGCCGAGCGCATGCTGATCGAGCAGGATGTAAGCCGAGCCCGGCGCGCTGAGGTCATCGACGCGCACGCTGCCGCATTCATCCTCCAGGGCGCTCTCGACCGCCTTCGCGCCATACTCGGCTAATGAAAAAGGGCGCCGTGGCGCCCTTTCCATTGTCGTTCTCAGTAGCGGTAGTAGTACCTGCGCGGCGGGGGCGCGTAATAGTAAGCCGGCGGTGCCTCATAGTAGCGATACACCCGGCGCGGCGCGTAATAGCCGTCATCATAGTAGCGGTCGTTGTAGTATGAGTTGGCGACCGCGGCGCCCGCGATCACCCCAAGCGCTCCAAGCGCGACCCCCGGGCCGATGCCGCCATGGTGCCGGTAATAGCCGCGGTGATAACGGCGGTTGCGGACTTCGGTGAGGTTGGCGTCTGCGACGCCTTCGGTGGCCTGTGCTACCACAGGCGCAGCGTTGAAAGCAGGGGCGGCCTGAACGCCGGTGGCACCGAGAGCAGTGAGCAGCGCCAGACCTGCTGCAGCTGTACGCATGTTAAACGGGAAAGCCATGCCGGCCTCCATGGGGTGGTGCCGGCGGCTGCCGGCGATTAGAAGAAGAACGCACCGCCTTGCGAGGGGTTCCGACTCCACCTAAGAGACCGGCTCGGATGACCGCTCAAGCAGCCCCCGACTTCACGTTCCGCCACCGGCACCTGCTGGGTATCGAGGGATTGACCCCTTTCGAGATCGCCGGCCTGCTCGATCTGGCGGAGGAAGCCGTCGCCGTGAACCGGCAGGTGGAGAAGCGCCGCTCCTCGTTGCGCGGGCGAACCCAGATCAACCTGTTCTTCGAGAACTCGACCCGCACCCAGTCTTCGTTCGAGATCGCCGGAAAGCGTCTCGGTGCGGACGTGATGAACATGTCGGTCGCCTCGTCCTCCATCAAGAAGGGCGAGACGCTGCTCGACACGGCAGCAACGCTCAACGCCATGCACCCCGACCTGATCGTGGTGCGCCACCACGCGGCCGGCGCCGTGCATCTCCTGGCCCGCAAGGTAGATTGCGCCGTGGTGAACGCCGGCGACGGCGCTCACGAGCATCCGACGCAGGCGCTGCTCGACGCCCTGACCATCCGCCGCAACAAGGGGCGGATCATGGGGCTGATCGTGGCCATCTGCGGTGACGTGCTGCACAGCCGCGTGGCCCGCTCCAACATCATCGCGCTTCAGGCGCTTGGCGCCCGAGTCCGGGTCATCGGGCCCTCCACGCTGCTGCCGCGCGGCATCGACCGCTTCGGCGTCGAGGTGTTCCGGGACATGCGCGAAGGCCTGAAGGACGCCGATATCGTGATGATGCTGCGCCTGCAACTGGAGCGGATGAACGGCAGCTTCGTGCCCTCGGTGAAGGAGTATTTCCACTTCTACGGCCTCGACGCCGAGAAGCTGTCCTGGGCCAAGCCGGACGCGCTCGTGATGCATCCCGGGCCTATGAACCGGGGGGTCGAGATCGATTCGGACGTGGCCGACGGCGCGCAGAGCCTGATCCGCGAACAGGTGGAGATGGGCGTCGCCGTCCGCATGGCCGTGCTGGAAGCTCTTGCCCGCAACCTCCCGAACAGCGTGCCGGCATGAGCGAACGTCCCCTCCTCCTGCGAAATGCCCGCCTGATCGATCCGGCCGGCGGAACTGATACGCGCGGGGCGCTTCTCATCCAGGATGGAGTCATCGCCGACCTTGGCCCCAACCTCGCCACCGCTCCAGAGGGTGCGGAGATCGTGGACTGCGGCGGCGCGGCTCTCTCGCCGGGCCTCGTCGACATGCGGGCCTTCTTCGGCGAGCCCGGGGCGGAGCACCGCGAGACCATACGCTCCGGCAGTCTTGCCGCCGCCGCTGGTGGCGTCACCACCGTGGTGTGCATGCCGGACACCGATCCCGTGATCGACGATCCCGCGATCGTCGACTACCTGCTGCGCCGGGCACGGGACAATTCCGTGGTGAACCTTCATCCCGCCGCTGCCCTGACCAAGGGACTGCGCGGTCAGGAGATGACGGAGATCGGCCTCCTGAAACTGGCCGGCGCCGTTTGCTTCACCGATGGCGCGCGCTCGGTTGCGAATGCCCGGGTTATGACCCGCGCTCTCACCTATGCGCGGGATTTCGACGCCCTGATCGTCCATCACACCGAGGATCCGGACCTTGCCGGAACGGGCGTGATGAATGCGGGCGAATATTGCAGCCGGCTTGGTTTGTCGGGAAGGCCGGCAGAGGCTGAAGCCATCATGCTGGAGCGCGACGTGCGCCTCGTCCGCATGACGCGCAGCCGCTACCATGCCGCCATCATCACATGCCGGGATTCGATAGAGATTGCCCGCCGCGCGAAAGAGGCAGGGCTGCCGTTTACCTGCGGCACCTCGATCAACCACCTGTCCTTCAACGAAACGGACATCGGCGACTACCGCACCTTCTTCAAGGTCTCCCCGCCGCTTCGCGCCGAGGAGGACCGGCAGGCGCTCGCCGAGGCGCTGGCGGAAGGGCTCATCGACATCGTGGTCTCCGATCACAATCCGCAGGACGTGGAGCAGAAGCGGCAGCCATTCGCGGAATCGTCGGATGGAGCGCTGGGGCTGGAGACAATGCTGAGCGCAGGGCTCCGGCTGGTGAATGCCGGCCATCTGAGCCTTCCGCACCTGCTGCGCTCGCTGTCCACGCGCCCGGCGGACCTGCTCGGCCTTCCGGGCGGGCGATTGGTCAGGGGCGCTCCCGCCGATCTCGTCCTCTTTGACCCGGAACGGCCCTTCGTGCTCGATCCCAGAAATCTTCACTCAAAGTCCAAGAACACGCCCTTCGACGAGGCACGGCTGGAGGGCGTCGTGCTCAGGACGCTTGTCGCCGGTCGAACGGTGTATCAATAGTCTCGCGCAACCCACCTCCCGGTGCCCGATTTGGCTGACCTCTCGCTGCCTCTCCTCTTTGCTGCTCTCGCCTTCGGCTACGTGCTCGGCTCGGTCCCGTTCGGCTGGCTGCTGACCCGCGCCGCAGGGCTGGGGGATATCCGAAGCATCGGTTCCAACAATATCGGCGCCACGAATGTGCTGAGGACGGGCCGGAAGGACTTGGCTGCCGCGACGCTTCTCTGCGATGCGCTGAAGGGCACTGTCGCGGTGCTGATTGCTGCGATGTGGGGCCCCGAGGCGGCCATCGCCGCCGCCCTGGGCGCGTTCATCGGCCATCTTTTTCCTGTGTGGCTCGGATTCCGGGGCGGCAAGGGTGTCGCGACATTCATCGGCCTGCTGATCGCGTTCAGCTGGCCGTCTGCCATCGCTTTCGCTGCCATATGGCTGACGACTGCATGGCTCACCCGCTTCTCATCGCTTTCCGCGCTCGTCGCTGCGGCCGCGACTCCTCTGATATTGTGGCTGGGAAAGCCGGCGTCGGTTTCGGTGCTGTTCCTGATCCTGGCGGTGCTGATCTTCGTCAAGCATCATGCCAATATCCGTCGCTTGATGGCTGGCACCGAGACAAAGATCGGCAGCAAGACGCGCCAGACCGAGAGCGTCTGAGTCTTGCCACCATCCTTCGGCCTCGCGCTGTCCGATGAGCAACGGCTGAGCTGGCTGAGGTTGATCCGGTCCGAGAATGTCGGCGCCCGCACATTCCGGACCCTCCTGAACCAGTTCGGCGGCGCGGGCGAGGCACTCGCCGCCTTGCCGGATCTTGCGCGTCGCGGCGGCGCCACGCGGCAGCTCCGGCTCTGCTCACGTGCAGACGCGGAGCGGGAACTGGCAGGGCTGGCGCGCATCCGCGGCCGCGTGATCGCACTTGGTGAGCCGGATTACCCGGCAGTGCTGGCCCAGATGGAAGGCGCCCCTCCACTGCTGACGGTGATTGGAAGCAGCGCGGTTTTTGTGCAGCCGTCGGTGTCCATCGTGGGCGCACGCAACGCGTCGGCTGCCGGGCGGACCTTTGCCGCGCGGCTTGCGATGGATCTTGGCCGCGCAGGCTTTTGCATCACGTCGGGTCTTGCCCGTGGCATCGACGCTGCGGCGCATGAGGCAAGCCTATCCACCGGCACCGTCGCCGTTCTGGCAGGAGGTGCGGACAGCATCTACCCGCCGGAGCACATTCCACTGCTCGCCCGCGTGCTTGAGGGGGGTGCCGCAGTGACGGAGATGCCTCTGGGATGGGAGCCTCGCGCCCGCGACTTCCCCCGGCGCAACCGCATCATCGCCGGCCTTTCCATGGGCACGGTGATCGTCGAGGCGGCCATGCGCTCGGGCTCGCTGATCACTGCACGGCTGGCGAACGAGATCGGCCGCGAGGTAATGGCTGCGCCGGGATCTCCGCTGGACCCGCGCTGCGAAGGTTCGAACCGCCTGCTGCGCGACGGAGCGACGCTGATCACCTGCGCCGAGCATGTCGTGGAAGCACTAAGCCCGGGCCTGAGGCATCAACCCGATCTGTTCGAAACCAGCTTCTCCGAAGGTGGTCAGGTCAGCCCCGCATGGAACGAGGATGGCGAGGTGCGGAGCCGGATCGAGGGGCTACTCGGCCCCTCGCCCTGCGATGTGGACGATCTTGTACGGCTATCCGGCTCTTCCGCCCGCGATGTGCAAATGTCGCTGCTTGAGCTTGAGCTTGCAGGACGGCTGGAGCGCCACGGAAATGGTCGAATCAGCCTGATCTGAAGGCGACCTCAGCGGATTGCCTTGGCATTTTCTTCTGCTTCGAGCCGCGCCAGCTCAAGCAGATAAGCAACCACATCCAGTCCGGATTTACTGGCAAGCGCGGATAGCTGGCTCGACATCTCCGCCACATATTCCGCCGTCTGCACAGGCGAGATCATGGAACCGACCCTGTTGTCCGTGTTCATGGTAGCTCCCCATCAGCTGGCCCAGCCCGGATCGCGATTGCAACCGGAATAAATCCTGAACTGCCCCACTATCAGAGGGTTAGCTCCCTTTCGCGCTGATTGCAATATCTACTAAACACAACCTGAACATGCATTCGGCTTCACGACAGAGGCGCGGTTTGACTTGCCGCGGCCGCTTCCCCATGTTCTCGCCGCGCCACCCGGCGCTTTGATCTCACCTCTCCCGACAGGCATCCATGGATCTCGTCATCGTCGAGTCCCCGGCGAAAGCCAAGACGATCAATAAATATCTTGGCTCCGGTTATGAGGTGCTGGCGTCCTATGGGCATGTGCGCGACCTGCCCGCCAAGGACGGCTCCGTCGATCCCGAGCAGGACTTCCACATGCTGTGGGAAGTCGACGCCAAGGCGCAGAAGCGTCTGGCGGATATCACCCGCGCTGTCCGCGGCGCCGATCGCCTGATTCTCGCAACCGACCCTGATCGCGAAGGCGAAGCCATTTCCTGGCACGTGCTCGAAGTGCTGCGGGAGAAGAAGGCGCTCAAAGGCCAGACGGTCCAGCGCGTGGTCTTCAACGCCATCACAAAGCAGTCGGTTCTCGACGCCATGAAGGCGCCGCGCGAGATCGACACTGCTCTGGTAGACGCCTATCTGGCTCGCCGCGCGCTCGATTATCTGGTGGGCTTCACCCTGTCGCCGGTGCTGTGGCGCAAGCTGCCGGGCGCGCGCTCGGCAGGCCGTGTGCAAAGCGTGGCGCTGCGCCTGGTCTGCGACCGCGAACGCGACATCGAGACGTTCGTCAAACAGGAATACTGGTCTCTGGTGGCGACCCTTGCCAACACCAAGGGGGAGCCGTTCGAGGCGCGCCTTGTGGGTGCCGACGGCAAGAAGATCTCACGGCTCGGCATCAACTCCGGCGATGAAGCGGCGGCCTTCAAGCGCGCGCTCGACTTTGCCGACTTCTCCGTAGCCTCGGTGGAGGCAAAGCCCGGCAAGCGGCATCCGCAGCCGCCCTTCACCACCTCGACGCTTCAGCAGGAAGCCTCCCGCAAGCTCGGCCTGTCCGCCACCAACGCGATGCGCACCGCGCAGCGGCTCTACGAGGGCGTGGACATCGGCGGCGAGACCGTCGGCCTCATCACCTATATGCGTACCGACGGCGTGCAGATCGCACCGGAAGCAGTCACGCAGGTGCGTTCCTTCATCGGCCGCAGCTATGACCGCCGCTACCTGCCGGGTGCGCCGCGCGTCTACAAGACCAAGGCCAAGAACGCGCAGGAAGCCCATGAGGCGATCCGGCCGACCGATGTGTCGCGCCGTCCGCAGGATGTGCGGCAATATCTCGATAAGGAGCAACTCGCGCTCTACGAGCTGATCTGGAAGCGCACCGTCGCCAGCCAGATGGAATCCGCCGAGGTGGAGCGCACCACGGCCGAGATCGTGGCCCATGCTGGTGGTCGCGGCCTTGAGCTGCGCGCCTCGGGCACGGTCATCACCTTCGATGGCTTCCTCGCGCTGTACCAGGAAGGCCGCGACGACGATTCCGAGGACGAGGACAGCCGCCGGCTGCCCATCCTTGCCGCGCATGAGCGGCTTGAGAACCGTGGGATTGCCTCGACCCAGCACTTCACAGAGCCGCCGCCCCGCTACACGGAAGCAAGCCTCGTGAAGAAGATGGAGGAGCTCGGCATCGGGCGTCCCTCCACCTATGCGGCCACGCTCGGTGTGCTGCGCGACCGCGGCTATGTGGAGATCGACAAGAAGCGCCTCGTTCCGCAAGACACGGGACGCCTGCTGACGGCATTCCTCGAAAGCTTCTTCCGCCGCTACGTGGAGTATGACTTCACGGCCAGCCTCGAGGAAAAGCTCGATCTCATCTCCGACAACGAGCTCGACTGGAAAGAAGTGCTGCGGGACTTCTGGCGCGATTTCGCAGCGGCGATCGCGGGCACCAAGGAACTGCGCACCACCGAGGTACTGGACTCCCTCAACGAGGTTCTCGGCCCGCATATCTTCCCGCCCCGCGCAGACGGCGGCGACCCGCGCACATGCCAGGTCTGCGGCACCGGCCGGCTTTCGCTGAAGACCAGCAAGTTTGGAGCCTTCATCGGCTGCTCGAACTATCCGGAATGCCGCTACACGCGGCCGCTCGCGGCAAGCGGTGCGGACGACACGGCAGGCGTGGGCGGCGACGGCAACAAGGTTCTGGGCCAGGATCCGCAGAGCGGGCTCGACGTCACGCTGCGCGACGGCCGGTTTGGCCCTTACGTGCAGCTGGGCGATGGCGACAAGCCGAAGCGGGCATCGCTGCCGAAAGGCTGGGCTCCCGGCGAGATGACACTAGAGCGGGCCGTCGAGCTGCTGGCGCTGCCTCGCGACATCGGCCTGCATCCCGAGACCGGCAAGATGATCCAGGCCGGCATCGGCCGCTATGGGCCGTACATCTCGCATGACGGCAAATACGCGAACCTGCCGACGCCCGAGGAGGTCTTCGAGGTGGGCATCAACCGCGCCGTGGACGTGCTGGCCGAAAAGGCTGCCGGCGGCCGAGGCGCCCGCGCCGGTTCTACACCGGCAAAAACCCTTGGCGATCATCCCGAAGGTGGCGCCGTCACCCTTCGCGCCGGGCGTTTCGGACCCTATGTAAGCCACGGCAAGATCAACGCGACGATACCCAAGAGCCGCGACCCGGAGACCTTCACGCTGGATGAGGCCGTCTCCCTGATCGCAGCCAAGGTGGAGGCCGGCGGCGGTGCGAAGCCCGCCCGCAAAAAGGCTCCCGCCAAGGCCGCCGCGAATGGCAAGGCTCCGGCGAAGAAGGCGGCGGCCAAGAAGGCGCCGGCAAAGAAGAAGCCCGCGGCTCGCAAGGCCGTGGCGACCGCAAGCGACTGACAAGGAGCACGATTGGCCCCCTCCCGCACACCCGACCTTCCGAGCAAGGACCAGATCGCCGCCTTCATCGCCCAGAATCCGGGGCAGGCCGGCAAGCGGGATATCGGCAAGGCCTTCGGCATCAAGGGCGGCGCGGCCAAGGTGGCGCTGAAGGCGCTGCTGAAGGAGATGGAACGCGAAGGCTCGCTGAGGCGCACGAGCCGGAAGCTGCGCACTCCGGGCGCCCTGCCCGGCGTCGTGCTGGCGGAAGTGACTGGCCGCGACAAGGATGGCGAACTGCTCGCCACCCCGGTCGAGTGGGAGGGGGACGGCCCCGCTCCGAAGATCGTCGTCCACATTCCACGCCGTGGCCACAAGCCCGAATATGCTCCAGGTCTGGGTGACCGCGTGCTTCTGCGGATCGAAAGCACCCGCGAGGAAGACAATCGTCCGGTTGGACGCGTCATCAAGGTCCTCACCCGCGAGAACCAGCGCGTGCTCGGCATCTTCCGCGCCAACCAGGGCGGCGGAGGACGGATCGAGCCGGTGGACAAGAAGAAGCTCGGTCGCGCGCTGGACGTGGCACCGGGCGAGGAAGGCGGCGCGAAGGATGGCGATCTCGTATTCGCCGACCTGCTGCGCGAAGGCCGGCACGGCAATTCGACCGGGCGCGTGCGCGAGCGGCTGGGATCGCTGAACAGCGAGAAGGCCATCAGCCTCGTTGCCATCCACACGCACAACATTCCGCACGTCTTCCCGGACGATGTGCTGGCGGAAGCCGATGCGGCAGAGCCTGCGGAGCTCTCGGGCCGCGAGGACTGGCGGGACCTGCCTCTCGTCACGATAGACCCGGCGGACGCCAAGGACCATGACGACGCCGTCTACGCAGCGCCGGATGATGACGCGTCCAATCCCGGCGGCTTCGTCATCACCGTGGCCATCGCCGATGTCGCGGCCTATGTGCGTCCCGGCACTGCACTGGACCGCGAGGCACTGACCCGCGGCAATTCGGTCTACTTCCCGGACCGCGTCGTGCCGATGCTGCCGGAGCGGATCTCGAACGATCTCTGCTCGCTACGTCCCCTGCAGGACCGTCCGGCACTTGCCGTGCGCATGGTCATCGATGCCGAGGGCAGGAAGCGGTCGCACCATTTCCATCGGGTGATGATGCGCTCGGCGGCCCGCCTCTCCTACCAGCAGGCGCAGGCCGCGATCGACGATCATCCCGACGACACGACGCGGCCGATCCTCGACACGATCCTGAAGCCGCTCTGGGCTGCCTACGCCGCCGTGAAGAAAGCGCGCGACCAGCGCCAGCCGCTGGACCTCGACCTTCCGGAGCGCAAGATCATCCTCAATGCCGAGGGCGGCGTCGACCGGGTGATCGTCCCTCCGCGTCTGGACGCTCACCGGCTGATCGAGGAGTTCATGATCCTCGCCAATGTGGCGGCGGCGGAGACTCTGACGGCGAAGAAGCTGCCGCTTGTTTTCCGGGTGCACGACGCGCCATCGCTCGAGAAGATGGCAGGCCTGCGCGAGTTCCTGAAGACGCTGGACATCGCGATTCCCGAGGGCGAGAATCTGCGCCCGGCGAACTTCAACCGCATCCTCGCGAAGGTGGCCGACACCGAGCACAGCGAGGTCGTGAACCAAGTCGTGCTGCGCTCGCAGGCGCAGGCGGAGTACGGGGCGGACAATTACGGCCATTTCGGCCTGAACCTGCGCCGCTACGCGCACTTCACCTCGCCGATCCGTCGCTATGCGGACCTCATCGTGCACCGGGCGCTGATCCGCGCCCACGACTTCGGCGACGACGGGCTGCCGGCTCACATGACCCCGGCCATCATGGCCGAGATCGGCACCGCCATCTCCGCTGCCGAACGGCGCGCCATGGCGGCCGAGCGCGACACGGTGGACCGGCTGATCGCGCATCATCTGGCCGAGCAGATCGGCGCAACCTTCACCGGACGCATCTCCGGCGTCACCCGGTCCGGCCTCTTCGTCACGCTGGCCGATACCGGCGCGTCCGGGTTCATACCGGCATCGACACTGGGGCGGGACTACTACGTGCATGACGAGGCGCAGCATGCGCTCATCGGCCAGAGCACCGGCGAGGCGTTCCGGCTGGGCGATGATGTCGAGGTGAAGCTGGTCGAGGCCATCCCCGTCGCCGGCGCGCTGCGTTTCGAGGTGCTCAGCGAGGGCCGCACCATGCGTCCGCCCGGCCGTGGAAAGCGCGCCATGCGCCGCCCCGGTGGCAACGAGCCGCGACCACGCCGCACCAAGAGGCGCCAGTGAGCGAACAGACGCCGCCCCGGGACCGTTCGCTGATGTCTGGTATCCTGCGCGGAGCCATGTGCCGCTGCCCGAATTGCGGCGAAGGGCGAATGTTCGGCCGCTATCTCAAGGTGGTCGACCAGTGCGCCGTCTGCGGCGAAGAACTGCATCATCACCGCGCCGACGATGCGCCGGCCTACGTCGTCATCTTCATCGTGGCGCACATCATCATTGCCTTGCTGCTGGCTGTGGAGATGGCGCTGAAGCCGGCAGTCTGGGTGCACATGGCGCTCTGGCTCCCCATGACGATCGTCATGTCGCTCGTGCTCCTCCCGGTGGTGAAGGGTGCACTGGTCGGCATGCAATGGGCGCTGCGCATGCACGGCTTCGCGCCGGGACAGCATGGTTCGGAAGCCGCGTGAGCTTGCGCGGACCGGCGGAAACGCCAAACGCCCAAGGGACCAACGCCCCACCTGCCCCCTCGTATCACCCGTCCCAGCGCCGTCCCCATGACGCGGCTTCGCTGATCCTGGTTTCGCATGAAGACAGCGGGCCCCGCGTTCTTATGGGGCGCCGGAACATGGCCATGCGGTTCCTCCCCGGCATCTATGTTTTTCCCGGCGGCCGCGTGGAACGCACGGACAGCGGTATCGAGCTGGCACATGGCTTGCCGGCCCATGTGCAGCAAAAGCTGACGAATGGCGCGCCGCGACTGAGCCTGCAACGGGCACAGGCTCTTGCAGCGGCGGCCATTCGCGAGACGGCCGAAGAGACGGGGCTGTTCCTTGGCGTACGGGGCGAGTGGAAGCGCCGCCGGATACCACCGTCATGGTCTGCGTTTGCGGGCGAATCCGTTGTCCCGGATCTTTCCGGGCTGGCACTGATCGCAAGGGCGGTAACGCCCACCGGCCTGCCCCGCCGCTACGACACCCGCTTCTTTGCCGCCGATGCGGCGAGCGTCGCGGCACGCGGGGAGTTGCCGGCAGGGCCGGATGCCGAACTGGATGATCTTCGCTGGCTTACGCGGGAAGAGACCGACGAACTCGACCTTCTTCCGATTACGCGTGTCATCCTCGAAGAGTTATTCCGGCGTATAGAAGCGGGAATCAGCCGCGATCTGCCGGTCCCCTTCTTTCGTTTTCGCGCCGGCCGCATGCGGCGCGACGAGATCTGATCCATGAGCGTCTTCACCGATCAGCGTCACCGGATGCTGGCCATCGCTACCGCCATTACGTGCATCACGGTGGTCGGCATCGGACTCAGCCTTTCGGTGCCCCTGCTCTCTTTTGTGCTGGAGGCGCGTGGCGTTTCCGGCACGATGATCGGGATCAACACCGCGATGTCCGGTGTCGCGACCATCATGCTCGCGCCGTTCATTCCGAACATCGCCGCGCGAATGGGCACCCGGCGGCTGCTCATCAGCGCGCTTGTTCTCGGCGCCGCAGTGTTCATCAGCTTCTATTATGCCGGTCCGTTCTGGCTGTGGTTCCCGCTCCGGTTTCTGTTCGGCGTCTCCCTTTGCGTCCTGTTCGTGCTCTCCGAGTTCTGGATCAACGCCGCGGCACCTGAAGGCTCGCGTGGGCTGGTCATGGGCATCTACGCATCATGCCTGTCGGTCGGGTTCGCGATAGGGCCGACCGTGCTGACGATCTTCCCGCCGACCTCCATGACGCCCTATGTCATCGGCGCGGTGCTGTTCCTGCTCTCCATCATTCCCGTGGCCCTGGCTGGTCAATTGATGCCGAGCATCGACCACACGCCGTCCAACCAGGTGCTGCTCTACCTTGCAGCGGCCCCGTCCGCCGTCCTCGCGGCGTTCATCTTCGGCGCTGTCGAGACGGGCGGCATGAGCTTTCTGCCGCTCTACGGGCTCAGGAACGGCTACAGCGAAGCCAGTGCGGCCCTGCTTGTCTCGATCCTCGCGCTAGGCAATGTCCTGGTGCAGATCCCGATGGGGCTCATCAGCGACCGCGTCGACCGCCGCAAACTGCTGCTGACGCTCGGAGCAGTCGGTTTCGTCGGGGCGGCGGCGATGCCGTTCGCCGCGCAGCATGCCTTTGCTCTGTTCCCCATCGTCGCCATCTGGGGCGGCCTCGTCGCGGGCTTGTACACCGTCGGCCTCGCGCATCTCGGCGCCCAGTTCCGCGGCTCCCAGTTGGCGGGCGCGAATGCCACCTTCGTCATGATGTACAGCCTGGGTCTCCTGGCTGGTCCGCCTGCCATGGGGCTCGGCATGGACATCTGGAATCCACATGGGCTGCCGCTGACGATCGCGCTCCTGTTCCTGCTCTATGTGGTCGTTGTGGCCTGGAGGATTGCGACGGGACGCAGCGCTTCACAGAAGGTGACGGTGGAGAATCCTTGACTTCAGGCTTCGGATGCGTAGTTTGCCGCATTCCTGAATTCACAGTGTGTGCGCCGCGCGCCGCCGAGGAGTTTCGCATGGCCAAGGCCGCGATGATCAAGATCAAGCTGCAGAGCACTGCAGACACGGGCTTCTTCTACGTCACGAAGAAGAATGCACGGACCAAGACCGAGAAGATGGTGCTGAAGAAGTACGACCCGGTCGCACGCAAGCACGTCGAATTCCGCGAGACGAAGATCAAGTGATCTGAAGCCTCAGCTGGTTTGAATGAACAAAGGGCCGGTGCGATCTCGCACCGGCCCTTTGTTCATGTGCTGTATGAGGTGGCGGGGACAGCCCTGGAGTTGAGGCTTTTGGACCGCCCCCGCCGGTAGAGGCCCTCGAACAGCAGGAGATGCGGCGGACCCACCGTCCTTGGACCACCAGGCGCTCACGGGCAAAAGCCAACGAACATCCGGCCCACCACACTTAGGTTGCAGCGCATTTGAATCAAAGCGCTAACAACGTACCGCCGCAGCCCGCGCAAAATTTACCTAAACTTTTAAGATTACTCGCAAAAATTCAGGCGGCGTCAGAGACCACGCGATTTCGACCATCGCTCTTCGCACGGTACAGCGCGAGGTCCGCACGCTTCATGATTGCAGCCGGGCTGTCATTCGGCTGGCTGGCGGTGATGCCGACCGAGATCGTGACGCTGATCGGTTCGTCCGCTCCATCACCGAAGGGCTCCGACTCCATCCGGCGGCGCAGGCGCTCGCCGACGGCCTGGGCCACGCCGATATCGGCGTCCGGCATCAGGATGATGAACTCCTCGCCGCCATAGCGGCAGGCCAGGTCCACGCTACGCACACTCTGGCGGACGCGTTCGCCGAAGCCACGCAGCACGTCATCCCCGCGATCATGCCCGTAGCGATCGTTGATCGACTTGAAATGATCGATGTCCACCATGATGACGCTGAGAGGCCGCGGACGGTCCTGATCCTGGTCCAGCAGCGTCTCGAGATGCGTTTCCATGTAGCGGCGATTGTGCATGCCGGTCAGCGGATCCGTGACCGCCCATTGGAGGCTCATCTGGTATTTGGATCGGAGCCGCTGTGTATACCGATGCCTGCGAATCTGCGTCAGCGTGCGTGCGACGAGTTCGTTTCGGTCTACCGGGCGCGACAGGAAGTCGTTGATGCCCAGGTCCAGCCCCCGCATCACGCGTAGATTGTCGTCCGGCTCCACCACGGCGAGGATCGGCAGATGGCGGGTACGCTCCAGCGAGCGCATCTGGCTGCACAGGCGGAGCGCGTCGAAACCCTGCAGGCTCAGGCTGACAATCACCAGATCGTAGGCGCCCTCAGCCGACCGGAACAGCGCCTCCTGGGGGGAGGTCTCGACTTCAACGTGATGATTGATGGACAGCGCGAGCTGCATGCGCTCGTAGGACGATGCGCGGTCATCGACGATCAGGATGCGTCCGCCGAGGCCATCGTCGAGAACGGCGTCGAGCACGCTGTTCGACAGCCCGATCTGCAGCCCCGACTTGGCCCGCATGCGCAGCTCGTCGGTCATCTGCTTGATGCGTGTGAGGCTGCGCACCCGCGCCATGAGCGCCAGCTCGGAAACGGGCTTCGTCAGGAAGTCGTCCGCCCCCGCCTCGAGACCCGCCACCTTGTCCACCGCCTGATCAAGCGCGGTGATGATGACGACGGGTATGTAGCAGGTGGAGGGATCGGCCTTCAGTCGCCGACATACTTCGAAGCCGTCCATTCCGGGCATCATCACGTCGAGCAGCACAAGATCGAACGCACTGCGGGCGCAGGCATCCAGGGCCTCCTGCCCGCTCATTGCCGTGACAACCTCGAAATACTCGGCTGTCAGCCGTGCTTCGAGCAGGCGCACATTTGGCAAGACATCGTCTACGACAAGGATGCGCGCCGGCATGTGGCGGCCTCAGCTGTCGAGAAAATGGCGGACGGTCTCCAGGAACTTGGAAACCGAGATAGGCTTCGAAAGATAGGCTTCGCAACCGCCTTCGCGGATCCGCTCCTCATCGCCCTTCATCGCGAAAGCGGTGATGGCGATGACGGGGATGCCGCGCAACTCCTCGTCGTTCTTCAGCCAGCGGGTCACTTCCAGCCCGGAGACTTCCGGCAGCTGGATGTCCATCAGGATGAGGTCGGGATTGTGCAGGCGGGCCAGCGCTATGGCTTCGATGCCGTTGCGCGTCTGCACCGTCTGATATCCATTCGCCTGCAGAAGATCGTTGAAGAGCTTCATGTTCAGCTCATTGTCTTCCACAATGAGGATCGTCTTGGCCATCAGCTCTGATCCTCCGCGCCGCGGAACATTGGCGACCCACGTGCAAGCGGTGGGCGGCATTGGTTGTGGTTGACGAAAATAGTAGTAGCTAAAAGTTGACGAAGGGCGAACCTGCACGATGAAAGTTCGAGGTATCCAGCCGGATCCGGCCGACCTTGCGGGCCAGGCCCTTCTGTTTCTCGCGGGCGACGCCGAGCAACTCGGTGCATTCCTCGCGGTCACGGGTCTCGACCCGCGGCGCATCCGGGAAGCGGCGAAGGAACATGGGTTCCTTGCCGGCGTGCTGGACCACATCCTTGGAGACGAAAAGCTGCTGCTGCGGTTCTCCTCCGAGAGCGGCGTGGCGCCGGAACGCGTGGCGGAGGCGCGCCGCGCGCTGGGCGGCGCGAACCTGCACTGATCACCCGCGCGATCCCAGGCTTCTGCCGGGACTGCCTGGCCGAGGCTGGAGAGGGGCCACGATGCCGCGCCTGTCTCAGCCCTCGGCTGGTGCGCCACCCGGAGCTCAACTCGCTCAGCATTGCCCATGTCGATTGCGATGCCTTCTTCGCTGCAGTCGAAAAGCGCGACAATCCGGACCTTCGGGACAAGCCGGTGATCGTCGGCGGCGGTCGCCGGGGCGTGGTGTCGACCTGCTGCTACATCGCGCGCATCAACGGCGTGCGTTCCGCCATGCCGATGTTCAAGGCGCTGAAGCTCTGCCCGGAGGCCGTGGTCATCAAGCCCACACATGGCAAATACGTCGCCGTGGGACGGCAGGTGCGAGCCATGATGATGGACCTGACCCCGCTCGTGCAGCCGGTCTCCATCGACGAGGCCTTTCTCGATCTCAGCGGCACGGAACGTGTGCACGGGCTGGTGCCCGCCCGCACGCTTGCGCGGTTCGCCAGGCGGGTGGAAGCAGAGCTGGGCATCACCGTCTCGGTCGGGCTGGCGCCGAACAAGTTTCTCGCAAAGATCGCCTCGGATCTCGACAAGCCGCGCGGCTTCGCCGTGATCGGCGCCGCGGAAGCCCAGGAATTCCTCACCCATAAGCCGGTTGGCATCCTTCCGGGCGTGGGAGCGGCGGCGCAGGCGCGGCTCGCGCGCGACCACATCACGGAGGTCGGCCATCTGCGGCAGCTAGACGCAAGGGAGATGGCGCGCCGCCACGGCGCTCACGGGCTCCATCTGTGGAACCTCGCGCACGGCCATGACACCCGCCCGGTTCGACCGGAGCGGGAGACCAAGAGCGTCAGCGCCGAGACCACTTTCGACGAGGACATCTCCGATCCGGCGCAGCTCGCTGCTGTCCTGTGGAGTTTGGCGGATCGCGTGTCGGCGCGGCTGAAGGCGGCTGAATTCAGCGGCACGCGGGTGACGCTCAAGCTGAAGACGCCGGATTTCCGAAGCCGCACCCGCAGTCGCTCGCTGGAAACACCGACGCGACTGGCCGGCCGGATCTTCGAGACGGGGCGCGACCTTCTCGTAAAGGAGGCCAATGGCGCCCGTTTCCGGCTGATCGGGATCGGGGTGGAAGACCTCCATCCGCTGGGTGACGGTGACCCGCCCGATCTCATGGATCCGGGTCTGCCGAGGCGCATTGCGGCGGAGAAGGCCGTCGATGACCTTCGCCGGAAATTCGGCGCCGGCATCCTCGATCGGGGCATCTCCTTCGCGCCCGGGGTGCGGCTACCCCGAAGGCGCGAGCCGGACTAGCGCCTGCGCCCCCTCGCGGCGCGCAGCGCATGTCCGCGCCGTCACGGCTGCTTGCACTCTCCGGCGGGCAAGGCCTTCAACGAGACGAGGCGGCCCTCGACCACGAAGTTCCCGTAGTCGAGCCGCAGAGCGCCGGCTATCCCGTTTTCGTAGAGGTCAGCTGCGAAGATGAACTTCGGCGTCTGCTCGCTCTCCGTCGATGCCGCATCGAAATAGCTGATGCTCACGGGCCAGCGGCGAAGTTTATCCATGCCGAGTTCTAGCCCCAGCGAAACACCGCCGGCGCTTCCGGGCGCCTTCGGCGGCCCGATGAAGGTGACCGACGGGCTTGAGGTATCGCCAGGCTCGCCACCGTCGAACACATCTGCCTGCAGGGTGAAGGCGCCCGTTTCGGCCGCACCGAGGATGTGGCGCAGATGCTCGGTGGGGAACATGGTTTCAGCTGGCAGGTCCGCGCTTTTCTGCTCGGGCTTTTGCAGTTCCACCTTGATGAGCCCGCGGTTCCCGCGCTTCGCCACGCCGTCCACCTCGGTGGCGTCCGTACCGCTCACGACGCTGTTGGCCTCGAAGTCGAAGCTTTGCGCGGTATCCGCCTCGTCGGTCACTGAGCGGAAGTCGAGAGATGTACCCTGCCCCTCGCCGGTGCGCATGGACATCACCTGCCGATAGGTCAGCACCGCCCGACAGTCACGCCGCGCGAATTCGTAGACAAGCCGTCCGTTGATCGTGCGGATGCCCGCACGGTCACGCGCTTCGACAAGGCTCAGGTCGTAGACGGCTATGTGGGGAACGAGACGATCGACCGGCACCGCGGGGCTGGCGAGCGCAGCCGTGCCGGCCACAAGCGCAAAGGAAATTGTCAGCGCGCGCAGTGCTCTTCGGGGAAGCGGCATGATCATCGATTTCTCCCCTGAAGGCTCGGCGAAGATAGGTGCCGCCGGGTGGCGGCGCAACGCGTGCTTTAGGTTGCCCGGTTCAGACCGCTTGCGCATGCAGTGCGGCTGCGTCAAAGACGGGCGCGCCCAGAGGAGACCCCAATGACAACGAGCATCGACAGCCGCCTGGAAGAAATCGGGGTTACCCTGCCCCGCCCCAACCCGCCCGCCGCCAACTACGTTCCGGTCGTTATCACGGGCAGCTACGCTTATGTGTCGGGCCAGCTTCCAATCGACGCCAGCGGCCTCACGCTGACCGGCCGTCTGGGAGACGGCGTTGCCGTGGAAGCCGCTCAGGATGCAGCCCGCCTGTGCGCCATCAACGTGCTGGCGCAGTTGAACGCCGCTCTGGGCGGCTTCGACCGGGTGGTCCGGCTGGTCAAGGTCGTCGGGTTTGTTGCGTCCGCGCCCGGCTTCGGCGATCAGCCCAAGGTGGTGAACGGCGCCTCCGACTTCTTCGTGGAAGCGATGGGAGACGCTGGCCGCCACGCCCGGTCCGCCGTGGGTGTCGCCGCATTGCCTTTCGGCGCGGCGGTGGAAGTCGAGGCGATCTTCGAGATCGCCTGAAGCGTACGCGTTCGGCCGTCGCCCGCTGCGGCGGTGGCCTTGGCGCGGCGCCGGATCGGCTTAGATTGAGCAGATGTCAGTTCAATCCACGGAGCGCGCCAAGCTCCGCGTCAATCTCCTGCCCTCGATCAGCGCCATCGATGCCGCAGCCTGGAACGCCTGTGCCAATCCGGGCACTTCGGCGAGCGGTGGGACCGGCACCGGTCCCGACTACAACCCCTTCATCTCCCATGAATTTCTGCGGGCGCTGGAAGACAGCGGCTCAGCGGTGGCCGAGACGGGCTGGCAACCCATCCACCTCTTGATCGAGGATGAGGGCGGAGCACTGCTCGGCGTAGCGCCGGCCTATGCGAAGTCGCACTCCCAGGGAGAATACGTCTTCGACCACGCTTTCGCCGACGCGCTGGAACGTGCCGGCGGAGACTATTACCCGAAGATCCAGGTAGCGGTGCCGTTCACGCCAGCCACCGGACGCCGCCTGTTGGTAAAGCCTGGTGCAGAGCATGACATGGCGAGGCTCGGCTTGATCCAGGGACTGGCCAGCGTGATGCGACGGGTCGAGGCATCGTCGGTCCACATCACCTTCATGACGGCCGAGGAGCAGCGGCTGTTCACGGACAGCGGGATGGGGTTCTTGGCCCGCGACGATATCCAGTTCCACTGGGCCAATGAAGGCTTTGCCAGCTTCGATGACTTCCTTGCCTCCCTGGCCTCACGCAAACGCAAGGCATTGAACCGGGAGCGGCGCGATGCGCTGGCCGACGGACTGCAGATCCGCTGGATCACAGGTTCAGACATCCGCGAGCATCACTGGGACGCGTTCTGGCGGTTCTATCAGGACACCGGCTCCCGCAAATGGGGCCGGCCATACCTGACGCGCGAGTTCTTCAGCCGCGTCGGAAGCGCCATGGCCGACAAGATCCTGCTGATCTTCGCCATGCGCGGCGACATCCCCGTGGCCGGCGCGCTGAACTTCATAGGCGGGGACACGCTGTACGGCCGCTATTGGGGCTGCACCGAGGAGCACCCCTTCCTTCATTTCGAGGTCTGCTATTATCAGGCCATCGACTTTGCCCTGGCTCATGGCCTGAGCCGCGTTGAAGCCGGGGCGCAGGGCGGGCACAAGCTCGCGCGCGGCTATCGGCCTTCCATCACACATTCAGCCCACCTGTTCGCCCATCCCGGACTTGAGCAGGCGGCGCAGGCCTATCTGGCGCGTGAGCGGGAAGAGATTGCGCGCTCACGCGAGGCTCTCGACCAGGAGACGCCATTCAAGCACCAGCCGCCCGATTGAGCGTGCTGCCTTAGAATGTTCACCTTCACCGCGTCTAAGCCGGCAGCCTTTCAGCGCAAGAGGACCCGATGGCCGAGTACGATCCGAGCAACATCTTCGCCAAGATCCTTCGAGGCGAACTGCCCGCCCACAAGGTGTACGAGGACGACCGCGCGCTCGCCTTCATGGACATCATGCCGCGTGTAGAGGGGCACGTGCTGGTGATTCCAAAGGTGCCGGTCCGCAACCTGCTGGACTGCCCGCCGGAGGAACTCGGCTATGTGACTGGCGTGGTGCAGAACGTCGCCCGCGCCGCCGTGGCTGCCATGGACGCGGATGGCTTCACCATTCAGCAGTTCAACGAGGATGCCGGCGGTCAGGTGGTGTTCCATCTGCACTTCCACATCCTGCCGCGGAAAACCGGAGTGCCGCTGCGCCCGCATTCCAACCAGATGGAGAAGCCGGAGGTTCTGGCCTCCAATGCGCAGCGGATCCGCGAAGCGCTCGACGCCTGAGGCGTCTGCCGAACGTAAAAAAAGCCCCCGTCTCCGGGGGCTTTTTCATGTCGCTTAGTCCTGGGTGGGCACCTTCGGAACGGTGCTGCGTCCGGGACGCTTCGGCTTCACAGCCTTGGCCTCGTCCGGCTCGCCCCGAGTCTTCCGGACCACCTTCTCCGGCTTGGGCTGCTCGATGCGACCTGCCGGAAACTCGAAGGCCAGTTTGCTGTCGGTACCCGCGCCTTCCAGCAGCACCTTCACGGCGCCGCCATTCACCAGCTTGCCGAACAGCACTTCCTCGGCCAGCGGCTTCTTGATCGTCTCCTGGATGAGGCGCGCCAGAGGACGCGCACCCATCCGAGGATCGTAGCCCTTCTCCGCCAGCCATGCCCGGGCTTCGTCGGTCAGTTCGATGGTGATGCCGCGATCCGCCAGCTGGGCCTCCAGCTGCAACACGAACTTCTCCACCACGAGCTGGACCACTTCGACCGGGAGCGGCGCGAACGGCACGATAGCATCGATGCGGTTGCGGAACTCCGGCGCGAACAGGCGGTTGATGGCCTCCGTGTCCTCGCCCTCGCGCCGCGAACGCCCGAAGCCGATGGCCTCCTTCGCCATGTCGGACGCGCCCGCATTTGTCGTCATGATCAGGATGACGTTGCGGAAATCGACGGTCTTGCCGTTGTGGTCCGTCAGCTTGCCGTGATCCATGACCTGCAACAGGATGTTGAACAGGTCCGGATGGGCCTTCTCGATCTCGTCGAGCAGCAGCACGCAATGCGGATGCTGGTCCACGCCGTCGGTCAGAAGTCCGCCCTGGTCGAAGCCGACATAGCCGGGAGGTGCACCGAGCAGCCGCGAGACCGTGTGGCGCTCCATGTATTCCGACATATCGAACCGCAGCATCTGCACACCGAGGATGTCGGCGAGCTGCTTGGCGACTTCCGTCTTGCCGACGCCGGTCGGGCCCGAGAACAGGTAGGAGCCGATGGGCTTCTCCGCGTCCCGAAGACCGGCGCGCGCCAGCTTGATGGCCGCAGACAGAGCGTCGATGGCCGCGTTCTGGCCGTACACCACCCGCTTCAGGTTCTCGGTCAGATGGCGCAGAACCTCCGCATCATCCTTGGAGACGGCCTTGGGCGGAATGCGTGCGATAGACGCAACCGCGGCCTCGATCTCCTTGATGCCGATGGTCTTCTTCCGCTTCCCCTCGGGCAGCAGCATCTGCGACGCGCCGGTCTCGTCGATCACGTCGATCGCCTTGTCCGGCAGCTTGCGGTCGTGGATGTAGCGCGACGACAGCTCCACCGCTGCCTTGATGGCGTCGTTGGTGTAGCGCACGCGATGGAAGCTCTCGTAGTACGGCTTCAGGCCCTTCAGTATCTCGATCGCGTCCGGGATCGTCGGCTCGGCGACATCGATCTTCTGGAAGCGCCGCACCAGAGCGCGGTCCTTCTCGAAGTGCTGGCGGTACTCCTTGTAGGTCGTGGAGCCGACGCAGCGCAGCGAGCCGTTGGCGAGGGCCGGCTTCAGCAGGTTGGACGCATCCATGGCCCCGCCGGAGGTCGCACCCGCACCGATGACGGTGTGGATCTCGTCGATGAACAGGATGGCGCCGGGCGTATTCTCCAGTTCCTTCACCACCTGCTTCAGGCGCTCTTCGAAGTCGCCGCGATAGCGGGTGCCGGCGAGCAGCGCACCCATATCGAGCGAAAAGACCACCGCGTCTTCCAGCACCTCGGGCACTTCATGGCGCACGATGCGGCGTGCGAGGCCCTCGGCGATGGCGGTCTTGCCGACACCGGGATCGCCGACGAAGAGCGGGTTGTTCTTCTGGCGGCGGCACAGGATCTGGATGGTGCGCTGGATCTCCATGTCACGGCCGATCAGCGGGTCGATCTTGCCGTCGCGCGCCTTCTTGTTGAGGTTGACGCAATAGGTATCGAGCGCGTCCGCCTTCTTCTTGGACGTGTCTTCTGTCCCGGACGGCTCGTCGTCATTTCCGGTCTTCGGACGCGCATCGGCGGCGCCCGCGCGCTTGGCGATGCCGTGGCTGATGTAGTTCACCGCGTCGTAGCGAGTCATGTCCTGCTCCTGCAGGAAATACGCCGCGTGGCTCTCGCGCTCGGCGAAGATCGCCACGAGCACATTGGCCCCGGAGACCTCTTCGCGTCCGGACGACTGGACGTGGATGACCGCGCGCTGGATGACGCGCTGGAAGCCCGCCGTCGGCTTCGAGTCCTCGTGACCATCCGTCACGAGATTGTCGAGCTCGGCGTCTACATATTCCGCGAGGTTACGCTTCAGCTGGTCGACATCGACATTGCAGGCGCGCATCACCGCCACCGCGTCCCCATCGTCGATGAGGGACAGCAGCAGATGCTCGAGGGTTGCGTATTCGTGATGGCGCTCGTTGGCGAGCGCCAGCGCCCGATGGAGCGATTGCTCTAGGCTGTGCGAGAAAGTCGGCAAGTCGACCTCATTTCTTTTCCATGACGCATTGCAGAGGATGCTGGTGGCGTCGCGCAAAGTCCATCACCTGCGTGACCTTCGTCTCCGCGATCTCGTAGGTGAAGGTGCCGCAGTCGCCGACGCCATTCTGATGGACGTGCAGCATGATCTGCGTGGCCTCCTCCCGGTTCTTGTTGAAGAACCGTTCCAGCACGTGAACGACGAATTCCATGGGCGTGTAGTCGTCGTTCAGCAGAAGGACGCGGTACAGGCTCGGGCGCTTCGTCTTGAATCGTGTCTTCGGCGCGAGGACGGTGCCGCCGCCCCCGTCGTCATTCCGGCGCGTTGCCCCTGTCGCACGCTCGAGAAAGTGATCTGTCATTAGTCTGGTTGGCTTCCTGATGCCGTCGCGCCGACCCCAAACCCTCACGAGCCGACGCTGTTGCCCCTTAATCTAGGAGCACGCCCGCCTCTCTGCCAGCACCCCCGGTTCAAGCTTTCGGGAAGCGTGAGGAAACCCGACGCGCCATGTCAGCGCCCGCTTTCCATTTCATCGTGTTTAACGCCTCCGTAACCGCAATCGCAGCATTCTAAGAACCGTGGCGGAAACGCCGGGCTGGACGCATGGACCGACCTTGGGGCGAAGGTCGGATAGTGGGGATTGTCGATGAGTTCGCGTAAGGTATCTGCTGTCTGCTGGGGATTTGCCGTGCGCGCACTCAGCGCGGCACTCGTCCTGGGCCTGATGGCCACCACGCCTTCCGAGGCGGCCAAGAAAAAGGCTTCCTCGAAGAAAGAACTGTCGCAGAAGAGCCGCGCCAAGAAGGCGCCGGCCGGTGGCGGCTACAATCCGCCCTATTCCGCGATCGTCGTGGACGCGAAGACCGGGCGTGTCCTGCACTCCGACAGCCAGAACGCGATCCGTCATCCCGCTTCGCTGACGAAGGTCATGACGCTCTATGTCCTCTTCGAGGAACTGGAACGCGGCTCCGTCGATCTCGATACGCCCCTCAAGGTCTCGGCAAATGCGGCGCGCCAGGCGCCATCCAAGCTGGGCCTTCGCCCCGGTGAGACCATCCGCGTCGAAGACGCGATCAAGGCACTCGTCACGAAGTCCGCGAATGACGTCGCCTATACGATCGGCGAGAACCTTTCCGGCTCCGAGACTGCCTTCGCCCAGCGCATGACGCGCAAGGCACGCGCGCTCGGCATGAGCTCGACCGTGTATGCGAACGCGTCCGGCCTGCCCGATGACCGTCAGGTCACGACGGCCGCCGACCTCGCCATCCTCGGCCGTGCCGTGCAGGATCGTTTCCCGAAGTATTTCCCCTACTTCAACACCCGCACCTTCACCTGGAAGGGACGCGTGATCGGCAACCACAACCGCCTCGTCGGCTCGGTGCGCGGGGTGGATGGCATTAAGACCGGCTTCGTGCGGGCATCCGGGTTCAACCTGCTGACCTCCGCCAATGACAATGGCCGCTCCATCGTCGCCGTGGTGCTGGGCGGAAGGTCCGGCGCATCCCGCGATGCCGCCATGCGCAAGCTGGTTGCGGAGAACCTCCCGAAGGCCTCCACCGGCGCAAAGACCTCCGTCATTGCGGAAGGGCGCGTGGCGCCGGAGCCGCTGCCCACCTTGACCACTCAGGTCGCCGCAGCCGCGCCTGTCGCCGCGACGACGACAACGACAACGACAGCCACGCGCATGCCGCTTCCCAAGCCGCGCACTCCAGATCTGGCGGCCGTCGAGTCGACTCCGGTACCTGCGCCCTCACGGCCTGCCGCCGTCACCGCCGCCGCCGCGCCTGCCGCTCCTACCGTCCCCGCGTCGGCGGCCACGCCGGCGACCAGCCCTGACGCAATCGCACGCCGCATCGCCATGGCGACGGCAGTTGCAACGACCCCCGTGCAGCCGGATATGCGCTGGGTCGTGGGCAGCCAGCCTGCGGCGAACGAGAACCGTGCGAATGGCGGTACGACGCCTGGTTCGTCGCCGCGCCAGGTGGCTCAGGTCGAGATCCAGAGGCCGGTTGAAGCCGGTATGCTGATCCCGTCGATGCGTCCTGCTCCGGAACCTCGGGCTGCGTCCACCAAGGTTGCAGCGGCCTATGCCGACGAACCCACCGCGGGGAACGGCGCGCTGGCGGCCATCGCACCGCAGCGCCCGGGCTGGCAGATCCAGATCGGCGCTACCGACGACGCCGCCAAGGCAGCGGCCCTCCTCGACCGCGCGCAGCCGACCATGCGCAAGATCGATTCGCGCGCCCAGTCCTTCACCGAGACGGTGAACAAGGGCGAAGTGACCCTGTATCGCGCCCGCTTCGCCGGCCTGACGGAAACTTCCGCCCAGGCTGCGTGCAAGGCGCTGAAGAAGTCTGCCCTTTCCTGCTTCGCCCTCAAGAACTGAGCGAATTCCGATGCATCCGACCGCCGATAGTCTAGCGTTTAGCGCGGGTGAGCACGTCCTTGGCCTGATTAATCCGGCTGGCGAGGTCGTTCGACCCCCCCTGGTCGGGATGCAGCTTCTTCATCAGCTGCCGGTACGCACGGCTGACTTCCGCCGCGTCGGCCCCCGGATCAAGCCCCAGGATCTGGTACGCCTCCTGCTCGGTCATCGGGCTCTTGCCCGCCGGGTGGTGGCTCCCAGAACGCAGGTCGC
Source organism: Terrihabitans rhizophilus (assembly GCF_033898525.1). Taxonomy (NCBI): domain Bacteria; kingdom Pseudomonadati; phylum Pseudomonadota; class Alphaproteobacteria; order Hyphomicrobiales; genus Terrihabitans; species Terrihabitans rhizophilus. Next base: position 35,820 of record NZ_JAXAFJ010000002.1, on the reverse strand, counting down.
TCTGCAGGTCTTCACGCCAGCCGGGCTGCCGGCGGTCCATATAAGCTTCGAGTAAAGACAGGCTGTTGGGGTCCGCGCGCGAAAGTTCGGACCCCAGTTGCCAAAGCTGGTGAAGGCTCAAGGCGTCGAGATCCTGCCCCGCGAAGCCTCCCTTCAGCACCTGACCGCGTATCCGCCCCGTGGTGCTGTCGTGCACCAGCATGATCCAGCCGCTTGCGGCCCGCGTCGATCGCTTCCGCTGAAAACGACGCCTGCGCATCCCACTGAGCAGCAGCCCCGCGCCGAGCAGGATCATCGGGGCACCGATGATGAAGCGGCCCATCGCCGTCAGGAGAACGCCGAGCGCGAGGACGGCGACCGCGCCGATCAGGCGCATCTGGGGGTAAACCTGCGCCGAGCCGGAAGTACGTGATCTTCGGCCGAGCCATGCCAGCAGCAGAATGCCGGCGAGGACCAACAGGACGATGAACATGCGTGTGGCCTTGTGCTTGCGGTTCGATACGCCTCGTGACGCATCGGCGAAGTCTCCCGGCACATAGCCTTGCCGGCCTTCCGGAGCAAACCGGGTCTCCTTGCGCCGGCTTGTCGGTGCTCTACCCCCTCTGCTAGAGCGAGCCGCCGGAGGAACCCGCATGGCTGCACAGACCCCCATCATCCACAGCAAGGCCAGGCTGCGCGAGATCACAGCCCAATGGCGTGGCTCCGGCGATGCAATCGCACTTGTGCCGACGATGGGTGCACTGCACGAGGGGCATTTGGCCCTCGTGCGCACCGCACGCCAGCGAGCCGCGAGGGTGATCGTGTCCATCTTCGTAAATCCGGCGCAGTTCGCGCCCCACGAGGATTTCGGTCGCTACCCACGGACGCTTGAGGCCGACGCTGAAAAACTGTCCGAGGAGCAGGTCGACCTGATCTACGCTCCGGCGGCCGAGGAGATGTATCCTGCCGGGTACGCAACCCGCGTGGTGCCCGATGCCGGGCCGGCGCTGGGGCTCGAATCCGACGCCCGGCCACACTTCTTCGGCGGCGTTGCGACCGTGGTGAGCAAGCTGTTCCTGCAGGTGCGGCCCGATCTCGCGGTTTTCGGCGAGAAGGACTGGCAGCAATTGCAGGTCGTGCGGCAGATGGTGCGCGACCTCGACATCGATATCGACATCGTGGCCGGCCACACCGTGCGGGAGGCGGACGGCCTCGCCCTGTCGTCGCGGAACGCTTACCTATCTCCCGAGCACCGGGCGGCGGTGCCGGCGCTGCACCGCGCCCTCTCCGAGGCGGCGTCCCTAATCGGCGGCGGCGCACCGATGGGGGCGACGCTTGTCCGGGCACGGCAGGCCGTGGAGCGCGCCGGCTTCTCGGTGGACTACCTCGAAGGTCGTCACGCTGAGTCGCTGACGCCCATCGAAGGCCCGCATCATGGGCCGGTGCGCCTGCTGGTTGCCGCCCGCATCGGCGGCACGCGCCTCATCGACAATGTGCCGGTGCCGTCGGACGCTCACTGACTGAAGCCATCATTGCCGATGCTGATGTCTCGCATCACGCGAATGCACTTCCTTCCTCACGGGCCACACCGCACACTGCGATGACAAACCGGGGACCTGACATGACCCTCACGCTCATCATCGGGAACAAGAACTATTCCTCGTGGTCGCTGAGGCCATGGCTTGCGCTGAAAGGTGCAGGCATCGGGTTCGACGAGGTGGTGATCCCAATCTACATCGAGGGCTCCCGCGAGCAGATCCTGCAGCATTCGCCGTCAGGCAAGGTACCGGCGCTGCGCCACGGCGAGATCACAGTCTGGGATTCGCTGGCCATCATCGAATATGCCGCCGAGGCTTTCCCGGATGCCGCCATCTGGCCTGCGGGCCGGGAGGCACGCGCCTGGGCGCGCTCCATCTGCGCGGAAATGCATTCGGGCTTTGTGCCTCTTCGCAAGCAGATGACCATGAATGTGCGGCGGCGCATCCCCGGCTTTCCGGTGGCCGAGGATGTTGCCGAGAACGTCGCGCGCATCGAGACCATTTGGTCCGAGACGCGCCGGCGCTTCGGCGAAGGCGGCCCCTTCCTGCTCGGCAGCTTCTCGGCGGCGGACGCGTTCTACGCTCCCGTGGTCACCCGCTTCGTCACCTATGACGTGCAGGTTTCCGCTGAGAGCCGCGCCTATATGGACGCCATTCTGGGCCACCCGGATATGCGGGACTGGTGCCGGTCCGCCGCCGAGGAAAGCTGGACCCTGCCGCAGTTCGAGGTCTGACCCGCGCGCGCGGCTCTTGCGGCGGCGCACGGGGCACGGCAGGTAAGCAGCATGCCGCTTCACCTTCAAAAGCTCTGCGTCGGGGCCGAATCCTTCGAGGACATGGAAGACTGGATCGCGCAGACGCTGGACCAGCGCCGCCGCGCGGGCCTGCCCGTCGAGCAGATCCACACCACACGCATGATGCCGAGCCGCGCCGCCGAGATCGTCGAGGGGGGATCGCTGTACTGGGTGATCAAGGGCACGATGCTGGCGCGCCAGCAGATCCTGGAACTACGCGCCGTCACCGGCCAGGACGGCATCCAGCGCTGTGCCATCGTGCTGGAGCCCCGGATGGTGCGGGTCACGCCCTGGCCGCGTCGGGCCTTTCAGGGCTGGCGCTATCTCGCGCATGATGATGCGCCGGGCGATCTCGGTGCCGGCGGCGATGCTGGCGATCTGCCGCAGCACCTGCTGCTCGAACTAAGGGAGCTGGGACTGCTGTGAGCGGGATGACCCTTGCCGACTACGCCGCGCTCGTCTTCTTCATTGCAGCCTGGCTGGCCTATTACGCCTATCTCGAGAGCAGCAAGCATGCCCGGGGAAGCCTGAACGCCACGATGCACCTCGCTCGCGTGCAGTGGATGCGCAGCTGTTACTCGCGTGAAAACCGCATCATCGATGGCCAATTGATGAGCGGCCTCCAGAACGGCACCGCGTTCTTCGCGTCCAGTTCGCTGATCGCAATCGGCGGCACGCTGTCCGTCCTCGGCCTGACCGATCGTGCGCTGGAACTGTTCGCCGCCCTGCCGTTCACCGAACCAAGCCCGCGCGCATTGTTCGAAGCCAAGATTCTCGGCCTCGCTCTCATCTTCGCCTACGCGTTCTTCAAGTTCGTCTGGGCATACCGGCTGTTCAACTACGCGGCCATCCTGATCGGCGTCATGCCTCCGCCCGCACATCCCGACCCCGTCGAGAAGGAGCAGGCCATCCAGCGTGCCGCACGCATGAACACCTCGGCGGCGAAGAACTTCAACCGTGGCCTTCGGGCGTTTTTCTTCGCCATCGCCTATCTCGGCTGGTTCGCCGGTCCCTATGCGATGATCGCCAGCACCGCTCTGGTCGCGGTCGTGCTTTGGCGACGCCAGTTCAACTCCGATTCGCGCGATGCCGCCGCCTGGACAGAAGGTCAGCCATGAACGACGGGCAGCTTGAGGACATCATCCTGCGCATGACCGCGGAACGGGGCACAGGCAAGAGCATCTGCCCATCGGAAGCCGCGCGGGCCGCAGGCGCTGCCAATGACACGGACTGGCACCCGCTGATGCAGCCGGTGCGCCGCGCCGCCGTCCGTCTGGCGAAGGCCGGGCGCATCACGATCCTGCGGAAGGGCAAGCCGGTCGATCCCGACGCGTTCAAGGGCATCTACAGGCTGACGACCGGCAGCCAGGAAGATCCGCTCTAGAGCGTGACCTGGCTGCCGAGTTCGATAACGCGGCCGGCTGGTATGCGGAAGTACTCGATCAGGTCGTCGGCCTGCTTGCTGAGCCCGATATAGAGATTGTCCTGCCACAGCGGCATGCCCTCCTTGGCGGACGCCCGCAGCGAGCGGCGGCCGATGAAGAAGGAGGTCGACATGATGTCGAACTTCAGCCCGTGCGACTTGGCCTTCGCCAAAGCCTTGGGGATGTTCGGCGTCTCCATGTAGCCGTAGCAGATCTGCAGGCGCGCGAAGTCTTCCGCCATCCACTCCAGCTTGATCCGCTCTTCCGGGCTGGCATAGGGCCGCTGCAGGGTGCGGACGGTGACGATGATGTTGCGCTCGTGGAGCACCTTGTTGTGCTTCAGGTTGTGCAGCATCGCCGCCGGGGCGACTTCCGGGTCCGAGGTCAGGAAGATGGCCGTGCCCGGCACGCGGGTGGCCGAGGTCTTCATCAGGGACTTGAGCAGGTCGACCATCGGGACGCTGCCCTTGCGCACCTTCTCGGCAAGAATCCGGGTGCCGCGCACCCAGGTCCACATCATCACCGCGATCACCACGCCAAGCAGAAGGGGCACATATCCACCGTCGAACAGCTTCAACAGGTTGGCGATGAGGAACGAGGTGTCGATGACGATGAAGGGAAGCATCACGAGCACCGCGAGCCACCAGCCCCACTTCCACACCCTCGCGATGACCACGATGGCGAGGAAGCTCGTGGTGAACATCGTGCCCACCACCGCGATGCCATAGGCCGAGGCAAGCGCGCTGGAGTTTTCGAACAGGATGACGAGCAGGATGGCGCCGGCCAGCATCAGCCAGTTGATCTTGGGCATGTAGATCTGCCCGTGTTGCGTCTCCGAGGTGTGGGTGACCTCAAGCCTCGGCAGCAGGCCCAGCATCATGGCCTGACGCGTCAGCGAATAGGCGCCCGTGATGACCGCCTGCGCGGCGATGACGGTGGCGAGAGTTGCCAGCAGCACGAAAGGCAGGCGCGCCCATTCCGGTGCCGTCAGGAAGAACAGGTTCTCGATGGCCTCGGGCTGCGTCAGCGCCATCGCGCCCTGCCCGAGATAATTGAGCGACAGCGCGGGCAGAACGCAGAACAGCCACGCGCGCCGAATGGGGTCGCGCCCGAAATGGCCCATGTCGGCGTAGAGGGCCTCGGCGCCCGTGACGGCGAGGAAGACCGAGCCCAGCACCGTGAAGCCGATGATGCCGTGGCCGAACATGAAGCTTAGCGCGTAGGTGGGGCTCAGGGCCCACAGGATCTCCGGCGCATCGAAGATGTGGACGACACCGAGGATGGTGAGGACAGCGAACCACACCAGCATGATGGGCCCGAAGAAGGTGGCCACCCGCTCGGTGCCGTAGGATTGCACCACATAGACAGCTGTCAGGATGACGAGCGTGACCGGCACCACCCAGCTTTTCGGCAATGGCGAAGCAGTCGTCAGCCCCTCCACGGCCGAAAGGACGGAGATGGCGGGTGTCAGGATCGAGTCGCCGTAGAACAGCGCGGCGCCGACGATGGCAAGCGTCAGCACCACGGGGCTTGGTGTCTTCAAGGATGATTGCGCCAGCGCCAGCAGCGAGAAGGTACCACCCTCGCCGCCATTGTCGGCGCGCATCATCATCACGACGTATTTGAGCGTGACCACGATGATCAGCGCCCAGATCAGCAGCGAGACGATGCCGAGGATCTCGACGTCCGTCGGATTGTCCCCGGCATGGAGCAGCGACTCGCGCATCGCGTAGAGCGGGCTCGTGCCGATGTCGCCATAGACGACGCCAAGGCTGCCGAGCAGCAGCATCCACTTCGCGCCACCACCTGGATGGTGTCCGTCAGCCGATGTAGGGGTGGGCATGGCCGATGCATTCGGCGACTGTTCAGTCATGAGCCGGGCCTCTGACCCCAAATCGCCGCAAGGACGTTCGCACCATGAACGTGCTGGGTGGAGGAAGGCTCCAGCGCGCCGAAAGACGGCTCATATAGACCTGCCGCCCTTAAGCCGCAATCCGCCGCAGTTCGCGGTTCACCAGAGGCCGAACCACCAGGCTGCGATACCGAGAAAGGCGAAGAAGCCGACCGTGTCCGTGGCGGTGGTGAGGAACACGCCGGAAGCGACCGCAGGGTCGAACTTCAGCCGGTGCACCGTTATGGGAATCAGCGCCCCGAAAAGCCCGGCCACCACCATGTTGATGATCAGCGCCGTGCCGATGACGACGCCAAGTTCCGGGTTCCGGTACCAGGCAGCCGCCACCCCGCCGAGGATGATGGACAGGGCAACGCCGTTGACGAGTGCGACAAGCATTTCGCGGCTGATGATCCAGCGGATGCGCCGACGTCCGAGTTCGCGATGCGTCAGCGCCCGCACCGTAACGGTCATGGTCTGCGTGCCGGCGTTGCCGCCCATGCTGGCGACGATCGGCATCAGCGCCGCGAGCGCCACCATCCGCTCGATGGTGTCCGAGAACAGGCCGATGATGGTCGCCGTGATGAAGGCGGTGCAGAGATTGATGGCGAGCCACGGAAAACGGCTTCGCGCGGTTTCGCGTACGGTGTCCGACAACTCCTCGTCGCCGAAGACGCCGCCGAGCGCTTTCAGATCCTCGTCGGCTTCCTGCTGGATGACGTCCACGATGTCGTCGATAGTGACGACGCCGACAAGCCGGTTCTCCGGGTCGACCACCGGCGCGGAAACAAGGTTGTAGCGCTGGAACTGACGAGCGACATCTTCACGGTCTTCCAGCGCCTCGAACGAACGCACCTCGTCGTTCAGCACCGTCTTCAGCTGGGCCGTTCGTGAACTGCGCAGCAGCTTGTCCAGCGAGACCGTCCCCTCGAGCCGGAACACCGGGTCGATGACGAAGATCTCGTAGAAGGTCTCGGGTCCGTCTTCCCCGAGCTCGGTCAGGTAATCGATCGCGCGGCCGACCGTCCAGAACGGCGGCACGGCCACGAAGTCCGTCTGCATCAGGCGACCGATGGCTTCTTCCGGGAAGTCGAGCGCGCGCACCAGGGCCGCGCGATCCGGGAGCGGCAGACGATCCAGGATCTTCTTTCGATCCTCGTCCTCCAAATCCTCCAGGATGTATACCGCGTCGTCCGAATCGAGCTCGCGCAGCCCGTCCACGATGGTCTGCGTGGGCAGCCCTTCGAGGATCTGAAGGCGGACGCTTTCGTCCACCTCGGTGAGGGCCGCGAAGTGAAAGGCCGATCCGAGGAGCTCGACGAGGCCCGGTCTTAGATCGGGCTCAAGAGCCTGAATCAGGTCGCCGAGGTCAGCCTCATGAAGATCACCCGCAAGCGCGCGCAGGCGCTCGGCATCCCCGGTCTCGATTGTTTCCGCAACGGCGGCGATCAAGGCAGCCGGAAGCCCGTCCTCCTCGTCGAGCAACGTTTCCGGGATCACCTCGGCCGTGGCTTTTTCATCAGGCTCGGCCATGCAACCGTCCGCTCGAACTGGGTGTATCGGTGTCCTTGTAGTGAAGATGCCCTAATGGGCAATGAGTGTTTTGCCTTTCTGCGAACACCGCTGCAGGTCGACTTTAGTTGCAGGCGCGCAACGCACGCCATGATTGTGCGGCAGCACCCCTATTCGTCACACAGGGGAACGCAGATCCCGCTAACCTGCTCGCGGGGGACTGAAATCATGAAACGATTGATGAAGATTGGCAGCGCCGTCGCGCTGGCGACATTGCTGTGCGCGTGTGGACCGGAAGGCATCCTCAAGGGGCCGAACTCCGGATTCATCAGCAATGTCGAGGTAAAGCTGGCGAAGCCGCTTGGCTCGCCGCAGATGGCGGAGGCGATCCGCACGAAGACGCTGATGGAGGCCTCACGTTATCCGGCGCAGGGTGAGCCCAAGACGCTGCACATATTGGTCACGGACCTGCACAAGAAGAACGCCGCGATGTCGCTGCTGGTCGGCGATGCCAACCGGATGAGGGCCACGCTGGTGGTGACCGACACAGCCGGCAAGACGGAACACGGCCGCGTCAATGTCGTTTCGACGGAAAACGGCGCGATGAACGGCCTGATCGGCGCGGCAATCGCCCTCGCGCAAGAGGATCAGCGTTTCGAAGATGCGATGACGGGGCAGATCGCCAAGGACGCGCTGATCCACGTCCACGGATCGAAGGCGGCATCGGCGGCGGCGAAAAACCTGCCGAAACCTATGGCTCCGAGCCCTGCGGCGGCTCCTGCCGGACCCGCCAAGGCTGCGCCTGCCCAGCCCTTAAAGCCGGCCGCGCCGAAGGCTGTTCCGGTTGCCGCGGCTCCCGGGGCGGCGGTTACGCTGGTGGCGGCCAGATAAGGGCAACGCGCTCGGCGCTGCCCTCCTTTCCGGAACGTCAGAACACCACGACGCCGCGCACGCTCTCGCCGTGGTGCATCAACTCGAAGCCGTGATTGATGTCCTCCAGCGGCATCACATGGGTGATCATGGGGTCGATCTCGATCTTGCCGTCCATGTACCAGTCCACGATCTTCGGCACGTCGGTGCGGCCTCTCGCGCCGCCGAAGGCGGAGCCCTTCCAGACCCGCCCCGTGACGAGCTGGAACGGGCGGGTGGCGATCTCCTGTCCGGCGCCGGCCACCCCGATGACCACGCTTTCACCCCAGCCGCGATGGCAGCTTTCCAGCGCCTGCCGCATCACCTTCGTATTGCCCGTGCAGTCGAAGGTGTAGTCCGCGCCGCCGATCTGGTCCGCGCCACGCTTGGTCATGTTGACGAGGTAGGGAACGAGGTCGTCGCCCACTTCCGTGGGGTTGACGAAGTGCGTCATGCCGAAGCGCTCGCCCCAGGCCTTTTTGTCGTTGTTGATGTCGACGCCGATGATCATGTCCGCGCCCACGAGGCGCAGGCCCTGGATAACGTTGAGGCCGATGCCGCCGAGGCCGAACACGATGGCCGTGGAGCCGGGCTCCACCTTGGCGGTGTTGATGACGGCGCCGACGCCCGTCGTGACGCCGCAGCCGATGTAGCAGACCTTCTCGAACGGCGCGTCTTCGCGGATTTTCGCCAGCGCGATCTCGGGGAGCACCGTGTAGTTCGCGAAGGTGGAGGTGCCCATGTAATGGTGCAGCTTCTTGCCTTCGATGGAGAAGCGCGAAGTGCCATCCGGCATCAGCCCCTGCCCCTGCGTACCGCGGATCTTGGTGCAGAGATTGGTCTTGCGCGAGAGGCAGGACGGGCATTCGCGGCATTCCGGCGTGTAGAGCGGGATCACATGGTCGCCGGGCTTCAGCGAGGTGACGCCGGCTCCGACTTCCACGACCACACCCGCGCCCTCATGGCCCAGAATGGCCGGAAACAGGCCCTCGGGATCGGCTCCGGAAAGCGTGAACCAATCGGTGTGGCAGATGCCGGTGGCCTTGATTTCCACCAGCACTTCGCCGGCACGAGGCCCCTCAAGCTGGACGGTTGTGATCTCAAGCGGCTTGCCAGCGGCAATCGCGACGGCGGCGCGAACGTCCATGTCCTGATATCCTCGGCTTATATGCTTGGCAGAGGTTATGGCCCAAAGCGGCCGGCGACCGGAAGCCCCTTCGGTCGGCAGAAAGGTCTGTACCGCGATGACAGATGACCGGGTTCTCGTGCTGATACACGGCCGGGTGCAGGGAGTTGGATACCGCCGCTGGCTGCAGCAGATGGCCGAAGAGCACCGGCTGCGTGGCTGGACCCGCAACCGCCGCGATGGTTCGGTCGAGGCATTGCTCATCGGCCATCAGACGGTGGTCGACGATGCGCTGTCGCTCATCTGGAAGGGGCCGCCTGCGGCGGAGGTCCAGCGCGTGGAGCGCATGGACGCGCCGGATGAACACGCTCCCGCCGGCTTCGAGGTACGTCCGGACGCCTGATGGCGTTATTCCTCCGAACGCTGAACCTCGCCGAACACGTCACGAAACCCCGAGAGCAAAGCGGCATCCACCTCGTCCATGCCGACAGGCCGTCCAAGATCGACAAGGCTGGTGACGCCGGGCCCTCGCACCCCGCACGGCACGATCCCCGCATAATGATCGAGATCCGGCTCCACGTTCAGGCTGATGCCGTGGAAGCTCACCCAGTGGCGGAGCCGCACGCCCACCGCGGCGATCTTGTCCTCGGCTTCCGCACCCTTTTCAGGCCGCCGCACCCAGACGCCGATTCGCCCAGCCCTTCGTTCGCCGTCCACGTTGAACGGCTTCAAGGCGCGGATCACCCATTCTTCGAGGCCGGCGACGAACGCGCGCACGTCATTTCCACGGCGGCGAAGGTCCAGCATCACATAGACCACCCGCTGGCCGGGGCCATGATAGGTGAACTGGCCGCCCCGTCCCGTGCGGAACACCGGGAACCTCATCGAATCGAGAAGGTCCTCGTCACGCGCGCTGGTGCCCGCCGTGTAGAGCGGCGGATGCTCCAGAAGCCAGACAAGCTCGCGGGCGCGGCCTTCAACGATCTCCTGAACCCGGCTCTCCATCAGTGCCACGGCATCGGGATACGGCACCTGACCGAAGCTCACGCGCCATTCGGGAAAGGGCTGTGCGTCCGGCAGACGCAATGGTTGGTGGCGAACGGTCATCTCCTGTTCAGACAGGCTGGGCGACAACAGGCATATGGCACATCACGCAATTGCCTGCACATCGCGCATCGTGGCCCTTGTGGCCCATGCACCGATTTGTTACAGACGCGCCGCCGGCCTAAACAGTCGGCGATGCGGTCGTGGCGGAATTGGTAGACGCGCAGCGTTGAGGTCGCTGTGGGGCAACCCGTGGAAGTTCGAGTCTTCTCGACCGCACCACACTATTTGGGTGGAATACCCACAGGATGACGGAACGGTAGCGGCCTCGGCTTCGTTCCTGATGTATGTGCCTAAACGGGCTGCTCTCGGGCAGCCCACCGGCACCCTCCTTTTGTCCGTGGGATCAACATGCTTCGTAAGACACTCATCATCGCCGCCCTTCTCGCCGCTCCGGTGCCTGCTTTCGCAACGAAGGCCGATGCGGACGCGTGCGCCAAGGGACTTCAGGGCGACGCGCTGAAGGCCTATCGCGAAGCGGTAGTCTATGTCGTGAACGGCGACACTCTCGAAAACGCCTTCACCAAGACCTTGAAGCCCGGCGTTGACGCCGGTCGCATGGAAGAAGACTACGCCCGCAAGATCGGCCGTGAGGCCGGCGAGTGCGCGCGCCTCGTCCATCGCGACGCCGCCAAGTAAGAACTCACGCAATCTGAAAAAACCTCCGGGCGCACTGCGCCCGGAGGTTTTTTCATGCCGTGGCTGCTTCTCGCGACCCCATCTGGAGAATGCTGCCAGCGGCACGCAACTCCTCGAATCGCCGTGCCCGACGGACCTCCGCCTCCTCGTCCGCTCCCCACAGCTCGTTGTTCCAGTCCTCGTCCACATGCGCCGCGCCCCATGCTTCGGCCAAGGTGAGGTGGCCGTGGAGCAAAGCGAGCGCGATCAGCGCGGAGCCTGTGAGAGTGGTCACGACATTGACGGCCGCGAGACGGAACGTGTCGAGATCGGCCAATGCCCGATCCATCGCCGCTGACGTCTCGGGCGGTTGGCTGATGAACACGACACCCTGCGCCAGCACGAATCGCGAGCCGAGCTGTCTCTCGGCCCATGAGAGGATCGGATCCCACGCTTCAGCCTGGCGCGCGACCAGCCGCTCGGGCCCTTCCGCCCGATAGCAGATCAGGTCGGAACCGGAATATTTCACCACCTCGGCGCGAACAGCACCGCTGTCGCGGGCCACACCATCGATGGCCGAATTGACGATGCGGCTCAAAGGCATCGTGGACGGATTGATGACGTCCACCTGCGCGTTCCACTCGGCTGCCAGAGCTTGGCTCAAGCTTTCCCAAGGCGTGACAACAGGGTTCCGCCCCGGGGTTCGAACACCCCGTCCGTCGAGGACCACGGCATATCCTGCCTCGGCAGGCTGGATGTCCGCAGATTTATAGAACCGCTTGGCAAGTTCCGGGCGCATCAGCCGCTTGGCCATGGCCATGGCATCTTCACGCTCTTCGCTCACGGTCAGGCCTCCACAACAAGGTTCTCGAGTGCTTCGGGCAATTCACTGAAACGGTCGATGATGATGTGAGCGCCCGTGGCGGCGAGCTGTTCAGCGGGATGGTAGCCCCACGAAACGCCGATGGTGCGTGCGCCCGCGGCGCGGCCCATGGCTATGTCATAGGTGGTGTCGCCGATCATGGTTGTTCGGTTCGGCAAGATGCCCATCTCGGCTGCGGCTGTCAGGACCATGGACGGATCAGGCTTCGAGGGGTGGCCGTCGGCGGTCTGGATGGTTGCGAAGCGCCCGTGCAGGCCGTGCAGATCCAGTACCGCCCGGACGCCGCGCAATGACTTGCCCGTTGCCAGGCCAAGCACCACGTCATCGCGTTCGCTCAGGGCGTCGAGCACCTCGATGGCTCCCGGAAACAGCGGCTCGTCATGATCCCGGCTCGTGCGCAGATCAGCGAAAGCCTCCTTGTAGGCGGTAGCGAGAGTACCGGACAGCTCCTCCGGTTCCTCGGGGCACAGAGTGCGCATCGCGGTGTCAAGCGAGAGCCCGACAATGGACAGGATGGTGTCGCGGGTGGGCACGGAGCGCCCATGCGCCTCGAAGGCGCGCGTCATCGCGGCAACGATCATGTGCTGGCTGTCGATCAGGGTGCCATCGACGTCGAAGATTACCAATTGCATGGGGCGGTTTTATCGCCTTTCGCCCGAGAAACCATCCTCGGTGTCTGAATAGCTTCGGCCCGGCGACCTCCGCACGCTCACGAACGTGGGAGAGTTGGCGTACGCCTGATCGAACGCAGGAACCTGCGGCCCCTGCCGACGTTGCCACCCCATGAACGACCCAAGCTCCGACCGGACCGACCCCACAACCGAGCAGCTTCGGGCTGATATCGACAGCGGACGGACAGGGTCGAAAATCTCCAAGGGAGATCCCGCGGCCTCCCCGTTGGGCACGGACGACGAGGCGGCCGGCACTCCGCCCAGCAGGGCCGCAGTCGCCGCGGCCCGGGCAGCCGAGGTGAAGACCACGCCCAAGGCCCCTCCGGAGGAGGCGCCCAGCGGGCCGTTGATGCGCTACTGGCCTTTTCTTGTGATCGGGGCTGTCGCGGTGTTTGCGTTCCTGGTGCTGGCTAAATAAAAAGCCCGCCTGATTGGCGGGCTTTCTGTTCCGGTTCGAGATCGCGGCCTACTCGGCAGCGGCCTGGGCTTCCAGCTTGCCGTCCGTATAGGTCGGGCCAGCACGGTTTTCGCCCGGAGCGGGCTGGCCCGGCAGGGGCGCGAGGGCCTTCGCCTTCTCCAGATCGATGCCGACGCCTTCCGCAACGCGACGGCCGTAATCCTCATCCGCATTCCAGAAGTGCCACACCATGCGCAGTGCGAGGGCTTCCGGGCACTGCTTCAGGTCACCGATCAGGTTGTTGACGAGATCATCGCGCTCCCAATCCTGGAAGGTGCGGTAGCGCTCGCCAGCCTGGGCGTAATCATCGGAGACCCGGGTCGGCTTGTAGCGGCCGAGGTGCCCCTCGATGAACTGGCGATATTCCTGCGCCCTATGCTCGGCTTCCTTGAGGCCTTGGCCGAGATAGCTGGGCTCATAGTTCACGTGCTTCGATTCGCCACCGCGATCGACGTAATAGGCCATCTGGCCGTCGCGCTGATTGGTGGCGAAGGGGCAACCGACCTGCGGGGCGTTGATCGGCAGTTGCAGATAGTTCGGCCCGACGCGGTAACGCTGGGTGTCCGAATAGCTGAGCGTGCGGCCCTGCAGCATCTTGTCGTCCGAGAAGTCGATGCCGTCCACGAGCACGCCCGTGCCGAAGGCCGACTGCTCGACTTCCGCAAAGAAATTATCTGGCACGCGGTCCAGCACCATGCGGCCCACCGGCAGCAGCGGGTACTGGTCTTCCGGCCAGCGCTTCGTGTCGTCCAGCGGATCGAAGCTCAGGTCGTCATTTGGGCCGTCCGGCATGATCTGTACGCAGAACTCCCATTCCGGGAAGTTGCCGGCGGTGATGTTGTCGTAGAGGTCACGCGTCGCGTGGCCGACATCCTTGCCCTGGATCTCCGAGGCCTGCTGCGAGGTCAGGTTGCGGACGCCCTGCTTCGGCTGCCAGTGGAACTTGCAAAGCACGGCCTCGCCCTGTGCGTTCACCAACTTGTAGGTGTTGACGCCCGAGCCTTCCATCTCGCGGTAATTGGCCGGAATGCCCCACGGGGACTTCAGCCAGGTCACCATGTGGATCGATTCTGGGTGCGCGGCGATGAAGTCGTAGAAGCGCCACGGCTCTTGGCGGTTCGTCACCGGATCCGGCTTGAAGGCGTGGATCATGTCCGGGAACTTGATGGCGTCCCGGATGAAGAAGATCTTCAGGTTGTTGCCCACGAGGTCCCAATTGCCCTCGAGCGTCTTGAACTTCACGGCGAAGCCGCGCGGATCGCGCTCCGTCTCCGGGCTTTCCTTGGCACCGGCCACGGTGGAGAAGCGCACGAACATGGGCGTCTTCACGCCGGTTTCGGTCAGAACGCGGGCGCGAGTGTACTTGGACGCCGGCTCGTCGCCGATCTTTCCGTAGGCCTCGAACCAGCCATGGGCGCCGGCGCCACGCGCATGCACGACGCGCTCCGGTATGCGCTCACGGTCGAAATGGGTGATCTTCTCGAGGAACTGGTAGTTCTCGAGCGTTGCCGGACCACGTTCGCCCACGGTGCGCATGCTCTGGTTGTCGCGAACCGGATGGCCCTGTCGGGTCGTCAGTGTCCTGTTGTCGCTCATGCCGTTCACCTCGTCTGAATCTGGAACGGCTACAATATCGATGTAGCATGATAGGAGAAATACAAATCTCCTTCATTCTCGATAGGAATATCCTATCTACTATCCTCCATGAGCTTCGGCGGCCTTTCCCTTCGTGACATCGAATATGTCGTTGCCATTGCGGACGCCGGCGGTTTCACGACAGCGGCCGAGCAATGCGGCGTTTCCCAACCCTCCCTGAGCGCGCAGGTGCGCAAGGTCGAGGCCAAGCTGGGAGTCATGCTGTTCGAGCGCGTCGGACGGGATGTGAGGATCACCGCGTCGGGAGCAGGCCTGATTGAGCAGGCTCGGGCGGTGCTGGGTGAGGCGCGCCGCCTGTTCGATCTTGCCAGGACGCTGGACGATCCGCTGGCCGGACCGCTGAGACTGGGCGTGATCGCAACGCTCGGTCCCTACCTCGTCCCCCATATTCTCGGGCCGCTGCGAAGTGCCTTTCCCGATCTGCAGCTTGTGCTGAGGGAAGGTCTCACCACGGACCTGAGCGGGCTGCTGATCGCCGGCCAGATCGATTGCGTGCTGCTGTCGCTGCCGGTCGAGGACGAGCGCCTGGCGGAAGCCGCCATCCTGTTCGAGCCTTTCGTGGGGCTCTGCTCTACACGGTCGGCGCTGGCGAACCGGAAGAGCCTTCGCATTGCCGATCTGGATGTGGAGGGGCTGATGCTGATGGACGAGGGCCATTGCATCCGCGACCAGGCTTTGGCGCTGTGCGCCCGTCCCAGCGTCGCGCGGGATCACCGCCATGCAGCCAGCATCGAGACGCTGCGCCACCTCGTGGCGGCGGGCAGCGGCCACGCATTGCTGCCCGGACTGGCCGCACGGCCGGAGGACCCGCTGCTTGAGGCGCATTTGCGCTACATCGAACTGGAAGACGATGCTGTCGGACGCACGATCGGCTTGGCGTGGCGCCGCACCGATGTGCGGCGTCCCTCATTCGAAGCCTTGGCGGGGATGCTTCGCGGCGTGACTATCCCGGGCACGAAGCCCCTGCCCTAGTCCTCCGGTGCGTCGAGGATCGGGTCCTTGCCGCCGCGCTCCTCGAAGCCGAACACGTCGAACGCCTGCCTGAAATGCTCGGGCAAAGGTGCCGTAACGTCGATGGTGCCGCCGCGCGGATGCGGGAGCGTAATGCGCCGGGCCAAAAGCATCAGCTTGTCCGGCAGGTCGGCCGAGAATTGCTGGAGCTGCTCGCCGTATTTCGGATCGCCGAGGATGGGGTGGCCGATATGCTCAAGATGGGCGCGGAGCTGATGAGTGCGCCCGGTCACCGGCTTCAGCGAAAGCCAGGATGCCCGGTTCGCCGCCTTATCCATCACCGCGTAATAGGTGATGGCGTGGCTGGAATCCTCCGTGCCGTGACGAGCCACGCGCATGCGCTCCATGCCCTGCTCGCCACCCTTGGCAAGATAGGTGGAGATGCGGCCCTGCGTGGGGTTCGGCACGCCCGGGACCAGAGCCCAGTAGATCTTGCGGGCGGACCGCGAGCGGAACGACTTGGCAAGCGCGGCCGCCGCCTTGCGGGTCTTCGCCACGATAAGGCAGCCGGCGGTGTCGCGGTCCAGCCGATGCACCAGCTTCGGCCGCTCATCGTCCGGGCCGACAAGCGCCTGCAGCATGCCGTCGATGTGCCGCGTGGTGCCGGACCCGCCCTGCACCGCAAGCCCGTGAGGCTTGTTGAGGACGATCAGGTCACGATCCTCGAAGATGACCATCTGCCTCAGGAAGACCGCGTCCTGCGACGACACCTCCTTCTTGCGCTTCTCCAGCGCGGCCGGGTCGCTTGCCTCCCCTAGTGGCGGCACGCGGACGCTCTGGCCTGCGACGACTTTCGCGGCCGGCTTGGCGCGAGCGCCGTCCACCCGCACCTGCCCGGTGCGCAGGATCTTCTGCAACTGCGCAAAGCCGAGCGCGGGGTAGCGCCCCTTCAGGAAGCGATCGAGCCGCAATCCGTCTTCGCTGTCCTTTACGGTGACGATCTCAACGCCGGCCATGGTCTACAAGCTTTCCGCCGAGCATCGCCCGGATCTTCATCGTGCCAGACAGGCGGAATTGTCCGCCTGGACGCAAGCCGCATGGGCCTGCAGCTCGCCGGTGCGGCGCGCCGTCAGCTCCGTCCGGCATTGCTGGACAAGCAAGGGATGCACGCTGCCACCCCTGCTCTCCACTGTCTTGAAGTCGCATTCTGCATCGCGCAGGGCAAGCCATGCACGCTGTGCTTTCGTGAGGAGTGTCTGGCGCTCGGCTTCGTTCTCAAGTTCGCGACGCAGATCCGCATAGGCCGCATTCAAGGCCGCGTCGGCCTGCATGAACGCCTCGCCGGCGCACCTGTTCATGTCCGCTTGAGTGTTCGCTTGGGCGCAATCCTGAGCGGCTGCCGGGACGGCGAGCCCGAGGAAAATGATCAGCACATGCGGCAGTTGCTTCAGCATCATGCCAGCGCCCGCCCGATCAAGAGACCTGCTGCCAGAGCAAGAATCGCCAGGCACACCGAGCCGAGAACATAGAAAACGGCTGCGACACCGGCTCCGCGCTCCCACAGAGTTACCGCATCGAGGGAGAACGTGGAGAAGGTGGTGAAGCCGCCAAGAACGCCGGTGGTGAGGAACAGCATCGCGTTCGGCACTGCGACCGCACGCGCCCCAGCCCATCCCACGAGCAGCCCCATCAGGAGCGAACCCGCCACGTTGATGCCGAAGATGCCCCAGGGAAATTCGGCGCCAAATGCACGGAGTGCGGCACTGTTCAGAACATGGCGGAGCGCCGCCCCAAGACCGCCCCCGACGAAGACCAGCGCCACCGCCTGCATGAACCTCTCCCTAAACCACGCCGAGATAACCCAGCACGCCCGCCACGGCGAGCGGGATCAGGGGATGGATGCGGGTGAACATGACCAGCAGGAAGGTCGATGCCATGGCCAGACCCTGCTGCCATGTGGCCAGTGTGCTCGTCGACAGAACGAAGGCACCGGCGGCCACAAGGCCAACCGTCAGCGGGATGAATCCGGCCTGAAGGGCCTTTCGCCACCGTGCTTGGCTGAACCGCCTCCAGGCGCCCGCGACTGCGTAAGCCAGCGCGAAGGTTGGTACGATCAGCGCCAACGTCGCGGTGAGCGCTCCCAGGATTCCCGCGACCTGCCAGCCGACCAAGGTCACGATCATGAAGTTTGGTCCGGGGGCGGCCTGCGCGATGGCAAACAGTTGCGTGAACTGCGTGTTGCTCATCCAGCCATGCGCCTCCACCGCCTGCCGCTGCATCTCGGGCAGGATGGTGTTGACGCCGCCGAAGGCGATGATGCCCAGCAATGCGAACTCGCGCGCGAGTTGGCCGAGGGGCTCCTCTTCCGCGCTCAAAGGGCTGCTCTCACGAGCCGGAACCAGGCATAGGCGACACTAAGGGGAGCGAGCACGCCGAGCGTGGGCAACAGGGGAAGCCGCAGAACGCCGACGCAGACGAACGCCGCCGCCGCGAAGCCAAGACCGATCCACTCACCCTTCAAGGTCAGGATCATCTTCACCGCAAGCGCCACGATCAAGCCGATGGCCGCTGCGCTGATGCCGTGAAGGGCTCCCTGAATTCCCGGGAGATCCTGAAAACGCTCAAAGAACATCGCCATCAATATGACGATGCCGAACGGGCCGAGGATCAGGCCCAGCACGCCTGCCAGCGCACCTGCGAAGCCGTGGTACCGGTGTCCAAGGATGACGGCCATGTTGAGGATGTTGCCGCCGGGCAGCGTCTGGGCCAAGGCCATGATCTCGTTGAACTCAATCGGCGTCAGCCATCTGCGCCGCTCCACGAGCATCCAGCGCGCCCAGGGAATCACGCCCCCGAAGCCGACCACGCTGATCCCGAAGAATCCAAGAAAGAGCTCCTTCACGGAGGGATGCGGCCGATCCTGTGGCACATCGGCAGCGCTCACCAATCCACTCCACCGAATGGCGCCGTCGTCCCGGAGGCTGACATGTCAGGCGTTCCGTTCACGCCGCAAGCGCTCCCAATAATCCAGCCTCTTGCGAAGCTCCCGCTCGAAGCCCCGTTCCACCGGCTCGTACAGGACCGGCCGCGCCATCCCTTCAGGAAAGTAGTTCTGGCCTGAAAAGGCGTCGGGCATGTCATGGTCGTAGGCATAACCGTCGCCGTAACCCTCATCCTTCATCAAGCCGGTCGGAGCGTTCAGGATGTGCTTTGGCGGAACCAGCGACCCCCCGCTCTTCGCCAAGGCACGTGCGCGCTTGTAGGCGACGTAGACCGCAGCGGATTTCGGAGCTGTCGCAAGATAGACGCAGGCTTCAGCCAGCGCGAGTTCACCCTCCGGCGTGCCCAGATGCTCGTAGGCTTCACGCGCCGCGTTGCAGACCACCAAGGCCCGAGGGTCGGCGAGGCCGATGTCCTCCGACGCCATGCGCACCAGTCGGCGCGCGAGGTAGAGCGGATCTTCCCCTGCATCCAGCATGCGGGCGAGATAATAGAGCGCGGCATCGGGGTCCGAGCCCCGCACGGATTTGTGCAAAGCCGAGATCAGGTTGTAATGGCCATCCTGCGACTTGTCGTAGATGGGTGCACGGCGCTGGACCACCTCCTGCACGCCTTCGAGGTCGAACACCTCGCCTGGGCGCGCGGCACGCCAGAGTTCCTCGGCGAGCGTTAGAACCGCCCGACCGTCGCCATCTGCCATGCGGACCAGCGAGGCACGTGCCTCCTCGTCGAGCGGAAGACCCACGCCCTCGATCTCCTCGGCCCTCGACAGGAGGCGGCTGATCGCCTCGTCATCCAGAGAGCGGAACACCATCACCCGGGCGCGGGAGAGGAGCGCGGCGTTCAGCGCGAAGCTGGGGTTCTCCGTGGTCGCGCCGACCAGGGTGATGGTGCCGTCCTCCATGAAGGGCAGGAAGGCATCCTGCTGCGCCCTGTTGAAGCGGTGGATCTCGTCCACGAAGAGCAGCGTGCCCTGCCCGGTCTGCCGGCGGCCGCGCGCCGTCTCGAAGATCTTCTTCAGATCAGCAACGCCGCTGAAGATGGCAGAGATCGGTTCGAAGAAGAGGCTCGTCTCGCCGGCCAGGAGGCGGGCCACGGTGGTCTTGCCCGTGCCCGGCGGCCCCCAGAAGATCAGGGAGCCGATGCTGGCGGAATGGAGAAGCCGGGCCAGCGCCCCGCCTTCTCCGACCAGATGATCCTGCCCCACGACCTCCGCAAGCTTGCGCGGGCGCAAACGGTCGGCCAACGGGCGCGGCGCCGCCTGTTCCAGACCAGCGGCCTCGAACAGGTTGGCGCCTCTCGCCCCCGCGGCCATCAGAAGCGGAAGACCTGGGTGAGTACCTGACCGCCGCGCCCGATCGATACCTTCCAGAAACGCTGGCGCTCCTGGTTCATTTCGGCGAGTTCACGAACGCTGCCGACAGGCTGGTCGTTGATGGCCAAAACGCGATCACCACGCTGTATGCCGAGACGCCCGGCGATCGAAGCGCGCGCAACGTCCATGACGATCACCCCCGTGGGCTGTCCGCCGATGCCGAGTTCTTCGCTGACGGCCGGCGAAAGGTTCACCACTTTGGCACCCGCGAACGGGCCTTCGCCCTCGATCACACGCTCGTCGCGCGGCGTGGTTTCCGGGGCAGGCTGCACCTTCAGCGTGGCTGCCGTCTCCTTGCCATCACGCACGAAGTTCAAGCGTGCGCTGGAACCCAGCGGCTTGATCGTCAGCTGGTAGGTCAGGGCCATCGTGTCCTCGACGGCGCGACCATCTATAGAGGTGACAAGGTCGCCCGCCTTCAACCCGGCTTCTGCGGCGGGCGAATTCGGCTGCACATCGACGATCAACGCTCCGATGGGACGGTCCACGCCAAGGCTCTCGGCGATCTCTCGGGTGACCTGCTGCGTCTCCGCGCCGAACCACGGACGCCGCACCGTTTTGTCGCCACCACGCGCGGCGTCGAGCACGAGACGGACTATCGGCGTCGGGACCGCGAAGCCGATGCCATCCGACCCGCCGGACTTCGAGAAAATGGCGGTGTTGATGCCGACCAGCTTGCCGCCCATGTCTACGAGAGCGCCGCCGGAATTGCCCTGGTTGATCGCCGCGTCGGTCTGCAGGTAGACGCTCGCGCCGCCTTCCTTGTTCTGGACCCGGCGAACCGCCGACAGGATGCCCTGCGTCACCGTCTGGCCGAGGCCGAATGGATTGCCGACGGCAAGCACCACGTCTCCGACCTCGACGTCATCAGTCTCCGCGAGCGGCAGGATCGGGAACCCGCCCTTTCCTTCCAGGATACGCAGGACGGCGATGTCACTTGCCGGATCGGTCAATACGATGTCGGCGTCGAATTCTCGCTGATCAGCAAGCGAGACACGCACATCGGTCATGCCTTCGATGACATGATTGTTGGTGACGATAAGCCCCGAGGCGTCGACCAGCACGCCGGAGCCGAGCGAGCGTTGCAGACGCTCACGCGGCATGGACGGCATCTGGCGGCCGAAGAATTCCTGAAGAAGTGGGTCTTCGAACGGGAACGCGCGCACGCGCTGCTGCGGCACCACGCGTGACGCGTAGACATTGACCACGGCCGGCGAGACCTGGCGCGCCACGGGAGCGTACGACAAACGAACATCGCCCGTGCTGGCCGGGACTGCCCTTTGCTGCGCCTGAGCGGACTGCACGGTGACGGCCGACGCGGCGACCAGCAATGCAAGCACCGACGCTTTCATCAATCGAGATGTTGCCGGCATGGGCCTCATGAACGTCATCAACGAATCCTCAAACATCATCCCGCCCGCTCTGTTTATAAGGCCCAGAGCAAATCCATTGAAGCGTCCCAGCGAAACGAAAAAAGGCGGCCGGAGCCGCCTTTGATCAAGTCTGTAGCCAGCCTATCAGGCGGCGGCGTCTTCCGAAGCATCGGAGCGGGCAGCGTCAACCGCGCCCTTTGCGTTGATGTCGCGATCGAGAAGCTCGATCACCGCCACAGGCGCGTTGTCGCCATAGCGAAAGCCTGCCTTGATGATGCGGGTATACCCGCCATTGCGCTCCGCGTAACGCGGACCGATCACGTCGAACAGCTTCTTCACTGCAGGCAGGTGCCGGATCTCGGCGATCGCCTGACGGCGGGCGTGCAAGTCACCACGCTTGCCGAGAGTGATCAGCTTCTCGACCACCGGGCGAAGATCCTTCGCCTTCGGCAGCGTCGTCGTGATCTGCTCGTGTTCGATCAGGGAGATCGCGAGGTTCGAGAACATCGCGCTCCGATGGCTCTGCGTCCGGTTGAAACGGCGGCCGCGCTTGCCGTGCATCATTGTCGTTTATCCTTTTACGCCGTGTGTCGCCGTTCGGCGCTCAGTAATGCTCTTCGAAGCGCTTCGCCAGCTCTTCGATGTTCTCCGGCGGCCAGCCGGTCACTTCCATGCCGAGGTGCAGACCCATCTGCGCCAGCACTTCCTTGATCTCGTTCAAGGACTTGCGGCCGAAGTTCGGCGTCCGCAGCATCTCCGCCTCGGTCTTCTGAACGAGATCGCCGATATAGACGATGTTGTCGTTCTTCAGGCAGTTGGCCGAGCGAACCGACAATTCGAGCTCGTCCACCTTCTTGAGGAAGGCAGGGTTGAACGCCAGCTCGGGAATGGAGGTGCGCTCCGCTTCCTTCTTCGGCTCTTCGAAGTTGACGAAGACTTCGAGCTGGTCCTGCAGGATGCGGGCGGCATAGGCCAGCGCATCATCCGGAGTGACCGAGCCGTCCGTCTCGACCGTGACGGTCAGCTTGTCGTAATCGAGGATCTGACCCTCGCGGGTGTTCTCGACCTTGTAGGACACCTTGCGGACCGGCGAGTAGAGGCTGTCGATCGGGATCAGTCCGATCGGGGCATCCTCTGCGCGGTTGCGGTCTGCCGGCACATAGCCCTTGCCGGTGTCGACCGTGAACTCCATGCGCACATCCGCGCCCTCGTCGAGGGTGGCCAGCACGTGGTCCGGGTTCAGCACAGCGACGTCGCCGGTAACCTGGATATCACCAGCGGTGATCACGCCGGGACCCTGCTTGCGCAGCGTCATCCGCTTGGGACCTTCGCCCTGCATGCGAATCGCGATGTCCTTGATGTTCAGGATGATGTCGGTGACATCTTCGCGCACACCGGCGATGGACGAGAACTCGTGCAGCACGCCATCGATCTGCACCGAGGTCACGGCCGCGCCCTGAAGGGACGACAGCAGCACGCGACGGAGTGCATTGCCGAGGGTAACACCAAAGCCGCGCTCGAGCGGTTCGGCCACCACGGTGGTGAAGCGCTGCGGATCGCGGCCGGGGCTGACTTCGAGCTTGTTTGGCTTGATCAGGTCTTGCCAGTTCTTCTGGATCACGGCGGCACCTTCTAAAATGTGGCGCGGCGCCCCGTATGGACGCCGAAAGGCGGGCATGAAGCCCGCCATCTGCAAAGCGTGGTCAGACGCGGCGGCGCTTGCGCGGCCGGCAGCCATTGTGCGGGATCGGCGTCACGTCCCGAATGGACGTCACGGCAAAGCCCGCAGCCTGCAGCGCGCGGAGAGCGGACTCACGACCCGAACCCGGACCGCGGACCTCAACCTCAAGTGTGCGCATGCCGTGCTCGGCAGCCTTCTTGGCCGCATCTTCGGCCGCCATCTGGGCGGCGAACGGCGTGGACTTGCGGGAGCCCTTGAAACCCATCGTACCGGCGGACGACCACGAAACCGTGTTGCCCTGGACATCGGTGATGGTGATCATCGTGTTGTTGAACGTGGCATTCACATGGGCGACGCCAGACACGATGTTCTTGCGTTCGCGACGGCGGACGCGCTGCACTTCCTTGGCCATATCTTCTTTCCTCTGGTCCTTCGGTCGCGCCCGTAATGCCGGGCGCTAGGGACGGGCCGGTCCTGCCGGCCCAGGCAATTACTTCTTCTTGCCGGCGATCGGCTTTGCCTTGCCCTTGCGGGTACGGGCATTCGTGTGCGTGCGCTGACCGCGGACCGGAAGGCCACGGCGGTGACGCAGGCCACGGTAGGAGCCAAGATCCATCAGGCGCTTGATGTTCATGGAAACATCGCGGCGCAGATCGCCTTCGACCATATACTCACGGTCGATGGTTTCACGGATCTGGATCACCTCGGCGTCGGTCAGCTCGTTCACGCGGCGCTCTGCCGGGATGCCAACCTTCTCCGTGATCTCTTCGGCCTTCTTGGCGCCGATACCATGGATGTACTGAAGCGCGATGATCACGCGCTTGTTCGTCGGAATGTTCACACCAGCGATACGCGCCACGTGCAGTCTCCCAGTTCGCCCGAGGGCCGTTGTGTTGATCGGGCAGTGATGCCCGGATTCTTCAGCCCCGGCAAAACGAAAACGATGCCGGACCCGTGGGGACCCGGCACCGAAGCAAAGCTATCGGCGGTCAAGGGCCCGGATATAGAGGGCATACGCCCTCGAAGTCAACCTCTTGCTGCCTCTAAGCGGACATCAAGAATGGATTCGATTTCGCGGCTCACGCGATCCACCGGCGCCATGCCATCGACGGTGCGGAGAAGGCCCCGCGCCTCGAAATAGGCAACCAGCGGAGCCGTCTGCTCACGGTAGACTGCAAGCCTCTTTGCAAGTGCCTCGGCATTGTCGTCGGCCCGAGGCCCCCCGGGGGTCTCTCCCGCCCGCTTCTCGATGCGCGACAGCAGAATGCCCTCATCGACCTTGAGTTCGATCACGGCGTCGAGGCCGAGCCCGTTCTCCTCAAGCATCTGCTCGAGCGCTTCCGCCTGCCGGACGGTCCGGGGAAACCCGTCAAGGATGAACCCGCGCCGCGCGTCCGGCTGCTGGATGCGATCCGCGACGATGCCGACGACGACTTCGTCGGGCACAAGCTCGCCGCTGTCCATGATCGCCTTTGCACGCAGACCGATCTCGGTCCCGGCGGCAACCGCAGCCCGCAGCATGTCACCGGTCGAGAGCTGCACAATCTCGTAGCGTTCCACGAGGCGCAGCGCCTGAGTGCCCTTGCCTGCTCCCGGCGGCCCGAGAAGAATCAGCCTCATCGGCGCCCTCCCCGCAGCTTGGCCTTCTTGATCAGGCCCTCGTACTGGGCCGCATAAAGATGGCCCTGCACCTGCGCGACCGTATCCATGGTAACGCTGACCACGATCAGCAGCGAGGTGCCACCGAAGTAGAACGGAACCGAAGCATAGGAAATCAGGATCTCGGGGATCAGGCAGACGAGCGCCAGATAGGCGGCGCCGATCACCGTGATGCGCGTCAGGACGTAGTCGATGTACTGCCCCGTGCGCTCGCCGGGCCGGATGCCCGGCACGAACCCGCCGTACTTCTTGAGATTCTCAGCCGTTTCCTGCGGATTGAACACGATGGCCGTGTAGAAGAACGCGAAGAACACGATAAGCGCGACATAGAACGCCATGTAGAGCGGGCGACCGTGGCCGAGATAGGTCGTGATCGTCGTGAGCCATTCCGGTCCGCCTGCGGCGGAGAAGCTGGCAGCAGTGGTCGGCAGCAAAAGAAGCGAGGAAGCGAAGATCGGCGGGATAACGCCGGCGGTGTTGAGCTTCAGCGGAAGATGCGAGTTCTCGCCGCCCGTCATGCGCGTGGCCGAGACCTGGCGCTTCGGGTACTGGATCACGATGCGGCGCTGTGCGCGCTCGACGAAGACGATCAGTGCAATCACGGCCAGGGCCATGATCATCACACCGAGGATCAGCGGCGTGGACAAGGCACCCTGACGTCCGAGCTCGAGCATTCCCGCAATCGCGGAAGGAAGCTCCGCCACGATGCCGGCGAAGATGATCAGCGAAATGCCGTTACCAATACCACGGGCGGTGATCTGCTCACCCAGCCACATCAGGAACATGGTGCCGCCGACGAGCGTGATGACCGTCGACAGATAGAAGAACGGGCCGGGTTCCAGAACAACATTGGTGGCACTGGCCAGTCCGGCCGCGATCCCGTAGGCCTGCACGGTCGCAAGCAGAACGGTGCCGTAGCGCGTGTACTGGTTCAGAACCTTGCGGCCCTGCTCGCCTTCCTTCTTCAAGGCTTCGAGACGCGGGGAAACCGACGTCATCAGCTGGATGATGATGGAGGCCGAGATATAGGGCATGATGTTGAGGGCGAAGATGGCCATACGGCCGACCGCACCCCCGGAAAACATGTTGAAGAGCCCGACTATGCCCTGGCTCTGCTGGCGGAACACATCCGCCAGCGCATCGGGATTCAGGCCCGGCAGCGGAATATAGGTGCCGAGCCGGTAGATGATCAGCGCGCCCAGCGTGAACCAGATTCGCTTCTTCAGCTCCGTGGCCTTGCCGAAGGCCCCGAAGTTCAGATTCGCCGCAAGCTGTTCAGCCGCCGATGCCATAGCACGCCGCTCCGATCTCTACTGTACTGTCCGCGATCCGCTCAGGCGTCGGCCACTTCGGCCTGCGGAGCAAGGATCTTGACGGAACCGCCCGCCTTTTCGATCGCCTCGAGCGCCGACTTGGAAGCCGCATAAACCTCGAAGGACACGTTCTTCGCCGTCAGTTCGCCCTTGCCGAGCAGCTTGACGCCGTCACGCTTGCGGCTGAGCACGCCGGCTGCAACCAGGCTGTCGACCGTGACCGGCTGTGCAACGTCGATCTTGCCCGCGTCGATGGCGGTCTGGATCCGGTCGAGGTTCAGCTCGTTGAAGTCCTTGCGGAAGATGTTGACGAAGCCGCGCTTCGGCAGACGACGATGCAATGGCATCTGACCGCCTTCGAAGGCATTGATAGCAACACCCGAGCGAGCCTTCTGGCCCTTCACGCCGCGTCCGCCGGTCTTGCCCTTGCCGGAGCCAATGCCGCGGCCGACACGCATGCGCTTCTTGGAAGAGCCGGCGTTGTCCTTGATCTCGTTCAGCTTCATCTTCTGCTCCGTCTGGCTCGCTCGCGCGCGATCGCGATGTCGCGCATCACTCAAGAAGACCGCTCACGCCAGGGGGAGCAGTCCGCAACTCGCTTACAATCTTAGAGGTGCCGCGTAAAGCGGCGGCCCGGAACTTGTCCGGGCCGTTGTCTTCAGGCTTCGTCCACGATCCGGACGAGATGCGCGACCTTCGCGATCGCGCCGCGCACTGCGGCGTTATCCGGCAGCGTCTTGCGGCGGCCGATCTTGTTGAGACCAAGGCCGATCAGCGTGCGCTGCTGGTGGTCAGGCCGGCGGATATGGCTGCCGGTCTGCTCGACGGTGATGCTGCCGGCCGAGTTGATCGAGCCGGCCGCGGGCGCTGCCTTGTTCGGGGTTTTTGCCATGATGTGCTCTCCCAGATCAGGCTTCCACAGGCTCGCTGGCGTCGAAATCACGACGGCGAGACTGCAGGGCCGAGACCTTCAGGTTGCGGCGAGCGGCCACGGAGCGCGGGCTGTCTTCAGCCTGCAAAGCCGCGAACGTCGCGCGAACCATGTTGTACGGATTGGACGAGCCGAGCGACTTCGCCACCACGTCCTGGACACCAAGCGTCTCGAACACAGCACGCATCGGGCCGCCAGCGATGATGCCGGTACCTGCCGGTGCCGCCCGCACAATGACCTTGCCGGCGCCCCAGCGGCCCGAAACGTCATGATGCAGCGTGCGACCCTCGCGCAGGGCAATCCGGACCATTCCGCGCTTAGCGGCCTCGGTTGCCTTGCGGATAGCCTCCGGCACTTCGCGGGCCTTGCCGTGACCGTAGCCGACGCGACCCTTCTGGTCACCGACGATGACGAGTGCCGCGAAACCGAAGCGACGGCCGCCCTTCACCACCTTGGCGACGCGGTTGATGTGCACCAGCTTGTCTACGAACTCGCTGTCGCGCTCCTCGCGCTCGGGACCGCCCCGGCCCCTACCGGGACCGCGACCGTCGCCACGCTGAGCGCGCTGCCCGTCGTTGCTGCGCGGGCCTCTCGGCTCGTTTGCCATATGTCTCGTCCTCTTCCCGTACGGGACTTAGAAGTTCAGGCCGCCCTCGCGGGCGCCGTCGGCGAGCGCCTTGACGCGCCCGTGATAAATGTAGGAACCGCGGTCGAAGACCACGTCCGTGACGCCAGCCTGCGTTGCACGCTCGGCAATCAGCTTGCCGACCGCAGACGCCGCATCGACATCGGCGCCCGTCCGGGTGCGGAGATCCTTTTCGTTCGACGACGCCGCAGCCAGGGTATGGCCGCGCACATCATCGATGATCTGCGCATAGATATGCTTCGACGAACGGAACACCGACAGGCGCGGGCGTCCTGCCGTCGCGACCTTCCGAAGGGCGCGGCGGACGCGGTTCTTGCGCCGGGTGGCCGCCTTGAGATCCTTGACCATCGTGCGCTCCGTTACTTCTTCTTGCCTTCCTTACGGAAGATGAATTCACCGGCATAGCGCACGCCCTTGCCCTTATAGGGCTCCGGCGGACGCCATTCGCGGATCTCGGCCGCCACTTGGCCGACCTGCTGCTTGTTAATGCCCGAGACCGTGACTTCGGTGGGCTTGCCGGCGACGATCGAGATGCCATCCGGGATGGCATAGGTCACGTCGTGGCTGTAGCCGAGCGCGAGTACCAGGTTCTTACCCTGCACCGACGCACGATAGCCTACGCCCTCGATCTCCAGCTTCTTCTCGAAGCCGGTGGTCACGCCAACCGCCAGGTTCTGAACCATGCTGCGCGACAGACCCCACTGGGATCGTGCACGCTTGGTTTCATGACGAGGCGTGACGCGAACCGCGCCATCTTCCAACTTGCCTTCGATGTCCTCATGGAGAACGAAGGACAGTTCGCCCTTCGGACCCTTGAACTTCACCGTCTGACCATCGACCGTAGCCGTCGCACCCTGCGGGACCGAGATCGGTTTCTTGCCAATGCGCGACATGGCGCTTTCCTTATTCGTATGCCGGTTCAGAAAACCGTGCAGAGAACTTCGCCACCCACGTTCTGCTCGCGAGCTTCGTGGTCAGCCATGACGCCCTTCGGCGTGGAGACGATCGCCACGCCGAGTCCGTTGGACACGCGGGGCAAATTCTTCACCGAGGCATAAACCCGACGGCCCGGCTTCGAGACGCGGGCGATCTCGCGGATCACCGGCGCGCCGTCGAAGTACTTGAGTTCGATCTCGAACTCCGTACGGCCGGCGTCGAACTCGGCCGAGGAATAGCCGCGGATATAACCTTCCGTCTTCAGCACGTCGAGCACATGGGCCCGAAGCGTGGAACCGGGGGTCGTGACGCTGGTCTTGCGCCGCATCTGCGCGTTGCGGATGCGGGTCAGCATATCGCCGAGCGGATCAACCATGCTCATGGTCGTGTTCTCCTTACCAGCTCGACTTGACCAGGCCAGGGATCAAACCCTTGTTGCCCAGTTCACGAAGTGCAATGCGCGACATCTTCAGCTTGCGATAGTTCGCGCGCGGACGGCCGGTGATCTCGCAGCGCAGACGCACGCGGATCTTGGACGAGTTGCGCGGCAGTTCCGCAAGCTTGAGGCGCGCCTCGAAGCGCTCCTCGATCGGACGGTTCTGATCGTCGGCAACCGCCTTCAGCTCGGCGCGCTTGGCGGCGAACTTGACGACCATCGCCTTGCGGCGATTATTCTTTTCGATCTGGCTCTTCTTCGCCATCGGTCTCTCCTCTCGCCGCTCAGGTCCGGAACGGGAAGTTCAGGCTGCGAAGCAGTTCGCGAGCCTCGTCATCCGTCCGCGCGGTCGTCGCGACGATAATGTCCATGCCCCAGATCTGCTCGACTTGGTCGTAGTTGATCTCCGGGAAGATGATGTGCTCCTTGATGCCCGTGGCGAAGTTGCCGCGGCCGTCGAAGCTCTTGGGGTTCAGGCCGCGGAAGTCGCGAACACGCGGCAGCGCCACGTTCACGAAGCGGTCCAGGAACTCCCACATGCGCGTCTTGCGCAGCGTCACCTTGGTGCCGACCGACTGGCCTTCACGAAGCTTGAACGTCGCGATCGAGGTGCGTGCCTTGGTGATCACCGGCTTCTGGCCGGCGATACGTGCCAGATCGGCAGCCGCCGAAACCACCTTCTTGGAGTCAGCGACAGCTTCGCCGACGCCCATATTGATGACCACCTTGTCGATGGTCGGCACCTGCATGACGTTCTCGTAGCCGAACTTTTCGGTCATGCTCTGGCGGACGGTGCTCTCGTAGAGCTCCTTCATCCGCGGCGTGTAGTTCACAGTATCAAGCATCGATCCGCTCTCCCGAGCGCTTGGCAACGCGGACCTTGCGGCCATCGTCCAGGGTCTGGAAGCCAACGCGCGTGGCCTTGCCCGTGGTGGGATCGGCGAGCGCGATGTTCGACAGGTGGATGGTGCCTTCCTTGTGGATCAGGCCGCCTTCCTGGGACTGGGTCTGGCGCTGGTGACGAACCACCATGGCGACGCCCTTCACAACGGCGCGCTCATCCTTCGGCATGACCTGCAGGACCTCACCGGTCTTGCCCTTGTCCTTGCCCGAAAGCACGACGACCTTGTCGCCCTTCTTAATCTTGGCCGCCATTACAGCACCTCCGGCGCGAGCGAGATGATCTTCATGTGGTTGCGGGCGCGCAGTTCGCGCGGCACCGGTCCGAAGATACGGGTCCCGATCGGCTCGCCTTCCTTGTTCACGAGAACGGCGGCGTTCCGGTCGAACCGGATCACCGAACCGTCGGGGCGCTTGATGTCCTTGGCGGTGCGAACGATCACCGCCTTCATCACTTCACCCTTCTTAACGCGGCCGCGCGGAATGGCCTCCTTCACGGAGACGACGATGATGTCGCCAACGGAGGCATACTTACGCTTCGAACCGCCAAGCACCTTGATGCACATGACACGACGCGCGCCGGAATTATCGGCAACGTCGAGGTTCGATTGCATCTGGATCATGGCATCACTTCCTCTTTAATGACGAACCGGTTTCCCCGAAGGGACCTGTCCCGCCATACCCAGTCTCAGACGTTTTCTTCAGCTGCTGCGGCAGCGGATTCGACAACCCGCCAGCGCTTCTGCTTCGAGATCGGTGCGCTCTCCTCGATGGAGACCTGATCACCGATCTTGAACACGTTGTTCTCGTCGTGTGCGTGATAGTTCTTTGTGCGCCGCACCGTCTTCTTGAGAAGAGGATGCGTGAAACGGCGCTCGACCTTCACGACCACAGTCTTATTGTTGGTGTCGCTGACAACGACGCCGCGGAGAATGCGCTTCGGCATGATTTACCCTCAGGCCTTCGCCTTCGCCGCCGCGCGCTTGCCGCGCGGCTTGGTTTCAGTAGCACCCTCTTCGAGGGCCCGCTCGCGAGCAACCGTATTGAGGCGCGCGATATCGCGGCGGATCTCACGGAAGCGGTTCGTGTTCTCGAGCTGGCCCGTCGCGCGCTGGAAGCGCAGGTTGAACTGCTCGCGCTTCAGCTTCAGGACCTCGTCGGAGACCTGGTCGGCGCTGAGGCCACGGATGTCGATGATCTTCGTCATTCCATTCACTCCGCGATGCGCGCAACAAAGCGCGTACGGATCGGCAGTTTGGCAGCCGCGAGACGCAGCGCCTCGCGGGCCACCTCTTCGCTCACGCCGTCGAGTTCGAACATGATGCGGCCAGGCTTGACCTTCGCCGCCCAATACTCGATCGCGCCCTTACCCTTGCCCATGCGGACTTCGGTCGGCTTCGCCGTCACCGGAACGTCCGGGAAAATGCGGATCCAGACGCGGCCCTGGCGCTTCATCTCACGCGTTAGCGCGCGGCGAGCCGCCTCGATCTGACGCGACGTGATGCGCTCGGGCTCCATCGCCTTCAAACCGAAGGTTCCAAAGTCCAGATTCGTCCCGCCCTTGGCGACGCCGGAAATGCGTCCCTTGAACTGCTTGCGGAACTTGGTGCGCTTCGGTTGAAGCATGATCTTTCCTCACTCAATCCCGGAACGGATCAGGCCGTTTCGCGCTCGCGGCGCCCACGGTTGCTGGAACCCTCACCCTCGGCCAGGCGCTTCTCCTGCGCCATCGGGTCGTGTTCCATGATCTCGCCCTTGAAAATCCAAACCTTGACGCCGCAGGTGCCCATCGCGGTGTGCGCGGTCGAAACCCCGTAGTCGATGTCGGCGCGCAGCGTATGCAGCGGCACCCTGCCCTCGCGATACCATTCGGTACGCGCGATCTCCGCGCCACCGAGACGGCCGGAGCAGGTGATGCGAATGCCTTCCGCGCCAAGGCGCATCGCTGACTGAACAGCGCGCTTCATAGCACGGCGGAACGCCACGCGACGCTCTAGCTGCTGGGCGATTGAGTCGGCAACCAGCTGCGCATCGACCTCAGGCTTGCGCACTTCGACGATGTTGATGTGGACATCGCTGTCCGTCATCGAACCGACCTTCTTGCGCAGCTTCTCGATATCGGCGCCCTTCTTGCCGATGACAATACCCGGACGAGCCGAATGTATGGTCACGCGGGCCTTCTTGTGCGGACGCTCGATGACGATCTTCGAGACCGCCGCCTGCTTCAGATCCTTGAGCAGGGCGTCACGGATCTTCATGTCTTCGTGCAGCAGCCGGCCGTATTCGTTACCCTGCGCGAACCAACGCGAATCCCAGGTACGATTGATGCCGAGGCGCAGCCCGATCGGATTGACCTTCTGTCCCATTATGCGGTCTCCCGAACCTGACGAACCACGATCGTGAGGTTCGAAAACGGCTTTTCGATGCGGCCGACGCGGCCACGGGCACGCGGCGAAAACCGCTTCATGACCAGCGCCTTGCCAACGTGAGCCTCGGCGACGACCAGATCGTCGACGTCCAGGCTGTGGTTGTTCTCGGCATTCGCGATGGCGCTTTCGAGCGTCTTCTTGACGTCCTTGGCGATCCGCTTGCGCGAGAACTGGAGATCGGCGAGCGCAGTCGCGACCGCCTTGCCGCGGATCAGCTGCGCCACCAGGTTCAGCTTCTGCGGGCTGACCCGGATCAGGCGGGTCTTGGCCTGCGCCTCGTTTTCAGGGAGGCGGCGCTCACGAGCTTGCTTGCCCATCGGATTACTTCCTCTTGGCCTTCTTGTCCGCCGCATGACCGTAATAGGTCCGCGTCGGAGCGAATTCGCCGAGCTTGTGGCCCACCATCTCTTCCGAGACGAAGACCGGAATGTGCTTCTGACCGTTGTGGACGCCGAAAGTAAGGCCCACGAACTGCGGCAGAATGGTAGAACGCCGGCTCCAGGTCTTGATGACCTCGGCGCGGCCGGACCCGCGGGCGGCATCTGCCTTCTTGAGCAGATATCCGTCGACGAAAGGTCCCTTCCAGATGGAACGTGCCACGATCCGATCCCCTTACTTCTTCCTGGCGTGCCGGCTGGACACGATGAACTTGGTCGTCGACTTGTTGCGACGCGTCTTCTTGCCCTTGGTCGGCTTGCCCCACGGTGTAACCGGATGACGGCCGCCCGAGGTGCGGCCTTCGCCGCCGCCGTGCGGATGGTCGACCGGGTTCATGGTCACGCCGCGATTGTGCGGACGACGACCAAGCCAGCGTGAACGACCAGCCTTGCCAAGGTTCTGGTTCGAATGGTCCGGGTTGGATACCGCACCAATCGTCGCAAAGCACTGGCCGTTGATCAGCCGCTGCTCGCCAGAATTGAGGCGGAGCGACACGTAACCCTGGTCACGACCGACGATCTGAGCGTAAGCACCAGCCGAGCGGGCGATCTGCCCACCCTTGCCGATCTTCATCTCGATGTTGTGCACGACCGTGCCCACCGGGATGCTCTGGAGCGCCATGGCATTGCCCGGCTTTACGTCGGCCAGCTGGCTGGCGATCACCTGATCACCCGTCGCAAGGCGCTGGGGAGCCAGGATGTAGGCCAGCTCGCCATCCGCATACTTCACCAGCGCAATGAACGCCGACCGGTTCGGATCGTACTCGATGCGCTCGACGGTCGCCGGAATGTCCAGCTTGCGGCGCTTGAAGTCGACCACGCGGTAGGTGCGCTTGTGACCGCCGCCACGGAAACGGACCGTGACGCGACCCGTGTTGTTGCGGCCGCCCTTGGAGAACAAGCCTTCCGTCAGCGTCTTTTCCGGCTTGCCCTTGTACAGGTCAGACCGGTCGACGAGGACCAGCTGACGGAGACTAGGGGTGACGGGTTTAAAGTGCTTGAGTGCCATTTTCTGTGCCCTCGCCCGCTCAGAGACCAGACGTCACGTCGATCGAGTGGCCCTCGGCGAGGGTCACAACGGCCTTCTTGACATCACCCTGCTGGCCAAGCCTTCCCTTGAAGCGCTTCACCTTGCCCTTGCGGACGAGGGTGTTAACGCCGGTCACCTTCACGTCGAACAGCTTTTCGACCGCCTCTTTGATCTGAGGCTTGGTCGCCGTCTTGGCGACGCGGAAGACAACCTTGTTGTATTCGGACGCCATCGTCGCCTTTTCGGTGATGATCGGCGAAATGATCACGTCGTAGTGGCGCGGATCCTTGCTCATTTGAAACGCTCCTCGAGCGCGTCCACCGCAGCCCTGGTGAGCACGAGCGTATCGCGCCGCAGGATGTCATAGACGTTGATGCCCTGGACCGGCAGCACGTCCACATAAGGAACGTTGCGCGCCGCGCGGCCAAGATTGGTTTCCACTTCCGCGCCGTCGACGATGAGAGCCGACTGCAGGCCCAACTTGACCATGGTCTCGCGGAACGCCTTGGTCTTGGCTTCCGCCAGGGCCGCGTTCTCGACGATGATCAGGCCGCCGTCCTTCACCTTGGCCGAAAGAGCCAGGCGAAGACCGAGGGCGCGCACCTTCTTCGGAAGGTCATGCGCATGGCTGCGCACCACCGGACCGAAGGCACGACCGCCGCCGCGGAACTGCGGAGCGGACGCAGCGTGGTGACGAGCGCGGCCCGTGCCCTTCTGCTTGTACATCTTCGACTTGGTGCGGTTCACCTCGGAACGACCAAGCGACTTGTGCGTGCCTGCCTGGCGCTTAGCGAGCTGCCAGCGAACCACACGAGCCAGGATGTCCGCGCGCGGCTCCAGACCGAAGATCGTGTCCGATAGGGTGACGTTGCCGGCGTCTTCGCCCGCAAACGTCTTGACGCTGATATCGACCATCAGACGGCCTCCCCATCAACAGTGTCGGGACCGGTCGCGGCGTCTTCGGCGTTCTTCGCCTCGACGTCGGCCACGTTGTCCTCGTCCGCGTTCTTCGCCGAAGCCTTGGCTTCATCCTGCAGCCGGAACTTGCCGGGCGTCGGGATGCCGTCGGGAAGCTTGCGCTTCACAGCGTCACGAAGCTCGATCCAACCGCCGGCCGGGCCAGGAACCGCACCCTCAACAAGGATGAGGCCGCGCTCGACATCGGTCCGGACGACCTTCAGGTTCTGCGTGGTGACACGCTCGACACCGAGATGACCAGCCATCTTCTTGTTCTTGAAGACCTTGCCGGGATCCTGGCGGCCGCCGGTCGAACCGTGCGAACGGTGCGAGACCGACACGCCGTGGGTTGCACGGAGACCACCGAAGTTCCAGCGCTTCATGGCGCCGGCGAAGCCCTTACCGGTCGAGGTGCCCGTGACATCCACGAACTGACCAGCCAGGAAATGGTCCGCCGTGATCTCGGCACCGACGGGGATCAGCCCATCGGCCGGAACGCGGAATTCCACGACCTTGCGCTTCGGCTCGACCTGAGCCACCGCGAACTGGCCGCGAGCCGCCTTCGAGACATTCTTCGCCTTGCGCAGGCCAGCACCGAGCTGGAGCGCGACATAACCGTCCTTCTCGATCGTGCGGTGGGCAACCACCTGGCACTGATCGAGCTTGAGGACCGTGACCGGCACATGTTCGCCAGCATCCGTAAAGATGCGCGTCATGCCGACCTTCTGGGCAATTACACCGGACCGCATTGTTGCCGTCCCTCTCAGAGCTTGATCTCGACATCCACGCCGGCGGCGAGGTCGAGCTTCATCAGCGCGTCCACCGTCTGCGGGGTCGGATCGACAATGTCGAGAAGACGCTTGTGCGTGCGCATTTCAAACTGCTCGCGGCTCTTCTTGT
Source organism: Terrihabitans rhizophilus (assembly GCF_033898525.1). NCBI lineage: Bacteria > Pseudomonadati > Pseudomonadota > Alphaproteobacteria > Hyphomicrobiales > Terrihabitans > Terrihabitans rhizophilus. The sequence continues at coordinate 304 of NZ_JAXAFJ010000002.1, read as the reverse complement.
CGACGTGGGGGCTACGGTTGACCGTGAACTTCTCGATCAGCGTGGGCAGCGGGATGGGTCCGCGAACGCGGGCTCCGGTGCGCTTTGCCGTCGAGACGATCTCGCGGGTCGATGCATCGAGTACACGATGATCGAACGCCTTGAGCCGGATTCGGATATTCTGACCGTTCATGTCAGCCTCGATTGTGATGGAACCGGCCATGGCCGGCCCCGTCACAGCTACGTTGATTACTCGATGATGCTTGCGACGACGCCGGCGCCAACCGTGCGGCCGCCTTCACGGATGGCGAAGCGCAGCTTCTCC